>NZ_CP022540.1:2485000-3231004 GCF_002237555.1 Antarctobacter heliothermus | reverse complement strand
CCGAGCGCGTCATTGAACTGGTCGGGCTCGAAGGGCGTGAAGGCGCCTTTCCCGGGCAGTTGTCGGGCGGTCAGCAACAGCGTGTCGGTATTGCCCGCTCGCTTGTGGTGGAGCCGGATGTCTGGTTCCTAGACGAGCCGTTTTCAGCGCTTGATCCTTTGATCCGCAGGCAAATGCAAGATGAGTTCCTGCGTATCCAGCGGGTCTTGCGCAAATCTATCGTCTTTATCACCCATGATTTCCTGGAAGCGCTGCGTATTGCCGACCGCATGGCAATCATGAGAGATGGCAAAGTTGTGCAAATCGGCACGCCCACGGAATTGATATTGAACCCCGCTGACGACTACGTCGCGCGGTTCACTTCCGAGGTGCCGCGGATCAGGTTGCTACAGGCCGCCGCCTGCGCCGTTCCAGCCCAGGGCGATCTCTCGGCCTTGCCAGCCGTATCCGCCGACGGGATGGCCGAGGATCTGATTGCACAACTGGCCAAGAACCCCGATGGGCTGGCCGCCCGTGACGGGTCAGGCGCCGTTCTGGGCAAGATCACTCCGGCGTCACTGATCACGGCACTTGCCGCATTGGGTAGCGAGGCTGACCATGACGCAAGTTGATGCACACTCGGCGCCGCTTTCTGCGTTGCCGATGGCGCGGCGCTGGCTGGGGTGGCCACTGGTTATCCTCTTTGCCTTGCTGTGCGTGCTGGCGCAAGGTGCTGTCGATTGGCTGCAAGATTATCCCAGCGCGCTGCAACTGCCGGTCGCGGCATGGTTCAACGCTGTCATGGACTGGTTCGTGGACAACTTCCGGCCGTTCTTTCGTGCGATTACGTTGCTCTTTACTTACCCGATGACCTGGATCCGGGACCTGCTGCAATGGCTGCCATGGAGCGCGACAGTCCTCGTGATCGCCGGTATCGCCTACAAGGTGCGCGGGCCGGGGTTGGCGGCATTTACCGCGCTTAGCTTTGTCTATGTTCTAATGGTGGGGCTTTGGGCGCCTGCGATGAATTCACTGGCTTTGGTCTTTATTTCCGTACCGCTTGCGGTGCTTGTCGGATTTGGTTTGGGGGTCTGGGGCTTCGTCTCGCCACGAGCTGAACGGGGGTTGATGCCGCTGCTGGATGTCGCGCAAACGGTTCCGGCCTTTGCTTACCTTCTTCCTATTCTGCTCTTGTTCGGATTTGGGCCGGTTGTTGGCTTGGTCGCCTCGGTATTGTTTGCGTTTCCGCCGATGGTCCGCAACACCATTCTGGGCCTGCGCGAAGTGCCTTCGGAAATCATAGAATCTGGCCAAATGTCCGGCGCAACCCGTGGCCAACTGTTCTGGCGAGTACGTGTTCCGGCAGCGCTTCGCCAGATCCTGATCGGTGTCAATCAAACCACAATGGCATCACTGTCGATGGTCATCATCGCGTCGATCATTGGCGGCACAGCCGATATCGGCTGGGAGGTGCTGTCCACCATGCGCAAGGCTGAGTTTGGTGCCAGCCTTGTTGCGGGGATCGTTATCGCGTTGCTAGCAATGGTTCTTGACCGCCTTACAGCCGGACTTGCAGAAACCGAGGGCCGCGGCATGGAGCACCGCGGCTACGCCGCGCGCCACGGTTTCTGGATAGCACTGGCGGCTGCGACAATCGCCGTGATTGTACTGCGTCCCGTCCTGCCTGTTTTGGAGAACTGGCCCGCTGGCTGGCACGTGAATTTGGCCAGCCCGCTGAACACTGCGATCCAAAGCTTTATCCTGACCTTCAAACCAGCGCTGGAGACAATCAAGAACAGCGTGATCTTTTTTGCGATGCTGCCGCTTAAAATTGGCCTCGACAAAGCGGTCAGCCCCTTCACTTGGGGCTTTGCACTGCAACCGTGGCACACGGCGGTCTATACAATGCTCATAGTGGCCGGAACCGCCTTGGCCCTGCGCACTGGGCGCACATCGGTGGCGGTGTGGATCGTGCTGGTAGGTATCGTGCTCTATGTCGGGATTACCGACATGCCTTGGCTTGCGGTGGTCGCGATTCTGGTATTTTTTGGCTGGCGCATGGGCGGGACAAGACTGGCGGTCAGCACCGCTCTGGCTTTGGCCTTCCTGCTGGTGACCGGATCATGGGACAAGGCCATGCTCTCGATCCACCTTGCGACAATGGCTGTGCTCGCATCCTTCCTGATCGGCACGACGCTTGGCATCGTTGCGTCCCAAAAGGACTGGTTCTCTCGGTTCATGCGTCCCATCAACGACACGTTGCAGACCATGCCACCCTTCGTGCTGTTGATACCGACGGTCATGCTGTTCAAAATCGGCGATTTTTCGGCCCTGCTGGCGATCATCTCCTATGCCTACGTGCCCGCCTTCCGCTATACCGAACACGGGTTACGGCATGTGTCAGCCGAAGCGGTTGAGGCAGCAACAAGCCTTGGCGCGACGCCACGGCAATTGCTGTTTCAGGTCCGGTTGCCGCTGGCTCTTCCCAATATCATGCTCGGCCTGAACCAGACGATTATGTATGGGATCGCCATGCTGGTCATCGCCGCTTTGGTCGGTACCAGCGACCTTGGGCAAGAGGTTTATATCGGCCTGAGCGCCGGCAATTTCGGACAGGGATTTGTGGCAGGCATCGGCATGGCAATCATCGCCATCACCGCCGACAGGTTCTGCCTTGCGTGGCAGCGCAATCATGCAACAAAGATCGCAAAGGGAACATCATGAAGCTAATCTATTCCGAAGATCACCGGGGCCATGCCGGTGCCATGGAGATGCGCTATGACGAAATGATCCCGATGTCCGAATGCCCCGAACGCATGGATGCGATCATGGGCGGGCTTGCCGCCGCCGGGTTCGACGATGTGGTGCCCCCCGCGGCGCACGGGCTGGATGTGGTCCACCAGATCCACGATCCTGCCTTCGTCAGCTTTCTGCAACGCTGCTATCCTTTGTGGGAAGAAGAGTTCGGACCGGGCGGCTTTGCGACCGCCTATACCTTTGGCATGCGCGGTATGGATCAGGTGCCCAACGGGTCGGTTCATTCGATGCTAAGTTGCTATACCTTCGATGTTTGTGCCCCCTTCGTGAAGGGCACGTGGCCTGCGATCAATGCGGCCAAGGACATCGCCCTGACAGGGGTGGACCTCATGCAGGCGGGTGAAAGCTCGGTGTTTTCAGTCTGCCGTCCGGCCGGGCACCACGCCTCGCAAGACCTTGCGGGCGGCTATTGCTACCTCAACAACGCCGCCATCGCGGCTCAGGCGCACCTGAATGCGGGCGCAAAACGTGTGGCGCTTCTGGATATCGACTATCATCACGGCAACGGCACCCAGCGGATATTCTATGAACGCGACGATGTGCTGTTCCTCTCGCTGCATTGCCGCCCGCAGGACGAATACCCATTCCTCATGGGCTATGACACCGAGGTGGGCGCCGGTCCGGGCAAGGGCTATAACGTCAACCTGCCCATGCCGCGTGGCACCGGCTATGACGACTGGTCCAAAGCCTTGCAACTGGCCCACGAACGCATAAAAGCCTATGCGCCGGATGTGCTTGTCGTGTCATTGGGGGTGGATACCTACAAGGACGATCCGGTTGGCGGTTTTGTTCTGCAAACCGCAGATTACATCGATGTCGGTTCACGCATCGCCTTACTCGGCTTGCCGACCCATTTTATTATGGAAGGCGGATATGCAATGGACGCGTTGGGACAAAACGTTGCAAACCTTATTGGGGGATTTTCCAAAATGGCAGCGGGGGCCGGCGGCCAGTGACGAGCTCTCAAACCTTTGACCAGATCGGCTGGCTTTCGTTCGTTGCCTCGGCATTTGCCTTCATAATTGCAAGCTAGGCCGTGTTGCCAAAAGGGATTCACAGTGTGGCGTTGACGTGATTCAAGCTGGTATCTGCTATGGAGACCAGCGTGGCACGAGACCTGATGACGGACGACGAGTGGGCGTTCTTTGAGCATTTCATCCTTGCTGCACGTGCCCCGAACGGACGTAAGCCAACCAATCATCGCATTGTTCTGGATGGGATTTTCTGGATCGCCCGGACCGGATCGCCGTGGCGGGACCTGCCGGAAGAATTCGGCAAATGGCCGAGCGTCTACAGGCAATTCCGACGTTGGACACTTTCAGGCCTGTGAGAGGACATTCTCGAGGGCCTGAACCATTGTGGAGCGGTGCCGGACGCCCTCCAAATGGTCGACAGCACCGTAATCCGCGCTCACCATCAGGCAGCGGGCGCTAAAGGGCGACTCCGCGACAGGGTTTTGGCCGCTCAAGAGGTGGGTTCACGACCAAAATCCACCTCCGCGTCAACGCGGCAGGACTGCCAATGAGGTCTGAAATAACACCGGGTCAAACATCCGATTATCTTGGCTTTGACATGGTCATGGCGGACAACCTGCCTGAGCCGGCGGCTCTTCTGGTGGATCGCGGCTATGACGCTGATCGCATTCGCAAAACTATGGAAAAGCGCAATATCCTGCCTCAGATCCCCATGCGGAAATCGCGCAGAATGCGGGTCGGAGTGGATCACTCGCTCTACCAACTTCGCAACATGGTTGAACGGTGCTTCAATAAGATGAAGAACGCCCGCCGTGTCGCAACCCGTTGCGACAAAACCGCCGAGAGGTTCCTCGGCTTTATAGACATAACGTCAATCCGGCTTTGGGTGCGTCATTTGTCAACATGACCTAGGCCAGCAAGATATCCTGACGTTCTGTCAAATATTATCTGTGCCTTTTTTTCAGGTGAAAGATCCTTGTCGCTGACCACAGGAATTTCGAACTCCAGTTCGACATTGTCCGGAAGGTGTTTCAGCAAACCTTCCACGGGAAGCGCGCCATCGCCCAGATACAAACGTCCAGACCTGGCTTCGGTTATCAAATCCATACCTTCGGGCGTATTAATTGATGCGTCACAGATCTGAGCGAAATAGATACGATCCGGATCTATACTCGACAAGTCTTTCGGCACCCCACCCGACCGGGCCAAATGAAACGCATCAATGAGGAAACCCACATTTTGGCGACCTGCCAACTTTACAATGCGGTCAGCCTGCCCGAGAGTTTTGATCCCACTGTACGGTTGAAATTCAATTGCTATACGAATACCGAATTGGTTCGCCCTATCAGCGTACTCGGAAAAGAAATCCACAAGAACATCATCGGCAACATCATATGAGGCCGCTACGATCTTGTCACACCCAAGTTCGGCGGTCGCCTCCAAGACAGGTAAATAATCCTCGATACGGGATTCAGGCCTGATGTGGTAGGTCGTGACATTGGATATTCGGACTCCGAGCTGTTTGGAGGTATCCTGCAACTCCTTGATTGCCGTTGGATTTCCTGCAATCGTTGGCTCGGCGTCGTTTTTGCTGCGTCCGGTCAGGCGAATACCAGCCGCCGAAAATCCAGCCTTCGCCGCCACTTCCAAGACGTTCACTGCTGGGATCGCGCCCAATGAAAGGAATCCTAGGGTGTAATCTCTCATTAATTCGTCTCCGTTTTTTCCAATTTGGCACGCTGGATCATCTCGTCGGTAGACACCCATCCACCAATCTTTTCCGATTCCCAGACGGCCAAGGTTGCGGCCAACGTCCGGTTGCCGTCTTCGACTGACACGATTGGCTTGGACTTTCTCTCGACAACGTCCAGGAAATGTTCCTGCTCGGCATGCAGGGGGGTGTTCGGCTCCCACCGCAATCGAGTACGCGAAAGTGGGTCATCTCGCTTAAAGCCGTTCGAGTTTTTCCATAGATACATCGACGGCAGCGAAAGAGAGCCTTTGGTTCCACAAATCAGCATCGAGTTTTCATCGTGCTTCGCAAACCTCGGATCTTCGCCGGACGTAAATTCCCAACTCCAGGGCGCCTGCGTGGCGTCTGATACTGTCATCGTTCCAAGCGCTCCGCTTGCGAACTTCAGCATTACGACACAGGTATCTTCAGCTTCGAACCCTCTGCCCTTGTTTGAGGTGATGGCATGAACTTCGTCTATCTCACCACACAGCATGCGCAGGCAATCGAAGTCATGGACGACATTGATTAACATTACTCCGCCGCCACCCTTTTGGGTTTTCCATTTGTCGGCGAAGTACTGATCGGGTTTATGTCGCAGATGCATGGAGGTGACTGCCAAGATATCTCCCAGCTGCCCGTCTTCGATAGCTCTCTTCGCGGCCGTGTTGATCGAATTGTGGCGGCGACTATGGCCAATCAATACCGGCACGTCACTGTCGGCGGCGGCCTGTTCCAGCCGAAGCGCCGAGGCAAGGTCACTGGAAACCGGTTTTTCAATCAAGCTTGGAACTTCAAGCTCGATACATTTGATCCCGATTTCGACATGTGTGTGCGGTGGCGTTGCAACGATGGCACCATCCGGTTTAACGGCCTTCAGCATCTGCTGATAATCTGTGAACCGTGGGACTCCTGAATCGTAGACATCACTGCCACCCACGGGGTCGGCGATTGCTACCAACTCGGCCCGGTTGCAGGATTGTAGTGCCGATATATGCTCCCGCCCCATTACGCCCGCGCCGATCACGGCTATTCGTAGCTTCGACATTTAGTGTACTCCTAAGTACTTTTCGGCTCTGCCTGTGTTTCGAATTGTGAACTGCGGTGCCTCGCAGACCTCAGAAAGACCAGAAAGTCTTTAGGGCCAAATCGGCGAGTCCGAACCACAATGTTCTGAAATGAGCTGGCAGCGCAGCCTATGGAAAAAGGTCCCAAGACGTGTGCCCGTGCCAATCACCGCGCCGGTTGCGACTGCGATGAAATGCCCGCTGACGGTGGTGGCGCATGAATTCTGGTTTCTCATGCGCCACCACCTTTAGTCTGCGCCGAGCTATGCGCCGCCCATCGGGGTCTTAACTGTCGTTCGATGCAGCCTGCGATCTATCCACAACAAGCCCGAATTGACGATGACTGCAAACAGAGCAAGCAACAGCGTAATGGACATAATGACATCCATATCATGCATCCCGATAGCATTCATCAGCATGTGTCCAAGACCCTGACGCGATCCGAACATCTCGGCAAGCAATGTTCCGACCAGCGTCAGCGAGAAGCCGACCCTGAGACCCGTGAACACCTCGGGCAGCGACGCCGGCAGCAAAATGGACAGCAAAAGTTGGCGCGGCGTCAACCGCAGTACCTTGGCCGTCTTCAGATAGACCGGCTTGATGTTGCGGACTGCATTCATGGTGAACAATGATATCGGAACGATGCCGTGCAAAGCCCCAAATGCCACCGATGCGGCACTACCGATGCCAAAGAACAGCAGGATGATCGGATACAGCGTGACCTTGGGGATCGAATAGACGCCCACTAGGATCGGCTCGGCGACCTCTCCCGCCAGCCGATTGTACCCCAAAACTGCACCAATCAGGATTCCGCTGAATGCTGCGACCACCATAGCGATGGCGAACGACGACATGGTCGCCCACACATGGGGCCAGAACGATGCCGAAAACAGCGTTTGGATCGAATATTTGATGGTATCCCAAGGAGACGTCAGGGCCACGTCACCGGCCCATTGATGCGCAACTTCCCAGACTCCAACAAAAACCACTATCAGGACGGCGATATCGACGAAACGTTCGCGCAGTGGAACCACGGTATTCGTACTCATTGGAAACCTCGGCGTTTCATCAACATCTTTTCCCAAGCATGGAGAGACATGTTGATAGTTAGAACAACGATCAGGATGAACAGGATCAACGAGTACATCGCGACATTATCAAAGTTATGATACGCATATGAGATACTATGCCCGAGACCGTTGGCAGATAGGATAAACTCCGCCCCTATGATGCCGATGAAGGAATACGCGATCGCAAGTTTCACACCTGTGAACAGATACGGTGCCGCGAAAGGCAGCAGAATCCGCATCACGATACTCACGCGGCTCATGCCGTAGACCAAGCCGGTCTTGACCAAAACGGGTGGAATCCGATCCAGCCCATTAAGTGTGTTGATGATGACGGCCACCACCGCATAGAGAAAGCCAATGACGATCTTCGGAACATCGTTAAGCCCAAAAAGCACGATGAACATCGGATAGAACACAAAGACCGGCACCGAGTAATAGGTCGCAAGCAACGGATCGATTGTTCGGCGAACGCGGGGCAGCGCATGTATGATTGCACCCGCCGCTGTGCCGACAATAACCGAGGCAACAAGCGAAATCGCCACCGACGACAACGTCGTTGTCATATCGTCGTTCATTTTGCCCGAGACGAGCAGGTTGAACAGTCCGACCACCATTTCGGATGGCGGGATCATTGTGAAGCGGACTATCACGCCGATACGACAGAGGAGTTCAACAAAGAGAACCGCGCCGAGCAGTACGAGGATCCGGATGGTTGTAGCGCGCTTCATCTCAACTCCCTCGTTGTTTCGTGTCCAAGGCGTTCAGAGATTCCTCACGCAGCAAGGACCAGAGTCGACTGGTTATCGCGCCGAATTCCGGCTTGGACACGATGCGACTGTCGCGGTCCCGCGGCCAGCCCGTCTCGACGACGTCCAGCAAAACACCAGGCCGAGCCGACATGACGCAGACAACATCGGCCAGCATGGCCGCCTCATCAAGCGCATGGGTGATCAACAGGACCGTGGCCCCGGTCTCACGCCACAGGTTCAGAAGTTCATCCCCCATCAAAAGCCGGGTCTGCTGGTCCAGAGCGCCAAACGGCTCGTCCAGCAGGATGAGTTTCGGCTCCATCATGAGGGTCCGCGCAATGCAAACCCTCTGACGCATACCGCCCGACAATTGCGCCGGATAGGCGCTTTCAAAGCCGGTCAACCCCATCAACTTGGTCGCGCCTTTGACCTTTTCCGAGATTATGTTCTCGGAGACGCCCTTTTGGCGCAGGCCAAAGGCAATGTTGTCCCAGACAGTGAGCCATGGAAAGCTGGCGTCATCCTGAAACACCACGCCGACACCGTCCGCAACGTTGCCCTCGATTGGCTGGCCGTTGATGAAGACCTCGCCTTCGCTTGGCGACGCCAACCCCGCGAGCAGTTCCAGCAATGTGGATTTACCGCAACCCGATGGACCGACAACCGCATAGAACCGGCCCGCCTCCAATTCCAGATCGATCGGCCCCAGAGCGTGCAGTGCGGGACGACCCGCACTGCCGGGATAGACTCTGGTAGCGCCACGCAGTTCACAATGTGTGCCCATCGCAGTCGGGTCTCCTGCCTTTTTCAGCTCTTGTTCATGGCTGCGAATAGTGCCTGGTGCTTCAAGTCTGCTCATTGGTCGTACAGGCCCTTCTGATCTTCGGGCATGAAGCTGTCGTCGATTATCGCATCCCAATCGATGTCGCTGTAATCGACACCAAGAAGGATCTGCGCATCAGCAAGGTTCGTCATGCTGGTGAGATAGATCGCGCCCTCGCTCCAGTGCCGAACCTGATCGGGACCGGTCGGGGTCTGCAAACGACGGATCAGTGCTTCGGCCGTTTCAGGCGTGATCTTAAAGGGTTCCGCAACATGCTTGGCCGCTTCGGCCGGGTTGTCGTTCATCAGCTGCACGGCTTTCTGACGGGCACGCATGACAGATTTCAGAAACTCCGGTCGCTCAGCAATCACCTCATCGGTCGTCAACGCCAGAACACTCACCAGAGGCGGCAGCACGTCCGGCGCCCATGCCAAAATCCGGTACTTGTCTGGCTCTCGCGAATAATTGGGTTCGGTGATCGGTGCGACATCGACCTGCCCATGTTCCAACGCCGCTAGTCCGGGCCCCACACCGCCAGTGGACAGCAACTCGACATCATCCTGTTCAAGACCAGCAGCTTGGATCAACATCAGGGCAAGTGCCTGGGTCGTTGAATTCGGGTTGGTGTAGCTGACCGTGGCACCTTTCAGGTCCTCAATCGACTGGATCGGCGAGTCTGGCATGACGGCCCAGCCGATCTCCGCAACTGTGTTGCCCGTGGTCCCGATCACTTTAATTCCGGCGCCACCGCGAATAGCGGCAAGCGTGGCCGTCAGGCCCGCTTCGCCAAAGGGAAGATCGCCGGCCAAAAGGTTGCGGATTGTCGCGGCACCACCAGGCGAGGTGCGGATCCCCGTGATATCCAAACCTTCCTCTTCAAAGAAGCCCGCCCCCAGCGCAACGGCATAGGGCATGCTACTTGTGCTGACCCCATAGTTTGAAATCTCGATTTCTTCGGCGTTTGCCGCTCCCCCTACCAAGAACGCAGTCGATAGCACCGCTGACACGCCCCCCATGACGTATCCTCTAATATTCAGCATTCGCATTTCCTCCCATTTGATCGTCAGTGTTGTTAGTGGTCGATTTTAAATCGATTGGCCTCCCGACGACGTTTTCAATCTGGAAAGATGTTCTTTAAACAGGGCGCTCAAGTCCAAGACATTTCAAAGATCGCTGTTCAAAGTTACATGTCTGGTCACGCGGTCAGCGCTTACCAAGCGTGAAACGCACCCGGTTGCCGGTGAGCTACGCCCCAATGCTTGGAAAGGATTCAGCGTAATTCAAGCATCTCTCTGCACTTGCTGATTGGGGTAAGTTGTTTCACTTGTCTGCCAGCAGACCACGGCGGGTGGTTTGCCACCAAGGGCAGAGTGCGGGCGTTTGTGATTGTAGAAGGTCATCCATTTTCTGACACCAGCTTTGGCCTCTGATCCGGTTTCCCATGCGTGCAGGTAGACGCATTCGTATCTCAGCGTGCGCCACAGCCGCTCGATAAAAATGTTGTCGAGGAACCGCCCCCTGCAGTCCATCGAAATCCGATAGGCGAAAGCGGTCGGTCCGTGCAAATGACGTGAACTGGCAGCTTTGGACCGTATTATGATCTCTGGCGGGCCTAACTTGTGGATGGCGTTTTCAGCGCATCGACGCAGAACTCGGCTTCCAATGTGGTTGAGATCCGCCAAGCCAGCACCTTGCGCGTGTGCCAGTCCATGGTGGCGAACAGATTCAGGAAGGGGGCTTTCCGGCCACCACGTTCGAAGACGCCGGACGCCCCCTCCAACAATGCTCGCTTCCACTGATGGGCCATTGTCGGGTGCACCGCAAGCCGACTCGCAAGGTCGCCAACCATCTCCTCGCCCTTCAAAGCTTCCAACGCGCCCTTAGCCTTGAAGGCTGGGTGATGTTGCTTCCGTTTCGACATCTTTGATCTCATTCTTGGTGAAGACCATCAGACAACAAATAGCAGCTTACATCAGTGTCCGGTTTTCGAGGGGTAGCTCAGAGTACTAAAGGCCCGCGCGCTGGTTCAACAGCCGCAGGCACTGGCGCCAGACGAGCCGACCAGCCGCCTCTTCACCTGCCACCCATGGTCCCTTTTGCGTTTCATTCGTCAAACCGTCTTGAGTGTGGTTCCATCCCTCCACAACGTCCCTCTCGCCGCGATGTCTGCGACCAACTCAGCCCGAAGGAAAACAGCGGCGAAATCGCCCAAAACACGCCTGCGGTCGTCCTGACCGTAAACTTGATCGCAAAAATCAACGGCCTCGACACCCTGATCCATAATATTCCACGCATTGGAACCGTTTGATTTTTGCCACGCTGGGCGGCTGCACTGACTTGGGATCAACAACTAAAAAACGACGAGGCAAGGCCTCTCTGACAATGTCATGCGTCCAAACGGTCTCAGATACGCAATTGGTCGGCCTCTTGTCATCCTTGACTCCATTTAGTATGGTGTAAGTTATGTTATAACATAACTGGACATATCCGATGACCACCAAGTCGATTTCACTTGCCGCCTTCGCCGCACTGATAGGCGGAACCGCGATCGCCGATGTGCCAAACGTGGCCGTCGACATCGCGCCGGTCCACTCCCTTGTCGCCCGCGTCATGGAAGGAGTCGGCCACCCGGACCTGATCCTGCCTTCAGGCGCATCGCCGCACGGATACAGCATGCGTCCCTCCGAAGCCCAAGCATTGCAGGATGCAGATATTGTCGTCTGGATGGGCGCGGACCTCGCGCCTTGGATGGAAGGAGCGGTGGAAACATTGGCCGAAGACGCCGCGGTTCTGACGCTACTGGAGGCGGACAAGACAACTCTGCTAGAGTTCCGCGAAAATGCGTTGTTCGAGAAGCACGCGCATGGAGCGGACGACGATCATGAAGATCACCATCATGAACATGTCGAAGATCATGATGACGACCACCACAAATCGCATGACGAACACGCACACGTTCACAGCCAACATGACCCGCATGCTTGGCTATCTCCGGCAAATGCGGCAACTTGGCTTGACCTGATCGCGGCAGAGCTGGCTTCGAAAGATCCGGAACACGCCGAGGCATATCTTGCCAATGCCGCGGCTGGTCGAAATGAGCTAGCAACCCTGACTGCCGAGATCAGCGCGACACTGGCCCCAGTGCGAGGTGGCAGTTTCATCGTCTTCCACGATGCCTTTCAATACTTCGAAACGGATTTTGGCTTTCCGGCTTCGGGGGCGATCTCTCTTGGGGATGCAGAAGATCCCAGCCCTGCAAGGCTCTCGCAAATCAAGAAACGCGTCCAATACGAGGGCGTGGATTGCGTACTGGCGGAACCACAATTCAACCCGGGACTTGTCGCTGCCGTAACCGAAGGCACCGAAGTACAGACCGGAGTGATTGATCCGTTGGGCGCCAATCTAGAACCGGGTGCCGCGCTTTTTCCGCAACTCATCCGGAACATCGCGTCCACTCTTACTGACTGCATGTGACCGGGCGCAGCCGTCACACCTGACACAAAGGCCAGTTTTTCGATCTCTCCTCAGCATCAAGGGGCACACAGCGATGACCATCCCATATGACGCCTCCGGGATGCCCGGCAAACAATGCCAAGGCCTCCAATCCGCAGCGGTTCCTGCTCCCTTCGGGGGGCAGGCATGACGGACCAGCGATTGCCGATTACTGTCTTGACCGGCTTTCTTGGCGCCGGAAAGACGACACTGTTGAACGCTGTGCTTTCGGACCCTTCTGCCGGGCGTATCGCCGTAATCGTAAATGAGTTCGGCGAAGCCGGACTTGACCATGACCTGATCGAAAGCACCAGCGAAGAGATCGTCTTGATGCGGTCTGGTTGCCTGTGTTGCACGATCAGAGGAGATCTGGCCCGCACCATCATAAGCCTGTCCGCGCGGCGCGACCGGGGCGAACTGGACTTTGATCGAGTGGTGATCGAAACAACCGGACTCGCCGATCCGGCTCCGATACTGCAGACCCTGACGACTGACCCTTATCTTTCACGCACCACACGGATGGACGGCATTGTCACCGTAGTGGACGCTGCCAATGGGCCCACGACATTGACGGCGCAGTTTGAGGCTGTTTCGCAGGTTGCCATGGCCGACCTGATCATATTGGGCAAGACAGATCTCTTGCCGCCAGAGCAATGGGTTCCCTTCGAGGAGCGATTGAGGGCGATCAATCCCGGCGCGCGCATCCTGCATGCGGTTCAGGGCAAAGGCGTTGCTGGCAGCATTTGGGGTCTAAGCGGATTGCGGGCGGGGACCACACCAAACACGGTTCTGGAATGGACCAGCCCCCCGTCGACCGCGTCCGACCCACTTGAAAATCTTTCGGGTCTGCTGCGCGCAGAACCAGCGTCCGGACGTATGACCCCGCACGACACGCGCATCGGCACCGCCTCCATCATCCTTGAAGATCCAATTCCGGATGCGGTCTTTGATCTTTGGCTCGACACCCTGATCGCCCTGCGTGGACCGGACATCCTGCGCGTGAAGGGAATCGTGTTCCTAGAGGGGCTGAATACGCCTTTCGTCTTTCACGGCGTTCAACACATCTTTGACGCTCCGGTGCCGCTCCACGATTGGCAGGGAATGGATCGGCGCTCTCGCATCGTGGTCATTGCCCGCGATCTGTCCCGTCCCGAACTTCAACGCAGCCTCGACATGCTGCGCGCACGCTTACCCGGCTTAGAAAACGACGACATCCGCAATGAGGCTCTCAATCCATGACCGACACACGCCTACCTGTAACCGTACTCTCTGGCTTTCTTGGCGCCGGAAAGACGACACTCTTGAACCGTGTATTGAACAACCGCGAAGGGCGCCGGGTCGCTGTCATCGTCAACGATATGTCCGAGGTCAACATTGACGCCGACCTTGTCCGTGCGGATACCAAATTAAGCCGTACGGACGAAACACTGGTCGAGATGTCGAACGGCTGCATCTGCTGCACATTGCGTGACGATCTATTGGCAGAGGTGCGCCGCTTGGCGGGTGAAGGGCGCTTTGACTATTTGCTAATCGAATCCACCGGCATTTCAGAGCCGCTTCCCGTCGCCGCCACGTTTGATTTTCGCGACGCCGACGGCAACAGCCTCTCGGATGTGGCGAGGCTAGACACGATGGTGACTGTCGTTGATGCGGTAAACCTTCTGCGCGACTTTTCTAGCCATGATTTCCTGAGCGACCGGGGTGAGACCTTGGGTGAGGAAGACGAGCGCACTTTGGTGCACCTGCTGACAGACCAGATCGAATTTGCCGACGTGGTAATCCTGAACAAGGTTGCGGACGCTGCGCCGCATCAGGTTGATGCCGCACGCAAAATTATCCGCAGCCTGAACGCCGATGCCCGCATCGTCGAAACCAATCATTCGGATGTGCCCAGCGACACAATCTTGGACACTGGCCTTTTTGATTTCGAAAGGGCGCATGAGCACCCTATGTGGGCCAAAGAATTGTACGGTTTCGCCGACCACGTTCCAGAGACTGAGGAATACGGGGTCGCAAGCTACGTTTACCGTGCCCGCCAACCCTTTGAACCTGAAAGGATCATGGCCGTTCTGAACGGCGACATGCCGGGTGTGATCCGCGCCAAGGGCCATTTCTGGATCGCCACGCGGCCCGATTGGGTGGCGGAGTTTTCTCTGGCGGGTGCTCTGTCCTCGGTGCAACCTCTTGGAACCTGGTGGGCAACCGTTCCCAAAGAGCGCTGGCCCGACCATGCAAGCGGGCGCGCGTATTTCGCGGAGCATTGGGTCGAGCCATGGGGCGATCGACGGCAGGAACTTGTTTTTATCGGCGCCGGGATCGACTGGCCGCAGTTGAAGGCAAAGCTGGATGCATGTCTGTTGCCAAAGGAAATTGCGCCCGGCCCGGAAACCCTACCCGATCTTCCAGATCCCTTTCCGGTCTGGCGACGCCCGGAGTCTGGCCCGGAGGCCGCATGACCCAAGTGTTCATCCCCCTAAGTGGCGGGCCTTCGGGAGTGCGCGTCGTTGACAGACCGGAGGCACTGTCTGCCAGTCATCATCCTGACTGCACTGCTGCGATCTGGCATCCACGTCCACAGCCCGCGTCCCGGGATTGGATTGATACTCGGGCTGCCGAAGGATTGCCGACAGAGCGTATGGTCGTGCGCCCGACGGCCGTCCGCAAACCCCTTTTCGGGATCTTTGCCACAGCGGGCGCCCCGGATTGCGAGGAATGCGATTGGCTGATAGACGATGCCACATCACTGGCGGCATCGTTCGCCGGGCTTATGCGGGTATCCTATTTGCGCCTGCGGTTCGACGTAGTGACTACAAATGTATGCCGAAAGTTTCACATCGACGCCGTTAAGGCGCGCCATGTGCAGGTACTCGATCCTGTTGCGGAACCCGAGCACTAGCATGGCAAAAGGGAACCGGGGCCGGACCAGCCTCAAATGTCGGCGAAGGAGAACCTGCGCCATGCGAGACTATGATCGTCTACCGCAAGAATTGCGCATGTGGCTTGCCTCGGCCTCTCTTCCTTGGGCACCGCGATCCGTTTTGCGTGCCTATGACAAGGCCATCGCGAAAACATCGGATAAGGATCGCGCGTTGCACGAACTCGATCGCCTGCAAGAAAGCCTGTTAAAGCGGGACGCAGTCAAGGTCTGGGGGCAGAACCATCCCGGCGCACCGCGACGGCCTGCCCCATGACGCGGCAGCTCGTACACCGTGCCACGCCTTGTGCGTTGGCTTTTGCTATGTCGGCAAGCGCCGCATTTGCGCACCCCCATGTCTTTATTGATGGCGGGGTCAATTTCGTAGTTGGGCCGGGTCACGAGCTTGAAGCGATTGAGGTGACATGGCTCTACGACGAATTCGAAACGCTCTACATGCTGGCATCCCATGGGATGGACCTGAACGCCCAAGGCGCGCTGGATGAGACGGACAGACAAGAACTGGTACGACGGTTGAGTGATTGGCCAGCGGACTTTGACGGCTCGGCGCATCTGACCTCGCGCGGTGAGGCGGTTGCATTGGACTGGCCGCAAAATCTGGACGCTGAATTGGTCGACGGCCGCCTGCAACTGACATTCGATCGGATTTTACAGGATCCGATCAAAATGACAGAACACGCGGTCGAAGCGGCCTTTTTTGAGAGGACCTACTTTTTCGATTTCACCGTGACCAACACACCCGAAATCCGCGGATTGGCCACCGGATGCGCGGCAGAGATCATCCCCTTTGACCCTACCGCACAGGATAAGGCTCTGTTGGATGTTTTGGCCAAGCTAAGCCGTGAAGAAACTTCAGATATAGAGAATGTCGGAGGATTTTTCGCAGATCGGATTGTGGTGAAATGCGATTAATCGTGTTGTTTTGCCTGATTTTAGCCGCTTTGGTCGCGATCTCCATGGCGGTGGATTTCGACGCTGTGGCGCGCTGGGCGGCAGGACATCAACGCGGTTTCCAGAACCAGATGGCCGGGGCGGTTCGCGCCCTGCGCACTGGTGATCCCGGCGCCTTGTTTACCCTGTTGTTCGCCGCAGCCAGCTATGGGTTCGTCCATGCGGTCGGCCCGGGCCATGGCAAGGCACTTATCGGGGGCGTTGGGCTTGGCTCGTCGGTGTCGACGGCGCGGCTTCTTGTCATCTCATTGGTTTCCAGCCTCCTGCAGGCATTTTGGGCAATCCTTCTGGTTTATGGCGGTTTCGCCCTTGTCGAGATATCCGCCCGTCGCATGACAACGCTCGCAGAAGATGTTTTGGCCCCGGCAAGTTACATTGCCATTGCCTCTATAGGCGTCATTCTTGTTTGGCGCGGGGGGCGGAGTCTATGGAGAGAGAGGGAGGCTTTGGGCCTTCAAAAGGCCGATCACGATCACGACCACGACCATTGCGGATGCCATGCACATGGACCAGCACCCAGCGACGTCGCAAAGCTATCTTCGCTCAGAGACGCATTCGTGCTTGTGGCCAGTATCGCGATCCGCCCCTGTACTGGCGCGATTTTTCTGCTGGTGATTGCGTGGCAGATGGATATCCGCACCGCCGGTGCTGCAGCTGTGATTGTGATGGGCCTGGGCACGGCCGTATTCACCAGTCTTGTTGCGGTGTCGACCGTCACCGCCCGCAGGATGAGCCTTGTCCCGGTGGCCAAGCTCTTGGTCGTCAGCCAAGTGCTGCCAGTGCTGCAGATCCTTGCCGGGGGGCTGATCGTCTGGGGCAGCCTGACAATGCTTGAACTGGCTGGCTAGGAACCAACTGTAAAAACATGCTTCTTTCCAAACGCTACCTTATCGGTCACGTTCAGTTGCTCACCACGGAACATTTTCTCCTGACCATCACATCGGGACAATCGGAAGGGCCGCAACCGCTAGGTCGCCCGAGGCATTTCGTCCGACGAATGTGGTGGTCTATGGATCTGCGGCCATCACATGGATGCCCATGACATCGGTTCAGTACGGCAGAGCCTCAATCAACCTGATCACGTTGGTTTCCGAATGAGACCTCATCGCACCGATCTGCCCCCCGCCCGTCCCTCGTTCATTTTACCCCCGGCACGATCCGCGTGACCGTGCCGGGAGATTGCTTAGAACGACTTGGACAGCGACACTTTGAACGTTCGGCCCGGCGCCTGACGGGTCGGAGACGCCAGATGGCTGACATAGTTTACGTCCAGCGCGTTTTCGATGCCAAAGCGCACCTCACTGCCGTTCAGCCACCCTTGATCAGGCCGCCATGTCGCGCGCAGGTTGGTCACCGTATCGTCGGGCAGATCCGCCCCCAGAGAATCGCGTTTGTCCGTTGTGTGTACGACCTCCCAGCTCAGATCGAGCTTGTCGTCCCACTTTTTGCCCAAGGCCACCTGCAAACGGCTGGCACCCGCGTTGCGCCAGACGGAGCTTCTGCCATCAGGGTTGTATTCGCGCCCTTCGCCCAAATGACCGGCGAGATCGACATAAATGCCGCTTTCCATGCCATAGGATGCCTCAAGCTCAAAGCCTTTGGTTTCAACACGATCAAGGTTCAAAGAGGTAGACCCTGAAACGGTAAAGCTGGTGATGTCCCACAGCTGGGTCTTGTACAGGTTGCCGCGTACCGTCAGGCTATCGCCCTGAGCAAACAGATCCGTACCGCTGTATTCCGCACCCAATTCAAAGGTGTGGGACTTTTCCGTTGTGTCCATTCGGTACAGCGCCGTGGCACTGGCGCCCAGATCGTCGATGATGGGCAGCCCTTCGGTATAGGCGGCAGAGCCAAAGACCGACACGCCGTTGCCAAAGTCATAGGCCAAAGCCAGCCCACCCATCAAAGCATCATTCGTGAAGGAGCCGTAAACACCGTCGCTGGTGACTTCGGACGTTTCATACCGCAGCGCAGGCGTCACGGTGAAGGCGCCGATGCTCATCTCGTTGACCGCAAAGATGGCGAACCGACGATCTGTCCCGCCGGGTGCCCCGGCAGCGTCATTGTCCTTGCGATCACGCTTGATCCACTCGGCACCTGCCAACAGGTCATGCTCGATCACGCCGGTCTCAAACAAGGCCCGGTTTGACAGGGTGAATTTGGTCGTCTGATAGCGCTGGTCAGCATTCACAGTGCCGACAAGGAACGGAAAGGTCGGAGTGCCCTCCAGCGGCGACGAGCCCGCGACATAGCTGTAGTCAATCTTTTGGTCCGCATAAGACAGGTTTGCCCGTAGATCGACCAAATCGCTGACCGGGTTGTACCGATACTCGATGACGGATTGTGCGGTATCGGTCACCCGGTCCACATTTCCAAACATGCCCCCGGAGGTGTCGAATTGGTCATAGGGCACATCTGTATCGTCGGCCAAGGTGCGCGAATAGCTGAACATCAGCGAATGGGAATCATCCTCGCCAAAGGTAAACCGCGCTTTGGCCAAACCCGACGGCGTCCGGAAGGCGCTGTTGCCGATGGTGCTGCCGTCGCCCGCTGTCAGGTCGTCCTGATCGCGAATCGTGTAGTTCAGCAGAAACTCTGCCCGCTCTGTCGGCATCCACGCCAGAGTGGTGGAACTGACCATGCCGTCGCCGTTTGAGCTGTACTCGAAGGTTTGCGCGCCACCAAATCCGGGCATGCCATCGGTAAAATCCGCGGCGTCCTTGGTTTCCAGTTTGACCACCCCGCCAACAATGCCCGACCCATAGGCAAAGCTGCCAATAGTGCCGCGCAGGACCTCTGCGCTGCGATACAGCATCGGATCGGTAAACAATTGCGTGCCGATGCGGTACAATTCTTCGGAACCGACGGCAGCTCCGTCCACAAGAACGGCGATCTTTTGATCCGACCCATAGGTGGTATTGGCCCCAAAGCCTCGGATATTGATACCCGAGCCTTGTGGTGTCGTGCCGTTGACCAGCGTAACGCCGGGAACGGAATCGAACAGTTGTGCGACCGTGCTGGCCTGCCGATCCTGAATTTCTTCTTCGTCGATCACCGTACGGGGAAGTGCGGTGCCAAAGGTCAGGTCGCGTTTACCTGCGGTCAAAATCAATGTGCCGAGAAAGCCGGGATCATCCTGTGCAGCGGCCGGAGCGGCCAACGACAGACATACGAGCGCGGTTGTACCGCGCAACGTGGGAGTTAACATTTGCACCATCCTTCATGCGTCTTGAGCCGTAGCTTGCGAAGGCTGGCGCGGCAGTTATTGGCGAAAGGGAGGGAAACCTATTCGCTACGGGTTGCAGTGTTACTGCAACCAGACTAAAACAGTCAAGTAATTCAAATCAGCCACGCACCGGGATTTTCGGGCGCAGCCATCGGATCCATCACCCCTTACTTCCGAGGATGCCCCATGACCGAGCACCCCATTCCTACGCCTGCAGAAATTCGCGCGTTTGAGACCGCCAACCCCAAGACGCGCGCCCGCGACGCTGCGGAACAGCTTGGCATCGCCGAGGCGCAGCTTGTTGCGGCCCGCGTCGGACATGGGGTCACGCGCATCGCAGCGCATCCCGATCAGATCATCCCCGCCGCCGAACGGCTGGGCGAGGTCATGGCCCTGACCCGTGTCGCGGGCTGTGTACATGAAAAGGTTGGCAGCTACGGCAACTACCACCCCGGCGAACATGCGGCGATGACACTGACCGATGACATCGATCTGCGCATCTTTCCGTCCCAGTGGGTTCATGCCTTTGCAGTAGAGACTCAAACGGACAAAGGTCCGCGCCGGTCCTTGCAGATTTTCGACGCGGCGGGGGATGCGATGCACAAGATCCATCTGCGCGATGGATCCAATCACGATGACTGGGCCGAAATCGTCGCAGAGCTTGCGGTCGACGACCAGTCCGAAGGCCAGGACGTCGAACCGCGCAAGCCTGTCGAAGGCGCAAAATCCCGTTTGGACAAGGTCGATACACTGCGCGAAGAATGGTCCCGCCTGACCGACACCCATCAATTCCTGCGGCTTTGTTCCAAGCTGAAGATGAACCGTCTTGGGGCCTATCGGATCGCCGGGGCGCCCTTTGTCCGCCAACTGACAACCGATGCCGCTGATGCGATGCTGCAGGCGGTACAGGCGTCGGGAATTGAGGTGATGATCTTTGTCGGCAACCGTGGCTGTATCCAGATCCACACCGGGCCGATCAAGAACTTGCGCGCCATGGGGCCTTGGCAGAACGTCATGGACCCCCGGTTCAACCTGCACCTGCGTCTGGACAAAGTGGCCGAGGTCTGGGCCGTGGAAAAACCCACTCAGCGCGGTCCGGCTGTGTCGGTCGAAGCCTTTGACGCAGATGGCGCGATCATCTTTCAGGTCTTTGGCGTGGGCAAAGAGGGCCGGGATTCCCGCCCCGCGTGGCGTGCCATTGTCGACGCCCTGCCCGAGCTTGAGCAGGTGCCGGCATGACATCCCGACGTACACCCAAACCGGCCACCATGGGGCTGATGACAGCTATGTTCGGGGCGTTTGTCGCCCTGACCGTCAGCGCCCAGCAAAGCGCCGACATTCAAAATCCTCATGCGGATGTCCTGTCCATCGGTGGGTCCGTGACGGAAATCGTGGTGGCTCTTGGCCAACAGCACCGTTTGAAGGCACGCGACACCACATCGACCTATCCGCCCGACGTCACCAACTTGCCCGATGTGGGCTATATGCGCGCCTTGTCGCCTGAGGGGGTTTTGTCAGTCGGACCCAGCCTGATCCTGTCGGAAGAAGGTGCCGGCCCGCCCGAGGCGCTTGACGTGATCCGCGCTGCAAATGTGAACTTTGTCGAAGTGCCTGACGCATTCACCACCGAAGGTATCTTGCAGAAGATTGAAATCGTTGGCGACGCTCTTGGCGTACCAGAGCGTGCTGATGGCCTTGCCGCCGAGATTGAAACTGCGATGGCGACGGCACTGGCCGATACTGACCGTCCTGACAGTGAAAAGAAACGTGTGTTGTTTGTCCTGTCGACACAAGGCGGCCGCATCAATGCCTCTGGCAGTGGAACGGCAGCGGATGCGCTGATCCGCATGGCGGGCGGCGTGAACGCGGTGACAGAGTTCGAAGGCTACAAGCAAATCACCGATGAGGCGGTTGGCCTTGCGGCGCCGGATGTGATCCTGACGATGGACCGGGGCGGCGACCACGGGGCAAGCGATGACGAATTGTTTGCCATGCCCGCAATCAAGCTGACACCAGCAGCACAGACCCGCTCGTCGATCCGAATGGACGGGTTGTTGATGTTGGGGTTCGGGCCGCGCACAGCCGAGGTCATCCGCAGCCTGAACGCCGCTCTGTACGGCGATGGAGCCTGACCCATGGCGGCGATGACCGATGTAAACGTCGCGCCATCCGACCGGCAAACACGCGCCCGCCAATTGCATTGGGCCCTCGTGGGGGCCCTTTTGCTGGCCTGCGGCGCCAGCCTGCAGGTCGGCGCAACGGATGTGACGCTGACTTCGCTGATTGCCAAACTGGTCCAAGGGCAAGCGCTCAGCCAGATGGAGCGTGTTGTTCTGTTCGACATCCGCCTGCCCCGCCTTGCGATGGGTGTGTTTGTGGGTGCTGCGCTGGCGGTGTCGGGCGCGGCGATGCAGGGGTTGTTCCGCAACCCGTTGGCTGATCCGGGTATTGTAGGCGTAGGCGCCGGGGCGGGTTTGGGCGCGATCCTTGCCATTGTCCTGGGCACGCTTTTGCCTGCTTGGGTGATCGACATGACCGGCAATCAACTGACGCCCTTTGCGGCCTTTCTAGGCGGTTGGGGATCGACCATTCTGCTATACCGCGTGTCGACGCGGCACGGGCGGACCTCTGTCGCAACCATGCTGCTGGCGGGGATCGCGCTGGGGGCACTGGCCGGGGCGCTGTCCGGAATCCTCGTCTATATCGCCGATGACCGGCAGTTGCGCGATCTGACCTTTTGGGGCTTGGGATCTCTGGCCGGGGCAAGCTGGGGTAAGGTCCTTGCGGCTGGCCCCATGATCGCGCTCGCGATTGGGACAGCGCTGATGTTGGGGCGCGGATTGAACGGCTTGGCCTTGGGTGAGGCGACGGCAGCACATATCGGCATCGACGTGCAGCGGATGAAATCCATCGCCATCCTGTCTGTTGCTGGCGCCACCGGAGCGGCGGTCGCGGTCTCTGGCGGGATCGGCTTTATCGGCATTGTCGTACCGCATCTGTTGCGACTGGCCTCTGGGCCGGATCATCGGACGCTGTTGCTGAATTCGGCCCTGCTGGGGGCGACGCTGTTGATCCTTGCGGATGTGATCGCCCGCGTGGTGATTGCACCTGCCGAACTACCCATCGGCATCGTCACTGCCGTGCTGGGCGCTCCGATCTTTCTCTGGATCTTGCTCAAACGTCGGGGGCTGGTTGAATGAAGACCCTGAGCGCAGAAGGCATCCGCGTCTCTTACGGTCAACGCGAGGCGCTATGCGGCGTTGACCTGACCGCTCAGGCCGGAGAGTTGACCGCCATCGTCGGTCCAAACGGATCTGGCAAATCGACCCTGCTTGGGGCCATCACCGCCTCCCTGCCCTATCGTGGCGCGGTCCATCTGAATGGAACCAACATTGAGACGCTGAAGCCCTGGGAACTGGCGGCGCAACGCGCCGTGCTGCCACAGGCCTCACGGCTGGCCTTTACGTTTACGGTCATCGAGGTCGTGCGCCTTGGGCTGCAATCGGGCACCGCTGGCGACCGTCCCGAGGTGCCGATGCAGGCTTTGGCACGGGTCGGGCTGGCGCACTACGCGGACCGCACTTTTCAGGAACTGTCAGGAGGCGAGGCGCAGCGCGTCATGCTGGCCCGCGTTCTGGCGCAGGTCTGGTCGCCGATCGAAAAAGGAGAGCCGCGCTGGCTGTTGCTGGATGAGCCGGTGTCCAGTCTCGACATTGCTCACCAGTTGCAAGTCATGGAAATCGCCCGAACCTTTGCCCGTGCCGGGGGCGGTGTGATCGCCGTGATGCATGATCTGAACCTGACCGCACTCTATGCAGACCGCGTGGCGGTACTGGCCGAAGGACACCGGTTGGCCTTTGGCCCCCCGGCTGAGGTGTTGACGAACGAGACGTTGTCGCGCGCTTATGGCTGTGACCTGCGGGTGTCAGACCCGCCGCCTGCCGGTGTCCCCTATATCTTGCCGCATGCAGCAACTGTCTGAAAGGAACGCAAATGCGTCTTGCCGCACTGCTTATATGCCTTGCCACACCAGCCTTGGCCCAGCCCACCGCAGATATCGTCATTCTGGGTGAGGTCCATGACAATCCACACGCCCATCTGGGTCAGGCTGCCGCCCTGACGGCCCTGCGCCCCACAGCCGTTGTCTTTGAAATGCTGACCGCCGAAGAGGCCGCGAAAGCAGATGCAGACCGGACACAGATCGCCTCTGCATGGGAGGCCAGCGGGTGGCGCGATTTTCCGATCTATGCCCCCATCTTTGATGCGCTCGGCGACGCGCGGATCATTGGCGCCGCCGCCCCGCGCGACGCCGTCCGCGCCGTTTATGGGGATGGAGCAGCTGCGCTTTTCGGACCGGATGCACCCCGATTTGGGTTGGATCAGCCCTTGCCCGACGAACAGCAAGCTGCGCGTCAGGCCCTGCAATTTGAGGCCCATTGCCAAGCCATGCCGTTAGAGATGATGGCCGGAATGGTCGACGTGCAACGCTATCGCGACGCGGTGTTTGCCCGCGCGGCGCTGGAGGCGCTCAACACCTATGGGCCACCTGTTGCCGTGATTGCAGGCAATGGCCACGCGCGCACCGATTGGGCTGTGCCCGCGCTGATCGCGCTGGCCGCGCCTGACGTGACAACCCATGCGACTGGCTTTGTCGAGGCCGCCAGCGACACCCCTTTTGACGACGTCCAAATCGTCCCGCCAGTGGATCGCGAAGATCCCTGTGCCTCCCTGACATCCAAATAAGGAACCTTCTTATGTATCTGGCGATGAACCGTTTCACTGTGCCGTTGGAAAATGCCGCCGAGTTCGAAGAACTGTGGCTGTCCCGCGAAAGCCGCCTTTCGGACATGGAAGGCTTTGTTGCGTTCCACATGCTCAAAGGCCCAGAGGACGAAGGGCGGGTTCTGTACGCGTCGCACACCGTTTGGGAAAGCGAACAGCATTTCCGGGCCTGGACAACCAGTGACGCCTTTCGCGCGTCCCACGCTCGCGCAGGGCAAACCCGTAAGCTGCATGAGGGCGCGCCAAAGTTCGAAGGCTTTAAGTCGATCCAGAAAATCGACGCCTAGGCGGGCAGTTCCATGATGTGTTTGCGAAGGGCACTCTGCAAAACTTAGTGAATTCATCAGGTATTGATAGCCGTCCTTCCGGGTGGTATTCACGACGCATCCAGCAAGGGTTTCGACCTCAGCCAGATCACCGTTCAGGTTATGAGAGGCTGGGGAAATGTCCGCTTACACGAAACTTGCTTGTGCCCTGTGTCTGGCCGCCGCGACGGTGGCCGGGCCCAGTTTTGCTCAGGATGCGCAGGGCGCGCATATTTCAATTGAACTCAACGCGCTGGAACCGATCGAAGGGGCCTGCCGGATCAGTTTTCTTGTGCAGAACGGCCACCCCACGGACATCGAACAAGCCGTCTATGAAGCGGTTTTGTTCGACACCGAAGGCCGCGTCGATCGCCTGACGTTGTTTGATTTCGGTGCCCTGCCCTCCGCCCGACCACGGGTCCGGCAGTTTACACTGACGGGTCTCGCATGTGCCGGACTAGGCCGTCTGCTGGTCAATGGGGCCGAGACCTGCACCGGGGACGGAATTCCCGCAGCGGCCTGCACCGATGGATTGGAGTTGCGCAGCCGCACCGACGTTGAGGTGCTGGGATGATTGCCACGCTTCAAGACGCTGTTCTGCGCATCGCCGAGCTTGGCGGCCCGGTTGTCTTGCTGCTGGTGGCCTTGTCCGTTCTGGTTGCAACTGTGGTCCTGTATAAACTGTGGCAGTTCGCCGCCGCGGGTGTCGGCAGGCACAAGGCCTTGCGGCAGGCCATCGCTGCATGGGACGCGGGCGACAGGGCGGGTGCCCGCAACTATCTCGACCGTTCGCGCAGCTATCTGGTGCCGGTGATCACCATGGCGGTTGAGGGCCAGACCGACGCAGACCGGCTGGAAGCCGAGGCAGAAACGCGTTTTGCACAGCTTGAACGCGGGTTTCGATTGCTCGATTCCGTCGCGCAGCTGGCCCCGTTGCTTGGGTTGTTCGGAACCGTTCTTGGCATGATTTCGGCATTTCAAGCACTACAAGAGGCAGGCGCGCAGGTGGATCCCTCCATCCTTGCGGGCGGGATCTGGGTCGCGTTGATGACCACGGCGGTCGGGCTGGCCGTCGCCATGCCCACCTCTGTCGTGCTCAGCTGGCTGGAATCGCGCATGGATGCAGACCGCGTTTTGGCACATAAAGCACTGCGCACGGTGCTTGCGCCCACCGGGGCGACACCGGCGCAGACGTTTGCCGCAGAACCCGCCCATGCGTAGGCGAAAACCACGTCGCAAACTGTCGATGACATCGTTGATCGACGTCATCTTTCTGCTGCTGCTGTTCTTTATGCTGTCCTCCACGTTTACCCGATTTGCCGAAGTGGATCTGGCAGCTGCGGGTGCCGGAACAAGTGCTGGCACAGATCGGCCTGTCTTTGTGACGTTGGGGATGCAGGCGTTGCGCGTGAACGGCTCAGACGCAGCATTGGAGGATTTGCCTGATAGCCTTGCCGCGCATCGCGGCGGCGATGGTCCGCTTGGGGTGCTAGTGTCTTTGGGCGGCGATGTCACGGCGCAACGTCTTACGGATTTGCTGTCGGTGCTAAGGGAAATTGCCGATCTTCAGGTAACGGTGTTGGAGGCAACATGATACGCAAACCCGCCCGCCAGAAAGGCGAACCAGCCATCGCCCTGATCAATATCGTCTTTTTGATGCTGATCTTCTTTTTGGTTGCGGGCACACTTGCCGCGCCTTTGGACAAATCCCTGACACTGGTGCGCACCGCGTCGATCACTGGCACGCCCCCGGCGAATGCCTTGGTGGTTCATGCGGATGGTCGCATGACACATAAAGGCGCAACCGTGGAATCTGCGGCTGAATTTCTGGCAGCATTGCCAAGCGATGCACGGGACCGGGCGCGGATTGTGCCTGACCGGGATCTGCCCGCTGGCACGCTTGTGGAACTGGGGCGCGCCCTACGGAGCGCTGGGGCAGACCGCGTCGTTATCGTTACCGAAAGGGGGTTGGAATGATCCGATCTTCGCAGGCAGCCAAAGCCGTTGCCTTGTCGACCGCAATTGCTGTGCATGGGGCTTTGGCGCTGGCGCTGTCCGTGCCCGAAACGGTCAAAACCGAAGGGGCCGACGGAGCGGTGGAAGTCCGGTTGGGAAATGCCTTTCAGGACATGGCCGCCGGAACCCTGACACCAGATCCCTCCGATACCATCCAACCGGATGACGTCACCAAGGCGGCAGAGCCGGAACAGACCGATCGCACGGCTGCCGACGTCCCGGACGAGGCGCGCCCCGACCGTCCGACAGACCGTCTGACCGCTGCGCTTGCGAATCCTGTCACCCCAGACCGGCCGGAAACCGTCACAACCACCCCGCCGCCCGAGGCGGCAGAGCAGGTGTCGCCCGTGGCGCTCGCCCCGGACATGGCCGACGGGACATTGGCACGAAACGCGGCAGAGATCGCAAAACCTCTCCCGCCAGAACGGGCCGACCAAACAACGCCCAAGACGGTCAAACCTATGGCCCCAAAGGCGGCTAGCCCCGTCGCGCCCGCAACTGTCACCGCCGCCGCGCCCAAAAGCGCGCCGGTTCCGACCAAGCCAGAAAGCGCGACGGCGGTTCGCCCGGAAAGCGCAACACCGCACGCCGAGGTTCTCCCCGAAAAGCTGTCGTCCAAGGCCCCCGAGAGTGCGGCGGTGACGCGGTCACTGCGGCCCAAACAACGCAGCACTGAGTTTGAGAAAGCCCATAAACCGGCCCCGAAACCCAAACCGGTCAAACAAGCCAAGACCCCCACCAAGCAACCGCAAGGCGGTGCGCCCCACAATGCCCGCGCCGGTTCAACCACCGGCAAAGCCGCCGCCACCGCCCGCCAAAGCGGCAGTGGAGGCCGGACAAAAGAGGCAGGTAACGCAGCGGCCAGCAACTATCCCGGTCTCGTCATGCGCAGGCTGTCGCGCGCGGGCAAACCAAACATATCCGCGCGCGGGACGGCCGTTGTCACCTTTTCCATCAGTTCTGGTGGCGGGCTGGCCTCGGTCTCGCTGGCGCAAAGCTCTGGCTCTTCCGCGCTGGACAGCGCTGCCGTTCGCCTTGTGCGCGGTGCAGGCCCCTTCCCCAAACCACCCCAAGGCGCCAGACGCAGCTTTTCGGTCAGGATCCAGGGGCGTTAAGGCAAGGACCGCCCCGACAAACTGTGATGTGATCGCAATGGGCGCAATTTTTCAACCCGGAACTGTGGCCGGACCCGGCGACAGTATTCCTTGATCGCCGGCCGGACACCGTGATTGGTCAAACCCTCATCGTATTGCCTGAGGCACTTCAGGAATGTAGCCCGCACGGCGTGGACCCGATTTAAAGCGAGGAGCATATGTTGCTTCTTGCTGCGAATTCGCCAAGGGTTAGCGCATGACACGCAACACGCTCTCCATCCGATTGGCCCGACAGACCGACCTGCCCGCTCTGATCGCCCTTTATGCCGATGATGACATTGGACAAACGAGGGAAAAGGCCAAGCCCGATCCAGCGTATCAAAGCGCGTTTGACGCTATTGATGCCGACCCCAATCACTTGCTTGTTGTCGGTGAAAAAGACGGCGTGATCGCCGCAACTTTGCTGTTGTCGTTTATCCCCGGCCTGTCCCGTCACGGTGCATGGCGCGCGCAGATAGAGGCGATGCGCGTGGCCCGGGCGCTGCGCGGCAAGGGTCTGGGCCGGGATCTGGTCGACTGGGCGATGGAGGAGGCGCGGCGGCGCGGATGCTCTTTGGTGCAGCTCACCTCTGACCGTCGAAGAACCGACGCCCATCGATTCTACGAACGCGCCGGATTTGAGCCGACGCATTTCGGTTTCAAACTATCACTGGAGACGACATGACCAAATTTCCGGTCTTTGACGGACACAACGATCTGGTTCTGCGCCTGCTGCGGGGCGATGTGACCGCAGAACAAGTGACCGAGGGCCTGCACGATGGCCACATTGACAAGCCGCGCGCACAAAGCGGCGGCTTTGGCGGCGGCATGTTCGCGATTTTTGTGCCCAGCCCCGGCAACAAAGCCGTCCGGCACGAAGAAATGATCAAACCGGCCTATGACATTCCACTGCCTGAAATCGTGTCAGAAGTTGAAGCGCTGGACTGGACCGATCGCGGGTTCGCGGCGCTTGAGGATCTTGAGACGGCGGGCGCTGTCCGCCTTTGCCGGACAGCCGCCGAGGTAGAGACCGCCCTGCCCGCACCGGAAATGGCCGCCGTCATGCATATTGAGGGCGCCGAGGCGGTGGACCGAGAGTTTGAGCGCCTGCATACTTGGCACGCGCGCGGGTTGCGATCACTCGGCCCGGTCTGGAGCCGGGACACCGTCTGGGGGCACGGTGTGCCGTTTCGCTATCCGTCCGACCCAGACACCGGGCCGGGTCTGACAGAGGCGGGCAAGGCGCTGATCCGCGAATGTAACCAGCTGAAGATATTGGTGGATTTGTCCCATCTGAACGAAAAAGGCGTCGATGACGTCGCGCGCATCACCGATGCGCCGCTGGTGGCGACGCACTCTAACGCATGGGCCGTTTGTCCGCATTCGCGCAACCTGACCGACCGTCAGCTGGACATGATCCGCGACAGTGATGGAATGGTGGGCATAAACTTCGCAAGTGCCTTTCTACGGCCGGACGGACGAATGGATGCAGAGTTTGAGCTTGACATAATGCTCCAACATTTTGACCATCTGGTCCAAAGACTGGGTGAAGACCGCGTTGGCCTTGGATCGGATTTTGACGGGGCACTGGTACCCGCACCGATCGGAGACTGCTCAGGCCTGCCCGCTCTTGTCGAGGCACTGCGATCTCATGGTGTGGATGACGGCCTGATGGCCAAGATCACACATGGGAACTGGTTGCGCGTCCTAAGGAAAACTTGGGGCGCTTGATAATAAAAACAGGGAGTTACAACATGAAACAATCTTTTGTCGCAGCGGTGGTCACCGCAATGCTGTCGGCAGGCGTCGCCGCGCCTGTCATGGCTGAAACGCCGCCGAACATGTTGGTGATTGCCAACCGGATCGACGACATCAAGACATTCGATCCGGCCGAAAGCTTTGAATTTGCGGGCGCCGACGTCAGCCGCAATGTCTACAACAAGCTGGTGAACTTCGATCCGCTGGATCTGGATGCCGGTTATCAGCCCGATCTGGCCGAAAGCTGGGATATTTCCGAGGATGGCAAGACCATCACCTTTACCATGGCGGACGGCCATGTGTTTGCATCGGGCAATCCGGTGACAGCCAAGGATGCGGAATTCTCGCTGCGCCGCGCCGTGCTGCTGAACAAGACGCCGTCGTTTATTCTGACGCAGTTCGGCTTTACCGCCGAAAACGTCGAACAGACCATCGTTGCAACCGATGACAAGACACTGGTCCTGACGCTGGACAAACCCTACGCCGTCTCCTTTGTCCTGAACTGCCTGACCGCAACCATCGGCGGGATTGTCGACATGAAAACCGCCATGGCCAATGAGGTCGACGGCGACATGGGCAACGCGTGGCTGCGCACCAACACCGCCGGTTCCGGCCCCTACAAGGTCGTCGACTGGAAACCGAATGAAAGCGTCCTGATGGACCTGAACCCGAACTACGGCGGCGAAAAGCCCGCCATGGAACGGGTGATCGTCCAGCACATTCAGGAAAGCGCGACACAGCGCCTGCAGCTGGAACGCGGCGACATTGACGTTGCGCGCAACCTGTCGCCCGAGGATGTGGCCGGTCTGGAAAAGGTCGATGGCGTCAAGATCGTGGACGAACTGCGCGGCCGCCTGATGTATTTCTCGGCCAACCAAAAGAACGAGATGCTGTCCGATCCCAAGGTGCTTGAGGCGCTGAAATTTGCCACCGATTATGAGGGCATGTCCGGGTCGTTCCTCAAGGGACAGTACACCGTGCATCAGGCCTTCTTGCCGCTGACCTTCCTTGGCGCGCTAGAGGACAAACCGTTCTCATACGACATCGAAACCGCCAAGGCCGCGCTGGCTGAGTCCGCATTCCCGGAATGTGGTCCGATCAAGATCTCTGTGCGCGACGCGCAGGAACGCCTTGATATTGCTCAATCTTTGCAAAACACATGGGGCATGATCGGATGCGAAGTCGAACTGGTCGTCGGCACCGGCGCGCAGACGTTGGACCGCTACCGTGCGCGTGAGCATGACATCTATCTTGGCGCATGGGGCCCGGACTACCCGGATCCCAACACCAACGCGGGCACCTTTGCCGTCAACCCCGACAACTCTGACGCGGCGGGGGCCACTGGCCTTCTGGCATGGCGCAATGCCTGGGGTATTCCGGAGATGAGCGAGCAGACCCTTGCCGCCGTGGTCGAGAACGACACCGACAAACGGCGCGAGATGTATCTGGCCCTGCAGGCCGAGCATCAAAAGGTCAGCCCCTTTGGCGTGATGTTCCAACAGATCGAACAGAACGGCATGGGTGCCAGCGTCGAGAACTTTGTCGCCGGCGGCGCGACGACGGCGGTCTCCTACTGGGTCATTACAAAGTAAATGCCCGATACCCAAGCTCGTAGCGAAGGACGGCAGATGCCGTCCTTCCCTCCGTGGCTGAGAAAGACGCTTGCCACGGTTGCGACCGTGGCGGCGACGATCCTCGGTCTTCTTTTCGTGACGTTCATGATCGGCCGGGTGATGCCGATCGACCCGGTTCTGGCCGTGATCGGCGAACGGGCGACACAAGAACAATACAATCAAACCTATATCGACCTTGGACTGGATCAGCCGTTGCTGGTGCAATTCGGGATCTATGTGAACGACGTTCTGCACGGCGACTTCGGCAAATCGATCCGCACCGGCCAAGAGGTCACCACCGACATCGCCCGCGTGTTCCCCGCGACGCTGGAACTTGCCACGCTGGGCACCATCATCGGCATCGTTCTGGGTGTGCCGCTGGGTGTGGTGGCGGCCGTCCGGCGCGGCAGCTGGATTGACCAACTGGCGCGCTTTGTCGGGCTGATTGGCTACTCCATGCCCATCTTCTGGCTGGGCCTTGTGGGGTTGCTGGTGTTTTACGGCATCCTTGGCTGGGTTGCCGGGCCCGGACGTCTGGGGATCTTCTATCAGGGGATCGTGGAGCCGATCACCGGCATGTTGCTGATCGACAGTGCGCTGCGTGGCGAATGGACAGTGTTCAAGGACGCATTTTCGCACATCATCCTGCCCGCCGCCTTGTTGGGCTACTATAGCCTTGCCTACATCAGTCGGATGACGCGCTCCTTCATGCTGGAACAGCTGGGCACGGAATATGTCACCACAGCGCGGGTCAAAGGGCTGAGTGAATGGCAGGTCGTCTGGGGCCATGCCTTTCGCAACATCCGCATCCAGCTGATCACCGTGATCGCACTGGCATACGCCAACCTGCTGGAAGGCTCCGTGCTGACAGAGATCATCTTTGCGTGGCCGGGACTGGGCAGCTACATCACGACCTCGCTGTTGGCCAATGACATGAATTCTGTCTTGGGCGGCACCATCGTGATCGGCACCATCTTTGTCGGGATCAACATTTTTTCCGACCTGCTCTACCGCTTCTTTGATCCGAGGTCCAAATGACCAGCACATCCAGCACACAAGGACTGCGCAGCTGGCTGCTGTCAGAAGAACCCAGTTCGCGCCGACAGGCCCGGTTTGCCTCTTGGTACAAGGGCTGGCTGACGTTCCGGTCAAACACGCTGGCGATGTTCGGTCTTGCCGTTCTGGCGTTCCTGATCTTGGCAGCCATCTTTGCGCCGCTGCTGGCCAGCCATGATCCCTTTGCGCAGGATCTGGGCCAACGGCTGTTGGCACCGGGTGACAACGGGCATCTTCTTGGCACCGACAGTCTGGGGCGGGATATCTACTCTCGGCTGCTATACGGCGCGCGCATCTCGATCTATATCGTGCTGCTGGTCGTCATGGTGGCCCCGCTTGTCGGGCTGATCGTCGGCACCGTCTCCGGTTATGCCGGGGGATGGATCGACGTGTTGTTGATGCGGGTCACGGACATCTTTCTTGCCTTTCCGCGGCTCATTCTGGCGCTGGCCTTTGTCGCCGCGCTGGGGGCCGGGATCGAGAATGCGGTGCTGGCCATCTCATTGACCGCATGGCCGCCCTATGCCCGTATCGCGCGGGCAGAGACGCTGACCATCCGCAATTCCGACTACATCCACGCAATCCGCCTGCAAGGTGCCGGGCCGCTGCGCATCGTCACGCGCCATATCTGGCCACTGTGTATCTCATCGCTGGTGATCCGGGTGACGCTGGATATGGCGGGCATCATCCTGACAGCGGCGGGACTTGGCTTTCTGGGCCTTGGCGCGCAACCGCCCAGCCCGGAATGGGGCGCGATGATCTCTGAGGGACGCAAGTACATCCTGGATTACTGGTGGGTCGCAACGATCCCCGGCATCGCGATCTTTGCCATCAGCCTTGCCTTCAACCTGCTGGGTGACGGGCTGCGCGACGTACTGGACCCCAAGGAAGGCGACGCATGACAGACGAGTCCCCCCTTCTGGACGTCGAGAACCTATGGGTCAGATTCCAGACCCGCTCAGGCGTGTTTGACGCGGTACGCGGCATTTCCTTCACCCTTGGCCGCGAACGTCTTGGCATTGTCGGCGAAAGCGGCTCGGGCAAGTCGATGACGGGTCGCGCCGCGCTGCGCCTGATCCGCCCGCCCGGCATGATCGAGGCGGACAAGCTAGAGATCCATGGTGAGGACATCCTGTCGCTGCCGGAACGGCGAATGCGCAAACTGCGCGGCGGGCGGGTGTCGATGGTGATGCAGGATCCCAAGTTCTCGCTCAACCCGGTGATGAGTATTGGCCAACAACTGGTTGAGTCGCTGCGCGCCCATGAAGCCGTGTCACGCAGCGCCGCACGCAAACGCGCGATCGAAGTGCTGGATGAGGTTGCAATCCGCGATCCTGAGCGGGTCTTTGACCTGTACCCGCATGAGGTCTCCGGCGGCATGGGCCAGCGCATCATGATCGCCATGATGCTGCTGCCAAACCCTGAAATCCTCATCGCAGATGAACCGACCTCAGCGCTGGATGTGTCGGTGCAGCTTCAGGTGCTGGACATCATGGACAAACTGGTGCGGGACCGGGGCATGGGGTTGATGTTTATCAGTCATGACCTGAACCTTGTCGCCAAGTTCTGTGACCGCATCGCCATCATGTACGCAGGCCGCATCGTCGAAACCTGCAAGGCCAGCGAGTTGGGCCAAGCGAAACACCCCTACACGCTGGGCCTGCTCAATTCAGTCCCCGATCTGGAACACCCCCGCGACCGGCTGGAGGTCCTGCAACGCGACCCGGCCTGGCGTGAGGCCCCATCCGTGAGTGCCCGCCAATGAGCGCCATCGACATCCGCAATCTAGACGTCTGGTTCGGCTCTGGTGCCGAACGCGCGCTGGCCGTCAAAGACGTCAGTTTTCAGGTGGCCGACGGCGAAAGCTTTGGCCTTGTAGGGGAAAGCGGCTCTGGCAAATCGACGATCCTGCGGGCCATCGCCGGACTGGTTCCAACATGGTCCGGAGAGATGAAAGTCGCCGGAGAGGCCCTTGGTACGCGCCGTAGCAAGGCCTTCTACCGCAAGGTTCAGATGGTCTTTCAGGATCCCTATGCCTCGCTCCATCCACGCCAGACGGTTGATCGCGTTCTGTCAGAGGCGATGGGTCTGCACGGCGTTCAGGACGTCGACAAACGCATCGGTCGCTTGCTGGACGACGTCGGTCTTGGGGCGGGCTTTCGCTTTCGTTATCCGCATCAATTGTCCGGGGGACAACGCCAGCGCGTCGCCATTGCGCGTTCTCTGGCCTGTGATCCGTCGATCCTACTGCTGGATGAGCCGACCTCCGCGCTGGATGTGTCCGTTCAGGCGGAGATCCTGAACCTGCTGACCGATCTGCGCGAAGAGCACAAATTGACCTATGTGATGGTCTCGCACGATCTGGGTGTGGTGGGACATCTGTGCGAACGGATCGGCGTGATGAAAGAGGGCCGCTTTGTCGAGGTCTTGGCCGTCGATGACATGCGCAAGCGTAAGGCCAAAGATCCCTACACGCGTCACCTGCTGGACAGTTCCATCAATTCCGTCCGCTAGGGTCGCGCGCCATGCCCCGTGTCGAACAGGCAGCAACCAATTGCCGCCGGTCGGCTCTACCGTGTCTCAACGCGCGTTGGTCATAGCGCGCTGTGTTCAAGCGGAGGAGAAATGGTGGGTGATAAGGGATTTGAACCCCTGACATCTTCGATGTGAACGAAGCGCTCTACCACTGAGCTAATCACCCGGTGGCGGTCCTATTACCGCCACAGTGCGCGCGGCGCAAGAGGGCGGCGGCGCAAAAATGCCCCCAATTATCGCCCCTGCCCGCCTCCGCGTCGGCGCGGCAGCATCGGCACAGTCCGAATCCGAATCTCACATCGCGCCAAGCAGTTGCTTGACTTGCAACGAATCTCCAATGCACGCTTTTCCACACGTTTTACCTGGGCTTGGAGAAAAACATGAAAAAGACGATTGCTGCCGCAAGTCTTCTGGTCGCTGCCACGACCTCCACAACCGCATTCGCGGGGGGCTATGACGAACCTAATGTCGCACCACCGGTCATTGTCGCTGAGACACAACAGACCAGCAGCAGCGGCGGATTGCTGATCGCCCTGATGACGGTCGTGGTCTTTGGCGTCGCCGTCAGCCAGTAAGGCAAGTCGCGAAAAGCGTTCCGGGGACCACGGGGACGAGACTAATAAAAAAAAGGCCTCGTGGCACGACTGCGGGGCCCTTTTCTGCGTTTTGACCCAAAGGGCACCGACGCCGACTGTTCGCAAGAATCGCTTCAACAATGCGCGCTTTGAAAACCTGCCGTGACGCCAACCTGCTGGCATAGGTGGCTGTTGCGTCCCACGGGGCCTTGTGAAGAGCCTGACCGCCCCGTCTTCGGGGGCCGGTCTCCTTATCCCGCTCGTGCTGATTGTCATCCTTGCAACCGCCGCCAATTCCGGCGGAGGCGGCAGTCACTAGTTTCCCCACGACGACCCATAAAGCCGGGCACGCCCCGAACGACAAAAAACGCGCGGAGGGCAACCACCGCGCGTTTTGCGTTTCATGTCAGGGACGGACAGTGGCCAATCAGTGCGCCCGTGCGCTCGCCACCGTCGCTTCTGCCTGCGCCTTGGCGGCAGCAGCGGCCTCTTCCGCGGCCTCATCCCAATCCACTGCTTCGGGTTTGGAAATCAGTGCGATGTCCAGCACCTCGGAGACGTGTTTGACCGGGATGATCTCCAGCCCCTGTTTCACGTTGTCTGGCAGTTCGACCAGATCTTTTTCGTTCTCCTCAGGGATGAGAACGGTCTTGATCCCGCCACGCAGCGCCGCCAGCAACTTTTCCTTCAAGCCACCGATGGGCATCGCGTTGCCACGCAGGGACACTTCGCCCGTCATGGCGATATCCTTGCGCACCGGAATGCCCGTCAGCACCGACACGATCGACGTCACCATGGCCAGACCGGCCGACGGCCCGTCCTTGGGTGTTGCACCGTCCGGAACGTGGACGTGGATGTCCAGCTTATCGAACTTCGGCGGCTTCACCCCGATTTGCGGCGAGATCGAGCGCACATAAGAGGCCGCCGCATCGATGGATTCCTTCATCACATCGCCCAGCTTGCCGGTGGTTTTCATCCGGCCCTTGCCCGGCAGCTTCAGCGCCTCGATCTGCAACAGATCGCCACCAACCGACGTCCACGCCAACCCGGTGACGACACCAACCTGATGCTCATCCTCGGCCAGACCATAGCGGAACTTCTTCACGCCAAGGAAATCAGAGAGGTTCTCGGCTGAAATCGTGACCTGATCGGTCTCTTTCTTGACGATCTTGGTCACCGCTTTACGCGCCAGTTTGGCAATCTCACGTTCCAGATTCCGCACGCCCGCCTCGCGCGTGTAGTAGCGCACGATGTCGGTCAACGCGTCGTCCTGAATGGTGACTTCACCCTTCCGCAGGCCGTGGTTCTTGATCACCTTGTCCAGCAAGTGCCGCTTGGCGATTTCGATCTTTTCGTCCTCGGTGTAGCCCGAAAGCGAAATGATCTCCATCCGGTCAAGCAGCGGCCCCGGCATGTTATAGCTGTTGGCCGTGGTCACGAACATCACGTTCGACAGATCGTATTCCACCTCAAGATAGTGGTCGACAAACGTGCCGTTCTGTTCGGGGTCCAACACCTCCAGCATGGCCGACGCCGGATCACCACGGAAATCCTGACCCATCTTGTCGATCTCGTCGAGCAGGATAAGCGGGTTGGTGGTTTTGGCCTTTTTCAGCGCCTGAATGATCTTGCCGGGCATAGAGCCGATGTAGGTCCGACGGTGGCCGCGGATCTCGGATTCGTCACGCACGCCGCCCAGCGAGATACGGATAAACTCGCGTCCCGTGGCCTTGGCAACGGATTTCCCAAGCGAGGTCTTACCGACACCCGGAGGGCCGACAAGGCAAAGGATCGGACCTTTGAGCTTTTTCGACCGCGCCTGAACGGCGAGATACTCGACCATCCGCTCTTTGACCTTTTCAAGGCTGTAGTGATCCTCATCAAGGATCTCCTGCGCCCGGTTCAGGTCTTTTTTCACACGGCTTTTCACGCCCCACGGAATGCTGAGCATCCAGTCTAGGTAGTTGCGTACCACGGTCGCCTCAGCGGACATGGGCGACATGTTCTTGAGCTTTTTCAGCTCGGCATCGGCCTTTTCGCGGGCTTCCTTGGACAGCTTGGTGGCAGAAATCTTTTCTTCCAGCTCGGCGATTTCGCCTTCGCCCTCTTCGCCGTCACCCAGCTCCTTCTGAATGGCCTTCATTTGCTCATTCAGATAATATTCGCGCTGGGTCTTCTCCATCTGGGTCTTGACGCGGGTCTTGATCTTTTTCTCGACCTGCAGGACCGACAGTTCGCCCTGCATCAGGCCATAGACCTTTTCCAGCCGCTCACTGATGGACAGCGTTTCCAGCAATTCCTGCTTTTGGTGGACTTCCACGCCCAGATGACCGGCGACAAGGTCAGCCAGTTGCGCAGGCTCAGTCGCCTCACCAACGGCGGACAGCGCCTCATCGGGGATGTTCTTTTTGATCTTCGAATAACGCTCAAACTCTTCGGCGACCGTATGGACCAGCGCTTCGATGGCGGCGGTATCGCCGGGCATCTCTGTCAGGTACTCGGCCTTGGCCTCAAAGTAGTTGTCGTTTTCGATGTATTCTTCGATGCGCACACGCGTCTGGCCCTCGACCAGCACCTTGACGGTGCCATCGGGCAGTTTCAGCAGTTGCAGCACATTCGCCAGCACGCCGGCCTTAAAGATACCGTCGGTGCCGGGATCATCGATGCTGGGATCGATCTGCGACGCCAGCAGGATCTGCTTGTCGTCGTTCATCACCTCTTCCAAGGCGCGCACAGATTTTTCGCGCCCTACAAAAAGCGGCACGATCATATGCGGGAACACCACGATGTCCCTGAGCGGCAACACCGGATAGGAGGAATTGAGAGGTTGTTTCATGCTCGTGTCCTGTTCTTGGCAAGACGTCCCTGCCCCGCTTCGCGGCAACATCTGGGTCGTCTCCGGTCATGGAGAACAAAAAGTGGGCCTTTTCTGTCCAATTTCAAGCGTCGCCTGTTCGGGCTTGGCCCCTTCTATCCGGCAAACATGACGCGTGGCGCGCGGGCGTGCAAGCGGGGTTTTCCGGCAAATCCGATCGGCCCAAAAGATTGTCGGATCTGAGACTGGGCGCGCCCCGCTGACGGGACGCGCCTTTTTCATGGCGAAAGGCGTCAGGCGGCCTTGTCGCTCAGCGCCGGGTAGTCGGTATAGCCTTTGGCCCCACCACCATACAGCGTGCCCGGGTCCAGATCGTTCAGCTCTGCGCCCAGTTCCAAACGGCGTTCCAGATCGGGGTTGGCGATATAGGGACGACCGAAAGCCACCAGATCGGCCTGCCCGTTCGCCACGCGGGTCATGGCCATGTCGCGGTCGTAGCCGTTGTTGGCCATCCACGCGCCGTCAAACCGCGCCTTCAACCCATCCAGATCGACACCGTCGGGCATGTCTCGCGGACCGCCGGTCTGACCCTCGATCATGTGCAGATAGGCCAGCCCCCGGCCCGACACGAAATCGACCAGAAACTCTGCCAGCGCCTTGGGATCGCTGTCCACGGCCCCGTTGGCCCCAGAGAACGGCGACAGGCGCAGCCCCACATGGCCCGCATCCCAAGCAGCGGAAACCGCATCCAGAACCTCGCCCAGCAGTCGGGCGCGGTTCTCAAACGATCCGCCATAGGCGTCATCGCGGAGGTTGGTGCCGTCCTTGAGGAACTGGTCCAGCAGATAGCCATTGGCGCCATGCACCTCGACCCCGTCAAAGCCCGCCGCCTTGGCGTTCAGCGTTGCCTTGCGGAAATCCTCGACGATGCGCGGCAGCTCATCCAGATCCAGCGCGCGCGGCTCGGACACATCGACCATCTGTGTACCGTCAAAGGTCGGCACCCCTTCGGCCCGGATGGCAGAGGGCGCAACAGGAGCCTTGCCGCCCTCTTGCAACGAGGTATGGCTGATCCGGCCAACGTGCCACAGCTGGAGGACGATCTTGCCGCCCTCGGCATGGACGGCGTCGGTCACCTTTTTCCAACCGGCCACCTGCGCGTCGCTATAGATACCCGGCGTCCAGGCATAGCCCTTGCCCTCGGGCGAGATCTGAGACGCCTCGGTGATGATCAGGCCGGCACCCGCGCGCTGACGATAATACTCGACATGAATATCCATCGGCGCATCGCCTTCCAGCGCACGGTTGCGGGTCAGGGGTGCCATCACCACGCGGTTGCGCAATGCGATAGCGCCAATGGTGATCGGATCGAAAAGACTGGTGGACATAGGGTGGCTCCTTGATCGACTTTTTCCAAGCCTGAGTGATTTCGGACTGAATGACCCTGTTAAGGTATTGGTGCCTCGCCCATCTCCAAGACCCGGACGCCCCGCATGAATGGACATGCACTGTGCGCGCACGCGCATTGAATGGCGGAACGCTTTCGCAAAAGCCGAAACACGATCTTTCAATGTATCAATTCCACCCTGACCCCATTGCACACAGGCAGTTTTTCGCCGAAATCGGCGAAAACCATTGCATCAATCTTTGCAAAACCTTCATTTTACTTCGCGGTCGGGGCAGCCTAGCCCCGTCATCAGAACGGGGTGACCACACCCGAACACAACCCAGAGGAGCACGCCCATGCGCATCGCAATCCTTGGCGGCGACGGTTTCGTCGGCTGGCCCACCTGCCTTCACCTCTCTGCGCAGGGCCATGAGGTCCACATCCTCGACAACCTGTCGCGCCGCTGGATCGACACCGAACTGGGGGTGCAATCGCTGACCCCAATGGATTCGATTCAGGAGCGCTGTCGCATCTGGAAGCAGACCAGCGGTGAGACCATCCATTTCCACCTGCTGGACCTTGCCAAGGAATTCGAGCGGCTCAAACAGTGGCTATCGGACGTGCGCCCCGATGCGATCATCCATTTCGCCGAACAGCGCGCCGCGCCCTATTCGATGAAGACCGACCGGCACAAGGTCTACACCGTCAACAACAATGTCAGCGCCACGCATAACCTGCTGGCCGCGATGGTGGAATCCGGCTGCGACGCGCATCTGGTGCATCTGGGCACCATGGGCGTTTACGGCTATTCCTCTGTCGGCGCGCCGATCCCCGAGGGCTATCTGGACGTCACCATCGACACGCCCAACGGCCCAAAAGCGCAAGAAATCCTGTACCCGACGCGGCCCGGCTCAGTCTATCACATGACCAAATCACTGGATCAGATCCTGTTCCAGTTCTACGCCCAGAACGACGGCGTGCGGATCACCGATCTGCATCAGGGCATCGTCTGGGGCACCCACACCGACCAGACCCGCCGGCATGAACAGTTGATCAACCGGTTCGACTATGACGGCGACTACGGCACCGTTCTGAACCGCTTTCTCATTCAGGGGGCCATCGGATATCCGCTGACGGTACATGGCACCGGCGGGCAGACGCGGGCATTCATCCACATTCAGGACTCGGTGCGCTGCATCGAACTGGCGCTGGCCGACGCGCCAGAGGCCGGTGAACGGGTGCGCATTTTCAACCAGATGACAGAAACGCACCGCGTCCGCGATCTGGCGGAAAAGGTATCGGACCTGACCGGCACCCCGGTGAAATACCTGCCCAACCCCCGCAAAGAAGCCGCCGAGAATGATCTGATCGTCAAGAACGACCAGTTCCTCGCGCTGGGTCTGAACCCGATCACGCTGGCAGAGGGCCTGCTGGCCGAGGTTGTCGATGTGGCCAAGAAATACAGCCACCGCATCGACCGCAGCCGCGTCGCCGCCGTGTCCGCATGGACCAAGGACATCGGCACCCGCGTCGACCACGACCCAGAGGGCAAGGCGCTGCGGTCAGTATCGTGAGCCGGGCTTATGTGACCTTGGTAACCAACGCGGATTTCGCGTTGGGTGCCAAGGCTTTGCTGCATTCTCTGAATGTAACGGGAACGCAGGCCGACCGGGTTGTGCTGCATACCGGCGGCGTGCCGGAAACGGCGCTTGCGCCGCTACGGACACTTGGCGCACAGCTGACAAAGGTGGACCTGTTGCCCACCTCTGACGCTTTCAACACTGCCCACGCGAAACAGGCGCTGCACGGCAAGGCACCGTTCACCAAAGGCACCAAACCCGCCTTTCACACGCCGCTCGACAACTTCTGCAAGCTGCGCCTGTGGCAACTGCCTTATGAGCGCGTGATCTTTCTGGACGCTGACACGCTGGTCCTGCGCAACATCGACAAGCTGTTCGACTACCCCGAATTTTGCGCCGCCCCTAACGTCTATGAAAGCCTTGCGGATTTTCACCGGATGAACTCCGGCGTCTTTACCGCGCGCCCCGCGCGGGCCACCTTTGACGCGATGATGGCGCGGCTTGATACGCCCGGCGCCTTCTGGCGGCGCACTGACCAGACCTTTTTGCAGGACTTCTTTCCCGACTGGAACGGGCTGCCGATCCGCTACAACACGCTGCAATACCTGTGGTTCAATCTGCCCGGCCTCTGGGATTGGGACACCATAAACGTCCTGCACTTCCAGTACGAAAAACCGTGGAAAGACACCACGCCAAAGCAGATCGCCTGCGCCCTCTGATCGACCTTTGGCTGGCCTATGCGGCGGGTGAGACACCCGACCTCGCTGCATTGCCTCGCACCCGATGATCGCCCTCACAGGCGCAACTGGCCTGCTGGGGCGCTTTCTGCTGGACGGGTTGCCCGGCCCGGTGATCACGCTGGGCCGCCGCCCGGTAACGGGCCACGCCCACCGTCCTTGGGATCTCACGGGCCCGGCCCCTGATTTGACTGGCGTCACAACGCTGATTCACGCCGCCTTTTCCCACGTTCCGGGCCGTTATCGCGGCGGTGAGGGCGACGACCCCGACGGCTTTCTCAACGCAAACCTCGACGGAACCCGCCGCCTGTTCGACGCCGCCGCCAAGGCCGGGGTGCACAGGGTTCAGTTTATCTCATCCCGCGCGGTGTTTGACGGCCAGCCCAGCGGCGATCCCCTGACCGAAGACACCCAGCCCAATGCCGCGTCCCTCTATGGACAGGTCAAGGCACAGACAGAGGCGCATCTCGCCGCCCTGCCCCTGATCGGCCAAAGCCTGCGCGCCACCGGCGTCTATGGCCCCGGCCCCACCCACAAATGGCAAGACCTCTTCGCCGACTACCTGTCAGGCAAACCCATCCCCCCACGTCGCGGCACCGAAGTTCACGGCGCAGACCTCGCCCAAGCCTGCCGCCTGCTGCTCAACAGCGATCAGACCGGCGCGTTCCACATCTCCGACATTCTGCTCGACCGTCATGATTTGCTAACAGAGGTGCAAACCCTCACCGGATGCCCGCACAGGCCACCGCCCCGCAGTGATCGGCAGGTCGACGCCCTGATCTGCACCCGCTTGCCCGCCCTCGGCTGGCAACCGGGCGGCATGGGCCTGTTGCGCGCCGACTTGCCGAAGATGCTGGAGCAATAAGAACTGCACGACCGGTTTTTGGCGTGCGTGCGGACAAGGCTTGATCCTCTTTCTCGCGGTATCGTCTCGGCGGAGAAAGTGAACCAAAGGTAAAACCGTCTCTGTAACCCATTGATTTTCAACACCCATGAATGTGTCCACGCGTGGACAGCTCACAAAGGCTCAATATCGCCTTCAGCCCGCATCGCATGAAACTCTGTCTCAAAGGCCTCAAACCGCCCGTCAGAAATCGCCTCTCGCATCCCCGCCATCAACTCCTGATAATAATGCAGGTTGTGCCAGGTCAGCAGCATCCCCGAGATCATCTCACCCGCCCGGAAAACATGGTGCAGATAGGCGCGTGAATAACCCCGGCAGGCCGGACAGGTACAATTCTCGTCCAAGGGGCGCGGATCATCCGCATGACGCGCGTTCTTGATGTTGACCTGCCCACGCCGGGTCCATGCCTGCCCGGTCCGACCAGAACGCGACGGCAGAACACAGTCCATCATGTCGATGCCACGCTTGACGGCGCCCACGATGTCGTCAGGCTTGCCCACGCCCATCAGGTAACGCGGGCGGTCCTCGGGCAGCATGCCGGGCGCATAATCCAGACAGCCAAACATGGCCTCCTGCCCCTCGCCCACGGCCAGCCCACCAACCGCGTAGCCATCGAATCCGATACCCTTCAATGCCTCGGCACTCTCGCCGCGTAGATCCTCTTCCAGCCCACCTTGCTGGATCCCGAACAGCATATGGCCGGGCCGATCACCAAAGGCCTCGCGCGACCGCGCCGCCCATCGCATCGACAACCGCATGGACTGTGCAATTCGGTCCCGATCCGCGGGCAAGGCCGGACATTCGTCAAAGGCCATCACAATGTCCGATCCCAACAGCTTCTGGATCTCCATCGACCGCTCCGGCGACAACATATGCTTGGACCCGTCGATATGGCTGCGGAAAGTCACGCCGTCCTCAGTCAACTTGCGCAGCTCCGCCAGGCTCATCACCTGAAAGCCGCCCGAATCCGTCAGGATCGGCCCCGACCAGTTCATGAACGTGTGCAGCCCACCCAGCCGCGCCACCCGTTCGGCACCGGGGCGCAGCATCAGGTGATAGGTGTTGCCCAGCAGGATATCCGCGCCGGTCGCGGCCACGCTTTCGGGCATCATGCCCTTCACCGTGGCCGCCGTGCCGACGGGCATGAAAGCCGGTGTGCGAATCTCACCGCGCGGCGTGCGGATAACGCCTCGCCGTGCGCGCCCGTCACGGGCGATCAATTCAAAAGATGTCTGTGCCATGCGCGCCCCTCTACACCCTTCCCCCGCCGGAACAAAGCCGCAAAACGTGCCCCACGCCCCAACCCGAGGCAAGGCACCGCAGGGGCCACAGCCAAGGCACCCTGTTGCGCGCTTGCGCGCTCAATCGGATCACCGCTTGCCCATTGCCGCGGACCCCGCCACTCTGCCGACATGAGCAGGACACCCACTTACCCCGGCGGCATCGACGCCATCATCGCCCAGTATGAGGCCCGCCGCGCCCCGCTGCCACGCGACCACGGGTTGCCGCCCGCCGGCGCCGATCTCACAGCCCTCGCTAACCAGATCGTCGACGACCCGGACAAGGGTCCCTTCGCTCCGCCCTTTGCCGACAATCTGCAGCGCAAGACCTATCAGCTTCGCAAGGAATTGCAGGGGCAGTCGGAACTGACCGTCCTGCACGGGCTGACCATCTCACATTTGCGCAAGCGCAGCTTTCCCGATCACGCGCCACTGCTGTTCCAGCGCTTGTGGGCCGACCAAGGCGCGCACCTGCTGGACCAACTTGACGCGCGCTGGCTGGTCTCTGCGGTCACGACCTTTGGCGACCACGGCACCACCCCGGTGCAGCGCAGCACCGGCCTTGCCCTCACAACCCTCTTTGGGATGATGAAACTCTACGAAAGCGAACGCCTCTACAGCGGCAAATCGCCCGACACCCCCTTTGCCGTCACCGATCGCCACCGTGCCAAACTGCCGCTTCAGATGGACGCCTATGCGCTGGTCGGCGGCGGGTTGGACGTCAACCTGATCGCGCGTCTGTGGCAAGAGGCCGAAGGCGATCCGGTGATCCAACCACTGGCGCATCACCTCCTGGATCTGCTGATCCATGACCCGGCAGGGGTCTTCCGCCGCCTTTCGATCATGTCCGCCCGCAAGGCCCGCCGCGACAAATCGCAGACCATGGCGGAAAACCCCGCCCCGGTCCCTGCCCGCCCGCGCAAAACGGCAGAGACCTTGCGCTGGGGCCTTGTCAGCACCATCAAGGCACCGCTGCCCCAGATCGCGCGCTTTGCCGCCCATCACCTCGACTTTGGTGCGCAGGATTTGCACCTCTACCTCGACCACCCTGATCCAGAGTCTGCGGCCTTTCTGTCACGCCATCCGCGCATCCATGTCACCCAATGTGACGATGCCTATTGGCAGGCCTCCGGGCGCGCGCGGCCAGAAGCGCACCAGTTGCGGCAAGCCTACAACGCCACACGCACCCTGCGCGCCTGCGCGGATACACTCGACTGGTTGGGCCATATCGACCACGACGAGTTCCTGATCCCGGCGCAGCCCCTGTCGCAGATCCTTGCCAGCATCGCCCCCGACATCGCGCTGGCCCGCGTTCCGCCGGCAGAGGCACTGGCGCGCGAGGACGGCCCGCCCCAGCATTTCAAGCTGACCCACAAACAGGCCGGGGTGAAGAAATCGCAGCTTCAGGACATCTATCCCACCTTCGGCCTGCATTTGTTCGGCGGTTTCCTCAGTCACACGGGCGGCAAGGTCTTTGCCCGCCCCGGGATTCCCGACACCCGCCTTGGCATCCACACGCTGAAATACAAAGGCGAGGACGCCACCAACCGCTCCAAGCCCGACGGGCTGTTTTTGGCCCATTTCCACGCACCCGATTGGGCCCATTTCCACAGCCACCTGACGTTTCGCCGCGAAAAGGGATCTTACCGATCGAACGACGCACGCCCCGAGATGGGACAGGGTGAACTGCTGGCCTACCTGGAACAAGAAGAGGGAGAGGCCGGGCTGCGCGCCTTCTTTGACGAGGTTTGCTCCGATACGCCGGACCTGCGTGCCCGTCTGGCAGCGCATGGCATGTTGCTGAGCCATGAGTTTGACTTTGACGCCTGCGTGCGGCGCGTGTTCGGGACCCTGCCGTGACGCGCTGGGGCACCGTTACGACAGTCAAGGCACCGCTAAAGGCGATCCTGACTTTTGCCGCATGGCACCTCGAACAGGGGGCGCACCGGATCTACATCTACCTTGATGAGGACGCGCCACAGACCTTTGCCACCCTCAAGGCCCATCCGAAAATTCGCGTCACGCAGACCGACGCCGCGTATTGGGCCAAGCGCAATGGCCGCCCGGACAAACATCAGGCCCGACAGTCCGCCAACGCCCGTCACGCCAACAACCGCAAGCCTGAGGTCGACTGGCTGGCCCATATCGACGTGGACGAATTCCTGCTGTCTGACCGTCCGGTGGCCGAACACCTTGCCACCCTGCCCGCCGACGCGCTCTGCGCCCGCTTCCGACCCGTAGAGGCGCTGGCCCCCGGCAACGCCACCGCCCCCGGAGAGACCGCCTTCAAGGCGTTCCATCTGGACCAAACCGCCCGCCAACAGGCGGCAGAGGTGTGTTTTCCCACTTGGGGCCAGCACCTGTCAGGCGGTTTTCTCAGCCATGTGGCGGGCAAGCTGTTCTTTCGCGCCGGTACCAAAGGTCTGCAAATCCGCATCCACAACGTGATCCTGAACGATGTACAAAATCCCGGTCAGGTGGCGCTGCCCGACATCGAACTGGGCCATTTCCATGCCGCCAGTTGGGAGCATTTTTTGGATGCTTACCGCTTTCGTTTGGCGCGTGGCTCTTACCGGGCTGAATTGAAACCGCAGGCGCGCGGTAAAAATGCCCTGACACTGCACGATCTGTTTCAAAGCATCGAAGCGGCAGGCGGCGAACCCGCCCTGCGTCAATTCTACGACGAAGTCTGCGTCGCCAACTCCACGCTGTGTGACAAGCTAGCCGCCCATGAACTGCTGCGCCGCCACCATCTGCGGCTGGACAAAATCCGCGATTGTCACTTTCCTGTGATCAATCAGGCTTAAACAGAATCTAAATCCACGTTCTCGAACCAGTCAATCTGTGACTTATCCGCCTTACAGCCACGTCCCGATTGACCTTTTGCCAAGATTTTAATAAGGCAAGCCTCACCAAGGGGATGAATGCACTGCTTATGGACCACGCGGGTCCGCTCCCCATCAGATGCGCGGGCCAGGTACAGTGTCCGCAAAACAATCGGACATCAATGACCAAATTTTCTGATCTGAACCTCAGCCCGAAAGTCCTGAAAGCCGTCGAAGAGGCTGGCTATGAAACGCCCACGCCGATTCAGGAAGGTGCCATTCCGCCCGCTCTGGAAGGCAAGGACGTTCTTGGCATCGCCCAGACGGGCACCGGCAAGACCGCCAGCTTTACCCTGCCGATGATCACCAAACTGGCCCGGGGCCGCGCACGCGCGCGGATGCCGCGCTCTTTGGTGCTGTGTCCAACGCGGGAACTTGCGGCGCAGGTGGCCGAAAACTTCGACACCTACTCCAAACACGTCAAACTGACCAAGGCGCTGTTGATCGGGGGCGTGTCGTTCAAGGAGCAAGACACCCTAATCGACAAGGGTGTGGATGTGCTGATTGCCACCCCCGGCCGCCTGCTGGACCACTTTGAGCGCGGCAAGCTGTTGCTCACCGGGATCGAAATCATGGTGGTGGATGAGGCAGACCGGATGCTGGACATGGGGTTCATCCCCGATATCGAACGCATCTTCAGCTTGACACCGTTCACCCGCCAGACTCTGTTCTTTTCCGCCACCATGGCGCCCGAGATTGAGCGAATCACAAACACCTTCCTGTCGGCCCCCGCCCGGATCGAGGTGGCCCGTCAGGCCAGCGCGTCCGAGACCATCGAACAGGCCGCCATGGTATTCCGCCCCTCACGCAAGGATCGCGAAGGTAGCGAAAAACGCCGCATGCTGCGCGACCTGATCGACGCCGAAGGTGCGACCTGCACCAACGCCATCATCTTTTGCAACCGCAAAGTTGACGTGGACGTCGTCGCCAAGTCGCTCAAGAAATACGGCTATGACGCCGCACCGATCCATGGCGATCTGGACCAATCACAGCGCACCCGGACACTGGACGGGTTCCGCGACGGATCGTTGCGGTTCCTTGTGGCCTCTGACGTGGCCGCGCGTGGTCTGGACATTCCGTCGGTGAGCCATGTGTTCAACTTTGACGTGCCCAGCCACGCCGAGGACTATATCCACCGCATTGGCCGCACAGGCCGCGCCGGACGGTCTGGCAAAGCGATCACGATCTGTACGCCGCGAGATGAGAAATACTTCGACGCTGTCGAACGGCTGCTGCAAAAGGCAATCCCGCGCATTGGCAACCCCAAGGCACCGGAACCAGAGGCCGCACAGGTCCCTGCACCCACCGCAGCTCCTGCACTCACCGCTGCTCCTGCGCCAGTCGCTGCTCCGGCTCCGGTCCGTGAATCTGCCGAAGAGCAGCCCCGCAGGTCGACAAGCCGTCGGTCGGAAAAGCCCGCACCGCGCAGCGAAAAACCTGCACAGCGTAACAATGAAAGCCGCGCGCCGCGCGACTCTAACCGTGGTTCTGATCGCCGCGGCGGTCGCGACAGCAATGTCGTCGGTCTGGGCGATCACCTGCCCGAGTTCATTGCGCTGAGCTTTGACGAGCGTCGGGCCAGCTAAACCTCCGGGACCACTGAACAAAAAAGGCCGGTCCCTGGGGACCGGCCTTTTTGCATTTTTTGTCCTGGCGGGATGATCAGCTCAACCGGCTGACCACCACTGTCACCTCGGGCTTTTTGCCGATCTCGTTCAGTGAAGTCTGCCGCGCAACGCGCCGCAACCCTTCTTCCAGCTTGTCGTCATCGGTCCGCACCTTGTCCCCGGCTCGCCCCAGAAACTGCGACAGATCCTCTTCGAGCACGTCCACCAGCGGCGCATTGCTACGCCCCTTTTCTGGCAGCCCCATCAGGTCGCACCACGGCTCTCCCAACGGTTCATCCTGCTCATCCAGGATCACGGTCACCACCACATGACCGTTCAGCGCCATACGGATGCGGTCCCGCACGATCCCGTCCATCGCACCGATCTGCACAGAGCCATCCAGATAGGTGCGCCCGGTTTCGACATATTCGACCACGCGCGGCTCATTCCCGCTGAGATCGACCATCATGCCGTTGACCGCCAACACCCCGGCGCGGCGATTTTTTTCCGCCAGCCGGACGTGTTCACGCAAATGGCGGTGCTCGCCGTGCATCGGGATCACAACCTGCGGGTTCACAATGTTCTGCACGGTTTCCAGATCCGGCCGGTTGGCATGGCCCGAAACGTGGTAATCGCCCATAGAGTCGTCAACAATATCGACGCCCTTTTCACTAAGCTGGTTCATGATACGGATGACTTCGCGTTCATTGCCCGGGATCGTCTTGGAGGAGAAGAGGAACAGATCGCCCTCCTTCAACTCGATCCCGTTGTATTTGCCGCGCGACAGTTGCGCACTGGCGGCGCGTCGCTCTCCTTGACTGCCAGTCACCAACAGCATGACATTCTCACGCGGCAGGTGGCTGACGTCTTCGGGGCCGATCACCTTGGGAAAGCCGGTCAGGACACCGGTTTCCACCGAGGCCTCGATCATCCGGCGCATCGCGCGCCCCAGCAGACAGATCGACCGACCGGCGCGGTCGCCCGCCTCTGCCAGTGTCTTGACCCGCGCCACATTCGACGCAAAGGTCGTGGCGACAACCATGTTCTTGGCCTCAGACACCAGCTTTTCCACCGCCGGGCCAACGGTCGTCTCGGACCGGCCCGCATGGGGGGAGAATACGTTGGTCGAGTCGCAGATCAACGCCTTGACCCCCGGCTTTGACACCTCTTCCCACAATTTCGGATCCCACGCCTCGCCCACCAAAGGTGTTGTATCCAGCTTGAAATCACCTGTGTGGATCACCCGTCCTGCGGGTGTGTCGATCACCAACGCACTTGATTCCGGAATCGAATGCGAAATCGGCAAAAAGCCAACCGTGAACGGCCCGGCATTGACCGTCTCGGGCCATTTCGAAACGGTCCTGACCGCCTTGCCCTCAACATTGTATTCCGCCAGTTTGCCGCGCGCGATATTGGCGGTGAAGGCACGCGCATAGATCGGCACGCCCAGCGTCTCAAAGGTATGTCCCACCGCGCCGACATGATCCTCATGCGCGTGGGTGATGAACAGCGCTTCGATCCGGTTCCTGTTCTCTTTCAGCCAGGTGATATCTGCAAAGATGATGTCGACCCCCGGAGTCGTGTCCATGTCCGGAAAAGTGACACCCATGTCCACGACAATCAGGCGCTCTGCACCCGGCTTTCCATATCCATAGACATAACAGTTCATGCCGATCTCGCCGGCACCCCCAAGGGGAAGGTAGATTAATCTGTTTTCGCTCATGCGCGGGCCTCTAGTCTCTTGTTGTGATTATGGATGCGGACCAGCCCGTGCATGGTCAGGAATTCCTCGTAGGCATCGAACAACGGGTCTGCCTGCTGGAAGAGTGGCGCCAGCCCGCCTGTAGCGATAACCTTCATGGGACGGTCGCGTTCCGCCTGGATGCGGAGACAAATCTCACGCACCAGCCCGACATAGCCCCAAAAGATGCCGGATTGCATGCAGGCCACCGTATTGGTGCCCACAACGCGCTGCGGCTTGGTGATATCAACGTTCGGCAGGGCAGCAGCGGCCTGATGCAGCGCCTCCAGGCTCAGGTTCACCCCCGGCGCGATCGCACCGCCGACATAGGCCCCATCCGCATCGACAACGTCAAACGTAGTGGCGGTGCCGAAATCGACAACAATCAGATCGCCACCGAACAGGTCATACCCCGCCACCGTATTGACCAGCCGGTCAGGGCCGACTTGGGTGCCCTCGTCCACCCGCACATCCACCGGCAACGCACAGTCGGGTTTGCCCACGACCATGGGCCGCGTGCCGAAATAGCGGTCCGACAGGACACGCAGGTTGAACACAACGCGCGGCACCGTCGATGAGACAATCACATCGGTAATATCGGCGTCGATCTTCTGGAATTCCATCAGAGTGGACAGCCAGACATAATACTGATCGGCGGTACGCTGATGTTCCGTAGCCGTGCGCCATGTGGCGACGAATTCCGTGCCGTCCCAGATTGAGAAGACGGTATTTGTGTTGCCACAGTCGATGGCCAAAAGCATGCGTTGCCTATCCGAAAAAGATGTCCGCCGCCGCGACGGTCACGCGGCCCTTGGGGGTCTTTAGGACAAGTTGCCCCGTGGCGTCCACCGTCTCGAAGACCCCGGTCTCGGTATCGCGCGCCGTCCGGGCAGTGATCGTCTCGCCCAGACGGGCCGCGCGCTGCAACCAGAGACTGCGGATCGGCTCAAACCCATAAGTGACAAAGCGCGCTTCATGCGTGGCATAGGCCGAGGCCAGCGCACTGAGAAAAGCCTCCGGCGTGACCCGGACCCCGGTCTCCGGCAACAGCGCCACCGGCGTCACCGCACGCTCTTCCACCTGAGACATCTCAGGGGCTGCCAGCAAATTGACCCCGATGCCGATGGCCAGATGCCCGCCCGGCCCACCGATGCTTTCCAGCAGGATCCCCGCCAGTTTGCCCCCGTTCAGCAAGACATCGTTGGGCCACTTTAGCGACAGACCAATCGCCGTGCCGGTCACACGCTCCAGGGCATCGTACAGCGCCAGCGCCGCCACAAAACTGCGCAGCGCCACCCGATCTGGCGTCTCGGTCGGGCGCATCACCAATGTCGCGGCAAAATTCCCTGCAGGATTAACCCAGGCCCGGCCGCGCCGCCCCCGCGCCGCCGTCTGCTGCAACCCAAGGATCCACTCTGGCCCGGCCAGCGTCCCCGCAACCCGCACCGCCTCGGCATTGGTGCTGTCCACTTCAGCCAGTACCCGTCGTCCATACCCTTGCGGCCAGTCCATGGCAGGCCCCCGTTTCTTCTGTCTGAAAATATCCCGGGGGAATCGACCGCAGGGAGACGGGGGCAGAGCCCCCAATCACCGCGCGCCCGCAAGGGCGCGCGGCCACCCAAATCAATTGACCAGCGTTGCCGCCGCCGCCTGTGCCGCGCCTTCGATGCCAAACAGGTTGACGACACCCGCCACCATGATCACCGCCGACACCATCAAAAAGCCCCACAGAACCGGCGACTTTCCACCGTCCAGTGCGTCTTCGCGGTCTTCGCCAAAGTACATGTAGAACACGATCCGCAGGTAGTAGAACGCCCCGATCACGGACGCGATCACACCTGCCACAGCCAGCCAGGCCAGCCCGCCCTCATAGGCGGCGCGCAAGACATAGAACTTGCCAAAGAACCCGACCAGCGGCGGCACACCTGCCAAGCTGAACAGCAGCACCAGCATGGCCAACGCCTTGCCCGGCTCCTTGGTTGAATACATGCCAAGGCTCTCGATGTCCGTCACCGGCTGACCGTCACGTTCCATCGACAGGATAAAGGCAAAGGTGCCAACGTTCATGGTGACGTAGATCGCCATGTAGATCAGCATCGCCTGCACACCCAATTCGGTGCCCGCCGCCAGCCCCATCAACGCATATCCCATGTGGGCGATCGACGAATAGGCCATCAGGCGTTTGATGTCGCGCTGGCCGATGGCCGCGATCGAGCCCAAGAACATCGACAGCACCGACAACAGCGCAATCACCTGCCCCCAGTCCGCCGTCGCATTGCCAAAGGCGTCAAACATGACCCGCGCAAACAGCGCCATGGCGGCGACTTTGGGTGCGGTGGCAAAAAAGGCAGTGACCGGCGTGGGGGACCCTTCGTAAACATCCGGCGTCCACATGTGGAACGGCACGGCCGAGACCTTGAACGCCAGACCGGAAATCAACATCACCAGACCGATCAGCAGACCAATCGGCATTTCGCCTTCAGTGGCGGTCTGGATGATGCCTGAAAACAGCGTCGTCCCGGCATAGCCGTAGGTCAGCGATGCGCCGTAAAGCAGCAGACCCGACGACAGTGCGCCCAGCACAAAATACTTCAGTCCCGCTTCGGTCGATTTGGCACTGTCACGGCGCAGCGACGCCACGACATACAGCGACAGAGATTGCAGTTCGAGCCCCATGTAGAGCGCCATCAGATCGCCGGCCGAAACCATCATCATCATGCCGACCACGGCCAGAGTGACCAACAACGGGTACTCAAAGCGCAGCAACCCCCGCCGCATCATGTAGCCTTCGCTCATCAGCAAAACCGCCGCCGCAGAGACAAGGATCACAACCTTGGCAAAGCGCGCAAAACCGTCGTTCACGAACATCCCGTTAAAGGCGACTTGCGTGCCCTCACCCGTTGCCCCGATCCAGAAGGCCAGCGCCAAGAACAGCGCCGAGGTCGCCCAGACCAAAACCGGCGCCAGCTTGTCTTTGCTGGTGTAAACCGCCCCTACCAAGGCTGCCATCGCAAAGACCGACAGCAGGATTTCCGGCAGGATGATGTTGAGATCAGCCGAGATCATGTCCCGCTCTCCTTAGTGTTCCGCGACAGCCACTTGCGTGTCGGCATCAGTGCGGCCGGCAGCGGCAAGCGCCATGTCTACTTTGGTTACCAGCGCCTCGACCGACGGCCCGGTGCGGTCAAGGATCGGCGCCGGATAGACGCCCATCCAGATCGTCATAACCACCAGCGGGGCAAAGATCGCCTTTTCCCGTGTAGTCATGTCCTTGATGGTCTTGAGGCTTTCCTTGATCAGATCGCCCATCACGACCCTGCGGTACAGCCACAGCGCGTAACAGGCCGACAGGATCACCCCCGTGGTGGCCCCCGCCGCGACCCAGGTATTGACCTGGAAAATCCCCATAAGCACGAGGAACTCGCCGATGAACCCGGAGGTGCCCGGCAGGCCGACATTGGCCATGGTGAACAGCATGAAGATCAGCGCATAGGCCGGCATCCGGTTCACCAGACCGCCATAGGCGTCGATCTCACGGGTGTGCATCCGATCATAGATCACGCCCACGCAGAGGAATAGCGCACCCGAGATAAAGCCGTGGCTGATCATCTGGAAAATCGCGCCATCCACACCCTGCTGGTTGGCGGCAAAGATGCCCATGGTGACATAGCCCATGTGCGCAACCGACGAATAGGCAATCAGTTTTTTCATGTCTTCCTGCACCAGCGCCACCAGGCTGGTGTAGATGATCGCGATCACCGACAGGGTGAACACAAAGTTCGCCATCACGTCGGACCCAACGGGGAACATCGCAAGGCTGAACCGCAAGAAGCCGTAGCCGCCCATTTTCAACAGGATCGCCGCCAGCACCACAGAGCCCGCCGTGGGCGCCTGAACGTGCGCCTCTGGCAACCATGTGTGGACAGGCCACATCGGCATCTTGACCGCGAAGCTGGCGAAGAAGGCGATGAACAGCAGGGTCTGCATCCCGCCCACAATCGGAATGCCCCAGATGCTGAAGTCCTCGGAGGCAAAGGTGTGTTTCAGCAGCGACACATCGCAATGGCCGATGCAGGTCGTGCCCGCATCCGCATACATGCCCACCATGGCGACCAGCATCAGCACCGAACCGAGGAAGGTGTAGAGGAAGAACTTGAACGAGGCATAGATGCGGTCCTTGCCGCCCCAGATGCCGATGATCAGGAACATCGGGATCAGGCCCGCCTCGAAGAAGAGGTAGAACAGCACCAGATCCAGCGCCATGAAGACGCCCAGCATCAGCGTTTCCAGCAGCAGGAAGGCGATCATGTATTCCTTGACCCGGTGGCTGACATCCCAGCTGGCCGCGATGACCAGCGGCATCATGAAGGTGGTCAGCATGACGAACAGGACGCTGATCCCGTCCACGCCCATCCGGTAGTTCAGACCCAGCAGCCAAGGCCGTTCCTCGACCATTTGGAACCCGGTGTTGTCCGCGTCAAACTGGAACAGGATGAACAGCGAAATGACAAAGGTCGCCCCTGTCGCGATCAGCGCCAGCCATTTGGCATTGCGCTGCGCCGCCTCGTCGTTGCCCCGCAGGAACAGCGCCATGATCAGGGCCGCCAGCGCAGGCAGGAAAGTGACGATGGAAAGCAGGTTGCCCATTAGTGTGCCCCTCCGCTGAGCGTCATCCAGGTGATGAAGATCGCAATCCCGATCACCATCGCAAAGGCATAGGTAAAGATGTAGCCGGACTGTGCCCGCCCCGCGAGGCGGGTGAAGAAGGGCACAATCCCCAAGGCGATGCCGTTCAAGCCGCCCTTGATGATCGCCTCATCGCCGCCCTTCCACAGGATGCGCCCCAGCGCCTTGGCCGGTTGCACAAAGAGAAAATCGTAGATCTCGTCAAAGTACCATTTGTTCAGCAGGAACAGGTAAAGCGGCCGCTGGCTCTCGGCCAGTTTGACCGGCAATTTCGGGTTCACGATGTAGAACCAGTAGGCGGTGACGAAACCGATCAGCATGGCGATGAACGGAGAGATCTTGACCCATGTCGGCGCATGGTGCGCGTCGTCCATAACGTGGTTGTCCGGGCCCATGTAGATCGCGCCTGCGCCCGGTGCCGCAACCGCGTGATCCCCGGCCTCTGCTGCGTGATCGCCTGCGTCCGCAGTGTCCGCATGTGCTGCGTCGGCCTCAGCGTGGTCGTCACCGTGTCCCGCATCGGCTGGTGCGCCATGTTCCGCAGCCTCAGCATGTGCGCCGGGGATACCGAAGAAGCTGTTCACCTTGTCATGGTCGCCGAAAAAGCTGCCGTACCAGATCATGCCGGAGAAGATCGCCCCCAGCGCCAGCACGCCCAGTGGCACCAGCATGACAGTCGGGCTTTCATGCGCGTGCTCATGCGTGTGCTTGTCACCGCGCGGCTTGCCGAAGAAGGTCAGGAACATCAGGCGCCAGCTGTAGAAACTGGTGAACAGTGCCGCCACGACCAGCATCCAGAAGGCATAACCGCCCTGTGTGCCCGCAAAGGCGCTTTCGATCACCGCGTCCTTGGACAGGAAGCCTGCGAACCCGATGTGCGTCAGCGGAATGCCGACACCCGTGATCGCCAGCGTGCCGATCATCATCGCCCAGAAGGTATAGGGTAGCTTTTTGCGCAGGCCGCCATAGTTCCGCATGTCCTGCTCGTGATGCATCCCGTGGATGACCGAACCGGCCCCAAGGAACAGCATCGCCTTAAAGAAGGCATGCGTGAACAGGTGGAACATGGCGACCGAGTAGACCCCTACGCCCGCAGCCACGAACATATAACCAAGCTGGGACATGGTCGAATATGCGATCACGCGTTTGATGTCGTTTTGAACCAAACCGATGGTCGCCGCGACAAAGGCCGTCGATGCGCCAAGGAAGGTGATGAACATGGTAGCGTTCGGTGCGAATTCCATGATCGGCGACATGCGGCAGACAAGGAAGACACCCGCCGTCACCATGGTCGCGGCGTGGATCAGGGCCGACACGGGTGTCGGGCCTTCCATCGCGTCCGGCAACCAGGTGTGCAGGAACAGTTGCGCCGATTTACCCATCGCACCGACAAACAGCAGCAGCGCTACAATCTCGGCGGCGTTCCAGCTGCGCCAGAGGAAGGTCATCTGCGTTTCGGCCAGTGTCGGAGCAGCGGCAAAGACATCGTCAAAACGCACGCTATCGGTCAGGAAGAAGATCGCAAAGATCCCCAGCGCAAACCCGAAATCCCCCACCCGGTTGACGACAAAGGCCTTGATGGCGGCGGCGTTAGCGCTCGGCTTGCGATAGTAGAAGCCGATCAACAGGTAAGAGGCAACGCCCACGCCTTCCCAGCCAAAGAACATCTGAACGAGATTGTCCGAGGTCACCAGCATCAACATGGCAAAAGTAAAGAACGACAGGTAAGCAAAGAAGCGCGGTTTATAGCTTTCCTCGCCTTCCTTGAACTGGCTGTCATGCGCCATGTAGCCAAACGAATACAGGTGGACGAGCGCCGAAACCGTGGTCACGACAATCAGCATGATCGAGGTCAGTCGATCCAACCGGATCGACCAGTCGGTCGACAGCGTGCCGCTTTCGATCCAGCGCATGACCTGAATGTGCTGCGTCTCTGGGCCGTGTGTGAAAAACACGATCCACGAAAAGGCACAGGCCAGAAACAACAGGCCGGTGGAAATCCACTGCGCGCCACGAATGCCCGTCAGTTTCCAACCAAAGCCCGCGATGAGCGCGCCCACCAGCGGGCCAAAGAGGATGATGCTCTCCATCAGGTCAGCCTTTCATCACGTTGACGTCTTCCACGGCGATCGTGCCGCGGTTGCGGAAGAAACAGACCAGAATGGCCAGACCAATCGCGGCCTCTGCGGCGGCGACGGTCAACACAAAAAGTGTGAAGACCTGCCCGACCAGATCGCCAAGATGCGTCGAGAACGCAACGAGATTGATGTTCACCGCCAACAGCATGAGTTCGATGCTCATGAGCAGGATGATCACGTTCTTGCGGTTCAGGAAAAGCCCGAAGATGCCGATGACGAAGAGCACCGCCGCCACCGTCAGGTAATGTTCCAATCCGATCATGTGCGTCCCTCCGGGCTTTGTGCCCGTTTCAGTCCTAACTTGTGTGTCCGAAGGCTTTCGGACCCGCGCCCCGGAGGTGATCCGGGGCCTTTTGTCTGTTGCCCTGCCCTGTACCGGACAGGCGGTCCCGGGTCAGGCCCGGAAAAGTGTCATCCCAAACGGCGCCGCCCGCGACCCCGCAGCTTGATCCGCCCCAACTTGTCCTCAGTCCAGCTTTGCGCCCGAACCGGCAACAACAGCATGGCTTTGCGCAGCATCCAGGCCCCGGCGAGGATTTTGAACGCCCAGAACGCCGCGTACAGCATCAGTCCAGTGGGCGACAGGACCATATCCCAGAACGGGCTCATTACAGGCCCTGCCCCGGTTTGACGTCCTTGAGTTCCATCGCCTTGGCGGGATCACGGTACATCTGCGCCAGAATGTCCTGACGCTTGATGTCGGTGCGGTGGCGCAGGGTCAGCACGATCGCGCCAATCATGGCGACCAGCAGGATCAGACCGGCCAATTGGAACAACAGGAAGTACTGGTCGTACAGGATCATCCCCAGCGCCTGAGTGTTGTGCATCCCCTCGGGCGTCGGCTGTGCCAGTTGCCCGGCCGCCATTTCAGAGGCCTCCCAGACACCAAAGGCCATGGCCAGTTGCATCAGGATCACAAGACCGATCAGCAGCGCTAAAGGCATGTATTTGGCCATTTCCGCCTTCAGTTCGGCGAAATCGACATCCAGCATCATGACCACAAACAGGAACAGAACCGCGACCGCGCCGACGTAGACGATGATCAGCAGCATGGCGACAAATTCCGCGCCCATCAGCACAAACAGCCCCGCCGAGGATAGAAAGGCGAGGATCAGCCAGAGCACCGAATGCACCGGGTTGCGGCTGATGACGGTAAACAACCCGCCCGCGATGGCGCCAAGTGCAAAGAGGTAGAAGGCAAAGACCATCATGTCTCGTCATCCTTATTTTCGGCGATGACCTCACGCGCCAGATCCATGGCGCGGGTCATCGCGGGAATACCTGCGAACATCGACATATGGCCGATGGTTTCAGCGATCTCTTCGGGGGTGGCCCCAGCCTCCAGCGCGTGGCGCACGGTCAGGCGGAACGGCGTTTCCGCCTGCGCGCCCTGCATCGTCAGGCCGGAAATCGTCAGCAAAAGCCGGGTCTTGGCGTCCAGACCGGTCTTGGACATGCCCTTGCCGAACCACATTTCCATGGCATCCTTGGACATGGTCGGCCACAGTTTTTCAAACCCTTTGGGGTCAAAGCCGGACATCGCGGGGTTGAAGGCCTTGGCCATCTCCTGCGCTTGTTCCATCATCAGCTCGAATGGGGTCTTGGGATCGGTCATTTGCCGGCCTCGCGGATGGGGCAGTTGCCAAAGACGGCTGTGCGGGCCGACAGCCATTTTCCGTCTTCATAGCTGCGCGGCTCAAGGATCGAAACCACTTCGACCCCGTCGCGCTGAAACGGTGCCACACTGGCAAACCCGTCCGGCACTCCGGTGAACTCTGTGCCGAAATCCGTCATCAACTGACCAAAAACCTTGTCAATCATCGCCCCCTGATCCGGGGCAGAAACGCTCATGATGCAGTCGCAAAACCCATCGTGTTCGATCAGGTTGATCACGATTTCCGGCTCTGCCACCCAAACGCCGTTTTGCCGCGCCATGCCGGCGGCCTTGGCGCGATCGTCGATGTCGGCAAAATCCGGCGCCGCGGCCATGCAGACCTGCGAAAAAAGCATCGCCCGCTTGGCGTTCCACGCCTCGCTCCCCGGCTCTTGTGCTGCAATGCCGCCGCCCGCCGCAAAGGCGAGCGCGCAGAGAGCAACAGCAAAGTTCAGGCAGCGGGGCATAAGCGGTCTCGGTCTCTCGGGCTCAGCGGTAAGGCGCATCAAGTTCAAGGTTGCGGGCAATCTCGGCTTCCCAGCGGTCGCCATTCTCCAGCAGCTTGGTCTTGTCGTAGTACAGTTCTTCGCGGGTCTCGGTGGCGAACTCAAAGTTCGGCCCCTCGACGATGGCGTCGACCGGGCAGGCCTCCTGGCAGAATCCGCAGTAGATGCATTTGGTCATGTCGATGTCGTAGCGCGTGGTGCGGCGGCTGCCGTCGTCGCGCGGTTCCGCGTCGATGGTGATGGCCTGCGCCGGGCAGATCGCCTCACACAGCTTGCACGCGATACAGCGTTCCTCGCCGTTGGGATAACGGCGCAGCGCGTGTTCACCCCGAAACCGAGGCGACAGCGGCCCCTTTTCATGCGGGTAGTTCAAGGTTGCCTTGGGCGCAAAGAAATACTTCAGGCCCAGCTGGAACCCCTTCACGAAGTCTGCGAGCAGAAAGTACTTCGCGGCCCGGCCGTAGTCGATGGTCGCCATGCTATCCTTGCTCCCCTGTCATCTGGTTCAGATCGGCCTCAAACTTTTCGGCCGTGGGCGCGTCCATCAGCGGATCGCCCTGTTCATCGTATTCGTTCAACGCCGCCGTTTTGGATGGCTCCGGTGTCTTGGCCCGCGCGGCCTCTGCGGCCTGCATGTCAGCGGCCCAGCGGAACACGGCGGCGGCGATCTCTGTCGCCTGCGGCATCAGGTTGCCGTCGCTGTCCACATCCGGCAGGCCGGTGTCACGCACGACAAAATCACCAAGGTCGATCATATCGACGTATTTCGCGTCGAGGATGGCGGATTTCAGATCAGACATGGGGTTCTCCCTGTTGGCAAAAGCGGCGCGGATTGCGCGGCCCTGCCCCAAGGATACCACTCACAGGCGCACTCGTGGTGGCATCAACCACCCCTTGGCTGTCCGAAACGATATGTTTCCGATCCGGCAACATTATCAGCCCCCGGTCACCCAGCGCGCGTAGCTGTCAAAGAACCAGCCGAACTTGGCCGCGAAGGACACAAAGACCACCCAGACCAGAGAGAACGGCAGAAAGACCTTCCAGCCAAGGCGCATCAACTGGTCATAGCGATAGCGCGGTGTGATCGCCTTCACCATCGCGAAGATGAAGAAGAAGAACGCCATCTTGCCGACCATCCACAGCGCACCGTCCGGCAGACCCGGGATCGGCGACAGCCAGCCGCCAAAGAACAGCAGCGAGGTCAGTGCGCACATCAGGAAGATCGCGATGTATTCACCGGCCATGAACAGCAGGAAGGGCGTTGCCGAGTATTCAACCTGATAGCCAGCGACGAGTTCCGATTCCGCCTCTGGCAGGTCGAACGGCGGGCGGTTTGTCTCTGCCAGGCAAGAGATGAAGAACAGGAAGACCATCGGGAAATGCGGCAGCCAATACCAGCTGAAGAACCCAAACCGCCCGTCCTGTGCTGCAACGATGTCGCCAAAGTTCAGCGATCCGGTCGAGATAATCACCCCGATGATGATCAGACCGATCGCCACCTCATAGGAAATCATCTGCGCCGCAGAGCGCAGCGAGCCAAGGAATGGATATTTGGAGTTGGACGCCCAGCCCCCCATGATCACGCCGTAAACCTCAAGCGATGAGATCGCGAGGACATACAGGATGGCCACATTGATATCTGCCAGCACCCACCCGTCGCTGAACGGGATCACTGCCCAGGCGATCATCGCCAGCACAAAACTCGCCAATGGGGCCAGCATAAAGACGGTCCGGTCGGCACCCGCCGGGATGACCACCTCTTTAACGACATATTTCAGCGCGTCGGCCACGGTCTGCAGCAGGCCATAGATGCCCACCACGTTCGGCCCGCGCCGCATCTGGACCGCGGCCCAGATCTTGCGGTCGCCGTAGACAAGAAAGAGCAGCGAAATCATCACAAAGCCCAGCACCGCAAGGCATTGCGCAAAGATGATGACAAAGATGCCCAAAGGCGTGGCGAAGAAGTTTTCCATCAGGTCCTCACACCATCGGTATTCCGTTCTCGGCACAGGCCAGCGTCGCCACTTCGGCGTCGATGGTCTTGAGCCCGCGGGGCAGCGCCGCCGAGATGGTGTAAACCGCATCTCCGCGCCATAGGCCACCCTCTTCGTAAGCAGTCGTGCGCAAATGACGCGCAAATCCGTAACCTCGGATCAACGCATACTGCGCCGCCGCGCATTCGGCATAATCCTCGACATCCGCAGCGTTTCGCGCGCCGCGCATCTCGACCTCGAACTGCACCAGATCGCCGTCCAGCAGCCGCGTTTCGATACCGGAATAGATCGGCATGAACGGCGGTTCCGGGTCTTCGGGCGTGCAGGCCGACAGGCCGCTGGCCACGGCCAGCAAGGATATGATCGCCAACCCGCGCACCTATTCCGCCGCAAGCGCCGTCGATGCCCGGTCTAGCGCGGCCTTGGACAGGTCCGCCATCAAGGCACTGGCGCGCGCAATCGGGTTGGTCAGGTAGAAATCCCGCAGGGCATAGCGGAAATCCGCATCGCCCAACTGACCCGCCTCCAGCGGCTGCCATTCGTTTTCCGGCACCTCGTCGATGCCTTGCAGATGCGGCACATCGGCCACCAGCGCCTGACGCAGTTCAGCGAGATTGTTCCACGGCAGTGTCGCCCCCACCTCTGCGGACAAGGCCCGCAGGACGGCCCAGTTTTCCTTGGCATCACCCGGTGCAAACCCCGAACGCAGCGCCAGTTGCGGGCGGCCTTCGGTGTTGACGAACAGGCCCTGTTCTTCGGTATAGGCGGCCCCCGGCAGGATCACGTCGGCGCGATGCGCGCCCCGGTCGCCGTGGCTGCCCTGATAGATGACAAAAGCGCCCTCACCGATCTCGACCTCATCGGCACCGAGGTTATAGATCACGTCCGCGTCCTGCACCGCTTCCATGCCGCGCGCGTTGGTGGCGTCAACGTCCATCGCCCCGACGCGGGACGCGGCTGTGTGCAGAACCATGAATTTCGATTGTCCGGCCGCAGCGGTCTGCATGGCCGTGCCCAGCACCGCCGCGCCATCCGCCTCTGTCAGCGCGCCTTGACCGATGATCATGATACCGGGCGTATCGTGTTTGTCGGAATGATCCATCTCGGCCAGTTTGGCCAGCGCCTCACGGCCCGTGCCCAGTTCGATCACGTCATAAGTCAGATCAACCGGCTTGCCGATACGCGCCACCTTGGCACCTGCGGTCCATGCCTTGCGGATGCGGGCGTTCAGGACTGGTGCCTCATCGCGCGGGTTGGTCCCGATCAACAGGATCATCTCTGCGGTGTCGATTTCCTCAACCGTTGCGGTGCCCACATAGCCCGAGCGGTTGCCCGCGGGCAGTTTCGCGCCATCGGTGCGGCATTCGACAACACCGCCCTGCCCCTCGATCATCTGTTTGAGGCTATAGATCGCCTCGACCGGGGCCAAATCGCCAATGATTCCCGCCGGTTTTTCAGCACCTTTAAGCGCTTCGGCAGCCTTTGACAGTGCCTCACCCCAGCTTGCTGGGCGCAGCTTGCCATTTTCGCGAATATAGGGTGTGTCCAGCCGCTGGCGACGCAATCCGTCCCAGACAAAGCGGGTCTTGTCGGAAATCCATTCCTCATTCACGCCATCATGGTTGCGCGGCAGAATTCGCATCACTTCGCGGCCCTTGGTATCTACCCGGATGTTCGATCCCAGCGCATCCATCACGTCGATGGTCTCGGTCTTGGTCAACTCCCAAGGACGTGCGGTAAAGGCGTAGGGTTTCGAAACCAGCGCGCCCACCGGGCAAAGATCAATGATGTTGCCCTGCAAATTCGAATCAAGTGTCTCATTGAGATAACTGGTGATTTCGGAATCTTCGCCGCGCCCAGTCTGGCCCATCTGAGTGATTCCAGCGACCTCTGTCGTGAAGCGCACGCAGCGAGTACAGGAAATGCAGCGGGTCATGTGCGTTTCAACAAGCGGACCAAGATCCAGATCGTCTACTGCGCGCTTGGGTTCTCGGAAGCGGCTGAAATCAACGCCATAGGCCATGGCCTGATCCTGCAGGTCGCATTCGCCACCCTGATCGCAGATCGGACAATCCAGCGGGTGGTTGATGAGCAGGAACTCCATCACCCCTTCGCGGGCCTTTTTGACCATAGGCGAGTTTGTTTTGACCTCTGGCAACTCGCCGTTGCGGCCACCGCGCACATCGCGGACCTGCATCGCGCAGGAAGCGGCAGGCTTGGGCGGACCGCCCACAACCTCAACCAGACACATCCGGCAGTTTCCGGCAATCGACAGACGTTCGTGATAACAGAATCGCGGGACTTCGACCCCGGCCTGTTCACAGGCCTGAATCAGGGTCATCGCCCCGTCCACTTCGACCTCTTGTCCGTCGATGATGATCTTACGCAAATCGGACATGCCCGTGCCTCTCCCGTATTTCGGCTGGCAGCGCCCACTGGCACGCAGGCCGCAGTCCCCCGGGTTTAGCCTGCCCTGCCGGACGTTACTAGATGCAGGTGCAGCGAAAAGGCAGGAAAAAACGACGCGGCTCACGGGTTTTCGCCCGCAGCCGCGCTTTGGTTGTGATAACTATTGAGTACGTTACCTCTGATCAGAGGATGGCGGCGACTCAGCGCAGGAAGAAACCCACCGGCCCGCCGCGCGCGATGTCGTCCCGACCAAACTTGCAAAGCGCCTTTTCATCGGACGCGGCGACGCCCTTTGAGGCCAACCAGGTTTCCGCCTTCTTGCGCATCCGCTTCTTTTCGGCGGAGGAGTTGACGTAGGTGTCAATCTCATCGTCGGAGTACCCCAACGCCTTTGCACGCTTTTCCAGCGCCTGAATCTGGCGATAGGCCCGAATCATCCGTGCGCTGATGTCATTGCAGTTCTTCCGAATCTCGTCGGCAATGGCGATCGCCATCAGGCCGTCATCAATTTCTGACACTTGGTTGAGTGGCGTCTTTGCCCAGACCGGCGTGGCAAGGGTCAGGCAGAGGATCGGGGTAAGAAACAGACGCATGCGCGAGACTCCGTATTGAAACTATTGACCCCGAAGTGGGGTCATCAGGTCCGGATATTCAATATCCACTCCCACTGCCTGCCAATTTCGGCGGGTTTCGACGCGCCTTGCGCGGGACATTGCCGGTCAGATGTCGCGGCAAGTCCCCCGGAAGGTGATATTGTCGCCCGTAACCACCAGCGCCTGCGGATCGGTATCGGGGCCGACGATCCAGTCGATCTCGGATGTGCCGAAGAACTCGATGCAATGTTGCACCGCTTTGTACTCCCCGGCGGCGATTGCGCCTTTCATCGACTTGGACACACCGCTCACGTTTATCACAAAATCCTGCCGATTCTTGCGTTCAGACTTTGCAGTGGTGCGGAACCGTTCTCCGTCGAAAACCGGGGCGTTTCTCTTGAACATACCCGCCCGCTCACAGCCGCCTAACGTGGCCGCAACGGCCAGAATGCAAATCACACGAACCATCATCTTATTGGCCTCCCCGGCAGAGCACTTCAAAGTCTGCGGCCGATGTCGTCACGCCCGCCATGATCGTGGCCAATGCCTGACCGTCGCGGCACCCCGCCTTTGCAGCAAAGGCACCTGCCGCCTTGATCTGTCCCTGCGCCGGGGCCGCGCCCGCCACGGTTTTCACGCTTACATAGACTTGCGCCGCCGGAGTCGAGCCTGTGCCGTCGCGCGCCTGGATATTCACCGCGCGGCGCTGGATGTCCGCAACAAAGCTCTTAGAACGCACGGTTTCCGCCTGCGCCATCGGCGCCAGCGCCGCGACAAGCACTGCCGTCCCCAAAATCCATTTCATGTCCCGTCCTGTTTTTTAGCTCGCCTCGGATGCGCACAGCCCAGAGCGCCACATCCGGGCCTCGGCCAGATGCGTCCAGCCAAACGCGTCGTCACTGTCCCCGTTGCGCCGCAGGAGGTCAAGCCGCGCCAGCCCCTCTTGCAGCGTTGGGCGATGTCCTGCCGGAATCCACCACATGACAAAATGCTGGTCGCCCATCAGTTCGAACCACTCCGCCCGGCGTTGATAAAACTGCTTGTGCAGAGTACCCCAGACAAACCTTTCCAAGGCTTCGACGTCTTCCCAGACCGTCAGGTTGGCGACAAACTGCGGGTCATCGCCGATGGCGTTTTCGGTGTTCCCGGTCCCCGGCTCTCCTGCCCCTTCCATCATCCAGACAAAGCCCGGCATCCGCTTGCCCAGCCCGTTGATGCGGTCAAGATTCGCCATGAATTCCGCCACGCGGGGATCATCCGTCGGAGCCAGCAACCGTCCGATGTTCAGTTCCGCCAGATATTGAGTCATGCCGCCCCTCCCCAGGTCGACCGGGCGTAGTCCCAGCCAAAGGCCGTGTCGCTGTCACCGTCCCGTGCCAACTGGGTCAGACGCGCGGCTGCCTCTGTGATCGTGGGGATATGCCCATGTGGAACCCACCACATCACCAGCCGCACACCACCCCATGCCGTTTGCGGCCCGTACCATTCGGCCCGCCGATCGTAAAAGCGTTTGTGGACTGTTTTCCAAACAAAATGCTCCAGCGCGGCCAGATCGCGCCAGACCGATAGCGTCGATGCGGTGCGGGGATTCCCCCCCAAGGGCCCCGTGCAATCCAATTGCGCAGCCTCCATCTCTGGCCCTTTCAGGTGCCAAACGTACCCGTCCGCGCGTTCCGCAATGGCAAAGACCTTGTCCAGATTGTTCTGGAAATCCGCCACGCGGGGATCGTCCCAGTCATAGCGCAACGTACCGATATTGAATTCCGCAAGATGAAACTGTGTCACGAGCCCGTTTTCCAGCTGAGTTTGGCAAAGGACCACTCGGCCCCATTGAACGCGCTACTGTCGGGTTGTGCGCACACCTGCAAATCGGAGTGGTGGCAAAGAGCGTGCGACAGTTTCAGAGCAAGCGCCTTGTCATTGACACCCAAGTCAGGTCCGCTGACCCCGCAAATTGCGACGCTGCCATTGTCGATCCATTTTCTTTGAGGTTCATCCGTTTCGGGCGCGGCGCGGGCGTCTTCACACTCGAACGTGGCGCGGATTTCCCACTTTCTCGACACACCCGTCTCGGCGACGAAAAACGGCGAATTTCCCTGCGCCTGAACCTGCGGGATCACGCAGAACGCCAGTATCAGGCCCGCCACATACACAAAGATGGTTGCCTGTACCCTCACCATTACTCCCCTAATGGTTTGCGCCCGTTCCACGCCTTTTCCAGAAACGACAGGGTCACACCGGCCCCTACAAGCACCAGACCGGCGACCGCGCCATAGACCCACACCGGCGCCAACTGCACGGTGATCGCGATATGCGCATACCATGCGGGCACAAAGCAAAAGGCGGCAGTCAAGACTGCCGCCGCCAGATTTTGCAAGGCTCTCAGGACGCGTCCCAGAACGGCCTGCACGTCGTCACTCCGCCGCGACGGCGCTCATCCGGCCGGTCTTTTGCGCCTTGATGCGATCCTCGATCTCATCGCGGAAGTTGCGGATCAGGCCCTGAATCGGCCATGCCGCCGCGTCACCAAGGGCGCAGATGGTGTGGCCCTCGACCTGCTTGGTCACGTCCCAAAGCATGTCGATTTCTTCCTCGTCGGCCTCACCTTTGACCAGACGTTCCATGACCCGCATCATCCAGCCGGTGCCTTCGCGGCACGGCGTACATTGGCCACAGCTTTCGTGTTTGTAGAACTTCGCCAGACGCCAGATCGCCTTGATGATGTCCGTCTCTTTGTCCATCACGATGACCGCAGCGGTGCCAAGACCCGACCCCAGTTCACCGCGCAGATAGTCAAAGTCCATGATCGCATCGCGCATCTTTTCGCCGCGCACACAAGGAACAGACGACCCGCCGGGGATCACCGCCTTAAGGTTGTCCCATCCGCCGCGAATGCCGCCGCAATGCTTTTCGATCAGTTCCTCGAAGGAGATCGACATCGCCTCCTCGACAACGCAGGGGTTGTTGACGTGGCCAGAGATGGCAAACAGCTTGGTGCCCTTGTTGTTGTCGCGGCCAAAGCCAGAGAACCATTCGGCCCCACGACGCAGGATCGTCGGCACGACGGCGATGGATTCGACGTTGTTCACCGTGGTCGGGCAACCATACAAACCCGCGCCCGCCGGGAACGGCGGCTTCATCCGGGGCATGCCCTTTTTGCCTTCGAGCGATTCCAGCAGTGCGGTTTCCTCACCGCAGATGTAGGCACCGGCCCCATGCGCGACAAAGAGTTCGAAATCCCAGCCGGACCCGGCGGCGTTCTTGCCCAAAAGACCCGCGTCATAAGCCTCATCAATTGCGGCCTGCAGGGCCTCACGCTCGCGGATGTATTCGCCGCGAATATAGATATAGCAGGCATGCGCCTGCATCGCGAAAGAGGCGATCAGGCAGCCCTCGATCAGCGTATGCGGATCATGACGCATGATCTCGCGGTCTTTGCAGGTGCCCGGCTCTGATTCGTCAGCGTTCACCACCAGATAGGACGGACGGCCATCCGATTCCTTGGGCATGAAGGACCATTTCAAACCGGTCGGGAACCCGGCGCCACCACGCCCACGCAGGCCAGAGGCCTTCATTTCCTCGACGATCCACTCACGTCCCTTGCCGATGATGTCCTTGGTTCCGTCCCAATGGCCGCGCTTTTTCGCGCCATCAAGCGTCCGGTCATGCATGCCGTAGAGGTTGGTAAAGATCCGGTCCTGGTCCTGCAGCATCTCTCAATCCTTGTCTTTCTGGCGGTCCCGCCAGAGCCCGTATAACATCCACAGCGCCCAGAAAAAGCCTCCAAGTGCGGCAAGATCCAAAAGCGCGCGCAGGCGCTGGCTCAGGTCCAGCGCCGCGCCTATTGCAATGGCCGCGATCCAGCCGACACCGGTCCCGGCAATGACCAGCGCAATCACGCGGCCCCGCCGGTTGAGATCCTGCTTGTCAGCCATTCGCGACCCCGGGTTTACTTGGCCAGATCGGCGGCCTGCGCCACCCAACCATTGCGCGACGCGCGTCCGCGCACACCCGGAAGGTTCTCATCCACCCAAAGGACGTTGGCATCGGTCCATGCGGCAATCTGCGCGAAATGATAGATGCCTTCGGCGTTCAACGCCTCGGCCAGCTTGGGTCCGACGCCGTTCAGTGCGGTCAGGTCGTCCGACGCGCCTTTGGTGGGGGCGGTCATCGCCTTGGGTTTGGTCATGGTCGGCGCTGCGGTCTTTGTTTCGACCGGCGCGATCTCTGCCTTTACCGGCTCCGCTTTCACAGCTTCGGCTTTCACCGGCGCGGCCTTGGCGGGCGCGGCCTTGACTGCCTCGGCTTTGGCAGGCGCTGCCTTGACGGTCTCAGCTTTGGCGGGCGCTGCCTTGACGGTCTCTGCTTTAACAGGCGCGGCCTCTGCCTTGACCGGCTTCGCAGCGGGTGCATCTGCAGCTTCCACCGACTTGGTCAGAACCTCGGCAGGTGCGGCGGTCTTCTTAGCCGGAGCCGTGTCCAACTTGGGCGCTGCAGCTTTGGTTTCCACTACGGCACCGGCTTTTGGTTTCGCAGCCTTGACCGGGGCAACGGCCACCTCTTCCACCGCCTCGGCGACGGCCTCGACAACCGTGTCAGCGGCTTCGGCTTTGGTCTTCACAGGCGTCTCGACTGTCTTGGTTTCGGCCGCAACGGTTACGCGGCCCATCGGACCACAGACAGAGCCAAAACCCGTCGGCAAACCGGCCCAAGGCATCATGGCCAGTTTCATCATGCCTTGGCTCGCCTCCATGGCGAACCGGGTCTGAAACTCTATCAGACGCAGGAAAGGGGTGAAATCGGGTGTCATCACATAATTCGGGGTCGTCATGGTCACGTCCTCGCTCCACTAATCGGGCGCAATCTACTGCGCGTTTCTTAGCGCCGTTCCTCCCCAACAGTGCCTGTGCCACGCCTTGCATACTGCAGCGCGGCATGCAAGGTATGGCGTTGTCGCACGGGCTGGATCGGCGGAACAGAACCGCCGCTGTGATGCATCAGTAGACGTCACCGCCCCTAACTCGGGACGAGAACTCGGTCTCGCCGCCTTCGGCAAGAACCCGTGCCTGATCGACCCATTGATCACGGCTGACCCGACCCTTGAAACCTTCAAGGTTGGCATCGACCCAGGCAATCTCCTGTTCGGTCCAACTGGCAATCTGGTCGAAATGGTAGATGCCCAGATCGTTGCAAAGCTTTTCCAACTTTGGCCCGATGCCCTTGACCTGCTTAAGGTCATCCGCGCCACCTTCGCGCGGGCCGTCCAGCATGGTTGGCTTTTCGCCCTCGTCCTTGCCTTCGACGATCCCGTCCCCATCATAATCTTCGGTGTCGGTCACAGCCGAGGCGGCGGGCGCGGTGTACCTCCATGCCCCCTTTCGGCTGGCCAATTCCGCCTCTCCCGCCAGAGGGGTCGACGGCAGAATACGCGGTCCGGCGTCTTCGGGGACATCGATTGCCGCAGCGTCGGCCACTGAGGGGTTGGGCACTGGCGTCGGATCAACGACTGCAACACTGTCCGGGCCGGTATCACCTGCCGGAACGGAGTCTGCCACAGGCGGTGTCGCCGTATCTGAATATGTCCAACTGCCCTTGCGTTCCGCCAGTTCTGCCTCGCCGACCAGTGGCGCGGAGGGGCGGACACGCGGGTCAGCCACGTCAACCGGCGCAACCTTGGGGGCGGTTTCAACCGTCCCTTGCGGCGCACTCGCTGGCACTTTGACCGGTTCCTTAACAGGGCGCGCAGGGGCCACATCTGTTTGGCTGGATGTGGCCGGTGACCCGCACAGAACCATTTTGAACAGCAAGCCCAGACCGACCAACAGAATGATCGCCACCAACAGAGCTGAAATGAAACGCCACTCTGCCACCGCCAAAAGCAGCCCAAACGTTAGCAAGGCTGCCAGCCCGGCAAGGCCCCAGCAGATCTTGGGGCAATCGCCCCCTGATTTCGTATCGGTCATGTATCGGCCTCCCAACCCTTTGTTAGCAACGATACATGCAGGCAGGTAAGTCGCAAAGGGGGATGAAAGTACCGGTTCAGCCTTGGCTGTTCTTGGCCAATTCGCGGGCTTGGGTCACCCATTCATCACGAGTCGCGCGGCCCTTGAACCCTTCAAGGTTGTCGTCGACCCAAGCCAATTCCTTGTCCGTCCAGGCCGCAACCTGATCGAAGTGATAGACGCCCAGCGTGTTCAGGAGTTTTTCAAGTTTTGGCCCGACACCTTTGATCTTTTTGAGATCATCCGCCTTGCCGTCGCGCGCAGCCTCAAGGCCAGCAGGCTTGTCAACGGGGGCAGCATCGGTGTCAGCAGTATTGGACTTTGGGGCCTCGTACCGCCAAATACCCTTGCGCTCGGCCAGATCCGCCTGCCCTTCGAGCCGAGTCGTCGGCTGGATCAGTGCATTCTGAACTTCGACCGGCGCTTCGGCGATCTTTTCCGGCACCGGTTCTGGCTTGGCATCCTCGGGAACATCGGCCTCAGGTGCCTTGGGTTGCTCACGTTTTAGATCACGGGTGCCTGACTGGTCATTCCACGGAGCGGACAGCGGAACCTCGGTCCCGTCGATCCGCTTGACCGTCTCACCGATGTCATGCGCAAACTGCGCGCTGGCGTTCAGCTTGATCGAGCCGTTGACGAAATCGGTCAGCGAGGTGATCCCGGATTTTGGCTCCGATGCAAAGCGACCGTTCTGCGGACCCGCCAGCGGCACTTCTCCTCGGGCCAGCGCGTCCAGCAGCTCTCCCAGCTTTTCGGCGGTCAGATCCTCAAAGTAATCCTTGCCGATCTGCGCCATGGGCGCGTTGGCGCAGGCACCAAGGCATTCGACCTCTTCCCAGCTGAACTTACCATCCGCTGACAGCGCATGCGGCTTGGCGGCGATCTTGTCGCGGCACACCGCGATCAGATCCTCGGCACCGCAAATCATACACGACGTTGTGCCACAAATCTGAATATGGGCAATGGACCCAACGGGTTGCAGCTGGAACATGAAGTAGAAACTGGCCACTTCAAGCGCCCGGATATAGGCCATGCCCAGCATGTCAGCGACATATTCGATTGCCGGACGGGTCAGCCAACCCTCTTGTTCCTGCGCACGCCACAACAGCGGGATGATCGCGCTGGCCTGACGTCCGGCGGGATATTTGGTGATCTGCTCATGCGCCCATTCCAGATTGGCGGGGGCAAAGGCAAAACTCTCGGGTTGCTCGGGGTGCAGTCGGCGCAGCATGACTTTCGGCTTTCCGTCTAACGTCGGGCGCCGCCGGGCGGCACCCCCTTGGGTTACAACTTGTCGTCTCCGGTCCCGTGGGACCGATCACATCAGGTGGCGGCAGCGGCAGGCGCGGCGGCCGGGGCACAGGCGCCGGTCTTGATCCGGACACCGCCGTTCGACAGAGTGACCGCCTCTTCCTGCTCAACCTTGTATTGAGCGATGGTCAGCAGCTTTTCACGCGGCATTCCGGTTTGCAGTTCGACCGGCAGATAGTCGCTTTCATCCGCCAGATCACAGCCGATCGAAGCCACGGCAGCGTCAAAAGACAACAGATCTTCCTCTGTCACACCCTCTGGCAGGATACAGCCCGCAACCAGCACAGCGGCAACCAGAGCAAACGCGTTCTTCTTCATTCAGGTGTCCCTCACGTCACATTGCCGTTCCCGCGGCATCATACCCTACCCGGCTTACGGGCAGTCCACCAGCCGCGCCGTCCCGGCATCACGGTCAACAACGACCTGACCATTCTTGATCAACATTTCAGCAGCATCTCCGGCGATGTCAGAGATTTCTTCGAGACCATCCGGCGACATAGGCCCTTTGTATCCGGTCATCGTGACCAGATTGTCGACCACGACGCTTTCAAAACGGTCTTCGCTGTCGCTTTCGCGGAAGTTCAGGACGCAATTGACATCCTTGAGCGCCTCGATCACCGCGGGCATCAGCGTTTCGATGGGCATCCGTTCCAACGACTTGATAAAGTCACCTTCATTGGAGATTTTCGCCATCCGCGCTTTTGACGCTTTGGCCGCCGCCTCTGGGCCAAGAACAGGCACGCATGTCTCCATAAAGAGATAGGCGTCGTCCGGCCCCTCGTCGAGTTCGCAGTAAAAGATGTGGCGGCCGCTTTCGATGATCAGACCGTCGTCGATGACACCCTTGATCTCATAGCTGAAAGTTTCATTGAATTCCGGCAAGTCCTGCGCAAATGCAGGTGCCGCGACCAGTGAAAGCAGGGCCAGCCACGGTCTCATCTGTCGATCTCCCCGAACACAACGTCCATCGTGCCGATGATCGCCGCCACATCGGCCAGCTGGTGGCCCTTGGCGACATGGTCCATCGCTTGCAGGTGCAGATAACCGGGGGCGCGGATCTTGGCGCGGTAGGGTTTGTTGCTGCCATCGGCCACAAGGTAGACACCGAATTCGCCTTTGGGCGCTTCAACGGCGGCGTAAACCTCGCCTTCGGGGACGTGAAAGCCCTCTGTGTACAGCTTGAAGTGATGGATCAGCGCCTCCATCGAGCGCTTCATCTCGCCGCGTTTGGGCGGGGTGATCTTGCCACGGGACAGAACCTCGCCTTGCCCTTCGGGCGCGCGGAGCTTTTCAATCGCCTGCTGCATGATCTTCAGCGACTGGCGCATTTCCTCCATGCGGACAAGGTAACGATCATAGCAGTCGCCATTCTTGCCCACCGGGATCTGGAAATCGAACTCATCATAGCATTCATAGGGCTGCGCGCGGCGCAGATCCCACGCAAGGCCAGAGCCCCGCACCATGACGCCGGAAAAGCCCCATTCGTTAATCTCTTCCTCATTCACCACGCCGATATCGGCGTTGCGCTGCTTGAAGATCCGGTTTTCGGTCAGCAACCCGTCGATATCCGCCAGAACGCGCGGAAAATCCTTGGTCCATTCCTCAATATCGTCGATCAGCTCGGGCGGCAGATCCTGATGAACACCGCCGGGCCGGAAATAGGCCGAGTGCAGGCGCGCACCGCAGGCGCGCTCATAAAACACCATCAGCTTTTCGCGCTCTTCGAACCCCCACAGCGGCGGCGTCAGCGCGCCGACGTCCATGGCCTGCGTGGTTACATTCAGCAGGTGGTTGAGGATGCGACCGATTTCCGAATACAGAACCCGGATCAGCGAGGCACGGCGCGGCACAGACGTGCCGGTCAGCTTTTCGATGGCCAGACACCAAGCGTGTTCCTGGTTCATCGGAGCAACGTAATCCAGCCGGTCGAAATACGGCAGGTTTTGCAGGTAGGTGCGCGATTCCATCAGCTTTTCGGTGCCACGGTGCAATAGACCGATATGCGGGTCGCAGCGTTCCACAATCTCGCCGTCCAGCTCCAGCACCAGACGCAGCACGCCGTGGGCCGCCGGGTGCTGTGGGCCAAAGTTGATGTTGAAGTTGCGAATCTTCTGCTCGCCCGTCAGGGCGTCTTCGAATCCTTTGGAGCCGTCCATCATGGGATCATTCCTTCAATCAGACCAACGCGCCGATCAGCACCGCGAGCACGCCGCCAACAGCCCCGAAAGCCAGTGGCAGCGCAGTGAGTTTCCAGAAGTCCGACCGTTCCGATTGGCGAGAATCGGCCCGTGTGGGAGCGGATCGGCCTTCCCGCGTCATCCCTTCGCCTCTTCGCTTTTCTCATCACCGGGCAACACATATTGCGCGCCTTCCCACGGGGACATGAAATCGAACTGACGATATTCCTGCACAAGCGACACCGGTTCATAGACGACGCGCTTTTGCTCTTCGTCGTAGCGCACCTCAGTGTAGCCGGTGGTCGGGAAATCCTTGCGCAGCGGATAGCCGCGAAAGCCGTAGTCCGTCAGGATTCGGCGCAGGTCCGGGTGGCCGGAGAACAGGATACCAAACATGTCGAACACTTCGCGTTCGAACCAGTTGGCGCTGGGATGCACGGTCACGATCGACGGGACCATCTCATCCTCACGGATGCTCACCCGCAGGCGAATACGATGGTTCTGGTACATCGACAGAAAGTGATAAACCACGTCGAACCGCTTGGGCCGCGCGGGATAATCCACCGCCGTGATGTCCACCAGAGTCGAAAACTTGCAGGTTGGGTCAGTCTTGAGGAACTCGATAAAGCCGCGAATGTTCGACGGGGCCACATCGACGTTCAGCTCACCATGGGTGACGTCCCAGCCGATCACACAGTCGGGGCGCTTAAGCTCGATATGGCCGCCCAGTTCGTTGAGTGCGTCTGTCATGGATTTCCCCTTAGCGGACCAGCGTGCCGGTGCGGCGAATCTTTTTCTGCAACGCGAGGATACCGTAAACCAGCGCCTCTGCGGTCGGCGGGCAGCCGGGCACATAGATATCCACGGGCACGACACGGTCGCAGCCGCGCACAACGCTGTAGGAATAGTGGTAATAACCGCCGCCGTTGGCGCAGGACCCCATCGAGATCACATAGCGCGGTTCCGGCATCTGGTCGTACACCTTGCGCAGCGCCGGGGCCATCTTGTTGGTCAGCGTGCCGGCCACAATCATCACGTCGGACTGGCGCGGGCTGGCGCGCGGGGCAAAGCCAAAGCGCTCCACATCGTAACGCGGCATCGCGGTATGCATCATCTCGACCGCGCAGCAGGCCAGACCGAATGTCATCCAGTGCAGCGAGCCGGTGCGCGCCCAGTTGATGATGTCCTCAGTCGAGGTCAGCAGGAAACCCTTGTCCTGCAGATCGCGGTTCAGGGCCTGAGTGGCCACCTCGCGGTCAGGACCCGCGGTGTTCGCTCCGGTCATCACTCCCATTCGAGCGCCCCTTTCTTCCATTCATAGGCAAAGCCGATGGTCAGCACGCCCAGAAACACCATCATCGACCAGAATCCCAGCATCGACACATCCTTGAACGCCACTGCCCATGGGAACAGAAAGGCAATCTCAAGGTCGAAGATGATGAACAGGATCGCGACAAGGTAGAACCGGACGTCGAACTTCATCCGCGCATCGTCGAAGGCGTTGAATCCGCATTCATAGGCCGAGACCTTTTCCGGGTCCGGGTTGCGCACGGCGATCAACACCGCAGCGAGGATCAGAACAATGCCTAGACCGATGGCAATGGCCAGAAAGACAAGGATGGGAAGGTATTCCCGCAGCATCTCTTCCAAGACGTGGCTCCTTTAGGGATCGGGCGCATGGGCGCTTGGCTTACTGTCCCATATAACCGCCTCATGGCAGGGTCAACACGGCCCGAAAGCATTCAAATCCCTACGAATAAACAGATTTCGCAGCCGCAGCAATATTTCCCTTTGTTGACAATGGGATGCAGAATTTGCCTAAAAGATCGCCGGTTCAATCCCGCGCCCAAGCGTCGCGCCCGCCCTCCCCTGATCCAAGCCGTCTCAACCCGTTTCCTGGTGACTCGGAAAACGGCAATCACCCGCCCGGTTGCTTTTGCGTCAAGCACAGGGCTGACGGTTGGGCGATAGAGCCGCCTCAAGGGGCACCGAGTCTCGTTCCGCCCCCTCACACTATGGTGGAAATCATCACATAGGCAGCCATGCCCGCCATCACCAAAACCACCGGAAACCACAGCGCACGCTCCTTGGCCGAGGGCGTCACGCCATTCAACACCGTGCTGATCGCGCTCACCGCCAAAGCGGCCCACCCGGTCCAGCGCGGCCAGCCCAGACCGGGAAAGCCTGCCGCCGACAGGATCGCGAGTGCCTGTAACAACAGTACAAAAACAGAAACCACCGCCACGATCCGCCCTGACAGCGGCAACCGCCCCGGATGCTGCCCGCCTTGCGTCCAGCGCCCCAATGGCGCGCCAACGATCAGCGCAAACTGAAAAAACACGACGGCCAGGCAGGCAGTGGCATAAAGGTGGGCAATCTGAACGATCATGTCTCTCCCCGACACTTTCTCGACTTTGGACTAAGACCTGACGCTTGGTAACCTTCGCCGCAACCGCCCGCACGACAGGACGCATGCCTTTGACCCGCCACTGCCTGATCTTCCTGCTCTGCCTCCCGGTTCCGCTGCAGGCGCAACAAAATATGTCGGAAACGGGTGAAACGGCCCTGTCCCGGCCCGTCCCGGGCGATACCTCTCATCCCGGCGGGCGATTTGGATCTGGACGGCGGGACCAATCACCTGACCTTTGGCCCCGACCTGCGAGTTTGCTTTACCCCAACCAATGTGACGGTGATGGACGGCGCAACCGAAACCATGGCCATTGCCTGCACCGCGATCCGTGACAGCGACGATGAGGGGATCGGGCATTATTTCACCGCCGAAGGCATCCCCCATCACCTCTGGTTCCACATCGACGCCACCGACTCCGCACCGTCGCTGCAAATCGGCCTCTACCGTGAAGAGGCCGAACTGGCCTGGATCGACACCGCCGTCCCGATCTGCGGCGGCTGAGCCAGTGTCAGGCCCAAGGGGCCGGGCGCTTGTCGAAAAAGGCGGCGATTCCGGTTCGTGCCTCTGTCGTCTCCCACCGTTCGGCCAAGGCGTCGACCGCCCCCTCTACGGCTTCGGGCGCGACCTCTCCGGCCAAGCGGCGCAACAACGCCTTGGCATCCCGCACGGCACCGGGTGCGCAACTCAGATAGGGGGTAACCTCGGCCTCGACGGCCTCGTCCAGCGCGTCCGCCCCCGCGACTCGGTTCACCAGCCCTAGCCGCACCGCCTCATCCGCCCCGAAAAGCCGCGCGTTCATGAACACCTCCTGCGCATTCCGAGCGCCCATCCGATGGACGACATAGGGCCCGATATTGGCCGGAATCAGCCCCAACTTCACCTCCGTCAGGCCGAATTTTGCGATGTCCACCGCGACCGCAACATCACAGACAGAGATCAACCCCAACCCGCCGCCGAAGGCATTGCCCTGCACCCGCCCGATCAGCGGTTGAGGCAAGGCATACAACGCCCCCAGCGCCGTGGCGATGCGCGCCGATTCCACCCGCCGTGTGGCGCGATCCATATCAAACTGCTCCCGCATCCAGGCCAGATCACCCCCGGCGCAGAAACTGCGCCCTTCGGCGGATAACACGACAACGCGCACCGCGTCCTCAGCCGCCAGCCCCCGTGCCGCCGCCTCTAGTTCCGTCATCATCTGCGCCGACAACGCATTGTGCTTGTCCGCGCGGCAAAGCCGGATCTCTGCAACACCGCGTCCGTCGCGGCGCACTTCGATGAATTCCATACTGTCCCCCACTTCTCTTCCCACATCGCCACCGACCGCGCCTCGGCACCGTCAGACCACGCACCAAAATGGCCGGTTCCGCTCAACCCACACGCATCGACCGCGCCATCTCTGCCCCGCGCGCCAGCACCGCCGGGTCCAGCCCGGTGGCAAAGCCGCGCGCCTCCAGATGGGCCTGCACCGCCTCGGTCGCCACATTGCCCGCCGCCCCCGGCGCATAGGGACAGCCGCCCAGACCTCCGACAGCGGCGTCAAACACCCGCACGCCCCGCGCCAGCGCCACGTCAATATTCTCCAGCGCCCGGCCGGATGTGTCGTGAAAATGCCCCGCAAGTTGCGCCGCTGGCAATTCCTGCAACACCGCGTCCAGCATCAGATCCACCGCCTCTGGGCGGCCCTGCCCGATGGTGTCCCCCAACGAGACCTCGTAACACCCCATGTCGCGCAAGGCCGCAACAACCCGCGCCACCGCTGACGGCGCAACCGCCCCGTCATAGGGACACTCCACCACGCAGGACACATAGCCCCGCACCGGCAAACCCGCCGCGCGCGCTGCCTCGGCCACCGGCACAAACCGCGCCAACCCCTCATCGATAGACGCGTTGATATTGGCCTTTGAGAACCCCTCAGAGGCCGCACCAAACACCGCCACCTCATCGGCTTTCGCCGCCAAAGCCCGTTCCAGCCCCTTCAGGTTGGGCGTCAACGCCGCATAAGACACCCCCGCCGCGCGCGCGATCCCGGCCAGAACCTCACCGGAATCCGCCATCTGCGGCACCCATTTGGGACTGACAAAAGATGCGCATTCAATGCGCCGAAACCCGGCCCCCGACAGCAGGTCGACCAAGGCCACCTTCTCCGCTGTCGGAATGGCGCGCTTTTCGTTCTGCAAGCCGTCGCGCGGCCCGACCTCAAAGATCTCGACGTAGTCCGCCATCACAGCCCCCGGTTTCTTCTGTCCAAAAATATCCAAAACCCCCGAGCACACCGCCGCAGGCGGAGCGCGAGACAACCAGCGCGCCGCAGGCGCACAATTGGATCACGCCCGCCGCCCTATGCCTCGGGCACGGGATAGAAATCCTTGTCGTAGAACCGCTGCGGCCCTTCGCGCGCCACCGCGCGACGGTTCGCCTCGCGCGCCTCGATCCGGGCCTTGTAGGCGGCAACTCGCGGAAACGCGTCCATGTGGACATAATAAGGCACCGCAAACAGGTTGAACCCCATCATCACATCCGCCGCCGAGAACCCCGAAGGCAACAGCCACTCCCGCTCCCCCAACCGATCCTCGATCCCCTGCAAAGTCTGGCGCAGCCGCGCCACGTTCAGCTTTACCACGATGGGGGAGGGTTTCGCCGGCGGTCGCAGAAACACCATCATCAGGTTGAGCTGCTCCACAAGGCTGGCCTGCGTTTCGGCATAGTGAATCCACTGCAAATAGGCAGGCCGCTCCGGATCGCCGGGCGCGCGGCCCAACTCAGGCGCATAGGTTTCCACCATGTATTGGACAATGGCGCCGCTCTCGCTCATCTCCAGCCCGTCAATCTGGATCGCCGGGATGCGCACAGCGGGTGAGATCCGGCCCAGATCGCTTTCGCGCATCTCTTTGGTGCCGATCCGGTGTTCGACGATCTCCAGCCCGCCAAAACGCTCCAGCCCGATCTCCTCCAGCAGCCACAACACCCGGAACGATCGTCCATATTGCACATGATGTAGCGTCACATTCGGTTTCGCGTCACTCATGCCTCGTCCTCCTCGACCAGCACCACTAGGGGCGCGCCTGCCTCAACCTGATCGCCTTCGGCCACCAGCACCTCGGCCACCTGCCCCGCACGACCTGCGCGCAGCGTGTGTTCCATTTTCATCGCCTCCAGCACGACCAGCCGGTCGCCCTCTTCTACAGCCTGCCCCACCGCCACATGGACAGAGACAACCCGCCCCGGCATCGGGGCCAGTGCGCCCGCTGCCGCCTGCACACCCACGCCGCGCGCGAGGGGATCGGGCCGCGCAAAGCCCACGCCGTAGTCGGCATAGACCGTCACATGGCCGCGCGTCACATGGGAACCGGCACCGGGTTTGCCGTCAAAGGTCCAGCCGCGCACACCGCGCGCCGCCGTAACCTCTTGCCCCACGACGCGCACCAACGCCGCATCCGGGCCATGCAACTTGACGCCAATCTCACGCGTCTCGCCGCCCTGCTCCAACACCACGGCGCGCCATTCCGCCCCCCACAACGTAAATCCCGCGTCCCAGCCCTGCGTCTCAAGTAGGCCCAAGGCCGCCATCGCCGCCTCTGCCCAGATCTGCGGAGTCACCTCCGCCGGGGCCATCAGCGCGTCAAGGTCACGCCCGATCAGCCCGGTGTCCACCTCACCCCGTGCGAACCCCTCATGCTCTGCCAACGCGCCTAGAAAGCCAAGGTTGGTCACGGTCCCGGCCACCCGTGTGTCGCGCAGGCCGCGTGCCAGACGGCGCAGCGCCACCGCGCGGGACGGTCCATGCACCACCAGCTTGGCAATCATCGGGTCATAATGCGGGCTGATGGCATCGCCCGACCGCACCCCGGCCTCGGCCCGCACGCCTTCGGGAAAGGCCAGTTCCGCCAATGTGCCGGTCGCGGGCAAAAAGCCAGCTGGCACATCCTCGGCATAGAGCCGCGCCTCAAAAGCATGTCCGTTGATCGTCAGGTCATCCTGAACCGCAGGCAAGGGCTCCCCCGCCGCCACGCGGATCTGCCACTCGACCAGATCAACGCCGCAGATTTCCTCGGTCACCGGGTGTTCCACCTGTAGCCGTGTGTTCATCTCCATGAACCAGAACCCGTCGGGCCGCAGCCCGTTTGCCCCATCCACGATGAATTCCACCGTGCCCGCGCCCTTGTAGGCGATGGCCTCGGCGGCTTTGACCGCGGCCTGCCCCATTGCGGCGCGCATCTCAGCAGTCATCCCCGGAGCAGGCGCCTCTTCGATCACCTTCTGGTGGCGCCGCTGCAGGGAACAGTCCCGTTCGAACAGATGCACCGCGCGATTGCCGTCACCAAAGACCTGCACCTCGATGTGGCGGGGCCGCTGGATGAACTTTTCGATCAGAACCGCGTCATTGCCAAAGGCGGTGCGCGCCTCGGCCTTGGCCCGCTCCAGCGCGTCGACAAAATCCTCTGGCCGCTCAACCAGCCGCATCCCCTTGCCGCCGCCGCCCGCGACGGCCTTGATCAGCAACGGATAGCCAACCTTGAGCGCCTCGACTTCCAGATGGCCGGGGTCCTGGTCTTCGCCCATGTAGCCGGGCACAACCGGCACCCCCGCCGCCTGCATCAGCCGCTTGGCCGAGTCCTTGAGGCCCATCTGCCGGATCGCCTGCGCCGATGGTCCGATAAACGTCAGGCCCGCTGCCTCGACCGCCTGCACGAAGTCCGGGTTTTCGCTGAGGAATCCGTACCCCGGATGGATCGCCTGCGCGCCTGTGGCCTTGGCGGCCTCGATGATCACATCGCCCCGCAAATAGCTTTGCGAGGGGGCCGCACCGCCGATGCAGACAGCCTCATCCGCCAGTTCCACATGCAGCGCATCCGCATCCACGTCAGAGTGCACCGCGACACAGCGCAGCCCCATGGATCGGGCCGTTCGAATGACGCGCGCAGCGATCTCGCCCCGGTTGGCAATCAGGATGGTGTCAAACATGGTTTTTCCTCCCCCAAAGCGCCGTCATGCATAATCCTCCACCACGCGAAACCGCTCACAGACGATCTCCATGTCCTCGGACACGCCCCCATTGCGCGAGAAATACGCGCGGTAGCTCTTGCGCCAATGCGCAAGGTCGCGGAACTCTCCCTGCTTCGCGACAAATGCCTCATCCATCTCGTCAAAACGCCGGGTGGTCACCTCGACCGTTTCGACCATCAGGGCGGGCGTGCCGTCCCAGTTCAGCGCCACGTCGCGCCGCCCCACAACCGGCAGCGCATCGCCATCGCCGCCCTTGCCAAAGACGCGCATCGCCTCGACGGTGGCAGTTTTCTTGCCCGACCGGACCAGCGCCAGAATCTGAGCACTCAGTTGCGGCGTATCCCCATAGCGAAAGGTCTCTGCCTCGGGGTTCTCGTCGATGATCTGTTGCAGCGTTTGCGCGCTCATCTGATGGTCTCCTTCATGACGTCCGCCTTCACATCCGAAACACGCCAAAGCGCGTGTCCTCGATTGGCGCGTTCAGCGCCGCCCGCAGGCTAAGCGCCAGCACGCTGCGCGACTTGCGCGGATCGACGATGCCGTCATCCCAAAGCCGCGCCGAAGCATAAAGCGGGTGCGACTGCTCTTCGAACATATCCAGCGTCGGTTGTTTGAATGCCGCCTCTTCCTCAGCCGACCAAGTGCCACCCGACCGTTCAATCGCGTCGCGTTTCACCGTCGCCAGAACCCCTGCCGCCTGCGGTCCGCCCATGACGGAGATGCGGCTGTTGGGCCATGTCCACAGGAAACGTGGCTGATAGCTCCGTCCTGCCATGCCGTAGTTGCCCGCGCCGAAAGAGCCGCCCACCAGCATCGTGACCTTGGGAACGGATGTGCTTGCCACGGCGGTCACCATCTTGGCCCCGTGCCGCGCGATGCCCTCGTTTTCGTATTTCCGACCGACCATAAAGCCGGTGATATTTTGCAGGAACACCAAGGGGATTTTGCGCGCCGAGCACAACTCGACGAAATGCGCGCCCTTTGATGCGCTCTCGCTGAACAGCACACCGTTGTTGGCGACGATTCCGACGTCCATGCCGTGCACCTTGGCAAATCCGCAAACCAAGGTCTCGCCGAAGCGGGGTTTGAACTCGTCAAAGTAAGAGCCGTCAACCAGCCGCGCGATCACCTCGCGGATGTCGTAAGGCGTGCGCAGGTCGGCAGGCACGACACCCAGCAATTCGTCGGGGTCATAGGCGGGGGCCTCGCCGATCATCGACAGGTCCGCCCTGCTGCCGCCAAGTGAGCCGACCGCGCGCCGCGCCAGCGCCAGCGCGTGGGCGTCATCCTCGGCAAGGTAATCCGCCACACCGGACAGGCGCGTGTGGACGTCTCCGCCCCCCAGATCCTCGGCGGTGACCACTTCGCCCGTCGCCGCCTTGACCAGTGGCGGACCGGCCAGAAAGATCGTGCCCTGTTCCTTGACGATGATCGACACGTCCGACATCGCGGGCACATAGGCCCCGCCCGCCGTACACGACCCCATCACCACGGCGATCTGCGCAATGCCCTTGGCCGACATCCGTGCCTGATTGTAAAAGATCCGGCCAAAGTGGTCGCGATCCGGAAACACCTCGTCCTGATTGGGCAGGTTCGCCCCGCCGCTATCTACCAAATAGACGCAGGGCAGATGGTTTTCTTCAGCGATCTCTTGCGCGCGCAGGTGTTTCTTGACCGTCATCGGGTAGTAAGTGCCGCCCTTCACGGTGGCGTCATTGCAGACCACCATGACCTGCCGCCCCTCGACCACCCCGATCCCCGCGATCACACCCGCACAGGGCGCGGCCCCGTCGTACATGCCATGCGCCGCCGTTGCGCCGACCTCCAGAAACGGCGAGCCCGGGTCCAGCAGGTTTGTCACCCGCTCACGCGGCAGCATCTTGCCCCGGCTCACATGCCGGTCGCGGGATTTCTGGCCGCCGCCCGCCGCGGCCTGTGCCGCTGCGGCCTCAATCTGCGCCAAAGCGTCAAGATGGGCTTTGCGGTTCGCGGCAAAAGCCTCTCCCGCTGTCAGCACCTGGGATTGCAGTTTCATGTCCTCGACCCCTTGTTATTCATCTCGCAGATGGGCTGTTTCATGTCGTCTCCGCCGCCGCCTTGGCCTTGAGTTCTTTGCGGATCACCTTGCCGGTGACCGTCATAGGCAGAGCCTCGACAAAGGTGATTTCCCTTGGATAGGAATAACTTGCCAGCCGTTCCTTCACCCATGACTGAAGCTCCTCCGCCGCTATTGTCACCCCGCTTTTCGGGACCACATAGGCCTTGACGATCTCGGTGCGCAGGGCGTCAGGTTTGCCCACCACACCCACCGTCGCCACGCCGGGATGGGTCAGCAGGCAATCCTCGATCTCGGCGGGTCCGATGCGGTAACCGGCAGAGGTGATCACGTCATCCTCACGGCCAACAAAGCGGATGAACCCATCTTCTACGACGCCGCGATCCCCGGTCACCAGCCAGGCACCGCGAAACTTGTCCGCCGTCGCCTGCGGGTTCTGCCAGTACTCCAGCATCATCGAGGCACAACCGCGCCGCACGGCGATGTCGCCCTCACCATCGGTGACCTGCCCCGCCGCGTCGATCACCGCCACGTCAAACCCCGGCACCGCGCGGCCAAGGCAGCCGGGGCGCGCGTCGAACAGCGCGCTGCAGGAGCTGGCCACCATGTTACATTCGGTCTGGCCGTAGAACTCATTGATGGTGACGCCAAAGGCATCGCGCCCCCAGATCAGCATTTCCGCGCCCAGCGGTTCACCGCCACTGGCGACAGAACGCAAACCCTGCAAACGCATGTCCGCCGCCTTCATCATCCGCAAGGCTGTGGGTGGGAAAAACACATTCCGAACAGAGTGTTCCAGGACGATCCTTGCGCAGTCATCCAGATCAAACCGCCGCATCCGGGCGGCGACAACCGGCACCCCCAGCGCAAGCCCCGGCATCAAAACGTCGAACAGACCACCGATCCAGGCCCAGTCGGCAGGTGTCCATAGAACATCACTCGGCTGGCCCAAGAAATCATGGCTCATCTCGACGCCCGGTAAATGTCCGGTCAGGACGCGGTGCCCATGCAAGGCCCCCTTGGCCTTGCCGGTGGTGCCGGAGGTATAGATCAGCACCGCTGGCGTGTCCGGACCGGTCTCAACCGCCGGGCCCACTGCACCGTCAGCGGGCAGATCACGCTCGCATAGAACGTCCAAATCAAAAGGCGCCAGCATACCCGCGCCCTCGTCGTCCGTGACCACCACACGCGCGCCGCAATCAGTGAGCCGCGCGCGAAGGGCATCCTCACGAAACAGCATGAACAGCGGGACAGAGATCGCCCCCATCCGCCAACAGGCCAGATGGGCGGCAGCACACTGCGGCGACTGGCTGAGCAGCACGCCCACCCGATCACCCGGCCCCACGCAGCGCGCCACCAGCGCTGCCTGCACCCGCCGCGACAGAAGTGCCAGTTCGGCATAGGTCACGCCCGCCCCGCTGGCGTGGTCGATAATCGCCACACGATCCGGTTCACGCCGCGCCCAGCCGTCACAGGCCTGCTCGGCCATGTTCAGCCGCGCCGGGATGTCCCAGCGAAACCCGGCGACAAGTGCCTCATATGAACAGGCCGGCGCCAGCATCTCAGGACCGGTAGTCCGGGTTTTCATAATCAAAGCGGCACCCGGCCTCAAAGGCGCGCCGGTTGTTGCCCTTATCGGGGTAGCCACCCGCGTCCTGCAGCATCTTCGCCAGATGCATCAGGTTCCACGTCATGATTGTGGTGTTGCGCCGGGTGAAATCGTTGTCAAAGCCCACCCGCGCGCCGTCCACCTCGTCGCCATAAGACGGGCCCGGCCCGGCCTCGCCGATCCAGCCGCAATCGGCCTGCGGCGGGATGGTATAGCCCAGATGGCTCAGCGCGTAGCCGATGGTCATGGCCGCGTGCTTGATGCCGTCCTCGTTGCCAGTGATGACGCAGCCACCCACCTTGCCGTAATAGATCGATTGGCCCTTGTCGTTCAGCTCTCCGGACATGCCGTACAGCCGTTCGATCAACACACGGCAGACCGAGCTTTCCTCGCCCAGCCACAGCGGCGTCCCGATCACCAGAATGCGCGCCGCCAGCACTTTTTTCCACAACTTCGGCCAGTCGTCGCGGTCCCAGCCGTGTTCGCTCATGTCGGGATAGACCCCGGGGGGCACCTGATGATCCAGCATGTGGACATGCTCGACCGCGACGCCATTCTTTTCCATGATGCTTGCCGATGCCTCCATCAGCAACCGTGTGTGGCTTTGCCCGCCCTCGCGTTTCAGCGAGGTGTTGATGAACAACGCGTTCAAACCTACAAAATCGCTCATGTCCGTGGCCTCCCTGTTGACCGTTGCAGCCTATCGCCGTGCTCGCCCGGGCGGAACACATGTTTCAGGCCACCAAAACGATTGACGTGGTATTCCCACCCTGCACCGCAATGCACCACCAGCCAGACTTCCTGTCCGGGAATGCCGGTACAATCGGCTACCGGCGAACCGCTGTCGCGCATGTAGCGCTTGGCGTAGGCCTCGATCGCGGTGCTTTCGTCCAGATGGACATCCAGCCAGCCCAGCCGGAACCCGATGATCGCGCTAAGCAACACAAGGCCACCGACCGGCAGAAACCAGACCCAGCGCGGCATCGCGGCTAGCGCGGGTGCGGGGCGCTGTTCATGCCATCGCCCCCATCAACTCGCGGCCCACCAACATGCGCCGAATTTCCGACGTGCCGGCACCGATCTCCATCAGCTTGGCATCGCGGAACAGCCGCGCCACCGGTGCATCGGCCAGAAAGCCCGCACCGCCAAGCGCCTGCACCGCCTGATGCGCCTGCACCATCGCCTGTTCCGAGGCATAGAGACAACAGGCCGCCGCATCCTGCCGCGTGACCTGCCCTCGGTCGCAAGCCTTGGCCACCTCATAGACATAGGCGCGGGCCGAGTTCATCGCGGTGTACATATCGGCGATCTTGCCCTGCATCAGCTGAAAGTTTCCGATCGGCTGGCCGAACTGCTTGCGCTCAATCATGTAGGGCATGACCTCATCCAGACAGGCCGCCATGATGCCAAGACCGATACCGGCCAACACAACGCGTTCGTAATCCAGACCGGACATCAGGACGCGCACGCCCTTGCCCTCTTCGCCAAGGATGTTCTCGAACGGGACTTCGACGTTCTCGAAAATCAACTCGGCCGTGTTCGACCCACGCATCCCCAGTTTGTCGAAATGCGGGCTGGTGCTGAACCCGGTCATGGATTTCTCGATCAGGAAGGCGGTAATGCCCTTGGCCCCGGCCTCTGGGTCCGTCTTGGCATAGACAACCAGCGTATCGGCGTCCGGCCCGTTGGTGATCCAGTATTTGTTGCCGTTCAAGACAAAGCGGTCGTTCCGCTTTTCGGCACGCAGTTTCATGCTGACAACGTCCGATCCGGCCCCCGGTTCGGACATCGCCAATGCGCCGACATGTTCGCCCGAGATCAGGCCCGGCAAGTATTTCTGTCGCTGCGCATCGGTGCCGTTCAATTTGATCTGGTTCACGCAAAGGTTGGAATGCGCCCCGTAGGACAGCGACACGCTGGCAGAGGCGCGCGCGATCTCTTCGACAGCGACGGTATGCGCCAGATAGCTCATGCCTGCGCCGCCGTATTCCTCTGGCACGGTCACACCCAACAGGCCGAGCTCCCCCATTTCGCGCCACAACTCCGGCGGAAATTCGTTGGTGCGATCAATCGCGGCGGCCATCGGTTTGACCCGTTCTTGCGACCATTTGTGAACCATCTCGCGCAAGCTGTTTACGTCTTCGCCGAGGTCGAAATTCATAGATGCCGTGAACACGCCCGTCCCTCCCAAGTATTGAACGCTTGTTCATTTAACGCGGCGCAGCGAGTCGGGTCAATGGTTTTGCGCAAATCACGCGCCATAGCCCCCTTGGAACACCCGGCCCGCGCGCCCATATCGAGGTCGAACCAACAGAATTCAGCATGCTCTTAAACAGTTACACCGACACGATTCAGCGGGCGACAGCCCTGATCGACAGCAAGGACTTTGACGCCGCTCAATCGCTTCTGGACGAGTTGCCAGAACGCTGGAGTTGCGCGCCTGAGGTGTTCGCCCTGCGGCACCGGTTGTTCACCCGCTCGATGCCCGCCCTCTTGCAGCAGCCCCTTCCCGCGCAAGAGGCAAAGCGGCTTTCGTCCCTGTTGAATGCGCGCCGTCTGGACGCGACATTGACGCTGGCACGCAGTCTGGCCGCGCGCCATCCGCACGCCGCGATCCCGCATGAGGCGATGGCGCTGGCATTTAACGCCGGAAGGCGGTTCTCCGCCGCGCGGGATGCGGCGCAGGCGGCACTGATCCGCGCGCCAGAGCGGCCCTCGCTTTACCGGGAACTGGCGCTTTCGCTGTATGAACTGGGCGCGTATGAGGCGATGGGCGCACCGGCGCAACGAGCTGCAGAGGCGCTTGTCGATGATCCTTTGGCGCAGCGCATGGGGGCTGTTTCGGCACTGATCCGCGGAGAGCGCGAAATGGCGCGTGCGCGGTTCGCCCGTCTGGCAGAGCTTCAGCCGAAAAACGGCGCGGCGCATCGCGGCTTTGCCGAATTGCACCCCTATACTGACAGGCAGGACAAGCACCTGAAACGGATGCTGCGCCTGTTGAAAGCCCAGGGCCTGACACCCGCAGAAGAGCTGGAACTCCACTTTGCACTTGGTAAGGCCTTTGACGATCTCGATTTGATCGACAAGGCTTTTGACCATTTCGCCCGTGGCAACGCGCTCAAGAAAAAGCTGCACAGTCTGGACGCCACCCAAGATATTGAAGACGGCGCACGGGTGCGTGCCGCGTTTGCCACCGTACGCTCGCCTGAGACGACACCGCCTGGCCCGCTGCCGATCCTTGTTTGCGGCTTGCCCCGTTCCGGCACCACCTTGACCGAAAGCATCCTTGCCGCGCATCCTCAGGTTGCCGCCGCGGGCGAGCTGACCTTCCTGCGGAGCCGCCTTTTGCCGCTCCTGCGCAACGACGCCCCGCCGACAGAAAGCACCCTTTCAGAGGTCCGCGACGCGTATCTGGCGGTTTTGCGCACCCACGCAAAGGGCCGCCCTTTTGTGGTCGACAAGATGCCGCTCAATTTTGTGCTGGCTGGCTATTTGGCCAAACTGATCCCCGGCACCCGGATTGTCGCCCTGCACAGAGAGCCGCGCGCGCTTGGCTGGTCCATATTTCGGCAATGTTTCGTGCGGACTGGCAACGGGTTTGCCTATGACCTGCGCGACATTGCCGACGCCATGGCACTCTACCGCCAGATGATCGGGTTTTGGGAGGATGCAGGCGTCGCGATCCAGCGGCTTGACTATGGCACCCTGACCCAAAATCCGGACACCACCGTTCAGGCGTTGTTGGCGGGGCTTGGACTACCGCCCGATCCCGCTTGCGTGGACTTTGCCAACAGCGACCGCGCCGTGGTGACCGCAAGCGCGCTGCAAGTGCGCGAGGGTATCCAGACCGGCGCTGACGCAATATGGCAGCGATACGAATCCAAGTTGACGCCGCTGGTCCAGCAATTGCGCAAACATGCGTTGATCTGATCGGTCTACGCCTGTCCGTGGACCCGGCGCAAGACGGTTCATGATAAGGAATTTAACCAGCCTGCACTGGCGGCGTCGCCTGAAAAACAGCGCTGACTTCGGCCCGGATGATCCGGGCGATCAGCGCGCAATCCTCAAGGCTGAAGGTCAGCGGCAGGCGCATATCGACGATCCCGCGCAGCACGCGGTCGCTGGACGGCATCGGCTGCGACGGGGCATACCGCCAACTGTCATAGCGCGAGGTAAAGCCTGCCGGTTCCACGCCGCCAAACCACTTCAATTCGACACCGCGTGCAGCACAACGGGCCAACACCTCCTGCACCGCGTCCCGGGTCCAGTCCAGCAACAGGAACTGGATCGACGAGCCGACAAAGCGCTCGGCCTCTGGCCGTTCTGTCAGGCGCAGCCCCGGCGTGCCGCGTAGCCCCTGTTCGACAACTGCGTAGCGGTCATTCCAGCGGTCCACCTGCGCGTTCAGCGCGCGCAACTGAGGTCGCAGGATCGCGGCGCGCAAGTTATCCATTCGGCCTGAAATGTTCGGCGTGATATATTTCACCCGTTCAAAGACCTCAGGCGCGGGGGCCGCCAGATGCCGGTCATAGAGCATATACGATCCTGACAGCATGATGGCACGGGCAGCGATGTCCTCGTCATCGGTGATCAGCAGACCACCCTCACCCGAATTGACGTGTTTGTAAGTCTGCATTGAATAGCAGCCCACGGCCCCCTGACGCCCAGAGGGCACGCCGTTCCACGCGGCCCCCATAGTGTGGGCGCAATCCTCAATCACCGTGATTCCGGCGTCGTCACAGATCTGCATCAGCCGGTCCATATCGCACAAATGGCCTCGCATGTGCGACAGCATCAGGACCTTTGCACCGTCTGCGCTGTCTGCCTTGGCCGCCAGATCATCCAGGTCGATCACCAGATCCTCTGTCACGCCGACAAAGACTGGCACCGCACCGATGCCCGCAATAGCCCCCGGCACGGGTGCCAGCGTAAAGGCATTGGTCAACACCGTCTCACCCGGCTGCACGCCTACCGCGCGCAACGCACAGCCAAGCGCATAGCCGCCCGACGCCACCGCGACGCAGAACCGCGCGCCGGTCAGTGCCGCAAACTCCTGCTCCAGCAAGGCGGTCTCTGCCGTTTCTCCGGCAAGCGTGTTGTAGCGGTGCAGACGCCCACCCCGCATGACCTCGACCGCTGCGGCGATCGCCTCTTCGGGGATGGATTCTTGCTGGGTGAAACTGCCGGTGAAACGCTCTGCCATTTCTGTGTTTTGACGCAGGCATGGCGCGGCGGTCAATCCATTCGCGACTTTTGCCGCCCTGCGCGCGTCGCTTTTCGTGAAATGCGGGCGCATGGCTTGCGCTACGCTGCCGGTATGACACCGTTTGATTTCATTCATGGTCTACAGTGGGACGATCTGCCCGCCCCCGTCCGCGCGCAGGCAAAGCGCTGCCTGCTGGACTTGATCGGTGTGGCGGCCGGAGGTCTGGCGACCGATATGTCACGGATCATCCGTGACCACGCGGCAGAGGATTTTCCCGGCTCCACGCCGATCCTGTTCGACAACCGCACCTCCGCCCCTGCGACGGCGGCGATGGCGATGGCCACAAGCATCGATAGCCTTGATGGGCACGACGGGTACAACCCCGCCAAGGGCCACATCGGCTGCCCTCTGTTGCCCGCGTTGCTGATTTTCGGACAACAGGCGCGAATCTCGGGTGAGGGCTTTTTGACCGCCTTGGTCATGGGCTACGAGTTTGGCGCCCGGACGGCAGAGGCGCAGCATGGCACCTGCCCCGATTATCACACCTCTGGCAGTTGGGGTGCTGTGACGGCTGCGGCGGCGGGCGCTCGGTTGTTGGGTTTGGATGTGGGGCAAACCCGGCACGCGCTGGGGATCGCGGAATACCACGGCCCACGCAGCCAGATGATGCGCTGCATCGACTGGCCCACGATGGTCAAGGACGGCGCGGGCTGGGGTGCTATGAGCGGTGTCTCGGCGGTGCAACTGGCGCGGCGCGGTTTTACCGGCGCGCCCGCGATCACGGTTGAGCAGGCACCGGAGTATTGGACGGGTCTGGGCACGGACTGGCGCATCTTGCAGCAGTATTTCAAACCTGATCCGGTGTGCCGCTGGGCGCAGGCTCCGATTGAGGGCGTGCTGGCGTTGCGGCGGGCGCATGGGTTGTGTGCGGCTGACGTCGATCACATCGAAGTGGACAGCTTTCACGAGGCGACGCGCTTGGCCACATCGCGGCCAGAGACAACCGAAGAGGCGCAGTATTCCACGACCTTTCCCTGTGCGGTGGCGATGGTGCGTGGCGGTCTGGCGCCGGCGGATCTGGACCGCGCGGCGCTGCGTGATCCAGAGATCCTGCGCCTGTCAGAAGGGTTGATCATGGCAGAGGAGGCCAAGGCGAACGCGGCCTTTCCGGGCACGCGGCTGGCGCGGGTCAGGCTGGTGCTGCGGGACGGGCGGGTTTTGGAAAGCGATTGGATGAGGCCGCGCTGGGACGCGGAGGATCCGCCGAGTGATGCCGAGTTGGTCAATAAGTTCCACGCCCTTGCCGATCCGGTTCTGGGGCGGGATCGGGCGGAGGCCATTGCCTCGGTCATTGACCGGCTGGAAGAGGCCCCTTTGACGGCGCTGACCGAGCATCTATTTCGGGCCCCTTGAGGGGGTGTCCACGCGTGGCGCAAATCGCGCCACAGTGAAATCAAGGGGTTACAGAGGCGTTTTTACCTTCTGTTAACCAAGCAGCCGAGGGGTTCGGTGACTAACCGTAAGGCGCACGGCCCGCCTTGATCACCGCCGAACAGGGACAGATCGTCCCGGATCAGGGCCGTCCGATCAACTGCCCGACCGCGCCCTGCAATTCGTCAAAGTGGTCAATCAGCGCCTCTGGGTCCAGCGTGCGCACCGCCTGCCCCTCTGGCGAGAAAGTGACCAGCACGCAAGGCACCCCCGCCGCGCGGGCGGTGTTGCGGTCCGTATCGCTGTCGCCCACCAACAAAGACGCCGACCGTCGCCCGCCACATTGATCGACCGAAGCCCAATAGGGCGCGACATCGGGCTTGCGCGTCGGTCCACTGTCCGCGCCGATCAGCGATCCGAACAGGTCGCGCACGCCAAGGCGCTGCAACAGGGTCTCGGCCAACGCCTCTGGTTTGTTGGTGCAGATGCCCACCGCGTAATCCGCCGCCCGCAGAGCCTCGACCGCGTCGACCGCGCCGTCGTACATCCGGGTGTGAACGTCGATGGCCTCTCCGTAGATGTCCAGAAAGCGGGGGAACCATTCCTCGACCGCCGCGTCGCTGTAGCGCCCCGCACGGGTCAACCCCTCTGTCAGCATGCGGCGCGCGCCGCGCACCGCGATGGCCGCATCGGCCACCGGGTCCAGCCGCACCGCCTCTCCCATACCGGAAAAACAGGCATTGGCCGCCGCGATCAGATCGCCGCTGGTGTCGGCCAGCGTGCCATCCAGATCAAAAATCACACAATTTCGGGCCATTCGCGTCTCCTGTCACATGCCGCAATGCAGAGTGAACGACGCCACCTTGCGCCACCATGCCAACCCGATAGAACGGGCAGCGAAAATACGCAATTATGGAGCGGATCATGAGCATCGCCCTCGTCATACTGGCTGCTGGCAAAGGCACCCGCATGGAATCGGATTTGCCCAAGGTCCTGCACCAGATCGCCGGGGCTCCGATGCTTTGGCATGCCATGCGTGCAGGCGCGGCACTTGAGCCAGAGCGCACAGTGGTTGTCGCCGGACACGGGTTTGACACGGTGGCCGCCGCGGCGCGCGACTATGACCCCGACGTCACGGTTGTGGAACAGGCCGAGCAACTGGGCACAGGCCATGCGGTGTCGCAGGCCCTGCCCGCGCTGGAGGGGTTCGAGGGCGACGTCGTGGTCTTGTACGGCGATACGCCGTTCATTTCAGAGGACACGCTGGAAGCGATGCGCGCCGCCCGCGCCAGCCATGACGTTGTGGTGCTGGGATTCGAGGCGGCAGATCCCGCGCGCTATGGCCGGTTGGTCATGGCGGGGGACGATCTGGTCAAGATTGTCGAGTTCAAGGACGCCACGGACGAAGAACGCGCCATAACCCTTTGCAATTCTGGCGTTATCGCCGCAGACGCCGGTTTGTTGACCGCCCTGCTGGGCAAGGTCGGCAACGACAATGCCAGCGGTGAATATTACCTGACGGATGTGCCGGGCCTTGCCCGCGCCGAGGGACATAGCGCCACGGTTGTGCGCTGCCCCGAGGCCGAGACGCTGGGCGTCAATTCGCGCGCCGATCTGGCCTTTGCCGAGGCGGCGTTTCAGACCGCCGCCCGCGCCGCGCTGTTGGATCAGGGCGTGACCCTGCAAGCGCCCGACACGGTGCAATTGGGTTGGGACACGGCGGTGGGCCGCGATGCAGAGATTGAACCCTATGTGGTTTTTGCCCCCGGCGTGACCATCGAATCCGGCGCGCGCATCCGCGCGTTTTCGCATCTGGAGGGCTGTCACGTCAGCCGTGGAGCGGTGGTTGGCCCCTATGCCCGTCTGCGCCCCGGTGCGGAACTGGCCGAGGACGTCCATGTGGGCAACTTTGTCGAGATCAAGAACGCGCAGCTGCACGAAGGGGCCAAGGCGAACCACCTGACCTATATCGGCGACGCGGAAATTGGTGCAAAAACCAATATCGGCGCAGGCACCATCACCTGCAACTATGACGGTGTATTCAAACACCGCACGATCATTGGCAAAAACGCTTTTATCGGGTCAGACACCATGCTGGTCGCCCCGGTGACCGTGGGGGACGGCGCGATGACCGGGTCGGGATCGACCATCACGGCGGACGTGCCGGCCGGTGCGCTGGCACTGGCGCGCGGCAAACAAGAGATCAAGCCCGGCTTTGCCACCAAGCTGATGAATATGCTGCGCGCGAAGAAGGCAAAACAACAGCAGGCGCAGGGCTGACCGGCCCCGCGTGATTTTACAGGCAAGGGATTTGAGAACATGTGTGGAATCGTAGGCATTCTGGGCAAGCACGAAGTGGCCCCCCAACTGGTCGAATCGCTGCGGCGGCTGGAATATCGCGGCTATGACAGCGCGGGGATTGCCACCGTACACGACGGCCATCTGGACCGGCGGCGCGCCATGGGAAAGCTGGTGAACCTGTCGGATCTGCTGGTGCATCAGCCTTTGGCCGGGAAATCCGGCATCGGGCATACGCGCTGGGCCACCCACGGTGTCCCGTCGACGGACAACGCCCATCCGCATCGCTCTGGCCCGGTTGCGGTTGTCCACAACGGCATTATCGAGAACTACAAAGAATTGCGCGCCGAGGTAACGGCGGCCGGTCTGGAGCCCAAGACCGAAACCGACACCGAAACCATCGCGCTGCTGACCGATCATCTGATGCAAGGCGGGCTGGGCCCGGTTGAGGCGGCGATGGCCTGCATCGACAAGCTGGAGGGAGCCTTTGCGCTGGCGTTCCTGTTCGACGGCGAAGAGGATCTGATGGTGGCGGCGCGCAAGGGCTCTCCGTTGGCGGTGGGTCATGGCGAGGGCGAGATGTACGTCGGGTCCGACGCCATTGCGCTGGCCCCGCTGACGCCGCACATCACCTATCTCGAAGAGGGCGACCGCGCGGTGTTGACCCGCGAAGGGGCCACGATCCGCGATGGCAAGGGGCGCCTGGTGAACCGCGAGATGCGGACCGTGCAGATGGATGCGGCCCGCGTGGACAAGGCCGGGTACAAGCATTTCATGGCCAAGGAGATCGCGGAACAGCCGTCGGTCCTGTCCAACGCGCTGAACGCCTATCTGACCGACGACGGCATCGCCCTGCCCGATCCCGGCATCGATTTCACCAAGATCGAGCGGCTGACCATGGTGGCCTGCGGCACCGCCTACTACGCCTGTTTCACGGCGAAATACTGGTTCGAGCAACTGGCCGGACTGCCGGTTGAGGTCGATGTGGCGTCCGAGTTCCGCTATCGCGAACCGCCAATTGTGCCGGGGACCGCGGCGCTGTTCGTGTCGCAGTCGGGCGAGACGGCGGATACCTTGGCGGCGCTGCGCTATTGCCGGGACAAGGCGGACCATATCTATGCCGTGGTCAACGTGCCCGACAGTTCCATCGCGCGCGAAAGCGATCTGGCCTTGCCGATTCACGCAGGTGTGGAAATCGGCGTCGCCTCGACCAAGGCGTTCACCTGTCAGTTGAACGTGCTGCTGTTGCTGGCGCTGAAGGCGGCGGTGGCACGCGGCAAGCTTACCCCGGACCGGCGCGACGAGATCCTGACCGGGCTGCGCGCCTTGCCGGGCACCTTCAACGCGGCACTGGACCGCGATGAGGTGATCGCCGGCGTGGCCCGCAAGCTGGCAGAGGCGCGCGACATCCTGTTTCTGGGGCGTGGACTGATGTATCCCCTCGCGCTGGAAGGTGCGCTGAAACTGAAGGAAATCAGCTATATCCACGCCGAAGCTTATGCATCAGGGGAGCTGAAGCACGGGCCGATTGCGCTGATCGACAAACATGTGCCGGTGGTTGTCATGGCCCCCAAGGATGCGCTGTTCGAAAAGACCGTGTCGAACATGCAAGAAGTCATGGCGCGCGGCGGCAAGGTCTGCCTGATCACCGACGCCGAAGGGGCCGCCGCCGCCGGTCAGGATGTCTGGCGGGTGATCCAGATGCCGAAGGTGCCGGATGTGTTGTCGCCCATCCTTTATGCGCTGCCCGCTCAGTTGTTGGCCTATCACACGGCCATCGCCAAGGGCACCGATGTGGACCAGCCGCGCAATCTGGCAAAATCGGTGACGGTGGAATGAGGGCCGAAACCGATGCGAGTGTGAGAGGGGACTCAGGGGGCGCTGCCCCCGGCTCCCTGCGGTCGCCCCCCCGGGATATTTTGGGACAGAAGAAACGTGGGGACCGCGCATGACGGAAGAGGATGCGCTTGCGGCCCTTGGCACGATGCAAGACCCTGAGAAGGCTGCGCAGATGGCGGCCTATCACAAGGCTGATCGCCCCTATCTGGGTGTCGCCAACCCGGTTCTTGACGAGATGGCGCGGGAATGGCGACAGACTATGGATCTGGAGGCACGGGTGGCGCTTGCGGAGGCCCTTTGGCAGAGCAACATCCACGAGGCGCGTGTGGTCGCGGCCAAATTGCTGACACAGGCGCGCATCCGGCCAGACGATGCGGTCTGGCACCTGATACGTTCCTGGGTTCCGTCGTTTGATGCCTGGGCGGTGGCGGATCATGCCTGTATCGCCGGGCAGAAACGGGTGATGGCCGATCTGTCGCGTCTGGACGAGGTCGAGGGCTGGACCACATGCGAACACATGTGGACGCGGCGCGCGGCGTTGGTGATCACCCTGCCCCTTACAAAGCTGAACTTTCCCAAATCGGACGAAGTGGCGGCGCGCGCCCGCGTGCTGGACTGGGCGGCGGGCTATGTGCCGGACAGGGACTGGTTTATCCAGAAAGCCGTTGCCTGGTGGGTCCGCGACCTGTCGAAACATGACGCCGACGCCGCGCGCACCTTTCTGGACGCCCACGGCTCCGACATGAAAGCCTTTGCCCGCAAGGAAGCGGGCAAATACCTGCGCTGAAGATCAGCCCCCGGAAAAGACCTTGAGCGTCGGCAGATCGGTCAGCGGCGCCTCGATCAACCGCATGGCGGCCAGCGAAATGCGGCTGCCTGCGGTCTTTGGCCCGTCGATCGGGATCAGATCAACCTGCGCGGATTTCCCGGTGGCCGGGTTCAGCACACGGCCCTTGGCCGGTGCCGAAACCAGCGGCGTTTCCAGCCAGAACCCCGGCGCGGCAGGATCACCAAGACTGGCCACAGTGTCACCCAGAGATGTCTCTCCCTGCGGTTTTGGCGCGGCGGCGGCCTTCTTGCGCTCCTCCGCCGTGGTTGTGTCGAACTGATCCACGGTGCGCGCACCGGCTGCCGGCGGCGGGCTGACTGTCGCGGGGCGACTGGCGGCAGCAGGAGTTTGGCTTTCGGCCTCTGGGCGTTCCTTTAGGAACGCCAGTTGGCCGCAGGCGGTCAGCGACAGCCCCCCAACGATCACACCACCGATTCTTGCCGCGATTGTTATGTTGCGCACTGGCTGGCTCCCTTCACCGAAACGCGACCTTTGTCACTCTTGCCCATACAGGGGCCGACAGCTAGTGTCACCGCCATGACACAGCCCCTTATCGACCCATTCCAACGCCCGATTTCTTATCTGCGGGTCTCCGTCACCGACCGCTGCGATTTTCGCTGCGTGTACTGTATGTCGGAGAACATGACGTTCCTGCCGAAAAAGGATCTGCTGACGCTCGAAGAACTGGATCGCATGTGTTCCAGCTTTGTGCGACTGGGGGTCGAGAAATTGCGCATCACCGGCGGTGAACCGCTTGTCCGGCGCGATATCATGACGTTTTTCCGCGCGATGACCCGGCATCTGGAGTCGGGCGCGCTGAAGGAACTGACGCTGACGACCAATGGCTCTCAACTGGGACGGTTTGCGGGCGATCTGTACGACGCCGGGGTCCGCCGGGTGAATGTCTCGCTCGACACGCTGGACGAGAAGAAGTTCGCCGACATAACCCGCTGGGGACGCCTGCCGCAGGTGATCAAGGGCATCGACGCAGCGCAGAGCGCCGGTTTGCGGGTCAAGATCAACGCTGTGGCACTGAAGGGGTTCAACGAGGACGAACTGTTCAGCATCACGGAATGGTGCGCAGAACGCGACATGGACCTGACCTGGATCGAGGTCATGCCGATGGGGGACATCGGCAACGAAGACCGGCTGGACCAATACTGGAAGCTGGACGATCTGCGTGCGCGACTGGCGGAACGCTATACCTTGACGGATTTGCCGGAACGCACCGGCGGCCCGGCGCGCTATATACGGCTGGAAGAAACCGGGCAGAAGATCGGCTTTATCACCCCGTTGACACATAACTTTTGCGAAAGCTGCAACCGGGTTCGCCTGACCTGCACCGGTGAGTTGTTCATGTGCCTGGGTCAGGAGGACAACGCCGATCTGCGCGCCGCCCTGCGCAATTTCCCGGAGGACGATACCCCGCTGGAAGAGGCAATCCGCGCGGCGATTGCGCTCAAACCCAAGGGGCATGATTTCGACTATTCCCGACAGAAGGTCGATGGCCGCGTGTCACGCCACATGTCCCACACTGGCGGCTGAGATCAGCAGAGCGGCTGCGCCGCACAGGTTTGTTTGACGAGGGGCACTGCCCCTCGTGCTCCCCGGGATATTTCGGGACAGAAGAAATCGGGGCCGGATTAAATGGGTCCGCCCCGCCGCGCGAGACGGACCCAGGAAGCCAAAGCTTCTCCTGTCGCGATCATCGGCGTCCCCGCCTGTACCGCACGATCCAGCCTCCGGCATCTTGCTTAACAAATGGTTAGCTTGCGCGCCTTCGTTCCTGATAGACGGGACGAAATTTGGCACCGCGCCCTGTTTTTTCTGTCTGAAAATATCCCCGCCGGAGGCTACGCGCCGCAGGCGCGCCTCAGCATCGGACGCTGTCGGGCCGGCTGATCTGTCCGCCTCCCACTGGCGCCGCAACGCCCGTCGTGCCGGGAGCCGATGTTGGCAGGCCGCGCGCGACCCGAACCGCAAGATAGGCGAAGGCTTGTGCCTCCAGCATGTCGCCATCGAGCCCCACGTCTTCGACCGGGTGGACCGGGCAGTCCAGACCGACAGACAGCATTCGCATCATGACCGGGTTTTTACGGCCGCCGCCGGTGACCAGAACGCGGTCAGGCGGGCTGGGGCAATGTTCCATCCCCTGCATGACGGCGGCCGCTGCCATCCCGGTCATGGTGGCCGCGGCATCGGCATCCGAGAGTTCGCGGACCAAATCCAGCATTAGCGAAAAGTCGTCTCGATCGAGGGACTTTGGCGGCATCTTGCGAAAGTAGCCTTCGTCCAGGAAAAGCTCCAAAGCGCCTTCCTCAACCTGACCTTTGCGAGCCAGCGCGCCGTCGCGGTCACAGTCGAGGCCGAGCCGTTCGCCTACCAGATCGTTGATCGGCGCATTGGCCGGACCGGTATCAAAGGCCAGCAGCGCGCCGTCCGTCTCTGGCCTGTTGGCGGATGGGTCGACCCAGGTCAGGTTGCCGACGCCGCCGAGGTTGAGGAAACAGATCGGGCGTGTGGCCCCGATGTGGCGGGCGCAGGCCCAATGGAAAAACGGGGCGAGCGGCGCGCCTTCGCCGCCCAACGCAACGTCAGCAGAGCGGAAATCCCAGACCACCGGGCAATTCAGGTGTTTCGCCAGCGCGGCGCCGTCGCCCAGTTGGTGGGTGCCGCGCCCCTTGGGGTCATGTGCCAAGGTCTGGCCATGAAAGCCTACTAGTTGCGCTCCGGGGAATTGTGACAACAACTCGACGTGCGCGGTCTCGACCACTGCTTGCGCGTCTTTCAGACCGGCGCCGGGCCAGCGCCCCAGCGCGGCCTTCAAGGTGGCGCGTTCCTCTGCGGAATAGGCGCGATAGCCGCAGGTGCCGAAATCGAGGATGCGCACGCCATCGGTATGCAGCATCGCCGCATCCACCCCGTCCAGAGATGTTCCCGACATGGCCCCAAGCGCCCAGACGGCCCCATCCTTCAACATGCTCTTTCCCTCGGCCTTGCCCGTGCTTATAGGTGGCGCGCGCAGTATACAGGGGCTCTTGCATGACCTACCATCCCAAATCGGACTTCATGGCCGTGATGATGCAACGCGGCTACCTTGCCGACTGTACCGATTATCAGGCGTTGGACGACGCCCTGAGCACCGGGGTTGTCACTGCCTACATCGGTTACGACGCGACGGCGCAATCGCTGCATGTGGGCCATCTGCTGAACATCATGATGCTGCGTTGGCTGCAAAGGACCGGGCACAAGCCGATCACACTGATGGGTGGCGGCACCACCAAGGTGGGCGATCCGTCTTTCCGGTCCGACGAACGCCCGCTGCTTGGCCCCGAGCAGATCGACGCCAATATCGAGGGCATGAAGCAGGTCTTTGCCAAGTACCTCGACTATGGCGAGGGGCCGACTGATGCCTTGATGCTGAACAACGCCGAGTGGCTGGACGGGCTGAACTATCTCGATTTCCTGCGCGACATCGGGCGGCATTTCTCGGTCAACCGGATGCTGGCGTTTGAATCGGTGAAATCGCGGCTGGACCGCGAGCAGTCCCTGTCCTTTCTCGAATTCAACTACATGATCCTGCAGGCCTATGATTTCCTAGAGCTGAACCGCCGCTATGACTGTGTTTTGCAGATGGGCGGGTCGGACCAGTGGGGCAATATCGTCAACGGGATCGACCTGACGCGCCGGGTTCTCGATCATCAGATCTATGGGCTGACCTCACCGCTGCTGACCACCTCGGACGGGCGCAAGATGGGCAAATCGCAGGGCGGGGCCATGTGGCTGAACGCCGATATGCTGTCGCCCTACGAGTTCTGGCAGTTCTGGCGCAACTCGACCGATGCGGATGTTGGTCGGTTCCTCAAACTGTATACAGAGCTGCCGCTGGACGAATGCACCCGTCTGGGCGCGTTGGCCGGATCAGAGATCAACGACGCCAAGATCGTGTTGGCCAATGAGGTCACCACCCTGTGCCACGGCGCAGAGGCGGCGGCCGCAGCCGAGGCGACGGCGCGCGAAGTGTTTGAAAAGGGCGGTGTGGGGGATGATCTGCCCACCTTGACCCTGACCCCTGCGGATGTGGCCGAAGGAATTTCCATCGTGCAGTTGATCGTTCGTGCGGGTCTGGCCAAGTCCGGCAAGGAGGCCAAGCGCCTGATCGCAGAGAACGGCGCACGCATCGACGATGCGCCGCTGACGGATGCGGGCCTGATGCTGGACGCGGGCGCGCTGTCCTCTCCGGTGAAGCTGTCGGCAGGCAAGAAGCGGCACGCGCTGGTCAAGCTGGAGGGCTGAGGCGCAAGCCCCGGCAGACGGCAGGCGGCGCAGGATCGCCGCATCGGGCGATCCCGGCAATCCACATGCATGCGCCCAGATGATCCACCCAAATGATCCGCCGCTAGAACAGCGCCTGTAGCAGCGCCACGGCCCCAAAGGGCAGCGACAGCAGAAACGCCAACAGCAGCGCAGAGGCCGCGGTTGGCCGGGGTCGGGCCAGCACAGTGCAGGCAGGACGGGGCGCGGCGGTGCGCCAGAGCGATCTTTTCATGGCCGTCAGTTAACAGCATGGAAACTTTCCATCGCGTTAATGTGGGGCATGACAGCCGCCCTGCCCCTGCCCTTGCCCCAATCCGAAGAGTTTGCCGCCACTTGTCAGGCGCTTGGCCGCCCCTTGCGCCGATGCAAGAGCGAGGTGGGCCGCCGGGTGCGGCTGTGGTGGCAGATCCAGTCACACAAAATCGGTGTTCTGGGTCGGATCGACCTTGTGTCGCGCGGGCCGGTTGCATCGGAGGCGGGCGACCTGACGGACTGGACCATGCGCTGGCAACGCTGGCATGACGGTCGGCCGCTGGTGCTGAACGCAGACGGACTGGGGCCTGAGCTGTTGCGCAGTGCCGGGTTCTGGCCGCTGATGACACCGGCCAGTCTGGCGCTGTTGCCACTGGGGCCAGAGGCCGACATGCGCGCGGCGATGGCGCAGAAATGGCGCAACCGGCTGAACCGAGCGACCCGTGAGGGGCTGGAGGTGCGTGAAACGGCCCTGACGTCCAATCACTGGCTGTTGACGGCAGAGGCGGCACAGGCCCGCGCGCGGCGCTATCGCGGGATGCCGCCCGGGTTCAGCGCGGCCTTTGCGCAGGTCAATCCGGGGGCTGCGCAGGTGTTTGAGGCGCGTCTGCGGGGCGTGCCGGTGGCGGCGGCGCTGATGCTGCGGCATGGGCGCATGGCCACTTGGCAAATCGGCGTCACCACCCCCGAGGGGCGACAGCGCCACGCCATAAACCTGCTGCTGTGGCGCGCGATGCAGAGCCTTGCCGCGCAGGGGCATGATTGTCTTGATCTGGGTATTCTCAATGCGCAGGACGCGCCGGGTTTGGCGCATTTCAAGCTGGGCACCGGGGCGCACACGCACCGTCTGGGTGGGACGTGGCTGCATTTGGGGGCGTTGGCGCCACTGGCACGGCGGCTGCCCCGGCGGTTCCTGCAGTGATCCGTCAGTTGCCCATCATCCATTCCCCGTCCGGCCAAAAGGCGTGAAAGGCAAAGGCGAACAACACGTCATGCGGCAGGTCCGCCCCATCCGTATCGCGCACCCGCACCGAGCCCACATCGCGCCCGGCAGCGATTGTGCCCGCGTCCAGCGCCGAGGCTTGCCCCTCGCGCCAACTGATCACCACGCCCGCCTCGGAGATTTCCCTTTCCTCGGCCAGCCGGTTCATCGGCCAAGCGCGGTCCCCCACGCGCACCACCCGCATCAGGGGCGGCACGTCATGCGGCGGCATCTCACCCGAATACAAAAACGGCTGTTTGGAACTGTCGTAGTTGCGATAGGGGTTCTGACCATAGGGCCGGTTCCACGCCGGTTCCGCCATGACGACGCCGTCCGGGTGACGCTCGGCAAACTGGGCGAACCCCTCCATCCAGCTGGGCAGCAGGGTCAGTTCGGCGCCGGTCATCTCACCGACGATGCCGGTGCCGATGGCCTGCTGCCACCAGCTGAGCGTTTCGCGGTCATACATGACCATGTCGGAATTGCGCAGCTTGCCGGAGACACCAAAGGTCAGCACTTGGTCGCCAACACGGCGGTCGAAACTCAGCGCGGAATTGCACAACGGGCAAAAGGTGACCGCGACGGGGATGTCGCCAATCGTGTCGTTGACGATCTCATGCCATGTCAGATAGCGGATCGGATAGGCGCGCGGGCGCTCTCCGTCGACAACCACGGTGATGACCGGCTCATTGCCCTTGATCCGGGTTTCCTGAGCGACCTCGATAAATTGCGGGTCGGACAGCGCCGGGATGCCGTCCTTGGGTGGACCACCGGACATGATCTCTGCCCAGTTGGTGATGGTGGTTTTTTCGAAATCGGTGTCGGGCCATTCGCCTTTCCACAGTGACGGATCGGCGGTGACGGGCGCGGCCAGCGCCATGGACAGGGCGACGACGGCGAGGGTTGGCAACAGGCGCATGGGGTTTCCTCCTGGTTCCTTGCACCAGAATGCCCGCAGTTGCCCGTTCTGCCGAGTCTTTCCCACGCGCTTGTGAAAACGCGTGGGACGGGGTCATTCGGTGACGGTGACCTTGACCATGCGATCAGGTTCACCTGTCACAGAGCCATTGGCGCGCTCATCGCCGCGCTTGATGGCGTCGACAATCTCCATGCCTTCGGTCACGCGGCCTACCACAGTGTACTGTCCGTTCAGGAAAGAACCGGGTGCAAACATGATGAAGAACTGCGAATTGGCGCTGTCTGGGCTTTGCGACCGGGCCATGCCGACGATGCCGCGTTCAAACGGTTCGTCCGAAAACTCGGCCTTGAGATCCGGCAGGGGTGAGCCGCCCATGCCTGCGCGGCGCATGTCGAACGCCTCGGCCCCGACGCGGCCAAACTCGACATCGCCGGTCTGGGCCATAAAGCCGTCAATGACGCGGTGAAAGACAACGCCGTCATAATAGCCCGCCCGCGCCAATGCCGCGATCTGGGCGGCATGACCGCCCGCGACATCCTCGAACAGGTCGATGACAATGGTGCCGTTGGCTTCACCCGCCACCTCGATCCGCAGGCCAATGTCGGTGCCTTCGGGGATCGGGATGACCTCTGGAACGGGCAGCGTGGTCGCAACCTCTGGCGCGTCCAGTACCGGAGCGGGTTCAGGCTCCACGCTCCGGAAAATGGTGAAGGCGCCGACGATGACAAGCACCGCCGCAATGGCACCAATAACGGCCTTAGTCCGCGACATCAGCGGCCACCTTGACCGAGATCATGCGGTCCGGTGCGGCGGGCGGCTCACCCCGGGTGATGGCGTCAACGTGTTCCATTCCGGAAATCACCCGGCCATAGACCGTGTACTGACCGTTCAGGAAATGGTTGTCGCCAAAGTTGATGAAGAACTGCGAGTTGGCGCTGTTGGGGTTCTGCGAGCGCGCCGCGCCCAGCGTGCCACGGTCATGCGGCAGCTTGGAAAACTCGGCCTTGAGGTCGGGCAGTTCGGAACCGCCTGTGCCCGCGCGGCGCAGGTTGAAATCCTGTTCCATGTTGCCGTTGGCCACGTCGCCCGTCTGGGCCATGAAGCCGTCGATCACGCGGTGAAAGCACACGTTGTCATAGGCACCGGCACGGGCCAGTTCCTTCATGCGGGCGCTGTGGTCGGGGGCCACGTCTGGCATCAGCTCAATCGTGACGGTGCCGTCCTTGAGTTCCATCAGGATAGTGTTTTCGGGATCCTTGATCTCGGCCATGTCTGTTTCTCCGTTTTCAAAACTGCGACGAGAGGTAGCCCGGACAGCCGGGGATGCCAAGACGGCGTTGACCTGCGGCGAAGATCGGGTCTAGTGGGCCGGGACAGTGGACCGGAGGGATAAAGATGGCCTGGAACACCCTTGACGACATGGACCTAGAGGGCAAGCGCGTGCTGACCCGGGTCGACATCAACGTGCCGATGGAAGACGGGCGCGTCACCGATTCCACCCGGATCGAGCGGATCGCCGCCACGGTGCAAACCATTCTCGACAAAGGCGGCAAGCCTGTTTTGCTGGCGCATTTCGGCCGCCCCAAGGGCGAGCGGCGCGACGACATGAGCCTGCGGCACCTGATCCCGACGATGGAAGATGTGCTGGGCGTGTCGGTGGTCTTTGCCGCCGATTGTGTCGGTCCGGCCGCTGCGGCGGTGATCGATGCGCTTGGCGATAATCAGGTGGCCTTGCTGGAAAACACCCGTTTCCACGCGGGCGAAGAAAAGAACGATCCCGAGTTGGTGGCCGGAATGGCGGCCCTTGGCGATATTTTCTGCTCGGACGCGTTTTCTGCGGCGCACCGGGCGCATGCCTCGACCGAAGGGCTGGCCCATGCCCTGCCCTCTTGCGCCGGACGGCTGATGCAGGCCGAACTGGAGGCGCTGGAGGGCGCGTTGGGCACACCGGAACGCCCGGTGCTGGCGGTGGTCGGCGGGGCCAAGGTCTCTACCAAGCTGGAACTCTTGGGCAACCTTGTCGAAAAGGTCGACATGCTGGTGATCGGCGGCGGCATGGCCAACACCTTTCTTGCCGCGCAGGGCATCGACGTGGGCAAATCGCTGGCCGAACATGAAATGACCGGCACCGCCAAGGAGATCATGACCAAGGCAGAGACCGCCGGGTGCCGGATTTTGCTGCCGGTTGACGTGGTCGTCGCGCGCGAATTCAAAGAAAACGCTGAGAATGAAACCGTTGCGGCAGACGCCTGCCCGCCGGATGCGATGATCCTTGATGCCGGACCGAAATCAGTCGAGGCGATCATCGAGGCCATCGACGAGGCGGCAACCCTGATCTGGAACGGCCCGCTGGGCGCGTTCGAGATCGCGCCGTTTGACACGGCCACCAATGCCGCCGCGAAACATGCCGCAGACCTCAGCGAAGTGGGCAAGCTGGTGTCCGTTGCCGGTGGCGGCGATACGGTGGCGGCGCTGAACAAGGCGGGCGCGGCATCCGGCTTTTCCTATATTTCGACTGCCGGTGGTGCGTTTCTGGAATGGATGGAGGGCAAGACCCTGCCCGGCGTCGCGGCGCTGCAAGACGCGACCGACGCCTGATTGGTTGATGACAAGCGCCGCGCGCTAGTGGCGCTTGTCGATCTCTCGCTCTAGTTTGTAGAGCAGTTTGATCGCCGCCGGTGCGGTAAATGCGGTGTTGTGCTTGCGTTTGTCGCCGCCGGTGAACTCTGTCAGATCAACGATGTCCACGGGCAACCCCGCCAGTCGCGTCTTGTCCTGCATCGACCCCAGCCGCCATTGTTTGCCCGTCAGCCACGCCGACGCGTTGAGCGCGGAGTCGGCGGTCGAGATCAGCACCAGAAACGGTTCGGGAAAGGGTTCGATGCGCGACGCCTGCTGAATAAAGACGTCCTCGTCAATGTCGGGGCTGATCAGGGCCACGCCGCGCAGTGCCTTTAACGCCTTGGTATTGCCGGCAATCGCGGCCTGACGCAGGGTTTCGATTGTCAGGTGCGAGCCCATGGAATGCGCCACCAGCGTCACCCGCCAGCCATTGTCGGCCAGATCGGTCAGCACCTCTTCCAATCCGTCGCGCGAATAGATCACGCTGTCGCGGTCGTAGACATAGCCGCGAATCTTGCCCGCCGAGGCCCAAGAATACAGCACCACCGGGATCTGCGCGTCAAAGTCATGCGATACCTGCGCGACGCGGTAAACCGCCTCTGCGTTGTTGACGTTGAAGCCATGGACAAAGACCACAACGTCCTTGCGGCCCGGCTGCGACGCGGCTGTCAGGCCATCCAGAAATCCCCGGCGCGCGGCAGTCGCATCGCCCCCATACGGCCCGCCATCGCGGGTGACGAAATGGCGGCGCGGATCGGGTTTGGCCCGGCCGGGCCATTCAATTTCACCCTGTGTGTGCGTCGGCGGGATCGAGATATCTGCCCAGCCATAGCGCAGTTCCCGCGACCGGGGCGCGCCAAAATTCTGTCGCACGAGATTCAGATCACCATCCGGTGCGAGGTTGCGGTTGGTGGCGACAAACACACGCCGCATCGCCGCCTCACCACCCACCGCCAGAGGCACATGGTTGATCTCGCCCCTAGGGGCGCAGCCCACGATCAGCAGGCCAAGCCACAGTATGAATAACCCTCTCTTCATGCGGGGAAATTCACTGACAAGTTGATTCGATGCCAGCGTTTTGTTGCATCATGGCGGGTGAGACGTGCAGGACTGCAACAGCGGTTAGGTCGGTCCCAGATCCTGCAACAGGCGAATGGCTGCGGGTGCGGTGAAGGCGGTGGAATGCCCGGCCCTGTCGCCGCCTTCGATATCGCTGAGGTCGATAATCTCGATCGGCAGCCCCTCAAGCCGCGACGGATCCTCGATAGAGCCAAGCCGCGACGGCTTGCCAGTGATCAGCGCCGCAAGCCCCAGCGCCTTGTCCCTTTTCGACACCATTAGCATGAACGGTTGCGGAAACGGAGTAATCCGCTTTGCCTGTCGCAGAAACACATCCTCGTCGATGTCCGGGCTGATCAGCGCGACACCATCAATGGGTCTGAGCGCGTCGCCCTTGCCCGAAATCGACATCTGGCGCAGCGTCTCCATCACCAGCTGTCCGCCCATGGAATGCGCGAGGATCACCGTCCTGCGCCCGTCCCGGGCCAGCCCGACCAACAGCGTTTCCAGATCGTCGCGGGCAAAGATCACGCTGTCGCGGTCATAGACATAGCCGCGCGCATCCCCGGCAGACGGCCATGAAAAAGAGATCACCGGCGTCTCTGTCTTGTAATCATGCGCAATCTGCGCCAGCCGATAGATCGCTTCGGCGTTGTTGACGTTGAAACCGTGTATAAACAGCACGACAGTGCCGGTGTCGCCGCGCGGAATGTCCCGGAAAAACGCGTGTTCATTGGCGTAGCGCGTCCCGGCGCGCGCGACGAAATGCAGCTCGGGGTCGGGCGGGCGATTTCCGGGCCATTCGATCTGGCCGGGCACATGGACGGGCGGCACCGAAATATCGATGCGGCCAAAGCGCAGATGGGGATCGCGCGCCTCGCCAAAGCGTTGCTCGATCAGCCCGTCCGGTCCGGTGCCTTCGATCCGACGATCAGTTGCAATAAATACGGTCTGAACTGCCGCCTCGACGGCATCGGTTTTGGCCGTTGGCACCAAGGTGATAAACCCACGCGGACCGCAGCCGACAAGGACCAGATTCACACTCAAAAACAGGACAAACATTGCACGAGTCATGCCTCGGACAATCCACCAATCCCACGCCAAGGTCGACCCCTTCTTTGCCCGTGTCACGATCTCTTCAACTGGGTCGGCGGCGTTGCGCCATATGCAGAAATGCAACGCACCGCGCCTTATTTGCGGGCACGCACAGCACGGAGGCGAGCCGGGATTCACATTGATCAGAGCCTGTGCAACAGTCCGCAAACGCGCCCGATCAATGAGGCGCGGGCATGAGGCAGACATATGACAACCCGTCGACCGCGCCCGTCACTGGGGGCTCTCGTCTTTTTCACCGCGACTCTGGGTTTGGCCGCCTATTTCACCTTTGCCGCCGTGCAAGGGGATTTTGGCCTGTTCCGCCGCGCCGAGATCGCCGTCGAGGGGGACCGTCTGGACCGGGAACTGGCAGATCTGCAAGCCGAGGTGGCCCGGATGGAAAACCTCACGCATCGGCTCTCGGATGATTTTCTTGACCTTGATCTGCTGGATCGGCAGGCACGAGACGTTCTGGGACTGGTGCGCAGCGACGAGATCGTGGTGCACTGAGCGATTGATCGCTCCCGTCGCGACGCCACCGCAAGGCTTTACGCCGTAGCTTTGCCCGCCTATCCTTCCCGAGATAGTTTAGCCTTGAACGAGTCCTTGGGAGGAGACGGCATGGCAGCCCGAAAGACGAGTGTGAAGCCCAATGTTTCGCCCCAGGAGTTGACGCAATTCTACCGTGACATGCTGCTGATCCGCCGGTTTGAGGAAAAGGCCGGCCAGTTATACGGCATGGGTCTGATCGGCGGGTTCTGTCACCTGTATATCGGTCAAGAGGCCGTGGTGGTTGGCCTGGAGGCCGCCGCCGAAGAGGGCGACAAGCGCATAACCTCTTACCGCGATCACGGTCATATGCTGGCCTGCGGGATGGACCCAAATGGCGTCATGGCCGAACTGACCGGGCGTGAGGGTGGCTATTCCAAGGGCAAGGGCGGCTCTATGCATATGTTCAGCCGGGAAAAGCATTTCTACGGCGGGCATGGTATCGTGGGCGCGCAGGTGCCTTTGGGCGCGGGGCTGGCGTTTTCCGACAAATACCGGGGCAACGACCGCGTAACCTTTACTTATTTCGGCGATGGTGCCGCCAATCAGGGGCAGGTCTATGAGACCTTCAACATGGCGGCCCTGTGGGAGTTGCCGGTGATTTTTGTCATCGAAAACAACCAATACGCCATGGGCACGGCGATGAAACGCTCCACCTCGACGCCGGACATCTACCATCGCGGCGCGGCCTTTGGCATCCCCGGCGAGATGGTCGACGGCATGGACGTGTTGGCGGTGCGCGACGCCGGTCAGAAAGCGGTCAAACACTGCCGATCCGGCAAGGGGCCGTATATCCTAGAGGTCAAGACCTACCGCTATCGCGGCCATTCCATGTCTGACCCGGCCAAGTATCGCACCCGCGAAGAGGTGTCGAAGATGCGCGAAGAACGCGACGCCATCGACCATGTGCGCGAGTTGCTGGTGCAGGGCGGCCATGCCTCGGAGGAGGATCTGAAGGCCATCGACAAGGAAATCAAGGCGGTGGTCAGCGCCTCGGCAGAGTTCGCGCGCGAAAGCCCGGAACCGGCGCTGGACGAGTTGTGGACGGACATTTACGCGGAGGTCAGGTGATGCCGCATTTTGAGATACACGCGACCGATCCGGCCCGCGCGCGTCGGTTTTACTCTGGACTTTTTGGCTGGGCGTTTGATCCGATGCCCGGTGCGGAAGAAGTCGACTATCAGTTGATCAGCGGCCCCAACCTTGGCGCAGAACTGACCGGCGGTATGATGAAACGTATGGGCGCGGCCCCTGCTCCACATGGGCCAGTTCGGGGCTGTACCCTCACGTTCGAAGTGGCGGACGCGGACGAACGCTATGCATGGGCGCTGGACAATGGCGGCGCAGAGGCGTTGCCGCCCATGGATTATCCCGGCATCGGCCGCGCGGCCTATGTCGAGGACGGCGAAGGCAATATCGTGGGCTTTATAACGCCCGCAACGGGGGAAAACTGACGCCATGGCAACTGAAATCCTGATGCCCGCCCTTTCCCCGACAATGGAAGAAGGCACGCTGGCCAAATGGCTGGTTAAAGAGGGTGATACCGTCTCGGCGGGCGATGTGATCGCCGAGATCGAGACCGACAAGGCCACAATGGAGTTCGAGGCCGTCGATGAAGGCGTCATGGGCCGTATTCTTGTGGCCGAGGGCACGCAGGCTGTGGCCGTGAACACCCCGATCGCCGTGTTGGTCGAGGATGGTGAAGAGGTCCCGGATCAGGTCCGGGACGCGGCAGCGCCCGCCAAGCCCGAGGCGAAACCCGCCCCGGCACCTCAACCTGCCGCCCCTGCCCCGGTCAAGACAGCCAACCCGGCACCTGCCAGCCCCGAACCGGACTGGCCCGAGGGCACCAAGTTGAAAAAGCAGACAGTCCGAGAGGCGCTGCGCGACGCCATGGCCGAGGAAATGCGCGCCGATGGCGATGTATTTCTGATGGGTGAAGAGGTGGCCGAATATCAGGGGGCCTACAAGATCAGCCAAGGCCTGCTGGAAGAGTTCGGTTCAAAACGTGTGATCGACACGCCGATCACCGAGCACGGCTTTGCCGGTGTCGGCGTCGGCGCGGCCTTTGGTGGGTTGAAACCCATCGTCGAATTCATGACTTTCAACTTTTCCATGCAGGCGATGGATCAGATCATCAACTCTGCCGCCAAGACGCTGTACATGTCGGGCGGGCAGATGGGTTGTCCGATCACCTTTCGCGGCCCCAATGGGGCGGCCGCCCGCGTCGCCGCACAGCACAGTCAGGATTTTTCCGCGTGGTACGCGCATATTCCGGGGCTGAAAGTGGCCATTCCCTATTCCGCCTCCGACGCCAAGGGTCTGTTGAAAAGTGCCATCCGCGATCCGAACCCGGTGATCTTTCTGGAAAACGAGATCCTGTACGGGCGCAGCTTTGACGTACCCGAGATGGACGATTTCACTGTCCCCTTTGGTAAGGCCCGCATCTGGCGGACTGGCGCGGATGTGACCCTTGTCAGCTTTGGCATCGGCATGACCTATGCGCTGGAGGCAGCGGAAAAGCTGGCAGAGGACGGCATCGACGCCGAGGTGATCGACCTGCGCACCCTGAGGCCCATGGACACCGCCACGGTGATCGCCAGCGTGCAAAAGACCAACCGCTGCGTGACCATCGAAGAAGGTTTTCCCGTGGGGTCGATCGGCAACCACATCTCTGCCGTTCTGATGCAAGAGGCGTTTGACTATCTCGATGCGCCGGTGATCAACCTGACCGGCAAGGACGTGCCAATGCCCTATGCGGCCAACCTTGAGCGATTGGCGCTCATCACCACACCCGAGGTGGTCGCCGCAGCCAAGAAGGTCTGTTACCGGTGAGCACCCGTGTCGAGGTCAAAGGCCGTGATATGGCGCGCGAGGCGTATCGTATCGAAACTAACGCGGGGCGCGCGTATGTGCCGGAATGCCTGATGGCAAACGCCCTGCGCCCGTGGGATAAACCGTCCCATCAGGACGCCTACGAATGGATTGCGGCGCATAGGAAAGCGCTCATTCTTGCGGTTGATCGCCTTGCCGCTGGTGCCGCGCCGCGCCCGCCCTATGATATCATGACCCTGATCGAGGCCCGCTGATCATGCGCCTTTTGTCTGGGAACCGCGCTCTATACCGCACCGCGCAGGCGCGCTGAGAGGAGTATCCCAATGCCTATCAAAATCCTCATGCCCGCCTTGTCCCCGACTATGGAGGACGGCACGCTGGCCAAATGGTTGGTCAAGGAAGGCGACACCGTCTCCTCTGGAGACGTGATTGCCGAGATCGAGACCGACAAGGCCACGATGGAATTCGAGGCCGTCGATGAAGGGACAATCGGGCGCATTCTCGTGGCCGAGGGCACAACGAACGTCAAGGTAAACGATCCCATCGCGGTGCTGCTGGAAGACGGCGAAAGCACGGACGACATTTCTGACGGCCCCGTGGCCACCGCACCGCAGGCGCAGGCCACAGCGGCTGCCGAGGCGGCCCCCACTTCCGGGGGCTCCGAGAAGGCCGCCCCAACCGCCCCGCGCAACGACACCGACCGTGTCTTTGCATCCCCCCTTGCCCGTCGCCTAGCCGACCAGAAAGGGCTGGACCTGTCGCAGATCACCGGCTCCGGTCCGCGCGGGCGCATCGTCAAGGCGGACGTCGAAGCAGCCACGTCAGAGCCCGTCGCGGCAGCGCCCGCTCCGGTCGAGAAGACACCGCAAACCGCTGTCAGCTCTGATGCCATCAGCAAGATCTACGCCGACCGCCCGCACAAGGAAATCGCGCTGGACGGAATGCGCCGCACCGTTGCCGCTCGACTGACCGAGGCGAAACAGACCATCCCGCATTTCTACCTGCGCCGCGAGATCCGCCTCGACGCGCTGATGAATTTCCGCAAGCAGATCAACGATCAACTTGCACCGCGCGGCATCAAGCTTTCGATCAACGATTTCATCATCAAGGCCTGTGCCGACGCCCTGCAACGCGTCCCTGCCGCCAATGCGGTCTGGGCCGGGGACCGCATCCTGCAACTGACCCCGTCGGACGTGGCGGTGGCCGTTGCGGTCGAGGGCGGACTATTCACGCCCGTGTTGCGCGATGCGCATCAAAAGACCCTTTCCGCCCTGTCCTCTGAGATGAAGGATCTCGCCGCACGCGCCCGCGACCGCAAGCTGGCCCCGCACGAGTATCAAGGCGGCAGCTTTGCCATTTCCAACCTTGGCATGTTCGGGATCGAGAATTTCGATGCCGTCATCAATCCGCCGCACGGCGCCATTCTTGCCGTTGGGGCGGGGATCAAAAAACCTGTCGTTTATGACAATGGTGAAATCGGCATCGCCACAGTCATGTCCGTCACGCTGTCCGTTGATCATCGGGTGATTGACGGCGCATTGGGCGCGGAGCTGCTGAACGCCATTGTGGAGGGGTTGCAAAACCCGCTGGCCCTGCTCGCCTGACCGCTGCGCCGATTTCCCATCGGCGTTGGACGACATGTGGAATGACAGTCGAGGCGCGGGGAAAATTTTTGTCACAACAAGAAACGGCGCCCCTTCGGGCGCCGTCGCTGTCTCAACCGGGATGTTCGGCGAGCTGTTCAACCGCCACGAAAAAGCTGATCCATGCTGATCGAGGGTTGATCACATCCGGCCTCACCAACCACCTTGGCCGGAACGCCAGCGACAGTCTTGCAGGGTGGTACGTCTTTCAGCACGACGGACCCGGCGGCAATGCGCGAGCAGTTGCCCACCTTGATGTTGCCCAGCACCTTGGCCCCCGCACCAATCAGAACGCCGTCGCCGATCTTGGGGTGGCGGTCCTCTTCTTCCTTGCCGGTGCCGCCAAGCGTGACCGAATGCAGCATCGACACATTGTCTCCGACCACGGCTGTCTCACCAATCACAATCGAATGGGCGTGGTCGATCATGATGCCCTTGCCGATCCGGGCCGCCGGATGAATATCGATGCCAAAAACCTCGGAACTGCGCATCTGAAAGAAATAGGCCAGATCCTTGCGGCCTTCGGTCCACAGCCAATGCGCCACACGGTACGCCTGCACCGCCTGAAAGCCCTTGAAGAACAGCATCGGCTGAAGAAACCGGTGGCAGGCCGGGTCACGTTCATAGGTCGCCGTGATGTCTGCGCGTCCGGACAGCGCCAATTCCGGCGCACGACCATAGGCTTCGTCACAGATTTCCCGCAGAATCTGTTCGGACATTTCGCCGTTCGCCAGTTTCAGTGACATACGGTAACTCAATGCCCGTTCAATCGACGGGTGATGCAGAATAGAATAGTGCACCAGACCGCCGAGCAGCGGCTCATCAATCACCGCCTGTTCTGCCTCGCTGCGGATACGGGCCCAAACCGGGTCCAGTTCCGCCAGTTGCGTGCGCGTTTCAGCCATGGCTGTCCTCCTTTGACGCCGTGAGCCTATCAGATAGGCTATAGGGATCGAAACGCAAATCTGTGATGTGGGTCATGCCGGAATTGGATGGCTCTATGACCGAGCGTTACAGGACGCGCTTTTGAACCAATCAATGGCAAAAGCCACGCAGCCACGCCGCAATGCGCTGGCGGCGAAGCTGATGCGTCTCGACGACTGCGCGTTCGGCTATTGCGAGGCGTGCGGCGACGACATCGCTGTCAAACGGTTAGAACTGAATCCCACGGCACGTCGCTGCATTTCCTGCGCTTCTAGCTGATGAAAGGCGCGCAAGGCGTGCAGGATGGCCAGTTGGCAATCTAGGTAGTCTGGATCGTCAAAACACACCTCTTGCCCCATCGGATGCCCGTGGGCCGCAGCCATCAATGTTCCGTTGCCCCACCTTGGATGTGCCCGACCAGTCCGCCGGCAATGCGCATCCGCTGCGCGGGCCTCATCAATCAACCGCTCGGCGCGTTTCATGCGTACATGGGGCGGCACGGTTAACAGCATCCGCGCCGCCGCACTCACGTCGCCGGGCAAGACCGGCTTCATTGTACGATCTCAAGTTCGGCACAGGGACCGGGACCGTAGCGCTCAGACATTTGCGCGACCGCCACGATAAACCCACCGACCACGCCATCGGCCGACTGATCCGCTGCACCATAGGCCCAGAATGGCGTATCAACCGTAACATCGCGCAATACGGTTGCGCCCTGCCGGACTTGAACCCTGTAGGCTTCGCTGTCTTCGCCAAGCGGAATCTCCGCAAGGTCCCAGCCGTCCCCATCTATCCGCGTCCGCCGTATCCAGCTGAACGCAAGATCACCGGCATGGTCGGCAACCCGCAGGTGCACGGGACGGTAAGGCCGCAATCCGTTGCCATCGAAAGCATGAACGCAATGCTCATAGACCGCATGGTCATAGGAGAGCGACGCCGGTCCGACCCTGTAGTGCCGATCCAGACCGCGTTGCAGCGGTTTCAATCCAATCTGCGCCGGGGTTCCATCCAGCAAAACCACCAAGGATCCCGCCGGCCAGACCGCTGGCACCAGCCCGTCGCTGCCCGCCTGTCCCCTCAATCTGTGGGACAAACGCCAGCGTCCTTCCGATACAAGCTCGGCATCCCTGAACTGGAACACCTCCCAGTTTCCCGGTGTTCCGTCACCGATCGCCATCAGGTTGCCCCCAGACAACAGTGCGGCATCGCTGATTGATTGTAGACTGCCACTAGCCAGCCGGACTTCCAAAGCTGCGCCCCGGTCAATTTTGCCCGGCCGCGCTGCGACAAGGTCCGTTTCAGTCAAACCGATAACCGATTGTCCCGCAATGAGCGTGTTCAAAGTGTAGTCGGAATCCTGCGCTGCTCCGTATAGTGCGACAGCGCCAGACCAAGGTGTGGCTGTCAGAGCCAGATGCGGTGCATGTGCCACCTCATCCCCGCTCATCAGCGGCAAATCCATAAAGACCGGCATCACCGGAACCGAGGGGGTGACAGGCCGAACGGTTGCCGCGTCTTCGGGCATGTCCGATGGCCGAAAAACTTCGGGTTCAATCCGCACCGCGTCGATGATCTGATGCTCCATGACTTCGACTTTGTCGATCCGCGCCAGAGTCCCCCCACTCTCGACCGGCAACCGGACAATATCACCCGCGCCCAGCGCAAGTTGCGACGGCGGCAATGCAAAGCGCATCGTGTCCCGCGCAACACGCGCCTCAGCCAGCCACCGTTCCGCGGTCTGCCGCCCCTCGCCGCGTGTCAATGCCAGTGCCATGTCCGTCTCAGACACTGCATGGGTCGCCTCATCCGGCAAGACCGCTTCTTCCGACACGACTTGATGATCCGCGTCGGCCAACAGGAATTGCACGCGCACACGCCCGGCCATTTCCGCCTCAGAGGCACGCGTCTCCAACAGGTCGCCGTCGACCTCTTCGCTTACCGCAAACGACTCACGGGAAAGATCGACCGCTTTCGTTCCGTTCCGCATCCGGAAGACCAGTGTCCCGTCTCGTTCGATTGCGTCGAACCCATAGGCCAGCATCAGGGGTTGCAGCGCGCGCCGTGCGTCTGTCACCTGAGACACGATATAGCCACGCACAAACCCGTGCAGCCCGCTGGTATCGACCTCCAACAATCCAACACGCGCACAGATTTCCTTGACGACGGACGCAAGGCTACGGCCCGACGCACGTCCATTCAGCCAATGACCGCATCTGTAGTTTGGCCCATCCGACCAGATGTCTTCATTGGCAGGGAACCATGGGTATGGCCGCGCGTCCCAGGCCCAGACAAAACACCGAGCAAGGTCCAACATGTGCCCGCCATAAACCGAAGACACCGGATTGTGCGCTGCCTCACCCCAGTAACCCAATTGTGCCCGCAGGTATTGCAGCGGAATAAGGTCATCCCGCAAACCATTTGAATGATTCGGCAGATCGGATTCCGAGGACTTCGGATCCAGGAACTTGTTGGGTTGATTGGTGCCCTTGTCGATGGAAGCACAACCCAGTTCGGTGAACCAAATCGGTTTGGACTCAGGTTGCCATACCGTCGATACGCCCTGTCGAACACCGCCGATCCGTTCATGATGAGCATTGCCCCACCAATTGCGGATGTCCTTGTCGCGCCAGACCCACGGTTCACCATGCGCGCCATCTGAGATTGGCGTGCGGACCTGTGCATCCCGGTCCTCATCCGAGGCATAGTACCAGTCGAACCCTTCTCCGCCTTCTACATTAGACCGAAGATAGCCAAGGTCATGAACCGCCCCCCAATCAACGTCGGCGTGATCCGCACCATCGCGCCAGTCCGACAAAGGCATGTAGTTGTCTATCCCGATGAAGTCGATCTCAGCGTCCGCCCAAAGTGGATCGAGGTGGAAATACACATCTCCTGAGCCATCCTGCGGATGATACCCAAAATATTCGGACCAATCCGCCGCATAGCCGATCTTAACCGATGGCCCCAACAGCGCCCGGCACTCTGCCGCCAGGCTTTGGAGTGCTGAAACAGCTGCAAAGCCGTTTGCCCCGCGGATCTGGGTCAGCCCCCGCATTTCCGATCCGATACAGAACGCCTCGACACCACCTGCCGCCATGCAAAGGGCTGCTTGATGCAGGATGAAGCGCCGGTAGCCCCACTCATTTGGGCCGCTGTACCTGACTATCCCTTCATCCAAGAAGTAATCCGCTGCAGAGGCCGTGCCGAAGAAGGCGGCGACCTCATCATCCGCAACCGCGGTTTGATCCGGCGAACCGGGTTGACCCGGGGCGACGCTCAACGTGATCCGTCCACGCCACGGCAATTTCGGTTGCTCCTCCCCTACATTCCAGGGATCAGACAACCCATTGTCCTCCACCTGATCCATCAGAATGAACGGGTAATACATTACAGACAGACCTTCGGCCTGCATCTTAAGGATTGACTGGATCACCGACTCGTCGGTCGGCGTGCCCCCATATACCGGGCGTCCGTCCTGTTGCGGAATCGTCAGCGCCGCGCTCCGGTCAACTCCCGCGACAGACCACGGCATGGACTTGGCTTCGTACTCTGTCTGTTCCACCTTCGGGCGGATCGTACAATGGCCGCATCGCAAGTCGTCGCCAAACCAACTCACAATCAAAGACGCCGCTCCGCAATTCGGCACCTCATCACTGAGCTGCTTGAGAGAAGTGACAAAGTCTGGCTCTTCTGACGGAGAACCGACATTGGCGACCGCCTTGCCGTCCTCGCCAACCCCGAACAAGCTGTCAAAGGCACTTGCTGCGTGTTTCATGTAAACGGGCTCTGTCGCCAAGGCGTATTCCCCGGTTCCAGGGATCATCGCCACGCCGCGTATAAGAGACGGAACCTGATCCTCTGACAGATCGGGCCGTGCGACCTCAAAGCTGAACTGTGGCACCCGGTTCCCAAACCGCTCCAACCGGAGATCCTCCATGACCACATAAGCGGTGCCGCGATAGGCCGGAACAAGACCTGAGCCCTCAACCGCCTCAATCTTGGGATCGGGTAATTGATCCTGTGACCCAGTATAAACCCGCATGTCGAGATCTTTGATCGCAATCTCGACGCCATCTGCCCACACCCGATTGACCGCTGTGATCTCCCCCTCGCAGAGCGCGAGCGCAAGACTGACTGAATAACTGTACTCTCGTATTGTCGGCTGAGCCGGGGCGCCCTTGCCGCCACCGCCGGACTCGCGCACACGTTCCTTGAACTCGGTAGCCCAGATGACGTGACCACCTGTCCGCATCCGCCCATACACCTGTGCGATTGGCGCGCCTTCACCGGCTCCTGTCAGGCGAAAGCGGTCAATCCGGCCGGTTTCCACAGCCTCCGACCCGGCGCCCAGCAAACGCTGATCCAGCCCGCGCCCTATCGAGGCCCCGATAAAGCGACCCACTGCCGTCATCGATAGCCCCAATACTGAGCCACCGATGGAACTGCCAAGTGCCGCGCCTGCGGCAGAAAGAAGGATCGTCGCCATCACTCAATCTCCAATAGGAAGTGCAAAACGGGCTACCACCCGCCGCGCCCAGGGCGTGCTCAGCGTGCTTTCAATTACGCCGTGTCCGCTATAGGCATGGATGAAGCTCGCCATTGGTCCGGTCCGGGCCTGAAAACCCACATGTTTTGCGATTGATCCGCCGCGCATTCGGAACAACAGGACATCTCCCTCGGCCGCATCTCCCGAATCTTTCGGCACCAGATGTCGCATTCCTGCGCGCCACAGACGCTCATCTCCCTGAGGTTCCGACCAGTCCATGGTGTAGGCGGGCACGGCTTCCGGTTCTGGCCCGATCACCTCTCTCCAAACACCGCGAAGCAGTCCCAGACAATCAGACCCAGCCCCCCGACAGGATGCCTGATGCACATAAGGCGTTCCGATCCAGCCACGCGCGGCGTCGATGACCCGGCTCATCGTCGGCTCCCGCCGTCAAGCCGTTTTGCATAGCTTGGATGAACCGTGATCCAGTCTTCTTCTGGCAGATCCGGAAAACCGCGAAAATTCAGATGATTGCCAAATTTCGCCCGGCACGTCGTGAACCGTTTGTCACATCCCGCCGTTAGCCTGACGACGTCACCTACAAGCGGAGTCGCGCGCAGAGGCTCCCAAATCTCGATCAACCTTGCGCCGTCACTGCCCAGTCGATCCCGCTTGATCGACCCCACCAAACCTTGTGCCGTGCCTGTCAGAACTTCGAACCGACCTCTCTGGAACCACCCGACTGAAAACGCCGACATGTCTCCCATCTGGAAAACCCGGTTGTCTTCAAGTCCGGTCAGCGATCCCTCATGCGCATAGGGCCCCGACAGCAGATCCATGCCACAATCAGCATCCCCGAGAACCGCGGTACAGGGTTTCTGAAAGACACGCCCCACGGGGCGATTCAACTCTTCGGTCAGCCCGCGCAGTTCGGCGTGAAATGCTCCCGCACCGCGTCTCACCTCGCCGATGGTTCCGCGAAATATGACGCGGCGCGCAGACACATCGGTCCAATTCACCAGCCAAGCCACCACTTCGGCACCGTCATACCGTCCGGCTGCGATATCCGCCTCGTCGATGGCGTTTGCACTCAGCGCGCCCATTGCTTCGGTATTGTCGACAGAAAGTCCTGTCGCCTGACTTAAAGCGCGCGCCGACAGCCCGCTATCGGCCTTGAAGACCAGTCCGTCAAAACTCAGATTTCGGTCGTGATCGGTGAAACCAAGGCGCGTTCCATCCTTGCGCGTGATCGCCCAGGCGCGTGCCACAGACGTCACTCCCCCTGCCAAATGGGCGTGCAGTTCTGCCGCGCCCATCAGACCCGGACCTCGACCACCGGCACATCCGGGATCTGACCCGCGTTGAACGCCCCGGCGCTGAAGCGAATACGATCCGTGTCAAACCGGACCGGAACATCAAAGACAAACCCCGCACGGACCTCCTGTCCGACACCCGGCGCACTGTCTAGGATGACGACACCTGTGCCGGTATCCAAATTGAAACCGGCACCCTCTGTGAGAACGACACCATCAACTTCGACCTGCGTGGACCCATCGACGGGCTTGGTAACTGGGCGCAGATAGCTGGCCCCGCCGGATGCATAAGTCTTGACGAGCGCAAAGCTCTGGTTCGCACCATCCCCGATGCCGATCAACTGGTCCGAAGACGCGGGCTCTTTGGATGGCGCACAGGATTTGAAATCCGCCCAATCCTTCCAGCGAAATCCGTACAGCTGACCCTGTCGCGCCTCGAAAAACGCAACCAACTCTGCCAGATCGTCCAACGACCGCAAACCCAGACCGGCATCATAGCTGCGGCGCGAATGCGCCCAAGGCGTGTTGCGCTCTTCGTAGCCTGAGGTCAGCGTGACGATATCGGTGCGCCGCTCTGGTCCCCCGGCGGAACCAAAACTCAGATCAGTCGGAAATCTCACTTCATGAAAGCTCATGTCACTCTCCTCAGCGGTTGCGCGCGCCACGGCTCAAAGCCTGGCTCATGCGTGCAGCGATCTGGCTCTGGCTGCGTTGAAAGCCTGCGGTGTCTGGCGTCGAAATGTTCATCACCACGGTCACCGGCGACCCGCACCCGCCGTCCGAACGTACCCCCAGTTTACCATCTGCCCCACGGGTCAGCGGCATGATCGCCTCGGGTCCTGCCTCACCCATCAGGCCAGTCCCGCCACGCATTGGAAATGTTGTCGGGCTGCTGACGACGCCGCCGTTGGCGAAGGGCATTACGCGCCCCTGTGCAAACCCGGCACCATCAGCAAAAGGCGAAAAACTGCCAAACATGCCCGACACAGCCGATGACAGCAGCCCCCCCACATGGTTCGCCACCGGGGTCACCGCCGCCTTCCACGCTGCGTCGATCATCGACTGCGCAACGGTCTGCAGCGCGTCCGACAGCTTCATTCCGTCCAGCACTACGCCATCAATCGCCCGGGCCACACCACGGCTCAGCGTTGCCTCAAGCTTGGCCGCACCGCGCCCTGTGGCTGAAAACGTCTCATGGATGCGCTTCAGTTCGGCGTCGAACTGTGCCGCCATGCCAATCGCGCCGCCCAGAGATGTCTCCAATGCAGCGACCTGTCCCTCAAGTTCATCGATCATCTCGCTCATGTTACGTCACCTCACGTCTTGTTGTCGGGAAAGGCCGTCATCAGTTCGGAAAGCCGTGTCCGACCCATCGGTTTCGCACCGTTGCGCTCGCCCAGCATCAGTTGCAATTCGGCAGGCGTCAGATCCCAGAACTCCCACGGCTTCAGGCCTAAACCGCGCATCCCCGCCCGCATCAGCGTGGGCCAATCAAACCCCGCCATCGCCCGTCTCCGGCAGCATGAAGGCCCGCGCCAGCAATTCGGCCGCTGCACGCGCCGCCGCCATTGGCCCGCCTTCGATTTCCGATGAAAGCAGATCCGATGCCCGCCCCGTCCAGCCGCCGCCGCGCAGCCCTGCAACGATCAGCGCCAGCACGTCCCGCGTGCTGAAACCACCCGTCTCAAACCGCTGCACCAGATCCAGCAAGGATCCGCTTTCAAGGCCAGCTTCCAATTCGGCCAACGCGCCCAGCGTCAACCGCATCACATTGCTCCGTCCATCGACGACCAGAACGACATCTCCCCGCCACGGATTGCCCATCAGGCAGCCGTAAAGGTCAGTGCGCCGGCCGAAGCCAGCGCCAGTTCATAGGTCGCCTCACCGTCATGCGCACCTGCATACTCGATCGAGGTCACCTGAAACGGCCCTTCGACAACGCCGAAATCCGGGATGATCACCTGAAACGCCGGAGTCTCGCTGTCGAAAAACATCTGCCGCGCGCGTTCGTCCGTGGTGCCGTCCTTGAACACCCCCGAGCCGCTCAGGCTCGCCGATTTCACACCGGCCCCGGCCAGCAACTCGCGCCAGCCGCCGGTCGATTCCAGCGTCGTCACATCCACCTGCTCGGCGTTAAAGCTGATGCGCGTCGCGCGTAGCCCTGCCAGTGTTTCAAAACTGCCATTCACGTCCACCTTGATCAGCAGGTCTTTCCCGTTCTGTGCCGCCATGTCTCTTACTCCAGATAAAAAATTAGTTGTCTTCTACGCGCGCGCGAAAAGTCAGATCGATGCGCCGCAGGCCCCGGCCTTCGCGTCCGGCCTTGGCTTTTTCGAACCACAGGCCAACAAGGGTTCCCCGGCTCAGGCCCATATCCGCGCCGTGCAGTGCGTCGCTGATCGCTGCCGCCGCCTCCTTGGCCGTCTGGAACCCCGAATTTGACGTAACGACCGAGACAAGGAACCGGTGCCAGGCCCCCGCCCCGCCCTTGTCGCCCGCGTCCTTGGCCGTCTCCGGGCCCAAAGCCACATAAATCGGCGGTAATGCCCCGGTGGGCAGCGCGTCGTAAATGTCCGTTCCAACAATGGCCGACAGGGTCGCGTCGCCTTGAAGGCGCGCATAGACTGCCGCCTGCAATGCTCCGGAAACCGCATAACTCATGGCGCAACCTCCTCTTGGCACTGGCTGATCAGGTACAGCCCGGACGGCTCCTCCTCAGTCACTGCCTCGATACGAAATAGGCGCGCGCCCATGCGAAACCGCTGACCCGGTTCAGGTCGGCTGGAATGTCCCTGCGGGGCACCGCGCGTGATGATCCGGAATGCCCCGACTGACACCGCCCCGGTTTCGCCATTCGCCAACCGTCCGGTGCGCGGTTTGACCGTTGCCCAGAGAGTGCCCAGCGCGCTCCAGGTTTCCTCGAACCCACCCGCGCCATCGCTTACACGCTGCGGCGCTTCCAGCGTCAGCCGCCTGTTCAGTGTCCAGCTCATGCGCCCATCCCCATGCGCACCGGGCGATAGCGAGCAATCAGGCTTGTCACGCCAAAGGGCATGCAACCTTGGCTCAGGGCCATGTCGCTGCGGTATTCGTAATAATGCGCCGCCAGCATCAGCGCGGCCTGCTTGAGGTCTTCGGGCACCGCATCAAAAGCCGCGCCATAACCTGCTTCGAAACGGATCTCGACCGTTCCGCTTGTGGGAACACTGGGCAAAGAGGTCGCTATCGGCCTCAGACGCGGATCAAAGGCGTCTTTTTGCAGCCGGTACACCACTGGATCGACAATCGTTGCTACTCCAATGGCATCCACAAGGGCTACCTCGGTGATCGCCTGCACGGGGGCCACTGGCAAACGCTGTGCATCGGGCGCTGTCCAGTTATCCAAGGTCACCAGAAATCCACGCGTGATCAGTGCTTTGCTAGTCCGGCCCTCGATTGCCGCAATCGCCGCGCGCAAAAACGAGACCAATACCGGATCTTGCAGATCGCCTTCGGTAAAACCGCTGCCTAGGAGCAGATGGTCCTTCAGAGCCTCCACCGGAAGCGCCGCTTCCAGAACTTGGGTTTCTTCCACCAACATCATGTTTCTTCTCCGAAATCCTCGACCATCCCTAGTCCGCCAGGCAGTTGGACGCGCGCCGCCCCGACTGCACGGGCGGAGGGGTAGCTGGACAACCTGAACCGGCGCGCGCCCGCTGAGAGACGGGCCAAGGAACCCGCCTCCCATCTCGTGGCCAGTCTTAGCTGACGGCGATACGCAACAGTTTGATCGCGGCGAAATCGCTCACATCACCACCCACGCGCTTGGAGGCGTAGAACAGGACATGCGGCTTGGCGCTGAATGGATCGCGCAGCACGCGCAGATCGGGGCGTTCGGCAATGGTGTACCCTGCGGTGAAATCACCAAAGGCGATCGGATAGCTATCCGCCTCGATGTCGGGCATGTCTTCAGCAATCAGCACTGGATAGCCCAACAGTCGGCCCGGCTCGCCAAAGGCAAACCCGTCGGCCCAAAGGTGACGGCCATCGGCGTCCTTGAGCTTGCGCAGCGCTCCGGCGGTCTTCGAGTTCATCACAAAGGTCGAATTGGCCCGGTATGGCGCGTTCACGGCGTAAACCACATCGATCAGCGCATCACCATCGCCAATTCCTGTACCCGAACCAGAGGGAACATAGCCCAGGTTGCCCCAGGTCCAGGTGGAATCCTCAACGATGGTGTGGTTCAAAAAGCCGCGCGGCTTGTCATTGCCATCCCCTGCGACAAAGGCCCCCGCCTCCGCTCGGGCGAACTTTTCGGCAATCCGGCCAGCCAGCCAGGCGTCGACATCAAAGGCACTGTCATCCAACAAGCGCTGTGACACCTTCGGCATCGCATTCAACTCGTACAGTGGGATAGAGATGCGCTCGATGGTCGGCGTGCCAGTCTCGGCGGCAGATCCGGTCTCATTCGCCCAACCCGCGCCAGTGTCGTTCTGGTCGATCAGCACGTCAAAGGCAGAGGCATCCACATTCACCACATTGGCGATCTGACGGATCGAGGCCGTGGTGTTCAGTGAGGATTTGATCGTCTCCGCGGTCTGCGGATCGACCAGATAGCCGCCGTCAGAATTGATAGCGGACGACATCGCCTTGCCTTCCAGCTCGAGACCACGCAGGCCGTCATCGTCGCCAGAGCGCAGATAGGCGTCAAAGGCCTTTTGGTGGGGGGCTTCGACCTCGGTACGGGTCGACAGTGCCGGGCGGTTCGCTTTTGCGGTCTTTTGATCCAGCATGGTCAGTCGCTCTTCCTGTTTCTGAAGCTTTTCTTCAATCTCGGCCTGTAGGGCCCTGTAGTCCCCGATCAGTCCCGCCATCGCGGCATTCACCCGGGCGACCGGAGACAAATCTTCCCCGGTCCGAGACTTGGTCTCGGTCTTGTTCATCCCTAGTTTCCCTCATGAGTGGCGCGCGTCAGCCGCCCGCCAGGTTGTGGCGCATGCCCTCCAGGGCTTCCGCCAATTCACGCAACGCGGCATCGTCGGGTGTCTCCCCCTTGGATGCCACCCGCGCACTGGGCAGCATCGGGAACGTCACCAGTGACACTTCCCAGAGCTCCAGTTCCGTCAGGACACGGTGGCCCTTGTCGTTCTTGGTGGCTTTCAGTGTGCGATAGCCGATCGACAGCCCGTCGATTGCGCCCGCTTCGATCAGCGCCGCCGCCTCGCGGCCACGCTCGACACAGTCCAGCAGCCTGCCTTTGACGAACAACCCGCGTTCGTCTTCTCGCACCTCGGCCCAAATCCCGATGGGCTGCGCCGGGTCGTGCTGCCACAGCATCTTGACCGCGCGCCCTTCTGCGGCCAGCCGGGTCAGCGACCGGGCATAGGCCCCGCTGGCGACAACATCGCCGCCCTGATCGCAGGCCCCAAAGAGCGAGGCATAGCCCTCGATCCTGTGACCCTCGACGGTCACTTCCGCGTCAAAGCGGGAAAACTTGTGTTCCAGATCCATCCATCTACCCTTCTTTGGGGTCGGGCGCTGATCCGCTTGGCAAGGATCGCACCGGCACCTCTTCGATAGCCCCGTCCCCCTCAGGGGGCGGCCGTCAGCAATCCCTGAAAGACATCCGCCAGGATTGCCCCCGCGACGCCGTAAACCGTCAACCAAAGCCGCCGCTCCAGCCGTTCCATCAGTAACTCCAACCGCTGAAACCGATCTGTCAGGGCATCGAACTGCAATTTGCTCACCCGCTCATGTGCCTCCAGCCGCAGGCCCGGCGCACAGGCGAATTGCTCATGCCGTGAACGCAACTCAGTCACTGGCCTCGTCCTCCATCACGGCAGGCAGCCCCAGCAAACGGCGCTTTTCCGCAGGTGTCAGAAAATCGGCCGTCGCCACTCGGTTCCACTGAGCATCGCGTTCCACCGCCAGCGCAGGCACCTGATCCAGGTCGGGGGTCAGAACCACCTCTTCGCCAACCCAGGCCGACAGCCAGCGCCCCACGCTCGCCGCGACCTTGGTCGCCAGCGGCAGCACCGTCTGGCGGTAAAAGGCGCGGTGCGACTCGGCATAGTTGGCATAGGTCGCCTCGCCGGTGATCCCCAGCAGCATGGGCGGCACACCAAAGGCCACCGCGATTTCCCGCGCCGCCGCCTCTTTGGTTTTCTGGAACTCCATGTCCGAGGGCGAAAAGCCCATCGGCTTCCAGTCCAACCCGCCTTCCAGCAACATCGGACGTCCTGCATTGCGCGCGCCCTGGTGGTGCATCTCCATCTCGGATTGCAACCGTTCGAACTGCTCAGGACTTAGCTGCCCTTGCCCGTCTGCACCGTTCCAGACAATCGCCCCAGATGGCCGCGCCGCATTGTCCAGCAGTCCCTTGGACCAGCGTGAGGCCGCGTTATGAACATCCACTGCCTGCGCCGCCGCCTGCAAGGGCGACAATCCATAGTGATCGTCCTGAGGGTGAAACGCCTTCACATGACAGATCGGAGAGATCGCCCCCGTCACACCAAAGCGATGCTTGCGCCCGCCAACCGCGTATTCATAGGCCACTGGCCAGCCATCCGCGCCGGGCACCACACTCATCCGGTCGCTGCGCAACACATGCAGTTCAAACGGCAGACCCTCGTCGCCTGCCACCGCCTCGACATAGCCATCGCCCGACAACAGCAACTGACCATACAGCGCCTCGAACAGTTCCGCCCGCCCCTGACCGGGGTTCGGCGCGGCAACCAGCTTGAGGATCGGATGCTCGGCATAGCGCGTCGCATTGTCCTGCAGCACCAGCGGCAGGGCTGCCGCAGCCTCGGCGATCAGCTTGACCGCGCGAAACCCCACCGGGTTCCCGGCAAAGGCCTGCTTGGTCAGCGACACAGTATCCCGCGGGCTCCAGGCCACGCGACCGCCGTTCAGATGCGCCACGACACGACCCGTCGCCGAGGCCTTGGCCTCCGGTGCGCTCGCCACCTCTGGCCCCTGCCCGTTCCGCCGCAGAAAATCGAATACCATCCCTAGTCGCTCCTTTCCTCAGGCGGCCCAAGGGCCCGCACCGCCCCGCCCGCGAAAGCCGAAAGGCCATCGCGCTACAGGTCATTTCCGTCTTTCGATTGGGTCAGAGGCTTGCTGTCCCCTGCGTCTCATGAAGCAAACTATGGTGGTGGTCTTAAGTCCGCGTCACACCACCGTTCGCTCCTTGCGCAACGCCCTAAAGCACGCGCACTTTTGGTGTCCGCTTTATCGGGCGCTTGCCCAGCATCAGCTCCGTCAACGCCCAGACCAGCGCATCTACGCGGTCAGGACTGCCCGACCCCTCATAGCCGTGTGGCGTCATCAGACACATCTGCGATTCCAGCTTGTCCATCCCGCCCGCATGTTTCACGCGCCCTTGTTCGTACAGCGCGGCTACCGGCTCGGCCCGAACAGACTTGCCCTCGGTGGCATGCACGGCCTTGTAGGACACATAGGGATCGACCTGCCGCAGCGTGGTTTCCACCATCGCTCCGCCCTGATTGACCTCTGCCACCACACGGTCCGCCTCCCAGCGCGCCGCCGCCTCCAGCGCGGCCGTGGCCCACCCCGTAGGCGACAACCCTTGGATAGAGGCATCCTCCAGCACATAGGCCCGCCGGTTGCGCGGGTCGTCCGCCTCGACAATCCCGGCCACCACGATGCCGCAGGCATCCGATCGTGGCCCCTTGCCCGCCGGCGGGTCCACCGCCACCACAACCCGGTCCATCTGCGGCAGCCGTCCGGCACGCGCGCCGTCAAGCATCTCGCGCGTCCACAAGGCCCCGTCGACCTGATCCAGCAAAACGCCGTCCAGTTCCTGCAAACCCAGTGATTGCCCCTCATAGCGCGCCCGCACTTCCTCTAGGAAAGAGGCTGCCAGATGCGCTCGGTTCGCCTCTGTCCGGGCGTGGGTCGACACAGTCGAGGGCGTCTCAAGCAACTCCTTCAAGACTTCGATGTTACGCGGTGTCGTCGTCACGCAGACGCGTGGGGCATCCCCCAGCCGCAGACCGAACTGCAACATGTCCCAGACGTCCCGCGCCTTTTTCCACTTCGCCAACTCATCCGCCCAAGCCCCGTCAAACTGCGGCCCGCGCAGCGCCTCGGGGTCTTGCGCCGAAAACAGCACCGCCTCTGCCCCGTTCGGCCAGATCAGCGTCCGGCGAGAGGCATTGAACTTTGGTTTCCGGTCAAACGGGGTGCAGGCCAGAATACCGCTCTCGCCGTAAACCATCACCTCGCGCGCCTGATCATAAGTCTCACCGATCAAGGCAATCCGCCGACAGCGGCCCTTGTCCAACGGCTTGGAGCCCTCAACTTGCGCACGCACCCATTCCGACCCGGCCCGCGTCTTGCCCGCGCCGCGCCCGCCTAGGATCACCCAAGTCCGCCAGTCGCCCTCGGGTGGCAGTTGATGCGGATGGGCCCAGAAATCGAACAGATAGGGGAGCGCAAGGCGCTCCCCGTCGGTCATTTCAGCCAGAAACCTATCCTTCACCACAGCAGGTGCGGAGGCTATCCAGGCGGCACCGGATCGCAGATCGGGCGCATTCAAGGTCAAGCCCATAGGCATCCCCGATTCCCTCTTCCTTTCGGATGATTGCTTCAAGTTCCATCTCCGTTTCCCGGGCTGCACGCAGCCAGTATTTCAATTCGTTCAAGGCGCCACTCGCCTCGGACTTTTTCGCCAACTCTCCTTTGCGGGCGTTGTCCTGAAGCTCACCGATCTGGTCGATAAGGTTCTCGATCGTAGCGGTTGCCCGGTCGCGCTGTTTGCGCAAACGCTCGCACCGCTCATTGGCGGTGATGACGATGCGCTGTTCTTCTTCTCTTTGCTCTGCTCTGCTCATGCTCGACACCTTACTTGCCTGTAGGTTCTTGCCCCTCCGCGGGGTGGCAGGAAGGAAAGTCAGCCCTGAATGTTTCCCCAGGTGCCGCTTGCCGTACCTTGTCCAGCATGGGGAAAACATACGGTCCGCCGCGCGTTGGGTCAATCCACCCTCCGGACGCAACCAACTGATTTCGTTCATAAATCCAAACCAAACCTTAACAAGGGGATAAGCTGCTTGCCGCGCCACTTTGGCTCTGGCAAGACTTTCTCAACAAAAGGAACACTCTATGCCCCAACTCTCCACCCGCATCACCACACTTAACGAAGGCGGTTCCGACGGGTGGGAGGTGTTCTACCGCGCCCGTAAAATGGCCGCCGCGGGCCAGCCAGTGACCGAATTGACCATCGGTGAACATGACATCGGCACCGACGCGTCGATCCTTCAGGCCATCCACGCATCGGCCAGCGGTGGTCACACCGGCTATGCCATGGTGCCCGGCGTGGCTGAACTGCGTCAGGCCGTGGCCGACCGCATCACGGCGCGCACCGGCGTGCCCACCGGCCCTGAAAACGTGCTGATCACCCCGGGTGGGCAGGCCGCACTCTTCGCCGCCCATGTCGCCGTCCTGTCACCCGGCGATGCCGCGCTTTACATTGACCCGTATTACGCCACCTACCCCGGCACGATCCGCGCCGCCTCAGGGCGCGCCGTTCCGGTGCCGACAGAGGCGGACCGCGCTTTCCTGCCCCAGGGGGCCGCTATCCGCGCCGCCGCCGCAGAAAGCGGCGCCAAAAGCCTACTGGTCAACACCCCCAACAACCCCACCGGAATGGTCTACCCGATTGAAACGCTTGAGGAGATCGCAACCGCAACCATCGACCACGATCTATGGCTGATCTCGGACGAGGTCTATGACACGCAGGTTTGGCAAGGCGAGCACATCAGCCCGCGCACCCTCCCCGGCATGGCAGAGCGCACGCTGGTCGTCGGGTCGATGTCAAAAAGCCACGCCATGACCGGCTCGCGCGCCGGTTGGCTGGTTGGCCCGACAGACGCCATCGATCGGCTCATCGATCTGGCCACCTCGACCACCTATGGTGTCCCCGGATATATCCAAGACGGCGCGCTGTTTGCCCTCAATCAAGGTCCAGACCTTGAAGACAAGATCTCCACTCCGTTCCGCCGTCGCCGTGATCTCGCGCTGAAGGTGATCGCCGAACAAAACACCGTCACCGCTATCCCCGCTCAAGGGGCCATGTACCTGATGCTCGACATCCGCGCGACCGGTCTCTCAGGGCGCGACTTTGCCGAGGCATTGTTGGATGAACACCTGATAGCCGTCATGCCGGGCGAAAGCTTTGGCAAATCCGCCGCCGGTCACGTCCGCGTTGCCCTGACCGTCGCGGATGACCGCCTTGTCGAGGCGCTGAAAACCCTTTGCGCCTTTGCGGACAACAAGGCCCGCGCCGATGCCTGACAGCTTTCGCGACATGCATTGCCCGGGCGATCCGTTCATCCTTGCCAACGCGTGGGATGCCGGATCGGCCAAGATGTTGGTCGACCTTGGGGCCAAGGCCATTGCCACATCTTCGGCGGCCCACGCCTTTACGCTGGGCCGTTCAGACACCGGCACCATCACCCGCGATGAGGCACTGGCCCACGCGCAGGATCTCATCGCTGCCGTTGACGTGCCCGTATCAGGCGATTTCGAAAACGGCTTTGGCGAGGCACCCGAAACTTGCGCCGAAACTGTGCGTCTGGCCGCCGAGATCGGTCTCGCTGGCATCTGTATTGAGGACACGGCCCTGCCGGGCACCGCGCCCTATGATGCCACGCTGTCAGCCGAACGCATCCGCGCCGCCGCCAGCGCTGCCCGCGCCTTGCCGCGAGATTTTTTTCTTGTGGCACGCGCCGATGGCATCCTGACCGGCCACTACGACATTGAAGAGGCCATCGCCCGCATTCAGGCATTCGAGGCCGCAGGCGCCGACGCCGTTTATGTCCCCGCCCCCCCCTCAATGGAGGCGCTGGGTCGGTTGGTCAACGCCACCAGCCTGCCCTTCAATGCGCTGGTGTCCGGCCCGTTCACCAAACACACCCGCGCCGAATTTGCCGCTCTTGGCGTCGCGCGCCTGTCGCTTGGCTCGGCCTTGGCCCGCGCCACATATCGCACGATCCACACCGCCGGAGAGGACATGTTCCGCGCGAACGGTCGCTTTGACACGCTGTCAGATGGCCTGCCCTTCGACGTATTGAACCCCATGCTGAAATGAGCGGTACGCCAGTCAGCGCCATCCGCAATCTTGGCCCGGCGTTCGAGGATGCCTGCACTGCGGCCGGCATCCCCGACGCCGAGAGCCTTCGTGCCCTCGGCGCGCATGAGGCCTACCGTAAACTGCTGCTCGCCGGCCAACGTCCGCATTTCATCGGCTACTACGTCTTGCACATGGCACTGCAAGGGCGTCCGTGGAACGACTGCAAAGGCGCGGAAAAGGACGCACTGCGCGCGCAGTTTGACGGGCTCAAGGCAGAAACCAAGGCTCCCGCGCAAAGTGCGTTGGACAAGATCCTGAATGAGATCGGCGTGATCGCGAAACCCGAACAACGCTGATCCGCCCAGATTACTCACTTGCCTACACCCGACAGTGTCGCGCCAATGCAAACTCCGGGCACCGCGCCCTACCTTTTCTTGCGCAGCTTGCCGTAGAATCGCTCGTTCGCTTGAACAAACTGATCCAGCACCTTGCCCAGACCGCCAAGCTGACGCCCTTTGAGGAACAAGAACCCCGCAAAGGCCCCAATTGCCGCGCCTGCGGTGTCGATGATCAGGTCCGTCATTGTGTCCACCAGCCCGGATTTCTGCATATTCATGCCGAAAAGCTGATCCATGCTGAACTCAAAGATTTCCCACATGGCACCGATCGACACTCCGACGCAAAAGGCCAACGCGGCCAATGCCCAAGGCGGAGCGGCATATCTGTCCCCTTCGAACAGCATGAAAATCAACAGAAATCCCATTAGACCAAAGCTGAGCGCCGACGTGAAATGCAAAACCACATCCCACCACCAAAAGCGTTCGTAAAAGTCCGCGACTTCGCCCAGAAACAAGGTCGCGAAGATAAACAGCACAATGCCCGTCAAGAACGGTTTTGGAAGCTCGATACCCAGATACCCAGCAAATCGCTGCGGCAGAAACGTCAGGACCAATGTCGACACGGCGACAAAGACCGCAGACCACGTCTGGGTCATCGCCCCTATCACGGCTTCGACCACCAGGACCGCCTGAATGAACAGGACAACGAGAGAACTCTTGATGTGGAACATCTGGGCTTCTTTTTCAGGTCTGCCTCCCAATATATAGACCATGTCGGATTCTTCACCCCTTCGCCTTGCCAGCTACAACATTCGCGCGGGCCTTGGCTCTGACCTGCGCCGCGATCCGTTGCGGGTGCTGTCGGCGATTTCCGCGCTGGATGCGGATGTGGTGGTTCTGCAAGAGGCTGATTTTCGTCTTGGGTCGCGCCATTCTGCCCTGCCGCGCGACAGGATCGAGCCCGAAACCGGCCTGCGCCCCCTGCCCGTCGCACGCAACGCCGTCAGCCTTGGCTGGCATGGCATCGCGGTTCTGGCCCGGCCTGAGCTGACCGTAGATCAGATCCACCACTATCCTTTGCCCGGACTGGAACCACGCGGAGCGGTCTCCGTCGATCTTCCCGGGGTTCGGGTGGTCGGCGTGCATCTGGGCCTTTTGCGTCATTCGCGCCGCCAGCAACTGGACTTTATCCGCAACGCACTGGACGCCCTGCCGCCCCTGCCCACAGTCATTCTGGGCGATTTCAACGAATGGTCGCGCAAGGTGGGTCTTGGCCGACTAGCACAGCGCTACAATATCGTGACGCCGGGGCGGACGTATCCGTCGACCTTGCCACTGGGGGCGCTGGACCGCGTGGCCCATTGTGCGGCGCTAGACATCCGGGTACTTGCGCCGCCGCGCAAGGAAAACGGGCGCCACCCGTCGGATCATCTGCCAATCCTTGCTGAAGTGCACCACACAAGACGATCACAGCCAAGGCCGCTGCAGCAATAACAGACCGCGCCCTGCCCTCTAAACCGCAACAAAAAAGGCCGCCCCAAAAGGACGGCCTTTCAGCAAGATAGAGAACAGGACCGGCTCAGCCGACCAGTTCAAGACCCGAGAAGAAGAATGCGATCTCTTCTTTGGCGGTGTCCGGCGCGTCCGACCCGTGGACCGAGTTTTCGCCAACCGATTCGGCAAACTCTGCGCGGATGGTGCCCGGTGCGGCGTCGGCGGGGTTGGTTGCGCCCATGACTTCGCGGTTCTTCAGGATGGCGCCTTCGCCTTCCAGAACCTGCACGACAACCGGCTCCGACGCCATGAATTCGCACAGTTCGTCATAGAACGGACGCTCCGAGTGGACGGCGTAGAACTGGCCAGCCTGCGCCTTTGTCAGGTGAATACGCTTTTGCGCGACGATGCGCAGGCCCGCTTCTTCGAACTTGGCGTTGATCTTGCCGGTCAGGTTGCGGCGGGTGGCGTCGGGCTTGATGATTGAGAAAGTGCGCTCAAGGGCCATGGGATGCTCCATCGGGTTATCCCCGGACGTTGTGTCCGGGTCATGAATGATGCGCGGGGCGGTAGCATGGGCCGCGTCGATTGGAAAGCCCGCCAATGAAACGCGGTTTTGACCGCAGTGGAAATTTCATGGAAAATTTATCTCTGACCACCGAAGCAACGCCGTGCATTGACACCCCCGCGCGCCTCTGGCACGCGCCGTCCCATGTTGAAGATCGAAAACATTTCCTTTTCCGTGGACGGCCGCCCGCTGTTCGACGGAGCCAGCGCCACAATCCCGGACGGTCACAAGGTTGGCCTCGTCGGGCCCAATGGCGCGGGCAAGACCACGCTCTTCCGACTGATCAAGGGTGAGCTGACGCTGGACGGGGGCGACATCTCGTTGCCACAACGCGCCCGCATCGGCGGCGTCAGTCAGGAAGTGTCCGCGTCAGAGACCTCGCTGATCGACACCGTGCTGGAGGCCGACACAGAACGCGCCGCCCTGATGGCAGAGGCAGAGACCGCCACCGGTGTCCGCATCGCCGAGGTTCAGACCCGTCTCGCCGACATCGACGCATGGAGCGCCGAGGCCCGCGCCGCCACGATCCTCAAGGGTCTCGGCTTTGACGACGACCAGCAGAAACAGCCCTGCTCTGCCTTTTCGGGTGGCTGGCGGATGCGAGTTGCACTGGCAGGCGTGCTCTTTGCCCAGCCCGACTTGCTGCTGCTGGACGAACCGACCAACTATCTGGATCTCGAAGGCGCACTGTGGCTGGAAAGCTACCTGATGAAATACCCGCACACGGTGATCGTCATCAGCCACGACCGCGGACTATTGAACCGGGCTGTGAACACGATCCTGCATGTCGAGGACCGCAAGCTGACCTATTACGGCACGCCCTATGACGGTTTCGTCAAGCTACGCGCCGAAAAGCGCGCACAACTCAGCGCCACCGCCAAGAAACAACAGGACCGCCGCGCCCATCTGCAAGGGTTTGTCGACCGTTTCCGCGCCAAGGCCTCCAAGGCCAAACAGGCCCAAGCCCGCCTCAAGATGATTGAGCGGATGGACATGGTCACCCCGCCCGAAGAGGCCGCCAAGCGCGTGTTCTCTTTCCCGCAGCCCGATGAACTGTCGCCGCCGATCATCAACATTGAAGGCGGTTCAACCGGTTATGGCGACACCGTGGTGCTGCGCAAACTGAACCTGCGCATTGATCAAGACGACCGCATCGCGCTGTTGGGCAAGAACGGTCAGGGCAAGTCCACCCTGTCAAAATTGCTGTCCGACCGCCTGCCACTGATGGACGGTCGCATGAGCCGCTCGTCCAAGCTGCGCATCGGTTACTTCGCCCAGCATCAGGTCGACGAACTGCATCTGGATGAAACGCCGTTGCAGCATCTCCAACGCGAACGCCCCGGCACACTGCCGCCCAAACTGCGCGCTCTGCTGGCGGGCTTTGGCCTGATGGCAGCGCAGGCGGAAACAGAGGTTGGTCGTCTGTCCGGTGGTCAAAAGGCGCGCCTGTCGCTGTTGCTGGCGACGCTAGACGCGCCGCACCTGCTGATCTTGGATGAGCCGACCAACCACCTTGATATCGAATCGCGTGAGGCGCTGGTTGAGGCGCTCACCGCCTATTCCGGGGCGGTGATCCTTGTCAGCCACGACATGCACCTGCTGTCGATGGTGGCGGATCGTCTTTGGCTGGTGGGGGGCGGCACGGTCAAACCTTATGAGGACGACCTTGACGCCTACCGCACCATGTTGCTGACGCGGGATGCCCCGGCCAAACCGGCGAAATCCTCCAAATCCGCGCCCGACAAGCCCAAGCGACCGTCGCGCGACCGGATGCAAGAGCTACGCTCTGACGTCCGCAAATGTGAGGACCGTATCGCCAAGATCGAACAGATGCGTGAGAAGCTGGCTAAAAAGCTGGCCGACCCGGCGCTGTATGAAAACGACAAGGTCGGCGAACTTGAAGTCTGGAACAAGAAATACGCAGAGGTCATGGACGCGCTGCACCGCGCCGAGGTGATGTGGGAAACGGCAGCTGAAAAACTGGACGCGGCTGAGAACGCCTGATCTCCGGGCGCTGCTCGTTCGCCCTTCAGCGACGGCGGCACCGGCGGACAAATCGCAGGTCACCAAGGGACGGGTGACCTGACAGTGGCGCGAAAGTCGCTCCTGCACTTGGCAAACGCGGGGCGTAGTGGGCGATCTGGACAGTATTGAAGATCGCCAGTACCCCTTGTTTTATGGACGCCGCTTTCCTCATCAGTGCCTTTGTCACCCTCTTTGTGGTGATTGATCCCATCGGGCTGACGCCGATCTTTATCGCGCTCACTCAGGACACCGATGCGCGCCACCGTCGCATGGTGGGCTACCGCGCCTGTGGCGTCGCCTTTGGCATCCTCACGCTGTTCGCCTTTTTCGGCGAGGCGGTGCTGGGCTTTATCGGCATTTCGATGTCCGCCTTTCGCATCGCGGGCGGTATCCTGCTGTTCATCACCGCGCTGGATATGCTGTTCGAACGCCGCACCAAACGGCGCGAGGACAAGGCCGACGAAGAAGAGTTCCCCGACCCGTCTGTCTTTCCGCTGGCCATCCCGCTCATCGCTGGACCGGGGGCCATCGCCTCAATTATCCTGCTTGTGGGTCAGACCGGCGACACAGTCGAAGTTCTGTCGATCCTCGCCGTAATGGTGGCTGTTCTGCTGGTGGCGCTGGCCTTGTTCCTGATCGCAGGGCCAATCGAACATCTACTGGGCCGCGTCGGCATCAATGTCGTGACGCGGGTTCTAGGGATGCTGCTGGCGGCGTTGTCGGTGCAATTCGTCCTCGATGGGCTGCGCAATTTCGGACTTGCCCCCGCCTGACCCTGTTTCCCCGGCGTTGAAACCCCTATCTTGAATAGTGGGCCAAAGGGGAACCATGCCATGTCCGGAGACCAGATCGGAAATCTCATCTATCTTGTGCTGCTGGGCGGCGTGCTGGTCAGTTGGTTTTTTGTTCAGGGCCGGGCCAGCCTTGGCAAGACCATGCAACAGATGGCAGCCTGGGCGCTGATCTTTGTCGGAGTGATCGCGGTCTTCGGACTGTGGAGCGACATTCGTGGCACCGTTATGCCGCAACAGATGGTCGTTGGTGGTGAAGAGGGCGGCATCGAACTGCCGCGCGCGCCCGATGGGCATTACTATGTCACCTTGCAGATCAACGGCACCCCCACCCGGTTTGTCGTGGACACTGGCGCAACATCAGTCGTGCTGACACGCAGCGCAGCAGAACGCGCAGGGATCGACGTCGACAGCCTGCACTTTCTTTCCGCGGCGATGACAGCCAACGGCAAGGTTCAGACCGCGCCGGTCACGCTTGACACCGTCGAATTGGGGCCCTTTGCGGATCAGCGGGTTGCGGCTTATCTGAACGCAGGCGACATGCAGAACTCTTTGCTGGGCATGACCTATCTCGATCGCTATTCCAGCCTACAGATTTCCGGCGGCAAGATGGTGTTGCAACGCTGATCCAAACGGGGAGTTTTGTCGATAGTTCGGCTCCCCCTCAGCTTTCGGCCTTCTTTTCCCAGCGCCCTGATTCCTCGGACCAGTATTGCGCCTTGCAGCCTGCCCCCGTCAGCAGGCGCCACTGGTCTCGCGCCCGTTGCACGGCCGCGCTGTCGCCACCGTCAAACAACACGCAAACCCGATCCAGCGCGCCCACCTCATCGGCCGAGACTTCGGCCCCGTCGATGGCCATCAGGCAGCCAGGATCATTGGCCGCCTGGACGTCGGTGGTCAGCAACACCGGCTGATCCGCGTCGTGCGGCCCGCCGGACAGACCGTGCGGCAGAAAGCCCTCTTCGGGGCCTTGCCAGAGCTTCTGGTCCAGCCAGTCCATGCGGTCCGGGTCCGTGCCCCGCACCGCCACCCGCCACCCGCGCTCCAGCGACTTGGCCAGCAGGTCCGGCAGCATCAGCTCCAGCGGCCGTCGGGTCAGGTGATAGAAATAGGCGTCTCCCATCGGCTCCTCCGTTTATGGCCGGTGGCACCGGGGGGCTGCGCCCTGCCCCCGGTGCCCGGTCCAGACCTGTTCGCTCTGCGTTACTCGAACCGGTCGCGCACCAGCCGGTCCAGCGCCATCACGCCCCAACCAGTCGCCCCCTTGGGTGCCAGATCGGTGTCCTTGGTCACTTGGGCCACGCCGGCGATGTCCAGGTGGATCCACGGAATGCCGTCCTTGACGAAACGTTGCAGGAACTGCGCCGCCGTGATCGCCCCCGCCGGGCGGCCGCCGACGTTTTTCATGTCGGCCTTCTGGCTCTTGATCAAGTCGTCATAGGACTTGCCCAGCGGCAAACGCCATGCGCCTTCACCTTCGGCCCCGGCAGCCTTGAGGAAATCCCCCGCCAGCGCGTCGTCGTTTGAGAAAACCGCCGCGTTGTCATGCCCCAGTGCAATAATGCAGGCTCCAGTCAGCGTAGCCAGATCGATCATGGCCGAGGGCTGTTCGCTTTCCTGTGCGTGCCACATCACATCCGCCAGCACCAACCGCCCTTCGGCATCGGTGTTGATGACCTCGATTGTGTCGCCCTTCATGGATGTCACGATGTCGCCCGGACGCTGCGCCATGTGCGACGGCATATTTTCAACCAGACCAACCAGACCGACCACATGCGCCTGCGCCTTGCGCAGAGCCAGTGCTTTCATCACGCCCGCGACAACACCCGCACCGCCCATGTCCATGGTCATGTCTTCCATGCCAGCGGCGGGTTTGAGGCTGATACCGCCGGTGTCGAACACCACACCTTTGCCGATCAACGCCAGCGGCGCGCCCTCGGCCCCCTTCCAGCGCATCACGACAACCTTGGAGGGCATGGCCGATCCCATGCCCACGCCCAGCAGCGCGCCCATACCCAGTTCGGCCAGCTTGTCCTCTTCGAGAACCTCAACCTCCAGCCCGGTGTCGCGCAGCGCCTCCAGCCGGGCGGCAAACTCTGTCGTCGACAGCACGTTGGCTGGCTCAGACACCAGATCGCGGGTAAAGGCGACGCCTTCGGCCACCGCGCGGGCGGAGGCAAACGCGGCCTCTGCCTCATCCGGGGCCTTGACCATCATCACGGCGGCCGCAGGGGCCTCATCCGGCTTGGATTTGCGCGCGGTAAAGGCGTAACTGCGCAGGGCCACGCCAAGGGCGATCTCCTCTGGCAGGCGCGTCGCCTCGACCAGCATGGTCAGTGCCGCCTTACCTGCCAGCCGCGCCAGCGTGCCACCGGCCTTGCGGGCCTCGACCGTTGCGGGACGGCGGGCCAGCTTGACGATATCCAACGCCTCGACCATCAGGCCAGACGGCCAAGCCAGCGTCATCGCGTCCCCTGCGTCCAGCTTGCCGAACGCCTCGCTTTCAACCGCGCGTCCCAGCGCGCCTTTGGTCAGCCGGTTCAGACGCCGCGCACCGGGGCTGAGCGTGCCTTCGGGTGACACCACGACGGCCAGACGCCCGCCCGTTTCGTCAATTCCGTCCAGAGCCACCTCGGCAAAGCTGATCGCGCGCAGATCGGTCATGTGTCCTCGTCTCCTGAGCTGAGTTTCGCCAAAAGAGGTAACGCCCCCCAGCGCGGTTGACCAGTGCCACCTTTCCCAATTCCAAACGATGGATTAGGGTGCGCAGACCTGCACTGGTCTGGGGGGACCACGCGTTTGCAAAGATTCGACAGATATGTCCTGTCGCAACTGATAGTAGCGTTCGGCTTTTTCGCCCTAGTCCTTGTATCGGTCTATTGGGTGAACAAGGCTGTTACCCTGTTCGATCAGCTGATTTCAGACGGCCATTCGGTGGGTGTGGTGATGGAATTCACCGCCCTCTCACTGCCGGCTGTGATCACCTTTGTGCTCCCCCTGTCCGCCTTTGCCTCTGCGGTCTATGTCACCAACCGGCTCAGCAGCGACAGTGAGCTTACGGTGGTGCAGGCCACCGGCTATTCGCCTTGGCGGCTGGCCCGGCCGGTGTTCCTGTTCGGATGTGTCGTGGCGCTGATGATGTCGATGCTGACCCATCTACTGGTTCCCAAATCGCTGGAGCAATTGCGCATTCGCGAAAAGGCACTTTCGGGCTCGGTCAGTGCCCGGCTGCTGCGCGACGGCGCGTTTCTGCATCCTATCGACGGCGTGACCTTCTACATTCGCGACATTACCGCTGAGGGCGAATTGCGCGACGTTGTGCTGTCGGACCGGCGCACGCCGGGGCGCGACGTGATCTATACGTCAGAACAGGCCTATCTGTTGCGCGACGACGTCGGGCCAAAGCTGGTGATGCTGACGGGAATGGCCCAGACGCTGGATCTTGAGACCCGCCGCCTGTCGACCACGAATTTCAGCGACCTGATCTATGATGTATCGGGCCTTGTCACATCCACCGCGCCGACCAAACGCCGCCTCAACTACATGTCCACATGGGAATTGATCACCCAGCCTGCCGCCTCGGCGGACGAGGCAAAGGATTCGCCGGGCGAGGCTATCGAGGAAGGGCATCTGCGATTCCAGCTGCCATTGCTGGCACTGGCCTTTTCCATGATCGGCTATTCCGCGTTGATGGTTGGCGGGTTTTCACGGTTCGGTGTGACTCGCCAGATTGTCTTTGCCATCGGTCTGCTGGTGTTTGTCAAAGTGCTGGAAAGTGCTGTGACCGACCCGGTGCGCGGCGACTACCGGCTATGGCCACTGGTCTATTTGCCCAGCATAGTCGGTCTGACGTTGGCCACGGCATTGCTGTGGATCGCGGCCCGGCCATTCCGGCCCAGACGCGCGCGCGCGCATCAGCAGGAGGCCACAGCGTGACCCTGCATTTCTATTTTGCCCGCCGCTTTTTGTGGATCTTCCTCAGCGTCTTCGGCGTATTCGCGCTGTTTCAGGGCCTTTTGGACCTGATCGAGGAAATGCGCCGCTTTGACGATGACGTGACGTTTGGACAGGTGATGCGGGTCACGCTGATGAAACTGCCCGGTGCCATCTACGAAATCATCCCGCTGGTTATGATCCTCGCGACCGTCGGGCTGTTTCTTGGGCTGGCACGATCATCCGAGTTGGTGGCCGCAAGGGCGGCGGGGCGCTCGGGCGTGGCCACTCTGATGGCTCCGGTCATGGTGGCGCTGGTGATCGGTGGACTGGTTGTCGGGCTGATGAATCCCATCGTCTCGACCACATCCAAACGCTACAACGAATTGCGCGAATCCTATGAAAGCGGCAGCGCCTCTGCCCTGTCCATTGGCCCCGAGGGGCTGTGGCTACGGCAGGGAGGCGATCTGGGTCAGGCGGTGATCCATGCCGCCCGCGCCAATGACGAGGCAACAGAGCTGTTCGATGTCTCTATCGTCACATATGCGCCGGACGGCGGACCCGCGACCCGCATCCTTGCCGACAGTGCGCGACTTGACGACGGTTTCTGGGAGTTGAGCGCCGCCAAGGCATGGCCGCTGACCCCGGGCCTGAACCCCGAGTCGGGGGCAAAAGAACATGAGTTCCTGCGCCTGCCGTCGAATCTGACACAGGACAGCATCCGCGACCGTTTCGGCAAACCCTCGGCCGTGGCGATCTGGGATTTGCCCACCTTCATCGAGGGTCTTGAAACCGCTGGTTTTTCGGCCCGTCGCTATGTTGTCTGGCTGCATATGGAACTGTCCCGCCCTCTGTTCCTGATGGCAATGGTCCTGATCGGCGCGGCCTTTACCATGCGGCCCACGCGGCTGGGCCGCACCGGAATCGCGATATTGTCCGCCGTGCTGCTTGGCTTTGGCCTCTACTATGTGCGAAACTTTGCCCAGATCATGGGGGAAAACGGTCAGTTGGCACCGCTTGTCGCGGCATGGGTGCCGCCGGTCGCCTCGGTTCTTCTGGCAATGGGATTGGTACTGCATATGGAGGACGGATGACCCGCATGTTTGACCGTCTTATCCGTCTGCTGGCGGTGCTGTGCGTTCTGGCCGGACCGGCCTTGGCGCAGGACGCCCCGGACGCCGATGCCCTGCCCGCAATGCTCGTGGCCGACGCCGTCTTTGTCGAAGACGGCGAACGGCTGATTGCCACCGGCAATGTCGAAGCCTTTCATGACGGCGTGCGCATGACCGCCGGGCGCATCGTCTATGACGGCACAACCGATCAGTTGATCATCGACGGCCCGATCCGCATCATCGACGAGACCGGCAATATTCTGGTCGCCACCTATGCCGAACTGGATCAGGGCCTGCAAAACGGCCTGCTGTCCGGGGCGCGCATGGTTCTTGACCAACAATTGCAGGTTGCCTCGGTCGAGGCGCGCCGGGTGAATGGCCGCTTTACCCAGTTCAGCAAGGTTGCCGTCACATCCTGCCTTGTCTGCGGACAACGCAAAGTACCGCTCTGGCAGATCCGCGCATCGCGCGTCGTGCATGATCAGGAAGAGCGCCAGCTATATTTCGACAATGCCCAGTTTCGTGTTCTGGACGTGCCGATCTTCTACTTTCCCCACCTGCGCCTGCCCGACCCCACGTTGCCGCGCGCCCGCGGGTTCCTTTTCCCGACCTTCACCAGCAGTTCCCTGCTGGGTGTCGGGGTCAAGGTGCCGTATTTCTTTCCCATCGGACGGCATCAGGATTTGACCCTGACGCCCTATCTGGCGTCGGAAACCCGTACGATGGGGTTCCGTTACAGGCGTGCCTTTCGCAGTGGCGACCTGACCATTCACGGAGCGCTGTCGTCTGACACGTTGATGGCAGATCCGCGCGGCTATCTTTTTGCCGAAGGTGAATTTCGGGTTTTGCAGGACTACAAACTGTCGTTCAATCTCAAAGGTGTTTCGGATGATGCCTATCTGAACGACTACGACATCAGCGGCGCCGACCGTCTGGCCAGCAATCTGTCGCTGACACGGGTGACCGCCGACAGCTTCATGGACACCAGCATTCTGAACTATCAGACACTGCGCGACTATGAGGACAACGCAACCCAGCCCCGCTTCATCGCGGACTACCGCAGGGAGCAACGGTTTTTTCCGTCCTTCGGCGGAGAGTTCCGGTTGGGCACCGATGTCCACGGCCATTTGCGCCAATCCAAACGCGATACCGATGGCAGCGACGACGATACCGAAATCGACGGTCGTGATGTCACCCGGTTCAATGCCGAATTCAGCTGGCGCAACCGCTGGACCGTGGCCAGTGGCCTGCGCGTCGGGCTGTCCACACATCTGTGGGCCGACCGATACATCACAGAGGATGACGTCACATCGGATGCCGAAGTCAGCCGCGCCATCCCCGGTGTCGCAATTGAATTCCGCTATCCCCTGCAACGGCAGGGTCCGCGCGGCGGGCGCACCCTGCTGGAGCCGATCGTTCAACTGGGCTGGGTCGGCGGCGAGCGGCTGAAAAACCCCAACGACGAAAGCACGCGGGTCGAATTTGACGAGGCCAACTTGCTGTCGCTGTCCCGCTTTCCCGCCGCTGACCGCCGCGAACACGGCACAACCGTCGCCGCCGGACTGCGCTGGCTGCACAAGGCGCCGGGTGGCTGGTCGGCGGCATTGACGCTGGGCAAGGTCTGGCGTGAAACCGCCGAGCCCGATTTTTCGCTTTCGTCCGGGCTCAGCGATACCGCCTCTGACTTGCTGATCGCGGGACGCTTTGCCAACCCGTTGGGGATCACGCTGTCGGCGCGCGGTCTGCTGGACGAAGACGGCCTGTTTTCCAAGGCAGAAGCGCGTGCCGGATGGTCCAACACGCGAATGGACCTTGGCGCGTCCTACCTGCTGCTGGTCACCGATTCCGATGAGGACCGGACCCAAAGACAATCCGAATGGACCTTTGATGGCCGCTATCAACTGACCCGGAACTGGTCCACCTCGGGTGAGGCCCGCTATGACCTTGGCGATGACCGGCTTGACCGTGTCGGTCTGGGCCTGCAATACCGAAACGAATGTATTCAGGTGGATCTTCAGGCGACGCGGAACTACGCGTCCTCGACCACCCTGGAACCGTCTACCGAATTCGATCTGACCGTCGCGCTAACAGGCTTTGGCGCCGACGCCAGTGGCAAGGAGTATCGCCGCACATGTTCATTCTGACCCGCCTGCTTGCACCGGCCCTTGCGGTCCTCTCGATCACCTTGAGCCCCGCGCCGCTGGCCGCGCAGAACCTTTTTGCCCCCGCCATTCAGGTCAACGACAGCGTCATCACCAATTATGAGATCGCACAGCGTAAGCGGATGTTGCAGGTGCTGAAAGCACCCGGAAACCTCGACAAACTCTCACGCGAACAGTTGATAGATGACCGCCTGCGCATTCAGGCGGCACGCGACAACGGCGTCCGTCCGACAGAACAAGAAGTGCTGGACGGCATGGGTGAGTTTGCTGCGCGCGCCAATCTGGACCGCGATCAATTCGTCGCGGCCATTGGCGCCGAGGGTGTAGCCGAACAGACCTTTCGCGATTTCGTCGCCGCCGGTCTGAGCTGGCGCCAACTGGTTCAGGCCCGGTTCGGCGGTCGCGCCACCGTGTCCGAGGATGAGATCGACCGCGCCCTGTCGCTGCAATCGGGCACAAGCACGGTGCGCGTTCTGGTATCTGAAATCATCATGCCGATGCCGCCGGGCGAAGAGGATGCCGTTCGCGCCCGCGCGGAACGTATTGCGCAACTCGACAGCACCGGTGCCTTTTCGGCCCAGGCGCGGCAGTATTCCGCCACCGCCAGCCGCGACGCTGGCGGCCGCCTGCCCTGGCAGAACCTGAGCGATCTGCCGCCGCAACTGCGCCCGTTGCTGCTAGGCCTTGCACCGGGCGAGGTGACAGCGCCTATTCCGCTGGACGGCGCCGTTGCCCTGTTCCAGTTGCGCGACATCGAGGAAACCGGCTTTAGCCCGCCAGAGGTCACTGCGGTGGAATACGCCGCCTACTATATGGCCGGAGGCCGGACCCCCGAAACACTGGCGCGCGCCCGCGTGCTGGCTGGTCGGGTGGACCGCTGCGACGACCTGTATGGCGTCGCCAAGGGACAACCCCCCGAGGTCCTGGAACGCGGCACGCTGCCAGTGGACGATCTGCCGACGGACATCGCGCTGGAACTGACCAAGCTGGACCCCGGAGAGGTCTCGACAGCACTCACACGTTCGGGCGGTCAGACGCTGGTGTTTCTGATGCTCTGCGGGCGGTCCACGCAAATTACCGAAGATGTTGACCGGGGCGAAATCACAATCGGTTTGCGCAACCGGCGTCTGGCCACACTGGCCGATGGCTATCTTGCGCAGCTGCGCGCCGACGCCCGTATCGTCAACCGATGACTGGGGCCTCTCCCGTCGCGTTGAGCTGCGGGGAACCTGCTGGGATCGGGCCGGAATTGGCTGAGGCAGCATGGGACCGTTTGGGGCGCGACTTGCCGTTCTTCTGGATCGGCGATCCGGCGCACTTGCCCGGGCGCGTGCCGCATGTGGTTTTGGACGATCCCGTGCAAGCGACGGTCCGAGTTGGTGAGGGGCTGCCGGTCTGGCCCTTGGACATGCCCGGCCCCCGCGTGCCCGGACTGCCGCAAGCCTCCCATGCGCCCGGCGTGATCGCAGCTATCGAAGAAGGTGTGCGTCTAGTGCAGGCCGGTGTGGCGTCAGCCCTGTGCACCTTGCCGATCAGCAAACAGGCGCTGGCAGAGGGTGCGGGGTTTACCTTTCCCGGCCATACCGAGTTCCTCGCTCATCTGGCGGGTGTGGACGAGGTGGTGATGATGCTGGCCTCTGACCGCCTGCGCGTGGTCCCGGTCACCATTCATATCGCGCTGGCGGATGTGCCGGCCGCGCTGACCCCCGCCCTGTTGGAGCGGCGTATCCGCATCACACACACGGCACTCAAAACACAATTCGGCATAGCCGCCCCACGCCTTGCGGTGTCTGGTCTGAACCCGCACGCGGGCGAAGGCGGTCGCATGGGCCATGAGGACGCGGCACTGATTGCCCCGGTGCTGGACCGTTTGCGGGCTGACGGGATGGACCTGCGCGGCCCTCTGCCCGCCGATACGATGTTCCACGCTCGCGCCCGTGCAGGCTATGACGCTGCGATCTGCATGTATCACGATCAGGCCCTGATCCCGATCAAGACACTGGACTTCGATGAGGGTGTCAACGTCACGCTAGGACTGCCCTTTATCCGCACCTCGCCCGATCATGGAACAGCCTATGACATCGCAGGCAAGGGTGTTGCCAATCCCAGTTCCACACTGGCCGCACTGCGCATGGCAGCACAAATGGCCAACGCATGACCCAGACCAGCCCACGGGATGTGCCGCACCGCAGGCGGGGGCCTTTGCCCCCCCTTGGCCATAGGCCAATTCCCCCCCAGGATATTTTCGGACAGAAGAAAACATGAGCGCGATCGACACCCTCCCCCCGCTGAGTGAGGTGATCAAGCGTCACCAACTGTCCGCACGCAAGTCGCTGGGTCAGAACTTTCTTCTCGACCTCAACCTGACAGCCCGCATCGCGCGCGTGGCCGGCGACCTGTCGGACACCGACGTGCTGGAGGTGGGCCCCGGCCCCGGCGGACTGACCCGAGGGTTGCTGGCCGAAGGCGCGCGCAAGGTGCTGGCGGTTGAAAAGGATGCGCGCTGTCTGCCTGCGCTGGCCGAAATTGCCGAGGCATATCCGGGCCGGTTGGAGTTTATCGAGGGCGATGCGCTGGAGGTTGATGCCGCGGCCCATTTGACGCCGCCTTATGCGATCTGCGCCAACCTGCCCTACAATGTCGGCACAGAATTGCTGGTGCGGTGGCTGACGCCAAAGGTATGGCCGCCGGCATGGCGGTCCCTGACGCTGATGTTCCAAAAGGAGGTGGCAGAGCGGATCGTGGCAGAGCCGGGCTCCAAGGCCTATGGCCGTTTGGCGCTGTTGGCTCAGTGGCGCTGCGACGCGCGGATCGCGCTGACGCTGCCGCCGGGCGCTTTTACCCCGCCACCCAAGGTCAGTTCCGCCGTGGTGCACCTAACCGCGCTGCCTGCGCCCCGGTTCGAGGCGGATGCGAAGGTGTTGGAACGGGTGGTGGCGGCGGCCTTCAACCAGCGGCGCAAGATGCTGCGCGCCGCGTTGAAGGGTCTGTCACCGCAAATCGAGGATCACCTGGCCGTGGCCGGGATTGCCCCGACAGAGCGGGCCGAGCGTGTTCCGTTGGAGCAATTCTGCGCGCTGGCGCGCAGCCTTGCTGCCGTCTGACGCGCGGCCCGATTATCTGAAATCCGAACTTACTCGGCGGCGTCCGGAGGCGGGGTATCACCCGGCTCTGTGGCGACGGGCGGCGTGTCCGACTCAACGGCTTCCGGCTTCGGCTCAGGCTTTTTGCGGGGTTTGCGCGGGGCGCGCGGCTTTTTGGGCTTTTCGTCTGACGCGGCGGGCACAGCCGCATCGTCTGAGGCTTGGGGCGCATCGGCACCGGGGTCCACAGGATCCGCTGCTTGTGCTTTAGGTGCCTGTGCTTTGGGCGCCTGGGATCTGGGGGCCCGGCTTCTGGTTGGTGCCGGTTTGGGCTCTGCCGATGGTGTCACCGCAGGGGTGGTTTCCGCCCGGGATTCCGGAGTGTCGACCAGACCGGGGCCATCGTCCTCGGCCCCGAGATCCAGCACATCCCCGGCAATCGACGTGCCCTGCTCATCGGCTTTGGGCGCATGTGACTGGCGTGCGGGTCTGTCCTGACGGTCTTGTCTGTCTTGCCGATCTGACCTGTCGGACTTTTCTGCCCGGTCCGGTTGATCGGACGCGCCATCACGTTGCGTCCGCTCCCGATCCCGCTGCGCCTGACGCTCGCGGTTTTCGCGTTCCTGCTGTTCACGGCGCGTGTCTTGTTCGCGCTGCGCCTCGCTCAACATCCGCATGTAATGTTCGGCGTGTTGTTGAAAGTTCTCTGCCGCAACTCTGTCATTGCTCAGGGACGCATCGCGGGCAAGTTGATTGTATTTGTCGATGATCTGCTGCGGAGTCCCGCGCACTTTACCCTCTGGGCCACTGCTGTCGAACACACGGTTGACGACATTACCCAAGGTATTGTTGTTGTTGTTGCGGTTACGATTGCTCTTGTTCCGCGAGCGGGATTTGGAAGAACGCATATTGTCTGATTTCCAGCCTTATTTCGACGGCTTGGTGACGGGGCAAGGGCGCATCTTGCGCCAATCCGTTAGGGTCACCCTTATGTTGGCTTGACGTTGCGCAGGATCGGCAAGAGAGCCATTCGACTGAGCAGCTAACACTGAATATGCACATGGACAGAAATGTGACAAGTCAAAATACCACAAAATCGGCGATTTAGGCACGAAAAAGCCGCTAAATACGGCGTCGCGTGCCCAGAACCACACGATCTCTGCCATCAATGTCGGGAATCACCCGCACACCGCGCAATCCGGCCTCGGAAAATAGCCGGGAGACCGCCATGCCCTGGCTGGCACCGATCTCAACCACCAGCCGACCGCCCGGAGAAAGATGCGCGGTCAGACCTGAGAGAATCGCCCTGTAGGCGGTTAGTCCGTCGGCTTCATCGGTCAGCGCCAGGCGCGGTTCATGTTCGCGGACCTCAGGGGAAAGAAACGGCATTTCGTTCACCGCGATATAGGGCGGGTTCGACACGATCAGGTCGAACTGGTCCTCATTCGCCTCCAGCGCCGCATACCAACTGCCCTCACGCAGGTCGGCCCGGTGTTGCAGGTCCAGCGCGTTGCGGTTCCAATAAGCGACATTCAGCGCCGCTGTGCTGACATCCGTACCCACACCAACCGCACTCTCACGTTCGGCCAGCAGGGTCAGCAGGATACAGCCCGACCCGGTGCCAAGGTCCAGCACCGTGGCAAAGGGTTCGGTCAGGACCACCTCGATCAGCGTTTCCGTCTCTGGGCGCGGGTCCAGAACCTCTGGGGTGACAAGGAAATCGCGCCCGTAAAACGCCCGGCGCCCGATCAGGTGGCTGACAGGCACCCGCTCGGCGCGGCGTTCGACGATGGTCAGATAGACCACCTCCAGCGCCGGATCGACCGGCTCGGGCAGAAACAGGGTCAGGCGTCCGGGCGGCACCTTGAGCACATGCGCCATCAGGCGCCGCGCATCGCGCCCCGGATCGGGGACCTCTGCCTCGGTCAGGCGCGCGGTTGCGCGCGACAACAGGTCCGAACCCCGCGTCATGCCGTCATGCCCCCATCTCAGCCAGTTGCGAGGCTTGATGTTCCGCCGTCAGCCCATCGATGATCTCATCCAGATCGCCGGCCATGATTTGTTCCAGCCGGTACAGCGTCAGGCCGATACGGTGATCGGTCAGCCGCCCCTGCGGAAAGTTGTAGGTGCGAATACGCTCGGACCGATCACCCGACCCGACCTGCGCCTTGCGGTCGGCAGAGCGCGACGCATCGGCCTGCTGGCGTTGCTGATCGAACAGACGCGCGCGCAGCACCTGCATGGCGATCTCACGGTTGCGGTGCTGCGATTTCTCGGAACTGGTAACGACGATACCAGTGGGCAAGTGTGTGATCCTGACGGCCGAGTCGGTGGTGTTGACGTGCTGCCCGCCCGCCCCCGATGATCGCATGGTATCGATGCGGATGTCGTTCGGGTCGATGCGGATATCCACCTCTTCGGCCTCTGGCAACACGGCCACCGTGGCCGCCGAGGTGTGGATACGCCCACCAGATTCGGTTTCTGGCACCCGCTGAACCCGGTGTACGCCGCTTTCGTATTTCAGCCGGGCAAAGACATTGTCCCCGGCGATCCGTACCACCAATTCGCGCACACCGCCCAGTTCTGACAGTTGTTCCTCGATCACTTCCCAGCGCCAACCCTTGGCCTCGGCATAGCGTTGGTACATGCGGGCCAGATCCCCGGCGAACAGCGCCGCTTCATCGCCGCCGGTGCCGGGGCGAATTTCCAGCATCGCGGGGCGCGCATCGGCGGCGTCGCGCGGCAACAGTGACAGTTGCACCGCGCGCTCTGCCTCTGGCAGACGGGCGCGCAACTGCGGCAGTTCCTCTTCGGCGAGCGCGCGCATCTCTGGATCGTCCAGCAACGCCTCCGCCTCTGCGATCTCGGCGCAGAGTTGCTCCCATTCGGCGATCTGGCTCACCACGGGCTTCAGCTCAGCGTATTCACGCCCCAGCGCCGCGATATCGCCGCTGCCAGAGGACATGCGCGCCTCGACAAATTCGAGCCGCTCCTTGATTTGATGAAGTCTGTCTGTCGGGATCATGGGGATGCATTGCCCAAAGCGCAGGGGCCGTCAAGTCATCCCCGACGCCGGGGCCTCAGCCCTCGTCGGCCTCCAGCCGTTGCAGCCAGTCTTCGACCCGCGCGCGGTTCACCCCAAGGTCCGATTGACCAAAGCGCGAGCGTGCCCACAGTGCCAGCACATCTTCGCTGTCCCGCACCGTGGTGTAGTCGGGAAACCCCATCCACTTTGACCGGGTGACATAGGTCACTTGCCCGTCGTCCTGCGTGCCCGCCAGAATTTCGGTGCGCGGCGTTTCAAGAATGATGGCGTGAAGGCGTTCAAATTTGTTCGGGCCTGCCGGAATCCGCCGCCGTACACCGGCGGCCAGATCCTGATCCGCCGTCACCTGTGGATCGACATGCCAGTCGGCAGGGTCAGAGGGCGCAAACCGGATCCAGGCCATGCCGCCAAGAACGATCAACAGGATTAGAAAAAATGCCATGCGCAAGGCGTGTCTCTTTCACAGTGCTCAAACTGGTCCCCGGCATGACATGCCTGGAGGCGATTCTGAAAGCCACGGTTTTGCGACTGCGCTGCGCGCCGCCGCACTTGTCATCCCGTCACGCGACGGGTCCAACCCCAAAGGCACAGCAATTCCATGCCCACATGCGCCGCCGCCACAGCCGTGGCCCCGGTGGTGTCAAACGGCGGCGACACCTCAACCACATCGCCGCCTTTCAGGTCGATTCCCGCCAGCCTGCGCAGGATCACAGCCGCCTGATGGCTGGTCAACCCGCCCCAGACCGGCGTACCGGTGCCCGGCGCATAGGCCGGGTCCAGCGCGTCGATGTCAAAGGTCAGGTAACAGGGATGCTGACCGACAATCTCATGCACCCGCTCGGCGATCCGTTCCGGCCCTTCGGCATGGACCTGCCGCGCATCAAGGATGTTGAACCCCAGCGTATCGGGGTTGTCTGTGCGGATGCCGATCTGGACAGAGCGTTCCGGCTCTACCAACCCTTCCTTGACGGCCTTGTACATAAAGGTGCCGTGATCGACGCGCGCCATGTCATCATCCGCCCAGGTGTCGGTATGCGCGTCGAATTGGATCACACTTAACGGGCCGTGTTTCGCGGCATGGGCGCGCAGACAGCCGTGGGTCACCGAATGGTCGCCGCCCAGCACCATGCAGGCGGCACCCGCATCCAGAATGCCGCCCACATGGTCGGCAATCCGCGCGGGCACCTCGGACGGCATGGCATAATCGAAGGCCATGTCGCCATAGTCCGCGATGGCGAATTCCGACAGCACATCATAGCCCCAGCCAAAAGGCTCATCCATCGTCTGCAAGAGGGACGCCTCACGGATCGCGCGCGGCCCCAGCCGCGTGCCGGGCCGGTTGGTCACCGCCTGATCAAACGGTAGCCCCGTCACCGCGACATCCACCCCGGGCAGATCCTTGGTGTATTTGCGGCGCAGAAACGACGGCGCCCCGGCAAAGACATTCTCGAACGACGGCCCTTTGAGGTCGTCACGGGTAAAGGCGTGGTCAATCTGGCGCTTGGCGTCTTCGAGGCTCATGGCGGGTGGCCCTTTGCGATGTCGGGGTGGGTGGGTGGGCGACGCCGCAAAGGGCCGCCCGGCACGGATCAGAGCGGCAGGGCTTTTTCAACCAGCCGCGCGAAAAAACTCGCACCGACCGGCGCGATGGTATCATTGAAATCGTATTTGGGATGGTGGCATCCGGGCGTGTCGCCCTGTCCCAGAAACAAATAGGCCCCCGGTCGCGCCTCCAGCATGTAGGAAAAATCCTCTCCCGGCATGATCGGGGGAGAGTCGATGTCCACCGCCTCGGCGCCCACCACCTCACGCGCGACTTCGGCTGCGAATTCCGCCTGTTCAGGGTGATTGACCGTGGGCGGATAGCCCTCGATATAGTTCAACGTGGCCGTCATGCCGAAACTTTTGGCCTGATACTCGACGATCTCGGCCATGCGCTCTTTGACGACCGACTGAACCGCCTTGTCGAAATAGCGCACGGTTCCGTTCAGGATAGCGGTTTCCGGCACGATGTTCATGGCCGATCCGGTGTGAACCTGCGTCACACTGACCACCAGCCGGTCCAGCGCATCGACATTGCGTGACACGATGGTCTGCAACGCCTGCACCACAGAGGCTGCCGTCACCACCGGATCACGGGTCTGGAACGGCATCGCGCCATGCCCGCCTACGCCGGTGATCTCGATAGTAAACTCATCCACTCCCGCCAGCAGAGCTCCGCGATTGGTGTGCAAGTGGCCGACCGGACCACCGGGCATGTTGTGGATGCCATACACCTCATCGATGCCAAACCGGTCCATCATGCCCTCTTCGACCATGATGCGCCCGCCGCCCTCATTTTCCTCTGCAGGTTGAAAGATCAGCGCGACCTTGCCGGAAAAATTCCGCGTCTCGGCCAGATACTTTGCCGCCCCCAGCAGCATGGTGGTGTGACCGTCGTGTCCGCAGGTATGCGCCATGCCGGGAATGGTCGAGGCGTGATCCGTACCGGACAAATCCTCCATCGGCAGCGCATCCATATCGGCGCGCAGGCCAATCGTCCGTCCCGTCGCGCGGCCCTCGATGATGGCCACAACGCCCGTGCGCGCGATACCGGTGTGAATGTCAGTGATGCCAAATTCCTTCAGCCGATCCACCACGAACTCTGCGGTCTTGAAACAATCCAATCCCAGTTCAGGATGCTGGTGCAGATAGCGGCGCCATTCCGTCATTTGAGGTTCAGACGCGGCGATGGAATTGACGATAGGCATAGGGGTCTCCTTTGCGCGCAGACTGCCCGTTTGGACCGACATTGGAAAGAGCCTGAACGGGCCGTCTGTGAAAGCCGTGGGATTGAGTAATTCTGCCAAGAAGAAGCTGGGCGGCGTGTCCCTTACAAGGCGTGACGCTGCTCAATCAGGCGGGCGAAAAAGCTGGCCCCGATGGGCGCCGCTGCATCGTTGAAATCAAAGCCCGCATGGTGGACGGACGGTCCGTGCCCTTGCCCAAGGAACAGGAATGCGCCGGGCCGGGTTTCAAGCATATAAGCGAAATCTTCCGCCCCCATTTCGGGGATCATGTCATCGGTCACCAGCGGCGAAACCTCACGCGCGATCTGCGCGGCAAAGCGGGTCTGTTCGGCATGGTTGATGGTCGGCGGGTAGTTGCGTTCATAGTCAAGGATGCCCTCGACGCCGTAACCCTCCGCGATGCTGCTGACGATCTGTGTGATGCGGGTCTGGGCCATGTCGCGCACCTCTGGTGTCAGGCTGCGCACGGTGCCGCCCAGTGTGACACTGTCGGGGATGATATTGGAGGCGCTGCCGCCCTGAAACAAGGTCAGCGACACCACCAATGCCGCCAGCGGGTCGGTGTTGCGCGACACCACGGTTTGCAGGGCTTGGCCGATGGCAAGGGCTGCGGGCATCGGATCGCGGCAGATTTGCGGATAGGCGGCGTGGCCGCCATGTCCCTTGACCGTCACGCGGAACTCATCCGCCGCCGCCATGATCGGTCCGGGTGTGGTGCGGAACTCTCCCAATGGGCTAAAGGGATCGGTGTGCAGCGCATAGGCCTCTTGGATGCCGAAGCGGTCCATGATCCCCTCTTCGACCATGATGCGCCCACCGCCGATGGTTTCCTCTGCCGGTTGAAAGATCAGCACCACGCGGCCGGTAAACCGGCGCGTCTCGGCGAGGTATTTCGCCGCCCCCAGCAGCATCGAGGTATGTCCGTCGTGGCCGCAGGCGTGCATCCGCCCCGGCACTGTGCTGGCCCATTCGGCACCGGTTTCCTCATCCATTGGCAGGGCATCCATATCGGCACGAAGCCCCGTCACCGGACCATCCCCCTGCCCTTCAATCACCGCGACCACACCGCTGGTGGCGATGCCTTCGTGGATGTCGGTGATGCCGAAAGAGCGCAGTCGATCCACGACAAAGGCCGCTGTCTCATGGCATTCCAGGCAAAGTTCCGGGTGTCGGTGCAGGTGACGCCGCCAGCCCGTCATTTCCTCTGCAAACCCCGCGATTCGATTGATCACCGCCATGGCTGGACTCCCCGTGCCTGATCCGACATTTCAGGGACCATGCGACCAAAGCGGGGGCGGATGCAATGAGCGACGATCTGATCCACAATCCGACGGGCGGGATGCCGCGCCTGCGCGAAATAATGCGGCGTTTGCGCGATCAGAACAGCGGCTGTCCTTGGGATCTTGAGCAGACATTTGCGACAATCGCCCCCTACACGATCGAGGAGGCCTATGAGGTTGCCGATGCGATCGAGCGCAAGGAATGGGATGAACTGAAAGGAGAGCTGGGCGATCTGTTGTTTCAGTCGGTCTTTCACGCGCAAATGGCCGAAGAGGCCGGGCTGTTCACCTTTGATGAGGTCGCCGATGGGATGTCGGACAAGATGGTGGCGCGGCATCCGCATGTGTTTGGCGATGAAAGCCGCGACAAGTCGCCCGAGCAGCAGACCCGTGACTGGGAGACGATCAAGGCGGCAGAGCGGGCCTCGAAAAAAGAGACGGGCGTTCTGGACGGGGTGGCGTTGGGTTTGCCGGCCTTGTTGCGGGCGGTGAAGCTGCAGAAAAGAGCGGCGCGGGTGGGGTTTGACTGGCCCACCACCGATGAGGTGATGGACAAGCTGCGTGAGGAAATGGATGAGCTGCGCGAGGCTGAGGATGATGACCACCGCTTTGAGGAATTTGGCGATCTGCTCTTTGTGATGGCCAATCTGGGGCGGCATATGGGGATCGATCCCGAGGCGGCGTTGCGGGCGGCCAATGGAAAATTCACCCGGCGTTTCAAGTCCATCGAGGCGGCCCTGGCCAAGGATGGACGGCGGCCCGAGGATAGCAATCTGGAAGAAATGGACCGGCTTTGGGATGCGGCCAAGGCGGTGGAGAAGGCAGCAAAAAAATCGGACATCTGAGGCCATCGGGCGGACGTGTCCACGCGTGGCGGGTCAGGTGACGTAGCGTCTTCAATAACTTGCAGAGACGGATTTACCTTTCGGTGACGTTTACCCGGCGATTTAGCCCAGACCAAGGACCAGCAACACCAGCGGAATCGTGACCAAGGCCGCCATCGTTTGTGCCGTGACGAGTCCGGCCATAAACGTACCGTCGCCGTTCAATTGGCGGGTCAACACATAGGCAGCCGGCGCCGTGGGAATGGCCGAAAACACCACCAGCACCAGCGCCTCTGCCCCGTCGAGTCCATAGGCCAAGCCGATCAGCGCCGCCAGAACCGGCATCCCCAACAGCCGCAGGACCGCGTTCCCCAAGACCGGGCCTATATCCTGACGCAGCGCCGAGGGTTGCAGTGCGGCGCCGACACAGAGCAGGCCCAGCGGCAGGCTGCCCCGTGCCAAAAGCTCTAGAAAAGTCCCGGTGCCAAAAGGCAGACCCAGCCCCAAAAGCGCCAGTGAGATCCCGAACAGACAACCCAGGATCATCGGATTGAACAGGATCATCCGCAACAGCGCGCCGGGGCGACGCAGGACGTCACGTTCGCTTAGGGCGATGATCGACACCACGTTGACGACCGGGACGCAGACCGCAAGGTAGACCGCCGCGCGTTCCATCCCCTCTGCCCCCGCCAGACTGGCCGTGACGGCAAGACCCAGAAAGGTATTGAACCGCACGACGCCCTGCAAAGCCGGGCCAAAGCGGGCTGAGGGCGTTGGAAAGACGCAGCGTGCCACAGCCATCCCAAGGGCGGCCACCAGGAGGGTGGTCACAGCCGCCGCCCCCAGCCGGAGGATCTGCGGATCGCCGATGGGCGCATCGACAAGGCTGGACACCAGCAGCGCCGGAAACAGGATGAAATAGTTGATCCGCTCTGCCGCGGGCCAAAAGCCGGGATCGGGAAAGCCGGTTCTGGCCAGCACATGACCGAGGCAAATGAGCGCAAAGAGCGGCCAGATCGTGAGAAGAACCACGCGTGATATTCCCGTTGGGCTAGGTGAGGTTGCGCGCTACATAGCGCCGCCCCTTGGGGAAAGACCAGTCCGAGATGGGGGCGCGTTGCAAAGAAAAACCGGGGGTGCCGGGTACGATGGCACGCACTGGTTTTGGGCGGACAGATCAAGCTGTTTTGTGGGTCTGACAGAGGCAGTTCGGGGACGCTGTGGCTTGAACGGTTTTTCTCAACCATGTGGTGCGGTGAGGTCGGTATATTCGAGGACCGCTCCGGGCCCAATCCTCGCAGTTTTCGTGCTTGCGTCGAATGGCTAATCGACGTTTTATGCCTCGGCATTTGAATGCGTAGAAGGCTTTTGAAGTGGCTAAATTTTACATTCCAATCATTGAAATCATTGTGGCATTCGGGATGTTGTATGTATTACCCGAGGGGCTGTTTCGGGTCGTTCAACGCTTTTTGGGGAGTTCCAGAGGTAACGTATGGAACTTCATATTGGAGAACGTGCGAGGTTACCTTTTCGGCACAGCGATAGCCCTAACTTGCTTTTTTGCGGTTGGACTCTCGCCGGAAGATTTCTTTGCCAATTCGGTACGTTCCACCACAAACTTCATAAGGCAATCTTTCGGTATGGACGCAATTTCTATCTGCGTAAGGAGAGCGAAGGAACAGTTCCGATATGACCCCGACACTTTTGCCGAGGAAGTTTCATCCTTCAACTTGCTGGCAATATCGACTCTTTCTCCCAAACAAAGTCTCCTTGCCGAAGGCTATAAAATCCTAATGTTTCAGTCACCTTCTTCTCGCGAAGATCTGATGCAAAGTGCTTATCGCTCTTACTGTCAAAGGAGTCGTTGACTCGCACAAGGTGGCTGGCGGCATCGTCCGCACAACCGTCCTAAATCCCGCCAAAACGTTGCGCGACGCGGGAGGCGGGTCTGTTGAAGCTGAGGCGCAGCATTAGAGCCAGCGACCAGTGGCGGCAATGGACCGGCCACGACGGTCGGGCTATCCACATCGACGCCCCGCAAAGCCCGCACAGCTGACCAAAGCGGTATTCCCCCAGGACAGACACCCAAAGAAAAACGGCGCCCCCCGGAGGGAGCGCCGTTTAAATGTCGCCGGTGGCGATAGGCTTATTGCGCTTCGGTGATGAACTTCACCGCGTCGCCGAACGTCTGGATGGTTTCAGCCGCGTCGTCCGGAATCTCGATCCCGAACTCTTCTTCGAAGGCCATGACCAGTTCCACGGTGTCCAAGCTGTCGGCGCCGAGATCGTCGATGAACGAGGCAGATTCCGTCACCTTCTCTTCTTCGACGCTCAGGTGCTCGACCACAATCTTCTTCACGCGATCTGCGATGTCGCTCATGTCTGTTCCTCACAAGTCTGTCGGGCGTGTCGCCCATTCTGCCCTGCCTCTGGCGTGGCGTCTCATGCCCTTGCGGGCGGCTCGATCTCCCGGAGAACCGGGGCGCGGGCGGCGTGTAACGACGCGCCACCAGCGGAAAATCTGCGCGGCCTATAGCACAGGCGGCGGGGATGGCAAACGCTTTCCCACGCCGCAGCGCAACAGGCTACGGCGCATTTCACAACATGGCCATGCCGCCATTGATGTGCAACGTCGTTCCCGTCACATACGCTGCTTCGGGGCTGGAAAGATAGAGCACACCTGCCGCAATCTCCGCCGGAGCGCCCATGCGACCGGTGGGAATCTGGGTCAGGATGGCGGTTTTCTGGTCATCGGTCAGCTTGTCGGTCATCGCGGTTTCAATGAAACCGGGGGCCAGCGCGTTGACGGTGATGCCGCGGCTGGCGACCTCATAGGCCAGCGATTTGGACATGCCGACCATGCCCGCCTTGGCGGCGGCATAGTTGCCCTGACCGGGGTTGCCGGTGGCGCCCACGACGGATGAGATGTTCACGATGCGGCCCCAGCGCGATTTCATCATGCCGCGCAGCACGCCTTTGCACAGGCGAAAGGTGGAGGTCAGGTTGACGTCGATGACGCTTTGCCATTCGTCGTCGGACATGCGCATGAACAGGTTGTCGCGGGTGATGCCGGCGTTGTTCACGAGGATGTCGACGCTGCCCATCGCCTCTGCCGCCTGTTTGGGCAGTGCGGTGACGGCCTCGGCGTCGCCGAGGTTGCAGGGCAGGACAAAGGCGCGGTCGCCCAGGTCGGCGGCCAGTTCATTCAATGGCTCCACGCGGGTGCCGGACAGGCCGACGTTGGCGCCCGCACCGTGCAGCGCCTTGGCAATGGCGCCGCCGATGCCGCCAGAGGCCCCGGTGATCAGCGCGGATTTTCCGGTCAGATCGAACATGCTCATATCCTCTTTGTTTAGTTCGCGGCGTCAACGGCGGCGGTGATGTCTGCCGCCGTGCCGATGTTGCGGACGGTGGCGGGGCGGTGGATGCGGCGCACCATGCCGGACAGGGCCTTGCCTGCGCCGATTTCCCAGAACTCTTCGACGCCGGCGTCGACCATGGTCTGCACGGATTCGCGCCAGCGGACCGCGCCGCAGATCTGTGCCTCTAGCAGGGTGCGGATCTTGTCCGGGTCGGTGACCGGGGCGGCCTCGACGTTGGACACCACCGGCACGGCGGGGGCGTTGATCTGGACGTCGGCCAGCGCCTGCGCCATCGCCTCGGCGGCGGGTTGCATCAGGGCGCAGTGGAAGGGTGCAGAGACCGGCAGCATCACGGCGCGCTTGGCCCCTGCGGCCTTGGCCAGTTCGACGGCGCGTTCGATGCCCGCCTTGTGGCCAGAGATGACCACCTGACCGGGGTCGTTGTCATTGGCGGCGGCGACCACATCACCCTGAGCGGCCTCAGCCGCGACCTTGCGCACGGCATCAAGGTCCAGCCCCAGCAGCGCGGCCATGGCCCCCACGCCCACCGGCACGGCGGCCTGCATGGCCTGCCCGCGCTTGCGCAGCAGGCGTGCGGCGTCGGCAAGGGTCAGCGCACCGGCGGCGGTCAGCGCGGAATATTCGCCCAATGAATGCCCGGCGACAAAGGCGGCTGCGTCGATGCCGACGCCTTCGGCCTCGAGCGCGCGCATGGCGGCCATGGAGGTGGCCATGAGGGCTGGCTGGGCGTTTTCGGTCAGGGTGAGCGTTTCGATCTCGCCTTCCCAGATCAGCGCCGACAGCTTTTCGCCAAGGGCCTCATCGACCTCGTCAAAGACGGCACGCGCCGCCGGATAGGCCTCGGCCAAGTCGCGGCCCATGCCGATGGTCTGTGCCCCCTGCCCGGGAAAGATGAATGCGCGGCTCATGCCCGTCTCCTCAGCAGAAAATTTCCGTTCCGCAGGGCTTACCCGTCCGCGCCGCGTTCCGCAATCACTTGGGGCTGCTCTGCAACGGCGCTGGCCCCCTGTGCGGGCGCGCGGAATTGTGCCCTGCGGTCCCTGCGTTAGCTGTAGCCGCAAAGAGACCGATACGTCGAGGACCACAGATGGCACTGACCAACACATCGCAAAGCTATGGCACGATCACAAAGACCCTGCACTGGCTGACCGCCTTTGGCATCCTTGTGATGATCCCGCTGGGGCTGATCGCGAACGACCTGCCCTATGAAACGGCAGACCAACTGGCCAACAAGGCGTGGCTGTTTTCGCTGCACAAGACTGTGGGCGTGGCGCTGTTTTTTATCGCGCTGGCGCGCATCCTCTGGACGCTGACCCAGACCAAGCCCGCGCCGCTGCACCCTGAACGCCGGGCCGAGACCTTTGCCGCCGAGACAGTGCATTGGCTGCTTTATGGCTCTTTGGTGGCGGTTCCGCTGTCGGGTTGGGTGCATCACGCGGCAACCGCAGGGTTTGCGCCGATCTGGTGGCCGTTGGGGCAATCGCTGCCGCTGGTGCCGGAAAGTGAGACGGTCGCCGGGATCGCCTCTGGCCTGCACTGGGTCTTTGCATGGGTGCTGGTTGTGTCGCTGGTGCTGCATGTCGCGGGCGCGGTCAAACATCACGTCATCGACCGCGACGCCACGTTGCGGCGGATGTGGCCCGGAAAGACACAGGCCGGTGGCGGTGCGGGCAAGCGGCACGGGTTGACCGCGCCTGTTGCGGCACTGGCGGCATGGGCCGTTGCCTTGGGGTTGGGCGGTTTTGTCGGGGCCTACGGGCACGGCAGCGAGGCGGCACAGGTGGCGGCGCTGGCGGAGGTCGAAAGCGACTGGACCGTGACCGAGGGCACGCTGGGACTGAGCATCCAACAGTTTGGTCAGACCGTCGAAGGGTCATTTGGCGCGTGGACGGCAGACATCCGCTATGACGACAGCGCGGCCCTCGGCCCCAAAGGCGATGTGCGGGTCGAGGTGGCGATCGGCTCTTTGACGCTGGGATCGGTCACGGCGCAGGCATTGGGGACCGATTTCCTTGATGCAGGCCAGTTTCCGACGGCGGTGTTCACAGCGCAACTCCTGCGTGGCGAAGATGGGTTGGTGGCCGAAGGCACGCTGGACCTGAAAGGTCATCAGGTGCCCGTCACCCTGCCCTTTGCGCTGAGTATCGACGGACCCAAAGCGCAGATGACCGGCACCGCCACGCTGGACCGACGCGCCTTTGCCATCGGCGACAACATGACTGACCCCGCGCAACTGGATCACACGGTGCGGATCAACGTGACCTTGTCCGCCGAACGCGCCGAGTGATCGCTATACGCAAAGAAAAACCCCCTGCGCTGTGAGGCGCAGGGGGTTCTTTTTCGTCCAAAGGTTCGGACTTAGTCGGCCTTCATCGCCTCGATCGAGATCATGACTTGAACCTCATCGCTGATGTAGGGGGCGAACATGCCCAGGTCATAGTCCGACCGCAGCAGGATGGTCGTGGCGTCGAACCCGGCCCAAGGCTTGCCCTCCATCGGGTGATCGCCCGATTGGTTCAGCGTGGCGTCCAGAGCGACCGATTTGGTCACGCCGTTCAGGGTCAGATCGCCAGTGATGACGGCGGTTGTCTCACCGGTGACGTTGATGTCGGTCGAGGTGAATGTCACCATCTCGTCCGCACCCTCATCGGCGTCAAAGAATTCAGCGGTCATGAAATGGTCAAACCGCCCTTCCCAGCCGGTCAACATGGTGCGCACCGGAAAGGACACGGTCACGGACGATTTGGCCGGATCGGTCTTGTCCCATGCGATATCGCCCTCAAACCCCGAGAACATGCCGTAGGTCGTCGAATAGCCAAGGTGATTGTAGGTGAACACAATCTGGCTGTGGCTGGGGTCCAGCGCGTAGTTTTCAGCTTCGCTGGCCATTGCGGCAAAGGGGAGCGCGGCGATCGCCGAGGCAAAGAAGAATTGTTTCATAGGTCGGTGCACCTTCTGTTGGCTTCATGTGCCGAACAGATGGCGCGATGGCACGCGCCACTCAATTCCAGCAAAACCAACAGGGTCCGTGCGATGCCGAACAGATCAGTCGCGCAGTTTCTTGGGAACCGTCATCAGGCTGAGACCGACGCCCAGAAAGACAATGGAGATGCCCAGTTTGATCAGCAGGACCGACGGAAGGGTGATGCCCTCTGGCACCAGCCACAACAGAAAGGCCGCGATGGTCATCGCCGCCCCTACCAGCCGACGGGCGAGGCCGTCGATGTTCACGGGAAGGGTATTTTCGGGTGCCTTGTCCTTGGTTTCCGCGTACCCGGTCTGTGCAATCTCTGTCAGTGCCATGTCACTCTCGTCCTCACGTTATTGGTTAACGCAAGGTTAAACCTGAGATTGAGCCGTGAATTGGGCGCGACCGGGGCAATCCGTTGGCATCCTGCACGGCCCTTGCGGATTGCGGGGATGCGTGTATATGGGGCGTTCCTTCCGCAAGGACGTTTTCCCGCGCAGTCTCTCGTGGGCAGGGTGTGGAAGGATTTAGCCCCTGCCCTATGAAATGCGCCTCGATAGAAATGGAGTGCACATGCCGCTGTACGAGCATGTCTTTATCGCGCGTCAGGACTTGTCCAACGCGCAGGCCGAAGGGCTTGTCGAACATTTTTCCACGGTTCTCTCTGACAACGGCGGCAAAGTCGTTGAAAGCGAGTACTGGGGCGTCAAGACGATGGCCTACAAGATCAACAAGAACCGCAAGGGTCACTACTCTTTCCTGCGGACCGACGCACCTGCCTCGGCCGTTCAGGAAATGGAACGCCTGATGCGCCTGCATGATGACGTGATGCGCATCCTGACCATCAAGGTCGATGCCCATGTCGAGGGCCCTTCGGTCCAGATGCAAAAGCGCGACGAGCGCGGTGACCGTGGCGACCGCCGCGAACGCCGTCCCCGCGATTGATCTGAAGAAGGAGAGCTAAGCCATGGCCGCAAAACCATTTTTCCGCCGCCGCAAGGTCTGCCCCTTCTCGGGCGACAACGCACCCAAAATTGACTACAAAGACACCCGTCTTCTGCAGCGCTACGTCAGCGAACGCGGTAAGATCGTGCCGTCGCGTATCACCGCCGTTTCGGCGAAAAAGCAGCGTGAACTGGCCCGCGCCATCAAGCGCGCCCGCTTTCTCGCCCTGCTGCCCTACGCCGTGAAGTAAGGAGAACCTGACATGCAAGTTATCCTTCTCGAACGTGTTGCCAAGCTGGGCCAGATGGGCGACGTCGTCGACGTCAAACCGGGCTTCGCGCGCAACTTCCTGCTGTTGCAGGGCAAGGCGCTGACCGCGTCGAAAGAGAACATCGCGCAGTTCGAAGTGCAAAAAGCACAGCTCGAAGCGCGTAACCTCGAAACCAAAACCGAAGCCGAAGCACTGGCATCGCGTCTCGACGGACAGCAGTTCGTCGTGATTCGTCAGGCATCCGACGGCGGCAACCTGTACGGCTCCGTTACCACGCGTGACGTATCCGATGTTGCCACCGAAGAAGGCTTTACGATCGACCGCAAGCAGGTTCTGATCCGCACGCCGATCAAAGAGCTGGGCCTGCACGACGTCGAGGTGCACCTGCACCCCGAGGTCATGTGTGTGGTCACGCTGAACGTCGCGCGCTCGCCCGAAGAGGCCGAGTTGCAGGAAAGCGGCAAATCGATCCGCGAACTGGCCGCTGAAGAAGAGGCGCAAGCCGATTTCGAAGTGTCGCAGCTGTTCGATGAGATCGGTGCCGCCGCAGACGACGACGATGGCGATGCCCCGGTTCGCACCGATGCCGCTGCCGCCGAAGGCGACGACGACTGATAGCGCGCTCTCGCGCACAGATTGGCCCCCGCGCAGCGATGCGCGGGGGCTTTTTCGTTGTGTCGATCGCAGTGTGAGCGCGTAGAAAATACGTCAGACGCATCAGGGGGGCGCGGCCCCCACCCATGGCCCTGCCCGCTCAGCACCAACGCAAAAAGCCGCCCCTTGGGGCGGCTTTTCGGTAGGTGTCTAACAGGCGGGGCTTATGCCTCGTCCAGTTCCTCAACCGCTTTCTGAAGGTCCTCTTTCGAGACTTCCTTTTCCGTCACCTTGGCCTTTTCGACGATGTGGTCGATGACCTTGTCTTCGAAGATCGGCGCACGCATCTGCTGCTGCATCTGTGGGTTCTGACGGACGTACTCAAAGAACTCACGCTCCTGACCCGGGTACTGACGCGCCTGGTTCATGATCGCTTGGGTCATTTCGGCCTCAGAGACCTCAACCTCGGCTTTCTGACCAAGGTCAGCCAGCAACAGGCCAAGGCGCACGCGGCGCTCTGCCAGTGTGGTGTGCTCTTCTGTGGTCTCGATCTCGGGGTGATCGTGGCCCTGCACGTCGGGGTTTTCCTCATGCCACAGCTGATGCGCGATCTGCTTGGCTTCGGCGTCGACAAGGGTCGGCGGCAGTTCAAAGCTGACCAGACCATCAAGGCTGTCCAGCAGGCTGCGCTTCATCACCTGACGTGCGGCACCGGCATATTCGGCTTCAAGACGCTCACGGATCTGGGTCTTGAGGCTGTCGAGATCTTCGGCACCGAATTTCTTGGCCATCTCGTCGTCGATCTCGGCGGCCTTGGGGGCTTTGACACCCTTCACGGTCACGTCAAAGACCGCGGCTTTGCCAGCCAGATGCTCTGCGCCGTATTCCTCGGGGAAGTTGACCTCAACGGCCTTTTCATCACCGGTGGACACGCCAACCAGCTGCTCTTCGAAGCCGGGGATGAAGGAACCGGAGCCCAGCGTCAGCGGGTAATCCTCGGCAGCGCCGCCCTCAAAGGGCTCACCGTCGACCTTGCCGACGAAGTCGATCACAACCTGATCGCCATCTTCTGACGCGCCGTCTTTGTCTTCAAAGTCCTGCGCGGTCTCGGCGAGAGATTTCAGCGCCTCGTCGACGGCCTCATCTTCGGCCTTGACGACCAGACGTTCCAGCTCGATTCCCGACGCGTCGACCTCGGGCACTTCGGGAAGCGCCTCGTAGGACATTTCGACATGGATGTCGTCGCCTTCGTTCCAGTCTTCGTTGGTCATCTTGACTTCGGGCTGCAGCGCCGGGCGGTCGCCGCTGTCCTCAAAGTGCTGGTTCATGGCACCGTCGATGACCTCTTGCATGGTCTCGCCCAGCACGCGCTGGCCGAACTGCTTTTTCAGCAGCGGCAGCGGAACCTTGCCTTTGCGGAATCCCTTCATCTCGATGTCAGGCTGCGCTTCTTTCAGCTTGACGGTGACTTTCTCATCCAGCTCGGCCGCCGTCACGGTGATGGCGTAGCCGCGCTTGAGGCCCTCTTTCAGCGTCTCGGTGACCTGCATCTTGTTTTCCCTCGGAATGGTCAAGCGCCCCGGAAACCGGGGCGCGAATGGTCGTCGAATTTGGCACCTTCTATTGCCCGTGGCGGCTCGGCGCAAGCCGCTTTCAGGCCGGAATCCGCAGCGTTTCGGCCCGCATTTGCTGATAATGGGGCAATGCGGCGTCATGAACCGCGCTCAGGGCCGGATCAACGGCGGGCATCGGCCCCTCTGCCCCGGCAAACCCGGTCGAGCGGTGAACGGCGTCATACCAATGCGCCGCCCAGACGCCATCGCCCGCGTGTCCGCCTGCGGGCCATGACAACATGGTCGGATCAAACGGAAGGTTGATGGCATCGCACAATGCGCGCAGAGCGGATTCGGGCGCGCGACGAATGTCATTGCTGTCGATCACCGCATAGCGCCAGCCGCGTGCACGCACGGTCTGGAAAATCGCGCTTTGCTGGGCAAAGCCGATGTCGGCCAGATCGGGATTCTCACGCTTGACCGCATAGCTGGCCAGCACGCGCGCCGGGTGGCGGATCAGGAACACATGCGCGGCCTTGGCGGCCCAGTCGAGGCTGTCGCCGTCCAGCACATGATGCGTCATCAGCTTGAGATAAAGATGCGCGGCCCCCTCGGGGTCAGGGGCGGCGCAACGGCGGGCCACCTCTGCCCAGTCGGTTAGCCCCGCCGCGATGATCTCATCCCGCATGGGATGGTCGATCCCGGTGCGGTCAAGGTAGGTGGCATAAAACGGCTCGTCCCAGACGGCGCAATCCGGCCGCGCGCCAAAGGCATACATAAGCGCCGTGGACAGGTTGCGGGGGCCGGACCAGCAGGCAATGTTCATTCCGGTGTCCCTTTCGGTGCAGTGGTGCGTTGTGGCCTGAGATCCGGTGCGCCTTGCCGCTGTCCCCGCTCATTCGCCGATTGTCATGCGGTCCAGCTGCCAGATGCTGCGGGCATAGATCACCTCTGTCCGGTAATCGCTGGAAGCGGCATAGGGATAGACGAGCCAAAGCGGGCCCTTTTCGCGGCGCGACATGGTATTGCCATCCACCTCATAAGCGATGATCGGGCCGCCCTCAACCGCGTCGGTGACTGGCACGTTGACGGCATAGTCATTGATCGCACGCGCGCTGAGATCCCCCTCCCCGGCTCCGAGGTAAGCCAGAAGATCGACCAGTTGGACCCCGGTAAAGACCAGATCGCCGGTGGTCCAGATGGTATCGGTCACCACCTCCGTCTCCCCCACGGCGCGCAGCATGTCGAGGTCGAACCGTGCCGCCCCGTCACCGTTGGTGCGGTTGATGTTGCCGGTGACTGTCAGGACCACAGCGCCCTGCGGTTCAGACATCTCCTGAGCGATTGCAGACGTAACGAACAACAGCGCGGCGCAGGTCGCCGCGAAAAATGCGGTTTTCATGATGCGTGGTACCTCTAAATCCTGAACTGGTTCTGCCACAGGACCGTTGACAGAACATGAGGCATTTGGGGTGGACGACATGTTCCTTAGTATAGGTTGACGCCAAATCCCGACGGATGGGGGTCTTGCCCCCTCTGGGCCATACCGGCATTTCGTTTGGTTTTCCGGTGTGGGCGTCGATCCACTTCGTTGAGCCCTATGGAAACTTGCGCTTGAACTCATATGTTCACAGGCTAAGGACGACCTCCCCCATCGGGGCCAATTTCCGGGACGACCCGGCCAGCAGATGGGGAGGACCATGCGCACAACACGCGACCGAATTCGACACGCAATCAGCTTTGAGATCATCGGCATTCTTTTGATTGTGCCGCTTGGCGCCTTGGGGTTCGACGTGCACGCCAAGGACATGGGCGTCATCGTCATCATCGGGTCTGTTCTTGCGACGCTGTGGAACTATTTTTATAACCTTATGTTCGATCGAACGATGAAGCGGCTCAAGGGCCGCGTCGAAAAAACGGGGGCCGAACGTGTCCTGCACGCCATCCTGTTCGAACTCGGGCTGCTGGTGGCGACCTTGCCGCTGTTTGCCATCTATCTTGGCATCAGCCTGTGGCAGGCACTGATCATGGACATCGCCTTTGTCGTGTTCTTTCTGATCTATGCCTTTGTGTTCAACTGGGTCTACGACCTGCTGTTTCCCATCCCCGAGGCGATATGACCTTGGGTGTCTGGCAGCAGGTGGACCCCGCCGGGCAGAATCGTCACGGAGCAGCGACACCCAACCACGAAAAAGGGCCGCCCCCATCAGGGTCGGCCCAAGTCTGCTCACGCCGCGTTGCGCGGTCTGTTCTTGACGGTCGCGGATGCCTCAGGCGACCAGCGCGACCTTTTTGTTTTCGTCGTCGAAGTAGGCGTCATGCAGGCTCTTGATCGCCTTTTCCATATCCGCCCGTTCGAGGATGAACTGAGTGTCCACATTGCGCGGTCCCTGGCTGGCGCCAACGGAATAGATCCCCGCATGATCAAAGGCCTGTAGCCCGCGTTGCAAGGTCGACAGCCCGCTGAGATCGCGGCCCACGACCGCCACCAGCGCCAGCTTGCGGGTGCTGAGTTCGGCCTGCGGGTATTTCTCCGACAAATCCGCCTCGACCCGGCGCAGTGCTTTCAGCGAGGCATCGACATAGTGGGTGACGGTGTTCGCATTGGACACCTTGGACACGATCCGCACCTTGTGGCGGGTCAGCGCGTCGAGGATGGAGGCATCGTAGCCCTTGACGCCCACCATATCCTGTTCGAACACCTCCAGCGCAATCACGTCCAGCCCAGTGACGATCTCGACACTCGGCGTCTCGGCCGGCTGGTCGTCGATCAGCGTGCCGGGATCGCCGGGATCAAAGGCATTGGTGACACGCAGCGGCACACCCGCCTGACGCAGCGTCTTGGCCGCCGAGGGGTGGATCGCCTCCATCCCCAGATTGGCCATCTGATCGGCCACGTCATAGTTGGTGCGGCCCAGCTTTTTGACCTTGTCGCCGCCCACAATGCGCGGATCGGCGGAGGACAGGTGAAATTCCTTGTGGATGATTGCCTCATGCGCGCCCGTCCGGGCGGCAAGCCGCGAAAACGTCACTTCTGAATAGCCGCGATCAAACTCGCGCATCAGACCTTCTTGGCACTGAGCGTAGCCGGTCACGATGGGCATTTCGGTGGCGGTATCAATTCCCGACATGCCCCGGTCCAGCCGTTCCTGCAAGGTCACGTCGTCCTCATCACGCCAACCGGTCAGATCCACCAACCGTGCATTCACGCCAGAGCGTTGCAAAAGCAGTGTAGCAACAAGCGCGGAGTGTGCCTCGCCCAGACCGGACAGCAACTCGCGGATGTGCAGCAGGTGCGCGTTCAGCCGGAAATGCCCGTAGGAACACAGGCGTTGCAGGTCGATCAGGCAATTGCGCGCGCCCTCGATACGTTCCTGCACAAAGGCGGTGGCCTGTTCGATGTCGCCGGGATGGTCCAGCACGTCCTCATGCGCGGCAATCATTGCCTCGCTGGTGCGGCTGAGCGCCTCGTGCCAGCCGTGATCGTCCTCGGCATTGGCAAAGCGCGCGTAGACGCCCGCCTCTCCGGTCTTTTTATGCTCTAGCAGCAAGTCGGTGATGCCACCAAAGGCAGACACGACAAACACACGGCCATAAGCCGCCTTGCCGTCGGTCAGGAATAGCGTGTCACGCAATTCAGCGAGGCGGGACATGCTTGTCCCGCCGATTTTCTCAACTGTATGAGTCATGAAATCAGGCCTCCACCGCCTCGGGCGCTGCATAAGAGCCGTCTTCGCGGTGGACCTCTTTGCCCGTCACGGGCGGGTTGAAACAGCAAGCCATGACCAACTCTTCGTCCGCCTTCAGGCGGTGGCGGTCGTGCTTGTCCAGTGCGTACATGACGCCCGGCTTGATGTGGTGCACCTCGCCGGTGGCCAGATCGGTGATCGAGCCCTTGCCCTGCATGCAATACACGCTTTCAAAGTGGTTCTTGTACTCGAAAACATGCTCCGAGCCCGCCTCAAGGAACGTGATGTGAAACGAAAAGCCCATCCCGTCATCGGCCAGCAGCATCCGCACACTTGTCCATTGCGCGTCGGATACAACGCGATCGGGCTGGTTCTTGCTGATCTGTTCGAAGTCTCTGACAATCATATCGGTTACTCCGCTGCCATTTTCTGGGTTGTCAGGACGGAACGCGCCGCCTCTGTCAGGATGTTCAGCCCGTCTTTCAGAACTTCATCCGGTGTCGTCAGCGGTGCCAGAACCTTGACCACCTCATCCCCGGCCCCCGAGGTTTCGATGATCAGACCGTTCTCGAACGCCTCGGCGCAGATCGCGCCCGCCAGATCGCCAGAGCCGACATCGACGCCGCGCATCATGCCACGGCCTTTCAGCTTGGCCCCCGGCACCATCGTTGCGATGGTTTCCAGCGTGTGTTCGATCATCGTGGCCCGGCGCGCGACATCCTTTTGAAGGGCGTCATCGCTCCAGAATTTTTCGATCGCCACGCGGGCGGTGACAAAGGCGTGGTTGTTGCCACGGAAGGTGCCGTTGTGTTCAGCAGGCGTCCAGATGTCCAGTTCCGGCTTGATCAGCAGCGCCGCAAACGGCAGGCCCATCCCGCTAAAGGATTTCGCCATCGGGATCAGGTCCGCCTCAATCCCCATCTCCTCAAAAGAAAAGAACGGGCCGGTGCGGCCACAGCCTGCCTGAATGTCGTCGACAATCAGCAGTGCGCCATGTTCCTTGGCAAGGCGTGCGATGCCCTGCATGAACTCGGGCGTCGCGGCGTTCAGACCGCCCTCGCCCTGAACCGGTTCGATGATGAAGGCCGCCGGAGCGTCGACACCCGAAGACGGGTTGCCCAACATCTGTTCGATGATCTCAAGGCTGTCGACGTTCTCGCCAAAGGCACCCTCGAACGGCATGTGGGTTGTGCCGCCCAGCGGAGCGCCGGCGCCGGCGCGTTTGCCCGCGTTGCCCGTGCAGGCCAGCGCGCCCATGGTCATGCCGTGAAAGCCGTTGGTGAAGGCGATGATGTTGTGACGCCCGGTAACCTTGCGCGCCAGCTTGATCGCCGCCTCGACCGCGTTGGTGCCGGTCGGGCCGGTGAACATGACCTTGTGGTTCATGCCGCGCGGTTTGAGGATCACGTCCTCAAACGTCTCAAGGAACCGCGCCTTGACGCCGGTGTGCATGTCCAGCCCGTGCGCAATGCCGTTTTCGGACAGATGCGCCATCAGGGCGGCCTTCATGTCCGGGTCATTGTGACCGTAGTTGAGCGAGGAACAGCCCGCCAGAAAGTCGATATAGGTGCGCCCCGCCGCATCGGTCATTTCCGACCCCAGCGCGGTGGTGAACACGGTATCGAACCCGCGGCAATAGCTGCGGGCCTCAGATTCGCGTCGTTTGAAAATGGTCGGTTTAAAGATTTGCGATGACATGTGTGTCTCTCTCATTCTGATCAGGGAAGGACGTGGGGCGCGGGGCTCAGGCCGCCTGCGCCAGCTCTTCGTCCAGTTTGATGGTGACTAGATTCTCGGTCTTGTGCCGTTTCTGAAAGTGCAGCGACTGGGTGTAGTACGGCTGGACATCCAGCCCCCGGCCCTGCCTGCGGCCAAACTTGCGGAACAGCGCCCAGGACGCCTCGTTGTCGCCGGTGATGGTGGTCTGCAGCCGTGTCACGTCCTCACAGACGTCACGGTCGAGGATGGATTGCAGCATCAGGCCACCCAGCCCCAGACCGCGCGCCTTTTCAGACACGGCAACCTGCCACACGAACAGCGTGTCCGTGTCGTTGGGCGGGATGTACGCAGACACCCAGCCGACAACCTCACCGTCACGTTCGGCCACGACACAGGTGTCGGCGAAATGATCGCACTGCAGCAGGTTGCAATACATCGAATTCTCGTCGAGCGGCTTGCACGCGCGCACCAGCTCCCAGATCGCCGCGCCATCCTCTGCTGTGGGGCAGCGAAGAGTGGGCAGGGACGAACGGGTGATATCACGCGGGTGTTGCATCGGACTAAGTCTCCTTGATTGCTTTGGGTGGTACTTAGCGTAACGCAGCATGTATTTCAACGTGCAAAGCATTTTTTGTGCAAATCTAGCCATTTCTGGCCCTCAGACACCCATATGAGCCATGTTTACACTTCGATTTACAAATCATTATTCTCTTTGTAGGGCGTTCAAACGCCTTGTAAGATAGGTAATCCCTTGCACTGGACAGCCGATGGACCGCGTTGACACCTGCCTGATCGCCATCCGCCGCATTCTGCGCGCGACCGAATTGTACAGCCGTGAGTTGAAGCTGGTTGCCGGCGTCACCGCCGTGCAGTTTCGCGTGCTGCAGATCATCGGTGAACGCGGCCATGCCACGGCGAAAGAGATCTCTGTCCAGATGCGTGTGTCGCAGGCGACGGTGACGTCCTTGGTGGACAAACTGGTGCGGCAGAATCTGGCGGTGCGCGAAAAATCAGAGACCGACCGCCGCCAGATTAATATCCATATCACCGCCGCTGGGCGACAAACGCTGGCAGAGGCCCCCGACCCGCTGCAACAGCGCTTTGTCCGCAAGTTCGGGGCGATGGAGGATTGGGAACAGGCGATGCTGGTGTCCAGTCTGGAACGCGTCGCCGCGATGCTGGATGCCGATGATCTGGACGCCTCGCCGGTGTTGGATACCGGTGACATCAAAAACGTGCTGGATCACTGACCGCGCGGGGCTTTGTTGCGTAAATCGCGTGAAGCCCGGACTTGCCTTTCCCCCAGACACATTTATCCCTTGGGCTCTGTGACAGGTATGCCAAGCGCGGTGTAACCGTCACTAAGGCCGTACTCTCATCGGCGCGATTGGACGCGGTATAGGTCCGGCTGATTTTGATCGAGGGCGACGTCGCCGCTGAACGCCCACCTGGGCCTCTGTGACGGGTTAATGTTGAGCATGTGCGTCCAGCCGCAGCCGGGGCAGCGGAACTGCGCCACCGGGACCGGCGCGGACTGCCGGACTTGATGCAGACCAATCGCCTGCCAGAGCCGGACCGGGACAGCGAGACCTGGAAACGCTGAAACGCGGTTCACAGGATGCCGCCCGGCCCCGAATGCCCGCGCCGGTCCTACACCGGCATGATGGCCGCCGTTGCAGACCAAATGGGACGACCACGCCCTGCAACAGAAGATGACCGGATGACCAGAACGAACTGCATCCATCATGCCAGGTGCGCGGACGGGGTCACCGCCGCATGGGCCGAACGCACGGTCTGGCGAGCGCTCATGTCCTACGCGAAGGCGGAACACTGGCGCACCGACAATATTGCCCGAGACGCCGAGATCCGGCGCAGCAACTCGAAACCACATGAACCGTGGACGGCGATGGACGTGGTCGCCTTCCGCGCCCGCTGGCCGCTCGGGCCGGCAGAGCGGCAAGCGTTCGCGGTGATTTTCTGGACGGCGGCGCGTTGTATCGATGCCGCGTGGATCGGTTGGCAATGTGCGCGCGACGGCATCCTGAGCTTTGAGCAGGAGAAGACCGGCGGCAACGCCTGCGTTCCGGTGGCAGAGCCTATCCACCCGTTCCTGCGGGCGGACCCGAGGCACTCCTCGACGCCGCGGGATTGGAGTTCCTGTTCATTAGAGGTCGGGCAAAGCGCGGTCAATCAAGGCGCTGTCGATGCTGATCAGCTACGCGGCACGGGATGCCGGGCTGACCGGAAAGACGGCGCTCGGGCTACGCAAGGCACGCACTGTGATCCTGGCAGTGGGCGGCTGGCCCCCACACCGGATCGGCGTCTGGACGGGGCACGAGTCACTTCACGAGGTCGCCCACGACATCCCATCCGCGAACAAACGGGCAATGGCTTCTGGAAACCGGAGCGCGAACTGCGGTGGTGAAATTACGTTCATGTGAGGAAGAACAGGATCTTAGCCTGAAATTTGGCGCACCCAAGAGGATTCGAACCTCTGACCTCTGCCTTCGGAGGGCAGCGCTCTATCCAGCTGAGCTATGGGTGCGTTCTGGCGGCTGTATAGACCCAAGGGGCCGACCTCTGCAACGCCTTACTGACAGCCTGAAAAACAGAAGCTGACATTTCTGCGCGGCGGTCCGCATCCGCACGGTGCCGCACCGCGCGGTTTCCCGGCATACCCTTTTCCCGCGCCCGCGCCAGCGCAGCGGGTGCGGCCTGTCAGGGCTTGTGCGCCTGCGCCAGCATGGTCATTTCCGGGATCAGTGGGGCAACGGTTATTCCGGCAAATCCGGCCCCCGCCAATGCCCCGTCCAACCACCCGGCATCCAGTGAGCGGGCCTCTGGCGTAAAGGCTGTGTGTTGCAACTGCCAGAGGGCGGCCAAGGACGGTCCGCTCCGGTCCTCGTGTACCACAAAGTCATGGATCAGCACGATCCCGCCGGGATTGAGCACCTCGAACGCCTGCCGGATCAGCCGCGCATGGGTGTCGCCCGGCACACCCGACAGCAGATAGGACATCATCACCACATCCTGCCCCTGCGGCCATGGTGTCTCCAGCGCGTTGCCCTCGAGATAGGTGATCCGATCAGTCAGGCCCGCCTTGTCCACATACTTGCGCCCCAGCGCCGCGACATTGGGAAACTCCAGAATCGTCGCGGTCAGATCCGGGTTCGCCTTGCACAACGTGATGTCAAAGGCCGCCGTGCCGCCGCCCAGATCCAGCATCTTGTGTTTGCCGGACAGATCCAGCGCCTTGACCAGTTGCCGCGCCGGACCCAACGACCCGGAATGCTGGCTTTCGGAATAAAGCCGCGCCTCCTCGGGGTCGGAAAACCAATCGGCATAGGACGCGGTCGCATCCTCGGCCATATTGCCGCTCAGCGCGTCGTCCAGTTGATCCATCAGCGGATACATCTGTCGCCCGACCTGCAGGCGCAGATAGTCGGAAAAATCGTACTTGGCGCCCTGCACCAGAAAAGCCTGTGCTGCGGGGGCGTTGGAAAATCCGTCCTCATCAACCGCAACCAGCCCCATACCGGCCAGCGCCGTCAGCAGGGTTGTCACCCGGTCCTCATGTATCTTTGACGCCTGCGCCAACTCTGTCGCCGTCATCGCCCCCTGTGCCAGATGGGTAAAGATTCCCAGTTCGAGCGCGGCGAACAGCGCCTTCGATCCCATGAATCCAAATGCGATTTGCGAAATTTCGTCGGCGTCGGTCAAAAGCGACATGCGGTTCTCCGTGGCAGTTGCGTTGCCGACAGCCTGCCAAGACCCCACGCGAAATTGAACCCCCGTTCATAAAATGACCTGAACAGGGGCGTGCTCTGTCTAGAAAACCGGCAGATTAGCCGAAAAGATCGTGCGCCAGTTCCAACGCATCAACCAGCGCGTCCACCTCTGCCGTGGTGTTATAGAGGCCAAAGCTGGCCCGGCAGGTCGCGGTGACGCCAAGGAAATCCATCAGCGGCCCGGCACAGTGATGCCCTGCCCGCACCGCGACGCCCTTTTTGTCAAGGATGGTCGAGATGTCATGCGCATGGCCCGCCCCCTGCATCGTAAAGGAAAAAATCGCGGCCTTGTTTGGCGTCGTGCCCTGCACCGACAGCCAGTTCAGACCGTCCAGACGGGTCCGCGCATAGTCACGCAAGGCTTTCTCATGGGCGGCGATGTTGTCCATCCCCAGACCCATCATGTACTCCAGCGCGACGCCCAGACCGATCTGTTGAACGATGCCGGGGGTTCCGGCCTCGAACTTCATCGGGGGATCGTTCCAAGTGATTGCGTCCTTGTGGACCTCACGGATCATGTCGCCGCCGCCCATGAACGGGCGCATCTCATCCATGCGGGCGCGGCGCATCCAGATCGCGCCGGACGCCGACGGACCGTAGAGTTTATGCCCGGTGATCGCGTAGAAATCGCAGCCGATATCCTCGACATTCACCGGCATGTGGACCGTCGCCTGCGACCCATCCACCAGCACCGGCACGCCCTTGGCGCGGGCCCCGTCGCAGATGGTTTTCACATCCACCACCGTGCCCAGCACGTTGGACAGTTGGGTGACCGCGACCAGCTTGGTCCGGGGACCGATGGCGTCGACCACCTTTTGCGGATCAAGATAGCCGGTCGAATCCACATCGACCCATTTGATGACCACGCCCTGCCGTTCGCGCAGGAAATGCCACGGCACGATATTGGCGTGATGCTCCATCACCGACAGCACAATCTCATCGCCCGGCTCAAGATTGGGCATCGCCCAGCCATAAGCCACAAGGTTGATGCCCATGGTGGTGCCGGTGGTATAGACGATCTCTTCGGCGTCTTTGGCCCCAAGAAAACGGGCGATGATCTCTCGGACGCCCTCATATTTCTCGGTCGCAAGGTTCGACAGATAGTGCAGGCCCCGGTGGACGTTGGCGTATTCCTCGGCATAGCCGCGCGTCACCGCGTCGATCACAACCTGCGGTTTCTGCGCCGAGGCCCCGTTGTCCAGATAGACCAGCGGCTTGCCATTCACCTCACGCGAGAGGATCGGAAAATCGGCGCGAACTGTGTCGACGTCATACATAGCCTGTGATTCCTTCGGGTGTGACCCCTGCGAGGGTCAATAGCAGTGAGACGGCAAAAGCCATTGCAAACATGCCCAATACCAAGACGGCCAAGGCACGCAAGGGGCCGCCCAGTTCATGCGCCTCGTCCAGAAAGTTCACGGCGATCCAGACGCCAAGCGCCGTGGCCGCCATTGTTCCCAGTCCCGCCAACACCAGAGACACCGGGATGATCAACAGCAGCGCGCCCTGCACCAAAATGCGCAGCGCCTGCATCCAGATCATCAGCAGGGCGATTTCCTCGATCCGCGCCTTGCCTCCGAACAGCCGCCCGGCCCACGTCAGCGCCAGAATGCTGCCCGCCAATGCAGCACCTTGCAACACCAGCAGCATCACCGGGCTGGACAAAAGGGTCGGAACGCCCGTCGGATCCATCAGCAATGAGGCGGAAAAGATCAGCGCGTTCAGCACCACGACCAGCGCGAATGCCGTCCAAAGCGCCTCACGCCCTGGACGGATCGACAGCAACAAGGCGGCGACCTCACGCGGGTTTGTCACGCTTTGCAACGCCAGCTTCAGGAAAGCCTCCGGGGTCACGCCGCGCCCTCTTTGCCGTCCGGCCCTGACAGTTTGCGTGCCTCACGCAGGCCCGTGGTCCAGAACCAGAGCAGCACGCCAAGCCACGCGGCACCAACCAGCGTCAATGCGCCGCCTGCCCCGATAAACCCGCCAACCAGCCCGTAGAGCAATGCCAGCGGCGAGGCCGCCAGCAGCGCCCAGAACAGTGCAAAACGGGTATCGTACCCGCCAATCGGCCGCATGACGGCCGTAGACACCAACTGGCTAAGCCCGGCCACGACGTAAAAGACCAGCGGCAGAAAGATCAACGTCGCCAGCAGCGCCCCGCCAAGCGCGGGCTCCAAATCAGTGCCCTTCAGATGGGCCTCCCGCGCCAGCCGGGGCCATTGCGCCACAAACATCACCGCACAGGCCCCCATCAGGCAGGCCAGCGCGCGCGGTTCACTGACCCCGCGCAACAACAGCGCGCGCAGGGTCTGCCGCGGCCTGCGGTAGGTGGCGGCGATATCCCGGGTGACAGGCACCGGTCAGCTGCGCCGGCGCGCCAGCCAGGCCGCCACACGCTCGACCAGTTCCTCTTGCAGGCTCTCGTCCTCGATCTCCTGCACCGCTTCGGCGATAAAGGCGATGGTCAGCAGATCCTCGGCAGTGCCGCGCGGCACGCCACGGGCGCGCAGGTAGAACAGCCCCTCTTCGTCGATCGCCCCGGAGGTAGAGCCGTGCGAACAGGCGACGTCATCGGCGTAGATTTCCAGTTCCGGCTTGGCAAGGAACTGGCTGTCTCCGTCCAGCAGCAGCGACTGGCTAATTTGATAACCGTCAGTCTTCTGCGCGCCCGCTTTGACAAGGATCTTGCCCTGAAACACCCCCGTCGCGCCGTTGCGCAGCACCTTCTTGAACACCTGACGGCTTTCGCAGTTCACCGCGTCATGGGTGACAAAGATGGTGTCGTCATGGTGGAATGCGCCGTCTCCCATACAGGCCCCGGCCACATGCGCCACCGCATTGTCGCCGGTGATGTCGATCACGACCTCGTTGCGGGTCAGCATCCCGTTCACGGTCAGGGTAAAGCTCTTGAAAGTGCTCTCTTGCCCCAGACGGGCAAAGATGTGCGTGGCAGCGCGGCGCTCATGGTCACGGCCCTGCGCACGGATGTGGTGCAGCGTGGCATTGTCGGCCACATCGACCTCGATACACTGGTTGAACCGGGCGGCGGCGGGTCCGTTTTCAAGGATCGTCGCCTCGGCCCCGGCGTCCAGCTTGATCACATGATGCAGGATCGCATCCGAGGTTTCATCCTCATGGCGATAGATCAGGTTGATCGGTTTGGACACCTTGCCGGTGACGTGGATCAGCACGCCATCGCTGGCGAAGGCGGTGTTCAGCGCTGCCAGCGGGCGGGCCACCGGGGTCTGCCCTTGCGCCTCAAGAACGCCGTACAAGTCTTTGGCCCAATGAATATCTTTTGCCTCGGCCAGCCGGTCGACAGACACGCCCTCAAGGCTCAGATCGTCAGAGGCGGAGGCGGAAAACACGCCATCCACAAAGACGATCTTCAGCCGGTCGCGCGCAGCAAACAGCGGCGTCTCATCATCCTGATCCAGAACAGCGGCCGTGGGCGCGTCAGCCGTCACCAGCGTTTCGGGCCGGGTGTACTTCCAGTATTCGTCGCGGGCGGTGGGCAGGCCCATGGCCCGCAGACGCGACAGCGCGTCCGCACGCGCCGGATCGCTCCATCCGCCTTCTGGCAGCGCCAGCGCGGACAACCGCGCCTCGGTTGCGTCCAGTTTTGCCTGTGGCAATGCCATTACGCCACCTCCGCAAGGATGTCGGCATAGCCGTTCTTTTCGACCTCAAGCGCCAGCTCCGGCCCGCCGGTCTTGATGATGCGACCGTCGGCCATGATGTGAACCACGTCCGGTTTGATGTGGTCCAGCAGGCGCTGATAGTGCGTGATGACAAGAAAGCCGCGCCCGGCGTCGCGCAGCGCGTTCACGCCGTCCGCCACCAGTTTCATCGCGTCCACGTCAAGACCCGAGTCGGTCTCATCCAGAATGCACATCCGGGGTTCCAGCATCGCCATTTGCAGGATCTCGTTGCGCTTTTTCTCACCGCCGGAGAAGCCAACATTAACCGGACGCTTGAGCATCTCGGCGTCGATCTTCAGCGACTTGGCTTTTTCGCGGATCACCTTGAGGAACTCGGCAGAGGACATTTCTTCCTCGCCGCGCGCCTTGCGCTGTGCGTTCACAGCCGTGCGCAGAAAGGTCATGTTGCCGACGCCGGGGATCTCAACCGGGTACTGGAACGCCAGAAACAGACCGGCGGCGGCGCGCTCTTCGACGTCCATATCCAGCAGGTCTTCGCCTTCCAGCGTGGCCGCGCCATCAGTGACCTCATAGCCGTCCTTGCCCGACAGGACATAGGATAGGGTCGACTTGCCAGAGCCATTCGGCCCCATAATCGCATGCACCTTGCCCGCTTCGACGGTCAGGTTGACGCCTTTGAGGATCTGCTTGTCCTCTTCTTCAAGTTTGACGTGCAGGTTCTTGATTTCCAGCATTTTTAGTCCTTCTCAAGTCTGGTCTGTCGCGCGCCTTTGCCCAATGGCGGGCGCGACGGTGTTCCAATGTCGGGGCGGTGAGTCAGTCGATCACCACCGCTGTGCCGCTGGCCGAAACCATCAGCATGTTGTTGATCACTTCGTAGTCGAGGTCGACGCCGACCACAGCGGTGCCGCCAATGGCAGCCGCACGTTCTTCAAGTTCCCGCAGCGCGGTTTCGCGCGCTTCCTGCAGGCTTGCCTCGTAGGCACCAGAGCGACCGCCGATGATATCGGTGATCCCGGCAAAGATGTCCCGGAACACGTTGGCGCCAAGGATCGCCTCACCCACGACGATGCTCTTGTAGGCGGTGATGCGGCGGCCTTCGATGGCCGGGGTCGTGGTGACGATCATCGTTTAACTCCAAGTTCTTGTGAGACTTCTCTCAGGTAAGACACAACTATCGAAAGCCCCGTCGGCGCTGTCGTTACATCGGCCCCCAGTGGCCCCAAAGGCTGCAGTGTTGCTTGGTGAAAAGGCTGGGCTCACAGTCGCGGACCCGCATGGAGGCATCCACATCAATCCCGTAAAGGAAGGTCGGGTCATACAACGGACCGGCGGCCAGCGCCGGTTCTTGCCAACCGACGCCCGTCACGACCAGCGACACTGCCGCCAGCCCCAGAACCGCGCCTTTGACCCAGCCCGAGTTCACCCAACCGACCCTTCAAGCGAAATGGCCACCAGTTGCTGCGCTTCCATGGCGAATTCCATCGGCAGCGCCTGCAACACGTCGCGGCAGAACCCGTTGACCACGAGGGCCACGGCCTCTTCCTCGTCCATGCCACGCTGGCGGCAATAGAACAGCTGGTCGTCGTCCACCTTGGAGGTGGTCGCCTCATGCTCGACGCGGCTGCTGTTGTTTTTGACCTCGATATACGGAACCGTGTGCGCCCCGCATTTGTCGCCGATCAACAGGCTGTCGCACTGGGTATAGTTGCGCGAATTCTTCGCCTTGGGGTGCATCGACACCAGACCACGATAGGTGTTCTGCGCCACACCCGCGCTGATGCCCTTGGACACGATGCGCGACCGCGTATCGCGGCCCAGATGGATCATCTTGGTGCCGGTGTCGGCCTGCTGGTGGTTGTTGGTGATGGCGATGGAATAGAACTCACCTTGCGATTCATTGCCGCGCAGGATGCAGGACGGGTATTTCCACGTCACGGCAGAGCCGGTCTCAACCTGCGTCCACATCACCTTGGCCCGGTCGCCCCGGCAATCGGCGCGCTTGGTGACAAAGTTGTAGATGCCGCCCTTGCCCTCTTCGTTGCCCGGATACCAGTTCTGGACCGTCGAGTATTTCACTTCGGCGTCTTCTTCGATGATGATCTCGACCACGGCGGCGTGCAGTTGCGCCACATCGCGCTGCGGGGCGGTACAGCCCTCAAGGTAGCTGACATAGCTGCCCTTGTCGGCGATGATCAGGGTGCGTTCGAACTGGCCAGTGTTTTCCGCGTTGATGCGGAAATAGGTCGACAGTTCCATCGGGCAGCGCACGCCCGGCGGCACATAGACAAACGATCCGTCAGAGAACACGGCCGAGTTCAGCGTGGCGTAGAAGTTGTCCGACACCGGCACGACGGACCCAAGGTACTTTTTCACCAGTTCGGGGTGTTCGCGGATCGCCTCGGAGATCGAACAAAAGATCACGCCGGCCTTCTTCAGTTCCGCTTGAAAGGTCGTGCCCACGGAAACGGAATCGAACACCGCATCCACCGCCACACGGCGCTCACCTTCCTTGGCCTCGGCCGGGGTCGCTTCCGCGCCCTCGACGCCCGCTAGGATCATCTGTTCCTTCAGCGGGATGCCCAGTTTTGCGTAGGTTTCCAGCAGCTTGGGATCGACCTCATCCAGCGACTTCGGCTTTTCCATCATCGATTTGGGCCGGGCATAGTAATACTGGTTCTGAAAGTCGATTTCAGGATAGTCGACCATCGCCCAGTCAGGCTCTTTCTTCTGCAACCAGCGTTCATAGGCCGCCAGACGCCAATCGGTCATCCACTGGGGTTCTTCGTTCTTTTCCGAGATCAGACGCACGATGTCCGGCGTCAGCCCTTTGGGGGCATATTCCATCTCGATGTCGGTGTCCCAGCCATGCTTGTATGTGCTGACCGACTTGACAGCATCCACCGTCTCTTGGTCGACGCCGTCCTTGATTGTCACTTCATCGAAAGCCGCCATCGGGGTTCCTCTCTTTCATGCAGCCCGCGCGCGGTGCCGCTGGTATTTGCTGATCCAGGCGTCGCAAAAGCGCGCCACGTCGTCTTCTGTTGTGTCCAGACCCAGGCTCACCCGAATGGCGCCGCCTGCTGTCTGGTCGTCGTATCCCATCGCCTCCAGAACGCGGCTCCGGCTGACCTTGCCGCTGGAACACGCAGACCCGGCGCTGACAGAGAAGCCAGCAAGGTCCATCTGCATGACCTGCGTTTCGCCCTTCCAGCCCGAAGTCGCAAGGCACGCGGTATTCGGCAAACGGACCGAGTCTTTCCCGACTGAAATAGTCACCTCAGAGGCAGCCTCAAGAGATTCTTCTAGAATGTTTCTAAGTTTTTCGACCCGGTGCCATTTTCCTGCCGCAACGTCACTATGCGCCGCCTCTGCCGCCGCGCCGAACCCGGCGATGCCGATGACGTTTTCGGTGCCCGAGCGCCGCCCCATCTCTTGCCCGCCGCCCTTCAGGATCGCCTGTGGGTCATCGCGGGTGAAGTTGATAAACGCGCCAACGCCCTTGGGGCCGCCGATCTTATGCGCCGACAGGATCATATAGGCCGGCTTGCGTCCCTCGGGATACAAGACTGGCATCTTGCCCGCCAACTGGGTGATGTCGCAGACCACGGTCCTGTCGCCGTCACTGGCCACAACACAGCCGTCCGGCATCATGATCCCGGTCTCGCTGTTGGCGGCAGACACAGCCACCAGTGTCGCCTGCCCGTCCAACACATCAAGACTGCCAACTGTGCCATCCGCGCGGTGCAGCGCGGGCAAATCCAGCTCTGACCAGACGTTCAGACAGTCGTGCTCCGTGGGCAGCGCGGCAAACGCCCCGCCATGCCGATCCTTTTGCGCCACCGCCAACGCCGCCGCCTCTGTTGCCGATCCGGTAAAGATCACCTGAGAGGTCAGGCAACCCACCAGTTCCGCGACCTGCGCGCGCGCCGTCTCGACCACGCCTTTGGCAGCCCGCCCTTCGGCGTGGACCGATGAAGGATTGCCTACCACATCCATCGCCGCAATCATCGCGGCGCGCGCCTCGGCGCGCAGCGGCGTGGTGGCGTTATGATCAAGGTAGACGCGTGACATGCCCTACTTGTCCTCTTCATCCACCACGGCAAAGATCGACGGCACCGCCGGACAAGGCGCCAGCGAGTTTTCGACCACATCCGACAGCCGTGTCTGATGCAGGAAGACATAGACATGCGCCGACAGGCTCTGCCACAGGCGGTTGGTCATGGATTGCGCACGGCTGCCCGATAGCCCGCCAGAGGCGCCCGCCCCCACATGCATCGCATCCACTGTCTCATCGACGGCTGCCAGCACCTCGACCACCCGGATCTCTGCCGGGAGCCGCGCCAAGCGGTAACCGCCGCCCGGACCGCGTACCGATTCCACCAGCCCGGCGCGCCGCAGTTTGACAAATAATTGCTCCAGATACGGCAAGGACACGTCCTGCCGTTTGGAAATATCGCCAAGCGTGACCAGCCCCTCAGAAGACTGCATCGCGATATCTGTCAACGCGACCATGGCGTAGCGACCTTTGGTACTCAGCTTCACGGCAGTTTCGCCCCTCATCGCGGCGGCAATTGACCTTACCCGTTCAATTGCCTATCTGCTTCCCAGCCCGGAACACGCCGGAGCCGATTTAGAACTCTTCTAAAGTAGCCGCGTGTTTTGGTCAAGAATGCCAAGGCGTCCAGTTGGGCCGCCCTTCAAGTTGATGAGTAAGGAGCTGCGCCGCCCCATGCCCGAGGTGATATTTCCCGGACCCGAAGGCCGACTAGAAGGCCGCTATCATCCGCAAAAAGACCGCGATGCCCCTATCGCGATTGTTCTTCATCCGCACCCGCAGTTCGGCGGGACGATGAACAACAAGGTGGTCTACAACCTCCACTATGCGTTCTACAACATGGGCTTTACCGTGCTGCGGTTCAATTTCCGTGGTGTTGGACGCAGTCAGGGTGAATACGACCAAGGCGTTGGCGAATTGTCCGATGCGGCATCCGCGCTCGATTACCTGCAGTCGATGAACCAAAACTCCAAGCATTGCTGGGTGGCCGGTTTCTCATTTGGCGCATGGATCGGGATGCAACTGCTGATGCGTCGGCCCGAGATCACCGGATTCGTCTCGGTCTCTCCGCCGGCCAACATGTATGACTTCAGCTTCCTCGCGCCCTGCCCCTCGTCCGGTCTGGTCATCAACGGGACCGCCGACCGTGTGGCCCCGCCGGTTGATACCCGGTCGCTGGTGTCCAAACTGCATGAGCAGAAGGGGATCACGATCACCCATCAAGAGGTCGAAGGGTCCGGGCATTTCTTTGAAGAGCCGCACATGGACACGCTGATGGACTCGGTGTCCACCTATGTGAAGCGGCGCTTGACCGAAAACAGCCGCTGAGGAGCGCCCATGTCCGTCGTCGATGATCTGGCAGACAAGCTCGCCCGTGACACGATCAAGGCGATGGACGCGCTTGGGGACGAGAACCTGCCGGACCAGGTGGCTGCGGTGTTGGGGGCGTCTTCGCCCTCATCCGAGGAAATCTTTCGCGCCGCCGTTCGCATCCGTCTGGCCGAACGGCGCGCGCGTACCTTTCTGAATGACCACGTGCAAAAGGCGCTGGATGCCAAAAAACGCGGCCAAGCTATACCGCAGGCATTGGCACCGGGGTCGGACAACGAAAACCTCTGACCCGGCACTCGGGCCAGAGGTTTGTCGCATCACCAAAGTTCAATCAACACAATGCGCGTCACGCCTGATCGGCGGCGCACGGGCAAGTCAGCTTGCCTCGACCGGCCAATGCCCGGCCAGATCCCGCAGCCCGGCCCGGATCAATTCCGCCAGCACATCCAGATCAACCTTCGACAACGCGCCAGGGTACAGGCAGGACTTGCCCAGTTTATGCGGCCCAAGCCGGGACAGGATCGCGCTGTAATCCGTGTATCCGGGCATGATGTAGACCACCATCTTGGCCTTGCGCGGCGCAAATCCGGTGGCCAGACTTTGCCCGGAATGCCCGCTGGCATAGGTGTAGGCATAGCGCCCATAGCCCACCATCGATGCGCCCCAGATCACCGGCTGCCATCCTGTGACCTCCCGAAACAGTTGGTCCAGCACCAGCGCATCCTCGCGCCGCCGCGCCGGTTCGACCCCGGCCAGAAACTCCGCGACCGGAACATCCGAGGGCACTGTCATGCGTTCCGCCATCTTGTTGACCTCCGAATCCCTTGCCCCTGCCATGCGGCAGCCACCTGACCACCTCAGACCTCATCAGAAATGGATCGCCCGCCCCCATGCATCCAACACGGATTCGTGCATCATCTCGCTCAACGTCGGATGCGGGAACACGGTCTGCATCAGATCCGCCTCTGTCGTCTCCAACTGCCGACCGACGACGTAGCCCTGGATCAGTTCCGTCACCTCGGCCCCGACCATGTGCGCACCCAGCAGCGCGCCGGTCGCCGCGTCGAACACCGTTTTGACCATACCCTCCGGTTCGCCCAAAGCGATGGCCTTGCCGTTGCCGATAAAGGGGAACCGCCCCACCTTGATGTCATACCCCTGCGCCTTGGCCTGCGCCTCTGTCAGCCCGACAGAGGCGATCTGCGGCTGGCAATAGGTGCAGCCCGCGATGCTGTCCGGATCCACCGCATGGGCATCCTGTCCTGCGATCAGTTCGGCCACCATGACCCCCTCATGGCTGGCCTTGTGCGCCAGCCAAGGCGCGCCCGCGATGTCGCCGATGGCATAGACACCCTCGACGCCGGTTCGGCACATCGGGTCGGTCACGACATGGGACCGGTCGACCCGGACGCCCATATCCTCCAGCCCCAGACCCTCTACATTTCCAACAATACCCACAGCCGAAATCACTGTATCGACAGTGATCTTTGACTTATCCCCATTTTTATCCACATGGGCGACAATCGCATCTTTACCGCGCTCCAGCTGCGCAACCTTGGCCCCTTCGAGGATTGTCATGCCCTGTTTCACAAACTGCTTTTTGGCAAAAGCGGCGATCTCTTCATCCTCGACGGGCAGGATTCGGTCCATGACCTCGACCACCGTGACCTCGGCCCCCAAGGTGCGGTAGAAACTGGCAAACTCGATGCCGATGGCCCCGGACCCGATCACCAACAGCTTGGACGGCATCCGCCTGGGCACCAGCGCGTGTTTGTAGGTCCAGACCCGGTCGCCATCCGCCTCCAGCCCCGGCAACTCACGCGCCCGCGCGCCGGTGGCCAGAACCACGTTGGCAGCTTCCAGCACCTGTTCGCCCTTGTCCGTGGTGACATGCACCCGCCCCGGCCCATCCAGCCGCGCGGTACCCATGATCGTCGTGACCTTGTTTTTCTTCAGCAGATGCCCGACGCCCGATGACAACTGTTTCGCCACCCCTCGAGACCGTTTGACCACGGCGTCCAGATCATAGCCCAGCCCCTCGGCCGACAGGCCAAACTCCTTGGCGCGCTGCATCAGGTGGAACACCTCGGCCGAGCGCAACATCGCCTTGGTCGGAATGCAGCCCCAGTTAAGACAGATGCCGCCCATATGCTCGCGTTCGACCACCGCCACGCGCAACCCCAGTTGCGCCCCCCGGATGGCCGCGACATAGCCGCCGGGGCCCGCCCCGATCACCACCATGTCAAAGCGTTGCTCGCTCATGCCGTTCCTCCCTGCCTCGTCGCGGCAAAGGCTAGCCGAGCACCGGGCGCGGGGCAATCACCCCGCGCGCATCAGGTCAGGCGACGAACTCAGGCGGCGACGTCGGCCTGCAGATCGCGCAGGATCTCTGCGTATCCGCCATTGTCCAGAAAGCCCTGCTCTGGCTCGGTGGTGCGGCGCGACAGGGCCGCGTTGCGATAGGGAAAGCGGCCAAAGTTGCGGATCACTTCGCGGTGGACACGCGCGTGCAGCAGGTTGTTGTCCGATTCCGGCATCCGCTCTTTGAACAAGCGCACGCAACGGTCCTGATCACACAGGTTTTCGGCATGCATCAAGGGCATGTAAAAGAACTGCCGCGCCGGGGCGTCGATCTTGAGATCCCAGCCGCGATGGATTGCCTGTTTCGCCGCCGCGCGCGCCACCTCATCCGAGGCAAAGGCACGCGGATCTTCACGGAACATGTTGCGCGGAAACTGATCGGCCAGAATGATATAGGCCAGCGCGCCTGACGGATAGGTCAGCCACAGGCCAAAACGCCCGCCCATCAGCCCCTGCAGAGCGTCGCCAAACCGCGTGCGGATCGTCTCATCCAGCGCGTCGTCCTTAGCGTACCAGCCCTTTGGGCCCACCTCATCCAGCCAAAAGGCCAGTACATCGTCGGACGTGATCATCTGCTTCTCCTTTGTCACCCATTACGCATCCCACCACAAACGATCATTGCGCATACTGCGGCAGGCACCCAAATCACGAATTCTGTCAGGTTCTGACAGTCAAGGCGTTGGGGACTCTGCATCTTCGTCCTGTTGGTCAATGAAATACTCCTGCGCCACCTCGACGGCGACCTGCGTCGAGGACGGCATGACCGGCGCATAGGCGCCCGTGTCCCCGACAGAGGGCGCAGCCCGCTGCGTCATCCGGTACAGCGCATAGACCGCGATGATCGTAAGCAACCCCAGGATCAGCACAAAGAACCCGCTCGGCCCGGCGACCCCCATGACCCAACCAATCACCAGCGGACCGGCGATGGCGCCCATGCCGTTGACAAACAGCAGTCCGGCAGAGGCGCTGGCCATGTCTTCGGGCTGAAGAAAGTCGTTGGTATAGGCAATCAGCAGCGAATACAGCGGGTTAGAACACCCCCCGATCACAAAGGCAGAGGCCACCAACACGGTAAACGACCCGCCAAGCGCCGCCGCGACCGCCGCCGCCACGGCACCGACCGCTGCCACCAGCATGACCAACCGCCGCCGGTCGACCCGGTCGGAAATCCACCCCAGTGGATATTGCAGCACCAAGGCACCGACATAGAACGACGCCACAAAGATCGAGATCTGGCTGAGTTTCAGACCGACCTCAGTGGCATAGACGGCGGCCATGCCGAACTGCGCCGAAAACACGCCGCCCAGAAAGAACATCCCCACCATGCCCAGCGGCGACACACCGTATAGCTCTCGCAAAGTCATCGGCTTGGAGGATTCAAAGGCCGGCGTCGGCTGGATCGACAGCAGAATCGGCGCAAATGAGATCGAAACCAGCACCGATGGAATGACAAACAGCAGGAAGCCCGAGGCATCCGGGACAACCAACAGCCCCTGACTGATGATGATGCCGCCCATCTGGACAATCATGTAGGCCGACAGGGTCTGACCGCGGGTTTCATTGTCGGCGGCATTGTTCAGCCAGCTTTCGGCGGTCACATAGACGCCGCAGAAACAGAACCCCAGCACCAACCGCCCCAGCGTCCAGGCAATCGGATCTTGCAAGGCCGGAAACAAGATCAGCGCCGCCGAGATCAGCGACCCCAGCGCGGCAAAGACCCGGACGTGGCCGACCCGCCGGATCATGCCGGGCACCGTCCGCGACGCGAACAGGAAACCGGCAAAATAGCCCGACATCACAATCGACATGGTGCCGGCAGAGAAACCGGCCTCTGCCCCCCGCACGCCCAGCAAAGAGCCCTGCAACCCGTTGCCGATCATCAGGAGCAACATGCCAAGCAAGAGCGCCCAAGAGTTTTTCATCACATGCAGCAACGGTTTATTCCTTCTTTTGCCCAGACTGCCGGGCATGGCTGATCATTTGCAGACCACAGGCGACGCCCTGCACGATTCGATGTCGCAGGGAAACCATTCCCGGCACCCGAGCGGCGGAAACTCGCGTTTCAGCGATTGGATTTTGGGGATTTCCCAACGTCGCGGTGGTCGTCAGTCGCGGTGCGGCAGCAACAGCGAGGCATCACCGTAAGAGAAGAAACGATAGTCCTCGGCCACGGCGTGTTCATAGATGGCGCGAATACGCTCAGAGCCCATCAGGGCCGAAACCAGCATCATCAGCGTCGATTTCGGCAGGTGGAAATTGGTCATCAGCGCGTCGGTCACGTTGAAGGTGAAACCGGGGTAGATGAAAATATCCGTCACCCCCTGAAATGGCGCGATCCGACCGCCGCGCGCGGCGGTCTCGATCAACCGCAACGCGGTGGTGCCAACAGGGATGATCCGCCCCCCGGCGGCGCGGGTTGCGGCGATCTCTGCCGCGGCGGTCTCTGTCACCTCACCCCATTCGCCGTGCATCTTGTGGCTGGTCACGTCCTCAACCTTGACCGGCAGGAACGTGCCCGCGCCCACATGCAGCGTGACATGGGTAAAGCTGACACCCTTGGCTGTCAGCGCCGCCAGCAGCGCGTCGTCAAAATGCAACGAGGCCGTGGGGGCCGCAACGGCGCCCGTGTTGCGCGCCCAGACGGTCTGATAATCCTCGCGGTCGCGGTCATCGGCGGCGCGTTTGGCGGCGATATAGGGCGGCAAAGGCATGGCCCCGGCGGCATTCAGCGCCGCATCGAAATCCTCCCCCGACAGGTTGAAACGCAGGCTTCCCCGCCCGTCCTCTCGCGCCTCAAGAACGGCACTCAAATCATTGGAAAATATTACTTCCTCACCATCTCGCACTTTCTTCAGCGGTTTGATCAACGCCGCCCATGTGCCATCTGCCTGTGGCTCCAGCAGGGTGACCTCGATCCTGGCCTCGGTCTCTCCGGCATCAGACACCCGCTTGCGAACGCCTTGAAGTCTGGCCGGTATCACCTTGGTATCGTTCAGAATAAGCCGATCACCGGGACGCAGCCAACGCGCGATGTCAAAGACATGCGCGTCCGTTATCGCATCCCCCTCAGCCACCAGCAGCCGGGCAGAGGAGCGTGGGCGCGCGGGACGGGTGGCAATCAGCCGATCCGGCAGGTCAAAATCGAAATCGCTAAGTTTCATAGGTCAACCTGTTGGGATCATTGAGACAGCTTGGGCGGAGGCCGCCGAAAGATGTCACGGAACATACCCGGAGTGAAGGCCGAAAGCGGATTGACCAGAACACGCGGATTTTCGACCGTGCCGCGCAGGTTGAAGTTGAACCCGATCAGCCCCTCTCCCTGTCGCGAGATCAACCGCCCGATGCCGTTCACCAGATAGATGGGCGACAACACTCCCTGCAGGTCCATGCGCCCGCTTGCCAGATCGTAATACCCGTCCAGCGAGATCCCCATCGACGGCCCCACCGCACTGGACCGGCTGATCACAACGCGGCTGGGGGTCAGCCGAAAACGCGCCTCGACATCCGAGAAAAAGATCCCCGGCCCGTTCAGCTGGTCCAGCATCCCCACGATGCTGACCGCATCCAACAGGGCGGCAATGGCGGGCGCTTTGCGCAGCCGCGTGCCCTTGATCGTCATCATGCCGTCATAGGTGCCCGGCTTGCCCCGCACCGGCGCAAGGTCCAGCCGAAACGCCCCATCGCGCACGGTCTTGAGCATATCGGCTGCGCGTAGCACCTCGCCCGCGTCCTCTGCGGTGATGCGAAAGGCGGTGCCGCCGTTTTGCGGCACGGCAACGCCTTTGACCGGGGCGCGCCCGCCCAGCTTGGCGGTAAAGGCACCGTTCAGTCCGCGCGTGGTGTCGAAATCGGCGCGGAACTCCTCAAAGACGATGCTGTCGGTCAGCCGCAAACTGTCCAGCGTCAAGGCCAGCGGCGCGCCCCCGCCGCCCGGACCGGCCCCGCCGTCGGTGCCGGAACTGGAGGTAAACGGCGCGCTGCGCATGTCGATGCGGCCTTTGTCCACTTCGATCCCCGGAATGCCGCCTCCGCGCGTCACCAACCGCCCGCTCACGTCCAGCCAGTCGCCGACCGTAAGCCGCGACAGCTCCAGCCGGTCAAACCTGCCGGAGCGATCCAGCAGAACCCGCCCTTGTGCATCCAGCCCCGCCCCAGACAGCGCCAGCCGTTCAATGGTCGGCACCGTGCCCAACAGGCCCGCGACGCTGAAACTGCCCCGCGCGCCGGGGGGCAGATCCCAGCCGATTTGCGGCAACGACAGGCCCAGCCCGTCCAGATCGCTGGTCAGCTCGAACCGGGCCGGCGCGCCGCGTGGCATGTCGATGCGCAACCGCCCCATGCCGCGCCCGCGCACGCTGTTTGGCGGCAATCCGATGCCAAGCGCGGCGATGCTCTGCGCGGTCAGCGTCACCTCGGCGTCGACCTCACCGCCGCTGCCTTGCAGGGGCCGCGCCCAGCGGCCCTTGGCGGGAACGCCGTCCACCAGCACCGCGCCCTCCAGCGCCACGGCGGCATTGGTGACGCTCAACGCCAGTTGGTCGGCGGTCAGCGGCTTGCCGGGGATCGCGGTGGGCGCATCAATGTCGCGCAGCGCACCGGACAGGTCCAGCACCACCTGATCCAGCGTCAGACCATCTATCAGAGGCATCGCGATACGGCCCGACACTTGCGCCGCGCCGCTGGCCATGTCGACGGTCCGGTCCGCCTTGTCGATCAACCGCCAAGCGTCATTGTTGAGATAGGACAGCGCGGCGGTGACACCGCCCGCGGCCTGTAGGCGCACCTCTCCGATGGCCGGTTTCTCGCGCAGGTCAGCGATGACAAATTCGCTGCCGGAGATGTCGATCGGTCCGCGCCCGGCGTCGGTGGTCCCTGCCTCCAGCCGCAGGCCAAGCCGGTTGTCGTGCAGCGTCAGCCGTCCCGCCGCCCCGGTCAGGCCGGGCAGGCGCGGGTTGAAGGTGGCGATGCCGTCGGAAAAGCCAAGATCAAGGAAAGTCTGCGGCATCGCGTCGTCCGGCGCGGCGCGCAGGGCAAAATGCACATCCTCGATCTGGCCGCTCTTGACGTTGTTGGTGATCCAGCGCCGCACCCCCGGAAACCTGTCGGGGGGCCAAAAGCTCAGGACCTGCTCCGGGGTCGTGCGGGCCGCGTGGGCGTCCAGCGCCAGCTGCCAGCCCGCGCTTTCCGCCGACAACCGCCCCGAGGCCCGCAACGGGTACGCGGGATCGGTCACGCGCAGTTCGCCCAGCGTCATCTGAAAAGGATCCAGCCGGATCTTAAAGGCCATCTCGGCCCCGGTCAGCGCAATCGGGCGGTCCAGCACTGCGCCTTCGGCCAGCGACATGTTGGACAGCAGGAACTGCCCGGTCAATCCGCGCGGCCAGCCTGTCTCGATCCCGTTCAACCGGGCGGTTCCGGCCGCCGTCACGGTGCCCAGCGGCGAGGTCAACTGGATGCGTTGAAACCGCAGCACGCCCTCTTCCGGCTGGTAGGTAAAGGCGGTCTCTGCCGCGTCAAACGGCAGCGCGCGGGTGGCGGCAGTCGGCTGCAACGCCCCCGCGCCGATGTGCAACGACGCCTCCAGCGGTTGCAGCATGCCGCTGTCGTCCAGGGCCGAGCGCAGCGCGCCCGAAATCGGTGCATCCAGTTCCTTGAGCCAGGACAGTGCCGGGCTTTGCGTCGCGATGTCTCGCGACGCCAGCCCGTCCAGATGAATGCTGAAATCAAGGTTTTGCGCCCCAATCGGGCTGAACGCCTCAACCTCCACCGTGGCGACCCCGTCGCCGCCCGACAGCAGCGCCACATCGCCGGTCGCCCGCAAGACCCCGTCCTCACGCGCCAGCCGCAGCCGCCCACCATCGGCGGTCCAGCCACGCCGGGCGCGCTGATCCTCATAGCGCAGGGTCAAGGCGTCCGCCTCAAACACCTCCAGTTGCGCCAGTTTGGGGTCGGCCAAGATCGTGTCGACCCGCGCGATGATCTGGCCAATGTCGGGCATGTCGTTGCCTTCGGCAAAGGCATCGCCAAGTGCCAACCCCAGCCGCCCGTCGCGGTCACGCCGCAGGGTGACAAACGCGCCAGAAACCTGCGCCTCACGCAGCACGACCTTACCGCGGAGCAGCGCGCCCGCCGAAATCCCCGCCTCGATGTCCGACAATTGCGCCACCGGCGCGCCGTATTGATTGCGGATATCCACATCCCACAGAATGACCCGCGCCAGACCGGACCGCTGGACCAGCAGGCTCATGCGACCGAAATCAACCCGGATACCCGGCAGGCTCTGGGCCAGACGCGCCTCGATCCGTTCACGGACCCAGGCAGGCGCGTCCACCGGGCGCCCGATCATCAGAAAACCCGAAACACCAATCGCCGCGATCAGCGCAAACAGCACCAACAGCACGGCACGGCCACGCCGCCGCCTGCGACGGGGGGGCGACGTCGGTTTTTTTGCCTCACTGCTCACTGCAAGCCCGCATCTTCTGTCTTACTCTCTCTTGGCGTAGCTCTATGGCACACCTTAGAACATCGAAACAAAGGAGATATCCATGCCCGACACTGCCCCGGCTCTTGCCCCTGACTTTACCCTGCCTTCGACCGATGGCGAGGTGTCGCTTGCAGCGCTCAAGGGGACGGCGTTTGTGCTGTTCTTCTACCCGCGCGACGACACCTCTGGCTGCACGAAAGAGAATGAGGCCTTTACCGCCCTTCTGCCACAGTTCGAGGCGCTTGGGGTCAAGGTTTACGGGATCTCCAAGGACACGATTGCCAGCCATGAAAAATTCATGGCCAAGAAGAACCTGTCCGTGCCGCTGATCTCTGACGAAGGATCCGACCTGTCGGAACGGCTGGGCGTGTGGAAGCAAAAATCAATGTACGGCAAGACGTTCTGGGGGATTGAGCGGTCCACCTTCCTGATTGATGGCGACGGGCGGATCGTACAAGAGTGGCGCAAGGTCAAGGTGCCGGGCCATGCCGAAGCAGTGCTGGAGGCGGCCCGCGCCTTGTGATCCCATGCGTTGTGCCGGGCCTTGCGCCATGTGGCCATGGCCCCCATACCCGGCCCCAGTTCTGAGAGCACCAGACCACATGGGAGACGCCGCATGACGATGACCCTTTGCGAGATGGCGGTGGACGTTTTGACCACCGCCGATGGCCGGCAGAAAACCGCCAAGTCGCGGGACTATGCGGCGCAATGGATCGCCGCACGCGAAACGGATACGCCGATTCCCGTTGGGCGGGCCGACCCGCCGCTCCGGCCCGCGCGGCCCGACCAACCGGAATTGCTGAACCCGCGTGACGTGCCCAAACGCAAGCCCGGCAGCCCGCAGGGCCGCATCGCCCTGCTGCACGCCGTCGCGCATATCGAGTTGAACGCCGTCGATCTGCATTGGGACATCATCCCGCGCTTTGCCGCGACGCCGATGCCTGCCGGGTTCTATGACGACTGGGTCCGGGCGGCGGATGATGAGAGCAAACACTTCAACCTGATGTGTGATTGTCTGGAGGAGATGGACAGTTTCTACGGCGCCCTGCCCGCGCATGCCGGCATGTGGCGTGCCGCAGAAGACACAGTTGATGATTTGATGGGCAGGCTCGCCGTGGTCCCGATGGTGCTAGAGGCGCGCGGCCTGGACGTCACTCCCGGCATGATCGGGATCTTTCGCAAGGCGGGTGTCACCAGCGCCGTGGCCGCGTTGGAAACGATCTATTCCGAAGAGGTCAGCCATGTGGCCTATGGCTCCAAATGGTTCCACTTCTTGTGTGGCAGACACGACACGGACCCAATTGTTGTGTTTCACGATCTTGTCAGACGCTACTTCAAAGGTGCCCTCAAACCGCCCTTCAACGATGAAAAACGCGCCGAAGCGGGGCTGCCGCCGGACTTCTATTGGCCCCTCGCGGATCAGACCCCACCTAGAACCCGTTGAATAGGCGGTTTTTTGCCATTTCGGCCCCTTCCCGCCGGTGCGACCGAATCGCATGGCTAAAATTCTTGCGGAGTAACGAATGGCTGGGGTAAGCCCGTCGAAGGGTGCCGTTCTGTGGGGACAGCGCGCACCTTGTATGGGACGGGACTAGGGGACAGTCGGGTGAGATCACGTCTGACGATCAGATTTCATGCGCTCGTTGAGCGCTTTTTTCCAGAACGTCGGCTCTTTCTGAGATCCGACACCGATACGCGGTTCATCCGCCTTCGGTCAGAAACGCAGGCAGTGGCTTTTGTCGGTCTGACTGCATTGATGGGCTGGACCATCGTGGCCACCGCGATCCTGTTGATGGACTCCATCGGTGCCGGAAACTTTCGCGAACAGGCCAAACGGGAACAGATCACCTATCAGCAGCGTCTGAACGCCCTGTCGGCGGAACGCGACGCCCGCACCGCCGAGGCACTGGCCGCGCAGGACCGTTTCTCCGCAGCGCTTCGTCAAGTATCGGTCATGCAGACCGAATTGCTGGACTCTGAGGCGCACCGCCGCGAACTGGAAACCGGGATCGACGTGATCCAGGCCACCCTGCGCGACGTCATGAAATCGCGTGAGAACGCCACCAAGCGGCTGGCCGAACTGGAATCCGACCTCAAAGGTGAGGTGGCCGTGGCCCGCGCCAGCGGCGACGACGCCACCGTGAACCTGCTGACCGACGCCCTGTCCCGCGTCGCAGAGGAACGCGATCAGGTCATCGCCGACGCGCAACTGTCCCTGATCCGCGCCGCAGAGATGCAGGCCGCCATCGAAACCCTCGAAGACAAGAATGACCGCATCTTCCGCCAACTCGAAGAGGCGATGACCGTCTCCGTGGTGCCGCTGGACAAGATGTTCGAAAAGGCCGGGATGGACCCGGACCGCATTCTGGATGAGGTCCGCAAGGGCTATTCCGGTCAGGGCGGCCCGCTGACACCGCTGTCCTTCTCGACCAAGGGTGACGACGCCCCCTCCCCCGACACCCTGCGCGCCAACCGTATTCTCAACCAGATGGACCGGCTGAACCTGTACCGGATCGCCGCCCAAAAGGCACCGTTTGCCTCGCCGCTCAAGGATGCGTTCCGCTTTACCTCGGGCTTTGGCTATCGCTGGGGCCGTCTGCATGCAGGCACCGATTTCGCCGCCCCCCACGGCACGCCGATCTATTCCACAGCCGACGGCGTCGTGATCCACGCCGACTGGCAGTCGGGCTATGGACGCCTGGTTAAAATCCAGCACGAATTTGGCATCGAGACACGTTATGCGCATATGTCGAAAATCCGCGTGAAAGTCGGGGATAGGGTCTCGCGCGGGCAGAGGATCGGTGATATGGGAAACACTGGTCGATCGACCGGTACCCATCTCCATTACGAAGTCCGAGTCGGTGGCAAACCCGTCAATCCGATGATCTATATCAAGGCTGCGAACGATGTTTTCTAAGAGCAAGATCAATGAGCCCGGCCACAAGGCCGACGACGTGTCGAAACCGGCCATGCCTGAGCCTTCGAAAGCCTCCGCAGGGGACTACAAGCCCGCCGCGGCGCCCAAGGCAAAGCCCCCGGCCTCTGTTTTGTCGGCAGACCTGCATGTGACCGGCAATCTCAAGACAACCGGCGACATTCAGGTTGAAGGCACAGTAGAGGGCGACATTCGCGCCCACCTGCTGACCATCGGCGAAAGCGCCACCATCAAAGGCGAAGTGGTCGCCGACGATGTTGTTGTAAACGGTCGTATCGTGGGCCGCGTGCGCGGCCTGAAGGTGCGTCTGACCGCCACCGCGCGTGTCGAGGGCGACATCATCCACAAGACCATTGCAATCGAATCCGGGGCCCATTTCGAAGGTTCCGTTCAGCGTCAGGACGATCCGCTCAACGGCGGCAAGCGTCCGGTGCAGCAGCCCGGCGCACAGGCCGCGCCCGCCGCTCCCGGCAACAACGACTAAATTCCAAGCGCAGTCTTTGGAACGTAAAAGGCCCCGCACATGCGGGGCCTTTTGCGTTCCTGTGGTTCTTCACCCAGACGAGGCGCAGGTGCCGCGCTTGGGGGCTGGACCTGCTGTTGATCCGTCACCCGTTGCGGCGCCTCTGACAGCGCACACGCACACATCCACAACAAAAAAACCTCGCATTCTGTGGCCGGTTTTGCTCTTCTCTCCACCAAGCGTGCAAGCAACGCCCAGAAAAACAGGGATAAATCCATGCGCCAACTGATTGCCGCCCCACTTGCCGCCGCTCTTGCGTTCACGTCACCACAGGCGGCGCAGGCGGCGGACATCCGGCTGGCCGATGACCCTGAATACGGCTGTCTTGTCACGCTGGACGGGGTCATCGCGCCTGGCGACACCGATGCCATGCTGGCGGTGATGAAACGGGCCTCGACGGAATCGCGCTATGCCGACACCATCTGGTACAGCGATGAGGACGGCGACCAAGGCCCCTACATCGACTTAAAGACACCGCTCAATCTGTGTCTCGACAGCCCGGGCGGCGCCCTGCAAGAGGCGGTCGCACTGACGCAGGCGGTGCATGGCAGGCTGGGCACGATGATCCGCCCCGGCGCGCGCTGCGAAAGCGCCTGCGCGCTGGTCTTTATGGCCGGCTCCTACGACACCGGCAGCGACATCGGCACCGTCACCAGCCGCCACTTGCACGTCGACGGGCGTCTTGGCTTTCACGCACCCAGCCTGACCGTGCCGGACGGCAATTACAGCGCCGAAACCGTCGCCAAGGCCTATCAGGTCTCTGTCGAAGCGACGGCTCTGATCTTCCGCAATCTGGTCGCCTTCCGCTTTCCGCCGTCGCTTGCCGCCAAAATGCACCAAACCCCGCCGCAGGACATGTTCCACATCTCTACCGTGCAAGAGGCCGCCCGCTGGGGGATTTCCGTGATCGGGATCGACCCGCCCTCACAAGTATCGGACCCGGTGATCAAAACCGCCTGCGCCAACCTGTACCGCGCCACGATGGACCTGCAGACCAGCAATCCGGACGTCTGGCACCTCAGCGGCGATCCCAACAACCGGGTCAACCGCGACACCGACACCTTCAGCTATCAGGGTTTCGGCATGGAGGCGGTCGGCACCTGTCAGGGCCGCTTTATCAACCGATCGGACGAGTACAACATCGCCCGCAATTTCTGGGGACCGGCCCGCGCGGTGCAGGCCTCTGTCTGGGGTGAGGGATCGTTTCCCGACGCCGAACCACCGCTGTTCTTTTCCCTGATGCAGAACTACATGGCCTATCCGCCAGAGATCCCGCTGATCGCCCTGCCCCGCAATGGACAGACCTTCACCATCGACCGCCCCGGCACCTGCTTTGTCTACAACCGCGACGACGCGCTGACCGATCAAGAGCCCTGCACACAGTCGCGCAGCGTTCTGGCCGATGGCACGCTGCAGGCCGTCCATCACTGGCCGTCGGGCGCGCGCACGGTGGTCGAAACCGCAGGATTGGTGGATCGGATCAACGGGGCCGCGACCGGCAGCTGGTACTGGCCCGATCCGCGCCCCAAAGGGGCAGAGGACCGGTGCCCGCGCAGCGAATCGTCCGGCAACACCTTCTGCTTTCACCCCGACTAGGGGCGACCCATCAGGCCTCCAGCACGGCATCCCAATAGAGAAAGTCCAGCCAGCTGTCGTGCAGGTGGTTGGGTGGGAACCGCCGCCCCATGTTCAACAGTTCTCCGGCGGACGGCTGGCGCGGCGGCTTGCGCAACGCCATGCCCACCTGCCGCAGGCTCTTGGACCCTTTGCGCAGGTTGCACGGCGCACAGGCCGCCACCACGTTTTCCCAGCTGGTGATTCCCCCCGCCGCGCGCGGAATCACATGGTCAAAGGTCAATTCAGCCTTGGCCCCGCAATACTGACAGTGAAATTCGTCCCTCAGAAAAAGATTGAAGCGCGTGAATGCCACGCGCTTCTGAGGTTTGACGAAATCTTTCAGCACCACCACGCTGGGGATCCTGATCGACATACTCGGACTGCGCACCACCTCTTCGTATTCGGCAACGATATCGACCCGGTCCAGAAACGCCGCCTTGATGGCATCCTGCCATGTCCACAGGCTGAGCGGATAGTAGGACAGCGGCCGATAGTCCGCGTTCAGCACCAGCGCAGGATGATGCTTGAGTGCGCCCGGTTCGCGCACGAAATTGGTTCTGAACTCGCTATTCATGAGAGACTCGCCCTCTGCCCGGTCTGCTGTTCATCAAGCGCCAGAGCGGGGAACCCGCCCCAGCTTGAAAACACTATATCTCGCGTTTGCGCTCTGGCAAGTCCCGCAAGATGAAGTGGTCAGACAGAGGCTTAGCCTGCTTAGGTAAACGGCATGTGACAAACGGGATTGCGATACACACAAGCAGAACAGATGATCAGCCCGGCACAAGATCGTAATGCCGGATCAGCCGGTGTTCGACGAGCGCGTCTTCCGCCGGGTCCACATGCGCCGTGGTGTAATCCTCACCGACAAAGGACTTGAGCGCATCCAGATCGCGCCAGATCATCACAAAGGCAAACGCGCGCGGACTCTCGGGCCGCGCGGCGCCGGGAAAAACATCCACGATCCCCTCTGTCCCTTTCATCAGGGGAATCGCCACTTCGTGAAAGAATTTGCTGAATTCCGCCTCTTTGCCGGGGCGCGTTACAACCTGAAAGATACGCATGATCATGGTAGGGCCTCCCGCGTGACGGGCCGGAACACCCCGGCCCCTGCCCCATCATACCACATCGCCCGCACTCAGGTCCGCAGGCCCGTGGGCGAGGGCTGCGGAGTTTCGGACACCCACAAATCCTGTTGCCCAGCCATTCCCAGCACATCGGCCATTTCGATCGTCATGTCTTGAACATGCAGCCCCACATAGCCCGATGAGGCCGCGAGCAGCGCAACAGGCTTCGGCCCCTCCGCCCTTGGGTCCGCCATCGGTCAGGTCGGCCCATTGGTTTTTTGCAGTGCGGCAAGCCGGGCGCGCCCCGCCTGTTCTATGGTCTGCTTCCGGGCCAAAGGGCTCAGGCGGGAAGAGCATCAGCCCTGTGCATGGGCCATCGTCGATCGGGCAACGACAGATGGGGCAAGGCTCAAGCGGGGATGGGACTAGAAAAAGGGCGAAAAATCGCGACGCCGGACAAGGGAACTCGCCGGTCGGTGTAACAAGGATTTGCTCCGCGCCCAGTAAGGAATGCACACGCGCGCAAACCTTGCCAAAGGGTAAATCCGTCTCTGCAAGCCGTTGAAGACGTTACGTCAACTTTGCCGCCACATGTGGACAGCCCCGGATCAGAACCCGCATTTGTCCCGCAAAAAGGCCAGCGCCACACCCAGCCCATCGGGCGCGATGCCATGCGCGGTGCCCTCCATGACGTGGGCAAAAACTTCCTTGAAGCCCGCCTCCTGCAACGCCTCCGCCGCCTGCGGCAGCGATTGCACCGGCACCACATCGTCCTGATCGCCATGGATCAACAGGATCGGCGGCTTGCTCTGCACCTCATCCGCCAGCAGCTCCGGCGCCAGCAGCCGACCCGAAAACCCGACGATCCCCGCCAGCTCCTCTTCGCGGCGCGGCCCGACATGCAGGCTCATCATCGTGCCCTGCGAAAAGCCCAGCAGCGCGACCTGTTCGGGCAACAGATCCTCATCCACCATCAACGCGTCCAGAAAGGCGTTCAGATCATCCACCGCGCGCGCCATGCCCGCCATCGATTCCTCTTCGGATGAGCCATCGATCCACGGGATCGGAAACCACTGAAACCCCATCGGCGCCCCGGCACAGGCCTCGGGCGCGTCAGGCGACACAAACAGCGTATCCGGCAGGTGCTCGCCCAACGGGTCGGCCAACCCCAGCAGGTCCGCCCCATTGGCACCATAGCCGTGCAGAAAGACGACGCAGGACCGCATCTCTCCTGAAACCGGCTCTTTCCGGCCTGTCTGCAATACCCGTGTCACGCAATACCCTCCCGGCTTTTTTCAACGTGGTAGTAGGCCCAGAGCGCCCGCGCCGCAACCGATCTCCACGGGCTCCACGCCTCGGCCATCTGTCGCAACGCCTTTTCCTTGGGTCGGTCAGGCAAATCGAACAGCAGCCGCGCCGCCTCTTGCAACGCAAGGTCGCCGGGGGCGAACACGTCAGCGCGACCCAGGCTGAACATGACATAGATTTCGGCGGTCCAGACGCCGATCCCCTTGACTGCTACCAGCGTTTTGATGACCTCTTCAGTGGGCATCGCGCGCAAGCCGTCAAAATCAATGCCCGCCCCGGCCAGCGCCTGCGCATAGGTGGCCTTTTGGCGGCTGAGACCAAATGCGCGCAACCCGTCATGATCGGTTGCACGGATCGCCTCAGCCGTGACCATGCCTGCCCCCTCCAGCTTGGCCCAGATCGCGCGCGCCGAGGCAACGCTGACCTGCTGGCTGACAATGGCGCTGAACAACTGGCCAAAACCGTCTTCACGCAATCGCAACGGCAGCGGGCCGGTCTGCGCCAACGCCACAGCAAAGCGCGGCTCGCAGGTCACAAGCCACGCCGCCCCTTCGGCCACGCAGGCCTCACCGCGAATTATCCGCCCTATACGGGATGGGCACTCAGCCATGTCAGGGCCTCCTTGACGGTTGAAACACGCGGCCCGCAAGGTCGACGTGGGCGATCGATCATAGCAACAGGCAGGCGCTGGGCCCGCGCGGCGGCCAGCTTGGGCCAACCGCCTGCCCCGCCTGCATTGCTGACCAACAGCCAGTCAATCCGTTCCTTGCGCAACAGCCGCACCTCGTCGGTGACCGTAAACGGGCCCCGCCCGAACAGAAAACGCCCCTTGCGCAACGGCAGCGTGCCGGACGCCTCACCGATCCGGCGCATCAGCACCTCTGCGCGCAACGCGCGCAACTCGGTCAAGGCTTCGCCCCCGGTGGCGACAAACACCCGCGCCCCCTCAGGGATCACAGCGGCCGCCTGCCGCGCCTCACGCAACTGCACCCACAAATCGCGCCGTGTCGCGCGCCACGGCGGACGCACCAGTTGCAGATGGCCCAAGCCCAGGTCTCGTGCCGCCTTGACCGCCGCACCAGCGGTTCCAATGTCACAAGGATGCGCCGCCTCGACCACCACTCGCGCCCCGGCGTCCAGCAGTTCATCCGGCGTGATGGCCCCCACATCAACGGGACAGGGCCAGCGCCGCGCCACGCGCTCTGCAACGGGCAAGATCACCCGCACGCCCGGCACTGCCCTGGCCAGCAAAAACGCCTCGATCGAGCCGCCGATGATCACGATCCCATTCATCCCCAACTCTTAGAACAGCACCGATCAAAGCGAAACCTCAGCCCACGCCCCTCGGCTTCTTCTGTCTAAAAATATCCCGGGGGAGTCGACCGAAGGAAGACGGGGGCAGCGCCCCCAACCACATCCGACCGTAGGCGCGACACAAACGCTCTTGCTCCTGCCCGCGCCGCCGCTTACCCATCACATCATGACATCCGCACATGACGCCCCCGCCCGCCGCAACGTAGTCGTTCTTGTCCTCGCTCAGGCGATCCTGGGCGCGCAGATGCCGATGATCTTTACCATCGGCGGGCTGGCCGGACAGTCGCTGGCCTCCAACATCTGTTTTGCAACTCTGCCGATCTCTCTGATCGTGCTGGGCTCGATGCTGTCGGCGACGCCGGTGTCCTGGCTGATGCAGCAATACGGACGACGCGCCGGGTTCTTTGTCGGCGCAGGCGCAGGCGCGCTTGGCGGGGCGGTCGGGGCCTACGGGCTCTACCTGGCTTCCTTCCCGATCTTCCTGCTGGGGTCGCTGATCACCGGCACCTATATGTCAGCGCAGGGCTTTTACCGCTTTGCCGCCGCTGACACCGCGTCGGACGAATTCCGCCCCAAGGCGATTTCCTACGTCATGGCGGGCGGCCTAGCCTCCGCCATCATTGGCCCGCAACTGGTCAAGGCGACGTCAGATGCCTTTGTCGTGCCCTTCCTTGGCACCTATGCGGCGGTGATCGCGCTCAACCTGCTGGGCGCGCTGCTGTTTCTCTTCCTCAAGATCCCGCGCCCGCCGCGCCCGGCAGAGGACGCGCCCAAGGGTCGCACCCGAATGCAATTGCTGGCCACGCCGCGCATCGCCGTCGCGGTGATCTGCGCCACTGTCTCCTACGCGCTGATGAACCTTGTCATGACCTCCACCCCTCTGGCCGTAGTCGGCTGCGGGTTTGAGACGAACGATGCCGCCAATGTCGTCACCGCGCACGTTCTGGCGATGTTCGCCCCCAGCTTTTTCACCGGACACCTGATCGCCCGCTTCGGAGTTGAAAAGATCATGGCCACGGGTTTGGTGATCCTTGCGGGGGCAGGCATTGTCGGCCTCTCGGGCGTCGAATTGGAACAGTTCTTTGTCGCGCTGGTGCTGTTGGGGCTGGGCTGGAACTTTGGCTTTATCGGCGCCACCACAATGCTGGCCGGCGCGCATGAACCGCATGAGCGTGGCCGGATGCAAGGATTGAATGACCTCATCGTCTTTGGCGGCGTGACCTTTGCCTCCCTCTCCTCCGGTGGATTGATGAACTGCTCTGGCGGAACACCGCAGCAGGGTTGGACGGCGGTGAACCTGGCCATGGCACCCTTCCTTGTGCTGGCTGGCGGCGCACTGATCTGGTTGGTGCTGCGGCCACGCGATGAGGTTGGCGCGGAGGGATAACTGCCCCGTCCCGGGCCTGACCTAAGAGACCTGCAGCCTTACCCCGACAGGCTCAACCCAGCAGCAGCGCCCAGCGGCGTCTGAACTCGCTGAGCGCAAGGCGGCCCTCGGCCACCGCCCCCGGATCCCGTGCAACGACCTGCAACAGGGGTCGCGCCAACGCAAACTCCCGCAGCGCCGCGCCCGCCGGACCAAAGGACCGCCGCAGCGCCCGCAGGCTGCGCGGCATCTCAGTCAGGCGCGCCTGTGCCAACCGCGCCAGCGCTTCTGGCCGACCGTCCGGCAAGGGCAGCTTACCGCGCGCCTCCAGTTCCGGCACCGCCTGAAGATACCGCACCAGAGCCGCACCACGCGCAATCGGCAGGACCGAGTCCGCCCGCTCACGCGGGGCTCCCAGTGCGACCAGTGCGGCCACGGCAATTCCGCCAGACGTCTTGTCGAGATAGTCCAACAAGGCCGCCTCATCGGCAAAGGGCGCGCGGTCCAGATCGGCCTCCCGCGCATCTATCGTCGCCTGCAACGGGACCACATCCACACCGGCCAGTGCCTGCGCCAGAGGTGTCACCACCTCATGCCGCCGCACAAATCCGCCCGAGGCCATCTCACCCAGCGCATCGTGCCACCATTGCAGCCGCATCCGCGCGATCATCGGTTCCTGCGTCACCCATGGCGCGCGCGACACTTCGACATTGAAGGCATACAGCGGAAACAGCACCGCGCGCGCCGACACCGGCGACGCCATCGCCGCGGCAAACCGCTCCGGATCACCTCGCTCGACAATCTGCGCACAGGCGTACAGGTCGCTGCCCGGTTCAAAATTCATGACAGCCGCCGCGCGACGCTGAGCAGATAACCGGTCTGGCTTCGCACAGCGCGCCAATCCTGTGCTTCCTTGGCGCACATATCCAACATCTCTGTCAGGCCCTGATCGCCCTTTGCGCGCAACATAGCGATGCGCGCCTCCATCGGCTGATAATAGGCCTCCCAGCCCGCGTCGGAGACATCCCGGGCGCCAAGGGTCTCAAATCCCGCCGCCGTCACAGCCGCAGCGATGCCCGCCCGGTCACGGGTCGGATACCCGTCCCAAAAGGCGCGCGCCTCTGGGCCGGGCGTTTCGGTAAAGTAACACGGCTCGGAAAACGCCAGCACGCCGCCCGCTTTCAGCGCGCGGCGCATGATCTGCAACCCCTGATCCAAACCAAGGAAATACAACGCTCCCGCACACCAGATCATGTCAAACGGGGCTTGCGGCAGGTCGGCAATCTGCGCCAGATCGGCCTGCTGGACAGCGACATTCGGCGCACCGGAAAAACGCGCAGTCATCTGCGCGACAAACGCCGTCTGTTTATCAAAAGCCAGCACCTGCGCGCCCGGCACGGCCTGTGCCAAAGCATCCACATCCGCCCCTGGCCCGGCCGCCGCATCGCAGATCACCGCCCCCTCGGCCAACCCCGCCAGATCCGTGGCCCAGATCACATCCCCTGACGTACCTGGACCTTCACGCGGCAGGTCTTTGTGGACCTCGAAAAACGTTCTCCAGTCCATCAGGCAGCCCCTGTCTCACCGTCGCGCACCAGCTTCCAGCGCACCGCGTCCAGCAGCGCCTCGAACGAGGCATCCACGATGTTGGCACTGACACCGACGGTGGCCCACCGACGCCCCTGCCCATCCTCACTGTCGATGATGACGCGCGTCACCGCCTCCGTGCCGCCCTGCGTGATGCGCACCTTGAAGTCGACCAATCGCATGTCGTCGATCGCCTCTTGGTAACGGCCCAGATCCTTTGCCAATGCCTTGGACAGCGCGTTGACCGGGCCGCGGTCATTGCCCGCCTCGTCCATCGATTCCGACACAGACAGCTTCTTTTCGCCGTCTACCTTCACGACAACCACCGCCTCGGACAGGGACACCATCTTGTTGTACTTGTTCTTGCGCCGCTCGACCGTCACCCGGTAGCGTTTGACCTCAAAAAACTCGGGCAGCAGTCCCAGTTCATCCCGCGCCAGCAGCTCAAAACTGGCCTGCGCGGTGTCATAGGAATACCCCTCACTCTCTAATTCCTTGACGCGGTCAAGGATACGGGCAAGCGCCGGCTCGCTCTTGTCGACCTCCAGCCCCATCTCGCCCAGCCGCCTGCGCAGGTTCGACTGCCCCGCCTGATTGGACATCGGCACCACGCGGCGGTTGCCCATCAGCGCGGGGTCGACATGCTCATAGGTCGTTGGATCCTTGAGGATCGCGCTGGCGTGCAGCCCAGCCTTATGTGCAAAAGCCGAGGCCCCAACATAGGCAACTTGCTTTTGCGGCACCCGGTTCAGGATGTCGTCCAGCATCCGGCTGGTGCGGGTCAACCCGGCCAGCGCCTCATCGGTGACGCCAATCTCGAACTTATCCTTATAGGGCGCTTTCAACAGCAAGGTCGGGATCAGCGCCGTCAGATTGGCATTGCCACAGCGTTCGCCCAACCCGTTCAGCGTGCCCTGAACCTGCCGCGCGCCGGCCATGATAGCCGCCAAAGACCCGGCCACTGCTGTTTCAGTGTCGTTATGGGTGTGGATGCCCAATCGGTCCCCCGGCACCCCATTTTCAATCACATCGCGCACAATCTGCCCGATTTCATGCGGCAAAGTCCCGCCATTGGTATCACACAGCACGATCCAACGCGCACCCGCCTCCAAAGCGGCGCGCAGGCAGTCCAGCGCATAGGGCGCATTCGCCTTGTAGCCGTCAAAGAAATGCTCGGCATCAAACAGCGCCTCGCGCCCCTGCCCCACAAGATGTGAGACCGACGCGGCGATATTGGCGATGTTCTCTTCCAGCGTGATCCCCAGCGCCGTGGTGACGTGGAAATCATGGGTCTTGCCCACCAAGCAGACCGCAGCCGTGCCGGCGTTCAACACGGCGGCCAACACCTCATCATTGGCGGCAGAGCGCCCGGCCCGCTTGGTCATCCCAAAGGCAGTCAAAGTGGCACGGGTCTTGGGCACCTCGTCGAAAAAGGCGCTGTCGGTCGGGTTCGCCCCTGGCCAGCCGCCCTCGATATAATCAATGCCAAGCGCATCCAGCGCCGCCGCGATCCGCAGCTTCTCAGCAGTCGAAAACTGCACGCCCTGCGTCTGCTGCCCGTCACGCAATGTGGTGTCGTAGAGGGAGAGTCGTTCTTTTCCCATCACCACGCCCCTGCCTTCTTTTGTCCAAAAACATCCCGGGGAGCGCGAGGGGCTGGCCCCTCGCACCCGTCCATTGCCGCGACCGAACCGCTCATTCCAATGACTCCAACTTGGCCGCATCAAACCCTGCGCCCGGCACCAGTTCCACGCCCGCCTTGGACATGCGCACCTCGACCCCTGTTGCGATCAGCGCGGCTTTCAACTTGTCGACCTCGGAGAAATCCTTGGTCTTCATGGCCTCTGATCGAGCCTGGAACAGCTTACTTTCAAAACTCTCTAACAATAGTGAGACCGCCGCTTTGTCGACAGCACCACCAAAAATCCAAGATCCCATCGTTGAGTTGTCTTCTAGAAGCCCAAGCAGGCCTGCAGAAGCAGTAAACTGATCGACATCGCCTTGAGGAACCTCTGAACGCTGAGTCCGATTGAGCTTGTCTGCAAGGCTATGCAGTTCTGCTATTGCTTTCGGGGTATTCAAGTCATCCTTCAAAGCTGCCAGAACATCAGGGCTAACGTCATTGGTCGCACGCGCACCGACAGCAAGGCCGCGCCACTTGCGCAGTATGGCTTCAGCCTCACGCGCCTTCTCCGCCGTCCAGTCCATCGGTTTGCGGTAATGCGTCGACAACATCACAAACCGGATCACCTCTCCAGGAATGCCCTGATCAAGCAAATCCCGCACCGTAAAGAAGTTGCCCAAAGACTTGGACATCTTCTTGCCCTCGACCTGCAGCATTTCGTTGTGCAGCCAGACGCGCGCGAAATCCCCCTCAGGGTGCGCGCATTTCGACTGGGCGATCTCATTCTCATGGTGCGGAAAGGTCAGGTCATTGCCGCCGCCGTGAATGTCAAAACTCTCACCCAACAGCGCGTGGCTCATCGCAGAGCATTCGATATGCCACCCCGGTCGTCCACGCCCCCAGGGAGACTCCCATCCCGGCAAGTCGTCCGTAGACGGCTTCCACAAGACAAAGTCCATCGGATTTTTCTTGTAAGGTGCTACCTCGACCCGGGCACCGGCGATCATGTCCTCGACCGACCGGCCAGACAGCGCGCCATAGCCTGCGTAACTCTCGACCGAGAACAGCACATGGCCCTCCGCCGCATAGGCGTGGCCGAGCGCGATCAGGGTCTCGATCATGGCGACCATCTCACCGATATAACCGGTGGCGCGCGGTTCGTGATCCGGTCGCAACGCGCCCAAGGCGTCCATGTCGGCGTGATACCAACCAATCGTCTCATCCGACCGTTCGCGTACCAAATCCTCCAAAGACCCGGCCGCCCCCGCCTCTTTACGTTTCAGCGCGGTGGCGTTGATCTTGTCGTCCACGTCGGTGAAGTTGCGCACATAGGTGACGTGATCGGCACCGTAGACGTGACGCAGCAAGCGGTAGAGAACGTCGAACACCAGCACGGGCCGCGCGTTACCCAGATGGGCGCGGTCATAGACCGTTGGGCCGCAGAGATACATCCGCACGTTCGTCCGGTCGATCGGCCGGAAGATTTCCTTCTTCCGGGTCCGGGAATTGGTAAAGCGAATGTCCATAGCCTCGTCCTTCGCAAATGTTGCGGCGGGCCTAGCAACTCTCATGATGGATTGGAATAGAGGACCGTCCCGCCGTTGGCCGGGGGAAACCCGACCGATGTCAGCAGATAATACAGCAGGGTGTGTGTGCGGCGGTCGTCATGGCGCGGTGATAGCAGACCAGAGGCAGGACGCCAAGCCCCGCCTCTCGGCCACCATTGGGATCAGTCGTAGCAGACCATCTCATATTCCACCGCATCCGGCCCGTCGAAATAAAACCGGCGGCCCGGCTCATAGTCCGCATGGTTGTGGGTCTCATACCCCAGATCACGCACCCGCGCCTCTACCGCGTCCAGATCGTTCACCACGATGCCGATATGATTCAACCCGGCACTGTTGACGTAGCGCGGTCCGGCAGGGGCCACTATCGTCTTCGGCGAATACAGCGCCAGATAGCTGTCCGCCTCTCCCACATGCACAGAATACCCGCCATTGAGAGAGTCTCCCTCCCAACGGATCTGCCAGCCCAGAAGCCGGGTCAGGAACGCCGCCGTCGCCTTGGCGTCTGGGACGGTGATGTTGACGTGTTCCAATCGTGCCATTGCTGCACCTCTTGTTCTTGTTGAAGATGGCGACAGGATCACACTTCAAGTATACTTTAGGTCAATGACAATAAATTACGGATTATCAGAGGGATGAAAAAACATGGTCTGACGATCGGGGATATCTCGGCACGCACCGGGCTGGCCCCCTCCGCCATCCGCCACTACGAATCCGAATCATTGGTCTTTCCCGACCGCAACGAAGGCGGGCAGCGGCGTTATCAACGGGCCGATGTCCGGCGGCTGTCGTTTGTGATGATCGCGCAGCAACTTGGATTTACTCTTGCTGAAATCCGGACCGAACTGTCGACCCTGCCGCTGGACCGCGCACCGACCAAGGCGGACTGGACCCGGATCTCGCGCCGCTTCGGGCAGGTGCTGGATGCGCGCATCGACCGCATGACCGCTCTGCGAGAGCGGCTGGCCAGTTGCATCGGCTGCGGTTGCCTATCCTTGCAAAGCTGCCAGCTTTACAACCCAGAGGACCGCGCCGCCCGCGCAGGGGCTGGCCCACGCTACCTGATGGGGGATCGGCCGCTGGACGAATAGCCGCGTGCAGGCCATGCTCTCTGTATGAGCCGGGACATCGTCAACGACATTTGCCGGAGCTTGCCCGGCGCAGACTGGTCCGACCCATGGGGCGGCGGCCATGACGCGTGGAAGGTGGGCGGCAAGATGTTCGCCTGCATCGGCAGCATGGGCGGCGGCGTTTCGGTCAAAACCCCGTCGATCGCAGATGCCCAACTGCTGATCGACATGCAGCGCGCCGCCCGCGCGCCCTATTTCCACCGCTCATGGGTGCAGGTGGATTGGAACGCCATCCCCCCAGAGGAACTGCGTGACCGGATCGAAACCTCCTACCAGATCGTCCTTTCCAACCTCACCAAGAAAGCGCAGCGCGCTGTCTCGGGCCACTAACCTAAACGCGCGCGCCCCTTCCCGGAGTGTCTGTTTGCTGGTGAGCCTTGAAGCGTAATACCTCGCCGAAACGGCCCGCCAATCGCCCGACCAAAGGCCGCAGGCCGCCGGACGGATAAATCAGCGCGCGCGTCAGCGCGCTCCGCCGGATCACGCCCACGGCACGCGGGCCGCTACTGGTCGCGCGCCGCCTCCAGCGCGCGATACGCTGCCACGTTACGGTTATGCTCATCCAGCGTGACGGCAAAGTTATGCCCATCCGCAGGGTTCAGCGTCTTGGCCACGAAATAGATGTAGTCCGTGTTCGCCGGGTCCAGCGCTGCCTCAATACTGGCGCGGCCGGGGTTGGCGATGGGTGTCGGCGGCAACCCGTTGATCACATAGGTGTTCCACGGCGTTTCCCTACGCAGTTCGGACTGCCGTAGTCCCCGACCCAACACGCCCTGCCCTTCAGTCACGCCATAAATCACCGTCGGGTCGGTTTGCAGGCGCATGCCCTTTTCCAGACGGTTCACAAAGACGCTGGCCACCTCGCGCCGCTCTTGCGGACCACCGGTTTCCTTTTCGATGATCGAGGCAAGGATCAGCGCCTCTTCCGGGCTTTCCAATGGCAGGCCAGATGCGCGGTTTGACCACGCCTGAGCAAGGATCACCTCCTGCGCCTGCTGCATCCGTGCGATGACATCGGCGCGGCTGTCGCCTTGCCCGATCTCATAACTGTCGGGGGCCAGACTGCCTTCTGGCGGCACGTCCACCGCGCCCTCCAGAACGTCGATCTGTTTCAACTCCTCGACCACCTGCCAGCTGGTCACACCCTCGGCCAGAGCCACGCGGTAGCGCGTGTCGCCCGCTTGCTTGACGCGGGTGTACACCTCGGGGATATCCCCCTCACCGGGGTCAAAGCTGGCGCGTTCCTCATAGCGGCCCGTCGCCGGGTCGATCTCACGCACCTGCACCGTGGCGCGCGTGACCCCGATCCGGTACACCACCTCTGTCCCACAGGTCGAGGCCCCGCCACGCGTGACGATATCGGTGATCTCGGTCATCGAGGCGTGTTCCGGCACCAGATAGCTGCCCGCTTTCAACTCTTGCGCCCTATCGGTGTAATCCGCGCCTAGGCGAAAGATCATCGCACTAGACACCGCGCCCTGCTCTGACAGGTCTTCCGACACCGCGCGCATATTGGTGCCGCGCGGCACCTCAAGGCAGATCGGCGCGTCAAGCGGCCCTTCGGCCGAATACTCGGACTGGCCCCAGATCAGGACGCCGCCGAAAAGGAACAGCGCGACAACCAGAAAGGTCAGCGCGTTCGAGGCGATACTGCGCCACATGTGGATTTACTCCGGTTTGCCGAAGATCACGCTGGCGTTGGTACCGCCAAAGCCGAAAGAGTTCGACAAAGCATAGGTGATCTCGCGTTCGCGTTTGGCGTTGGGCGCAAGGTCGATGGGTGTTTCGACCGCCGGATTGTCCAGATTGATGGTCGGCGGGGCCACTTGATCGCGGATTGCGAGGATCGAAAAGATCGCCTCGATCGCGCCCGCCGCGCCCAGCAGATGCCCGGTCGCCGATTTGGTCGAGGACATGGTGGCCTTGGACACCGCATCGCCCAACATACGCTCTACCGCGCCCAGTTCGATGGTGTCCGCCATGGTCGAGGTGCCATGCGCGTTGATATAGTCCAGCGCATCCGGCGTCAGGCCCGCATCCTTGAGCGCGGCCCGCATCGACCGCTCGCCGCCGTCCCCGTCTGACGAGGGCGCGGTGATATGATAGGCGTCGCCCGACAACCCGTAGCCGCAAACCTCGGCGTAGATCCTAGCACCGCGCGCCTTGGCGTGTTCGTATTCTTCCAGCACCACGACGCCCGCGCCTTCGCCCATGACAAATCCGTCGCGGTCAGCATCATAGGGACGGCTGGCCTTTTGCGGATCATCGCCGCGTTTGGTCGACAGCGCCTTGCAGGCGTTGAACCCGGCGATGCCGATCTCTGAAATGGCCGCCTCTGCACCGCCCGCAATCATCACGTCGGCGTCGCCGTATTTGATCAGTCGCGCCGCATCGCCGATGGCATGCGCGCCGGTGGAACACGCGGTCACAACCGCGTGGTTCGGCCCCTTGAAGCCGTAGCGGATCGACACATTGCCGGAAATCAAGTTGATCAGCGCGCCGGGGATAAAGAACGGCGACACGCGGCGCGGACCCTTGTCACGGATCAACAGCGCGGTTTCCGCGATGGAATTCAGACCACCGATACCCGACCCGATCATGACGCCGGTGCGCAGGCGGTCCTCTTCGTCCTCAGGCGTCCAGCCTGCATCCTGGACCGCCTGTTCGGCGGCCGCGATGCCAAAGCGGATGAACTCATCCACCTTGCGCTGTTCTTTCTTGTCCATGTAGTCATCGGCATTAAAGGTGCCGTCAGTGCCGTCGCCATAGGGCACTTCACAGGCATAGGTCGTGGCCAGATGGCTGGCGTCGAACTTGGTGATCGTGCCCGCGCCGGACTGTCCGTCCAGCAACCGCGACCATGTTTCTTCCACTCCGGAGGCCAGTGGCGTGACCAGCCCCAGCCCGGTGACAACTACGCGACGTGTCATGCGCCTGCCCTTTTCGGTTCGCTCTTTCCTTCGCTCTTACCGCGCCTTGACACATGGGGGCAAGTGCAGCGGGCCGCGTGATCGCCGCCTGTCAGCCGGTCAAAGCGGGATTTCGCGGACCAAGCCCGCGTCCTCTGCCACGGGGCCAGCGGCCGGGGACGGTGGGCGGGGCGATTTTCGGCATAGCCGAAAGAGCGCCGTACCCGTCCTTCAGGCCCAGTCGCTGCCCAGATCGGCGCGTGCCCGCGTGACCCAGTGATCCTGCAGCCAATCGCAAGGCTTAGCATGGCGGATCACCGACCCACTATAACCGGCGATGGCCTCTGGCATCTTGGGATGCCCGTGAAAACAGACAACCCGGGCATCTGCGGGCAAGCGCGGCGCGCGCAAATAGTTACCCGGGAACGGGTTGCAATCATACTTGAACGAGACGACCCAAGGGTCTGGAATATAGGTAAAAACATCCCGCCCCATCGCCTTGTGCGAGGTATAGCGCTGCTCTGACCCGCGCGCCTCTTCGACCTCTGCATAGGGGTTGGCAGCCAGATCCTCGTAGAGAAACCCATGAAGCGCCGGATCAAAGCGGAACACCGATCCATGCCCAGTTGGCCGCCCCTTGCGCTTTTCGGTCCAGTCGTGGCGCATCGCCACCGTGCCGGGCGCAAGGTCGTGGATCTCGTCCAGCGACCCGGTGATCACCACGTCCAGATCAAAGCCCAGCACCGGCCCCTCAAGGTCTGGCACCAGATCGGGCCGGAATAGCGAAGTCTTGCGCATTGCGCCCTGGCGGTTGGCCACCGCAAGGGCTGCGTTCATCGGCTCTGCAAAGGGCTCTACCGGCAGGTCCAACACCTCGATGTCCGGGTGAAACCCTGCGCTGTCCTCGGTCATGCAAAGAAACCGCACCGGGCGCGACAGGTTCCGTCGCACCCCCGAATACAGCCGGTTGACGTATTCGGGACCAAACAGCGTCCCCCATTTGATGCACATGACGTTGATCGGTGACATCGCGCACCCCTGCGTTTGCTGTTGCGCGGCAGATAACAACGCAGGCCCCGAAATACCAGCGCTTGATACCGGTGACTGACACCGGCGCTTGCAGCGGAGGCGCGCCGCGTCTAATGTCGATCCAGACCCAACTGGACGGAGGACAAGATGGAGATTGCATCACCCCTCCGGGCCGCGCGCTGACCAACAGCTCGCCGCCCGTGCACGCACACCGGGCCGCTGACAGCGGGTCCATTTGCATGTCTGAACGGGATTTATCACATTGACAGATGAAACACTGACCGGCCTTGGATGGTCGGACCATTTTGCACGACAACTGACGCCAGAGGATACGGGCCTGACCCCTGCCCGGATCGCCGAGGTTCACCGCGACCGGCTGCGCGCCGTGACCCTTGCGGGTCAGGCTGACCTGTTGCCGTCAGAATCCACTGGAACCTATGTTGTGGGCGATTGGGTTCTGAGCGACGCCACCCACGCGGTGCGACGGTTGACCCCGACCGGCGACATCACCCGCCGGGCCGCCGGACGCGACGTCAGGATTCAGCGCATCGCAGCAAACGTCGACACGCTGGGCATCGTCACCAGTTGCAACGCGGATTTCAACGTGGCGCGGCTGGAACGCTATCTGGCTCTGGCGCATTCCGGCGGCTGCCTGCCGCTTATCGTGCTGACCAAACCCGATATGGCCGAAGACGCGGACACCTACCTGCGACAGACGCAGCGCCTGTCGCCGCTGGTTACCGCGATCAGCCTGAACGCCCGCGATCCCGAAGAGGTCGCCCGCCTGACGCCTTGGTGTAAGAACGGTCAAACGCTCGCGCTTGTCGGCTCATCCGGCGTGGGCAAGACCACCTTGCGCAATGCGTTGACAGGTGGGGACGCCGCCACACGCGGCATCCGCGAGGATGATGCCAGAGGCCGCCACACCACAACAAACCGCAGCCTTGCGCCGACGCTGGCGGGCGGTTGGCTGATCGATACGCCGGGAATGCGCGAATTGCAGTTGGCCGATGTGGGCGACGGCATCAGCGCGGTCTTTGACGACATTGAGGAACTGGCGTTGACCTGCCGTTTCCGAAATTGCGCACATGAAGGCGAACCGGGCTGCGCCGTGCAAGCCGCCATTACCGCCGGAGATCTGGACGCCGACCGCCTGACCCGCTGGGGAAAACTGCTGCGCGAGGATCGTCACAACTCTGAATCGGTGGCCGAAGCGCGCGCGCGCGGCAAAGCGTTCAACCGGGTCGTGAAAGAGGCCGTGTCCAAGAGCAAGCGCAAGCGGACCCCCGGCGACACCGCCTGACAGACACGGATGCGGACAGGGGCCACCCTGTCCGCACTTGATGGGAAAGTAGCATTGTCCTGTGGTGGCTGGCATCCACGGCCCGGCCAAGACAGCTCCCTGGCATACTAGGCACTCATCCACCGGGCACGTCTTGCCTTCAACGCCCCGGTGCGTGTCGACAAACCCTCATCCCGATGGCCGCTTGAACAATCAGCCCATCCGGGCGCGTGTTTCGTCCTGAGCCAATACGACGACTTTCCATTGCGAAGGCGCGAATGCCGCCAAGGAGCGGACACATCCTCATATCCGTCCGATTGAGTCGAAAATGCCGGCCTCAGGCGTATTTTTCGATGAAGGCATCGATGTTCAGATCGCGAATGTCCGGCAATGCAGCCCTATATTTTTCGCGCGACCAGTCCCAGATCGCAATTTCCTGAAGCGCCTCTGACTGAGCAGCGTCAAATCGATGCTTGATGACCCGGGCCGGGACGCCGCCAACAACAGTATAAGGTGCCACATCGCGGGTCACGACGGCACCAGCGCCAACCACGGCACCGTCACCGATGGTTACGCCTGCCGTGACCGTGACACCGTGCCCGATCCAGACGTCATGCCCGATGGTCACATGATCGGCCCTGCGCCAGCCAAAGAACTCGGTATCGTCTTCGCCCAAACCATAGGCTTCGGCTCGGTAGACCGAATGATGCTGAATGGCGCGCCATGTGGGGTGGTTCCCCGGATTGATCCGGGCTGCATTGGCAATCGAACACATCTTGCCGATGGTCGTCCACACCACGTTGCAATCTTGGGTGATATAGGACCAATCCCCCATCGTGGATTCACGCATTTGCGTGCCCCGCCCGACTTCAGTCCAAGCACCCAGCGTGCAATCCACAACGCTGGCCTCGGGGTGGATGGTGGCGACTTCAGAGAGGCGTTTCATGTCGACACCTTGGTCATTGCGGCTCTTTCCGATCGGACCTCAACGATCGCATCACAGAGATATGTCATAGAAAAACCAATCATTTTGTAAGCGACTGCGCGCCAATCATCCGGCTGCGGATCAAGCCCGAAAGCCAATCGATCAAGTAGACCATTGCGATGATGAGGAAGATAATGGACCACGCTTCGTCCCATTTGTAGGCGGCGATGCGATCGGACAGCAGGAAACCGATGCCCCCGGCACCGACGATACCAAGGATGGTGCCGGACCGGACGTTGGATTCAAAGTTGTACAGCAGGATTGACAGCAGTACCGGATTGACCTGCGGGCCGATGCCAAAGCGGATCTGTTGCAGACGCGAGCCGCCCGATGCCTTGACCCCGTCAACCGGCTTGGACGAGGTATTTTCGATCGCTTCGGAGAACAGCTTGGCAAAGGTGCCGATCTCGCTGACGGCGATGGCCAGGATACCGGCCAGCGGCCCCAGACCAAAGGCGCGGATAAAGATCAAGGCAAGGATCAGGGTCTCGATGGCGCGTATGACGTCGTAGCCGCGCCGCGTCGACAACCGCAGGAAGTTCAGCCGATTGATATTCTTGGCACCCAGGAACGACAGCGGGAAGGCAAAGACCGCGCCCAGCAGCGTGCCCAGAAAGGCGATAGCCAAGGTTTCGCCCAATCCGTTGAGAACATCCGCGAACGGTTCCCATTCCGTCCAGATATGGGGCGGGAACATAAAGCTGGCAACAGTGCCAAAGCGGGCAAGCCCCTCCCAGATGCGCGCGGGCGTGATGTTGAAGTCGTACAGACACCAGCAGAACAACCCGATGAAAAAACTCCACAGGACGTAGCGACGCAAGCGAACCGGCAGTGGGTCGCGAAAGGCCAGCGGCACGCGGGCGCGGGCGGCGTCGATCTGGTCAGTGGTCAGGCTCATGGCCGTGCCTCCATGCCAATGACCCGGTGGCGCAGCTTTTCCGAGCCGTAGTCGATCACCATCACGGTCACAAAGATGATGATGAACAGCGCCGAGAGGTCGGTGTATTCTTGAAAGCTCATCGCGGTGCGGAACTCTTGGCCCAAACCGCCCGCGCCGACGTAGCCGATGATCGACGAGGCGCGCACGTTGATTTCAAACCGCAGCAACGTGTAGCTGATGATGTTGGGTAGTACCTGCGGCACCGCGCCATAACGGATTTGGTCAAACCATGTTCCACCAGCCGCCTTGACGCCCTCCAGTGGGCGCATGTCGATGTTTTCGTTCACTTCCGAATAGAGTTTCCCCAGCGCGCCGGTGGTGTGAAGGCCGATGGCCATGACCCCGGCCATGGGGCCGACGGAAAAGCAGAAGACGAAGATCAGCGCCCAGACCAGTTCCGGCACCGTGCGCGCGATCTCCAGATAGCGGCGGGTGAGGAACAAAACCCATTTGTTGGGGCTCAGGTTGCGGGCGGCGGGAAACGATAGGACAAACCCACCGACGACACCCAGCGCGGTCGCCATGAATGCAATCTGGATGGTCTCGACGAGCAGGACAAGCCAAGTTTTCCAGCGCCAGAACCAGTTGGCCAGATCCGCACCCAGGCTGTCCCAGCTTAGCGATGGGATCATTTTTACAATAAATTCACCCAGTCGTGGCAGCCCGGCGGGGATGATCCAGCGCCATTCACGCGATCCATCCGGCATGGTCACTTGGGCAACCTTGAAGAAATCGCCGATCCAGGCGGTGAAGGCAAAGACGATCATGAAGATCACTGTGCCGATCAGCCAGGCGCGCTGCGCCCGGCGGCGCTGGTCGGCGTAGGCGTTCTCGAAACGCGCAATCGTGCCGTCGCCGCGTGCGGATTCGGCGTGAAAGTCGGATGTTGCGGTCATGGTCCGCTCCGGTCGGAGAAAAATCGGGGTGGGCTATTTGCCCACCCTTTTCAGCGCGGTGCCGGACGGGCAGCAAGCCCGCCCGGCATTGGGATCACGAACCCGAGCGGCGGTGGTCTTTGATCCAGTCGCGCATGTCGACAATCCACTGATAGCGGTCATGGTCGACGCGGACAAAACCGTTTTCAGGATTTGCGTCTTCGGGATTAAACGAGGAATACAGCTTGTAGCCTTCCGGGTCATTTTTCGGAAAGCTTTCAATGGCGGCGGTGACTTCTTCGATCATGTCCGCGGGCAGGTTGCCATTGAACGTCCAAGGACCAGAAGTGATTTCCGGGCTTTCCCAGATCTTGCAGATCAGGCCGGGCTCGATCATGCCCTTGTCTTCCATGCGCTGGTAAATGCCCGAGACGTCGTTGTCCTGATAGGTCGCGGCGGTATCGAAGGTGCCGTTCACCACACCAGTGACGCCCGCCTCATGGCTACCGGAAAAGACGACGCTTTTGAAATGTTCTTCGGGCTTGAAGCCTTCACGCTCGACCATGTTGAAGTAGGGCACGGCATAGCCCGAAGTGCTGTCAGGATCGGCAAAGGCGTGGATCTTGCCCTTGGCATCTTCAAGGTTCTTGATGCCGCTGTCGCAACGCGTCAGAACGACCGAGTAATAGCCAGTGCTGCCGTCCTTGGCGACGCTGGTCAGCGTCGGGATGATATTACCGTCTGTCGCCGTGTAGGCCGCAGCGTAGGCGGACGACCCAAGGCGCGCGACCTCGATCTGGTTGGCGGCCATGGCCTGGATCACGCCGTCATAGTTGCCAGCGGTGAAGATCTCGACAGAAACGCCCAGCGTTTCTTCCAGATAGGCGCGCAGTGGCTCATTGCGCATCAGGCGGTCTTTTTCGTTTTCGCTGGACAGGATGCCGAATTTCACGACCTGATAGTCGTCTTTCCAGCCTTGGGCCAAAGCTGGCGCGGCGATCAGTGCAGCAAGTGCGGTGGCGGTAATGAAACGCATGGTTGTATCCCCTTGGTTGCGTTGTCGTTGAGTCAGCTGGGCACAAACACCCTGCCGGTTGCCCGGGCAGAGGTAGAGGTGACCGCTTCGTTGAATTCCATCAGCCCTTCGATGCCGTAGATGTCGCGCACCACGTCATCGGTCAGCTGATTGGGAGTGCCGTCGAACATCACGCGGCCCGCCCGCATGGCGATGATGCGGTCGCAATAGGCGCGTGCGGTGTCCAGTGTGTGCAAGTTGACCAACACGGTCAGACCGTCTTCGCTGTTGATCCGCTTCAGCCCGTCCATGACTCGGGTGGCATTGGCCGGGTCGAGCGAGGCAATCGGCTCATCCGCCAGCATGATTTTAGGTTGTTGCACTAGCGCCTTGGCGATGGCCACACGTTGTTGCTGGCCACCGGAAAGTGTGCCTGCGCGTTGCAGTGCCTGCGGTACAAGGTCGAGCCGGTCCAGCGCCTCGATGGCCATGGTTCGCTCGGCGTCGGAGAACGACATGGCCATGGATGACAGGAACCCGTGTTCGGCCAGCCGCCCGATCAGCACGTTGGTCAGCACGTCCAGCCGGTCGACAAGGTTGAACTGCTGAAAAATCATTGCGCAATCGCGTCGCCAATTGCGCAAGGCGCGTCCCCTGAGCGCCGTGATCTCGACCCCGTCAAAGGAAATCGACCCCGAAGTGGGGTCGACAAGACGGTTGATCAAACGCAGCATGGTGGACTTTCCCGCTCCGGACCGCCCGATGACACCGACAAACTCACCTGGATTGATATCCAGCGTAGCGTTGTCCACGGCGGTGGTGGTGCCGAATTCTCTGGACAGATTCTTCAGGCTTAGCGTCGCGGTCATGGTCGTGGCCCCCTTCGCCCGACTTTATCGGGCCAATCATCCGGATGAATGTGTTTGGGGCTTTCGTATCTGGTGTGCGTAACAAGTCCACAAACCGTGCGTGAAGGTTTCCTAACAGATTATTCAGGCGACCGTGCGCAATGCCTCGCTCGCGGTTTCCATGGTGCCGTTGGAATAGACCACGCAGCCATCGCCAAGGGTCAGCGCCACGCGGTCACGGTCATCCACGATGACCAGATCTGCCCGCTTGCCGGGCGCAATCGCACCCCTGTCGGCAAGGCCAAGCGCCTTGGCCGGATTCACTGTGGCAAGACGCGCAGCGCCTGCAAGACCGTTGGCGTCGACCTCGGCCAGGCGGCGGATCGCGGGTAGAATCGCCGCCGGGTGATAATCGGCAGCCAAGATCGACAACAGACCTTCGGCATGCGCCTGCCGCGCGGATAGATTGCCGGAATAGCTTTGTCCGCGCATGGCATTCGGAGCGCCCATGGCAGTCATCATTCCCGTGGCGATAGCGGCCTGCGCGGCTTCATGTGTGACCGGGAATTCCGCAATCACCGCCCCCAAATCGGCCATCAACTGTGCCTTTTCGACGGTGTCGTCGTCATGGCTGGCCAGCGCGACGCCGTGTTCTCGGCACAGCCGCGCCACGGTGCGCATGTTGGCAAGTAGCACCTCTTGGGGTCGGTCCCGGTCGGCAATGGATTGCGCCACGATCTGTCGTGCCTCGGGGACCGAGATGCCGTTCTGCGCGGCCTTGTTCCGGATGTGGATTTCAAGGTTGCGATACTGTCCCTGCCCCGGTGTGTGGTCCATCAGCGACACAAGGTCGACCTGACCATCCTCAAGCAATTGCGCCAGTACGCCGACCGCATTGTCAAAGGTGATATCAAATCGCGCATGGATACGGTGATCCACCCGGCATCCCTGCCGCGCGCCATGCAACGCCCGGATCACCTGCGACGTATGCTCATAGGACCGCCTCTCGCCCTGCGCCGCCGAGCGAGAGAACGAGACCGAGGCATAGGCCGTCGTCACACCGCTGGCCGCCAGTCGGGCGTCCAATGCGTTCAACGCCACGTCCATTGGGAAATCCACCCGGGCGCGCGGTTCCAGCTCTTGTTCGATCATGTCGCCATGCATGTCGATGAAACCGGCAAAGATCGTGTGGCCGCGACCGTCGATGCCGCCGGACACTGAGCCGTCGATAATTTCGGTGATCCGGCCATTCTCGATCCGCAGCGATCCGCGTTGCACCGTGTCAGGCAGGACGAGGGTAAAATCAGACAGCCACATCGTCTCGGATCTCCTTTTGGGGGGCGTCGGGGGTCAAGTCGATCTCGCGGTCGATCAGGGTCGCCACGTCGCCGGGATGGTGGAATACCCCGACCATCGCCGTGCCGTGACGTTTCAGTTCGGCCAGCCGGTCGATCAGGGCCGCGCGAGCCGAAGCATCCAGAGAGGCCGTCGGCTCATCCAGCAGCAGCAGCCGTTGTGGCAGGATCAGCGCGCGGGCCAAATTGACCTTTTGCTGTTCACCGCCGGAAAACGTGGTGGGATAAGCGGGCCAGAGGGCAGGTTTGACGCCAAAGGCCGCCAGCCAGTGCCGGGCCCGTTCCAGCGCGTCCCCGGCGTCGTGTCCGGCAAGGCGCAGTGGCTCGGCCACCAGCGCCTCGGCGCTGACACGCGGGCGCGCGGTCAGGAACTGAGTGACAAAGCCGATCTCGGTCCGGCGCAAATGGGTCACATCCACATCCGCAGCGCGGGCCAGATCGATCACCCCGTGTGAGGAATGGAACAGGATTTCGCCCTTGGCCGCCAAATAGCTGCGGTACAGCGTCCGCAGCAGCGTGGATTTGCCTGCCCCGTTGCGCCCCTTGAGCAGCAGGAATTCGCCCGCATCCAACGTCAGGGAAATGTCGGAAAAGGCCGCCATATGCGTGCCAAGGTGGTGCATGTCAAAGCCTTTGGACAGGCCGCGTACGTCAAGAATCCGGGTCATAGCTTTGCGTGCACCAATTGTTGTGTGTAAGCGTGTTGCGGGTCTTGAAAGACTTGATCGGCAAGGCCGGCCTCGACCACTTCGCCGCGTCGCATCACCATGACGCGGTCGGCCAGCGTTCGGATTACGCCGAGGTCGTGGCTGACGATGACCATGGTGATCTGGCGGTCCTGTTGCAGCCGTTTCAACGTGTCCAGCACCAAAGCCTGAACGCTGACGTCCAGCCCGGTGGTCGGCTCGTCCAGCAGCAACAGCGCCGGTTCCAGCGCAATTGCCTTGGCCAGCTGCACCCGCTGCTGCATGCCGCCGGACAGATCGATGGGCGGGGCGTCCATCCGTTCCAGAGGGAACTCTGATGCGTCCAGTGCGCCGCGCGCCTTGTCACGCAGGACGTTGAACCGCCGTTCGCCCGCAACCAGCAACCGCTCGGCCACGTTGCCCGACGAGGAATGCTGCATCAGCAGGCCAAGATGCGGGTTCTGGTAAACGATCCCGATCCGGGTCGCACACAGCATCCTCCGCGCATAGCGGTCAAGGTCGAACAGGTTGCCCTGCACGTCCGGCAGGTCCAGCGTATAGCTGCCCGTATCCGGCGTTTCCTCTAGGTTGAGGCAGCGCAAAAAAGTGGATTTGCCCGAACCGCTTTCGCCGACGATACCCAGCACCTCGCCCGGAAAAACGGTGGCGGACACATTGCGCATGGCCTGCACAGACCCATAGTTCAGCGACAGGCCCTGCGCGGTCAGCAGCGGACGGGTCTTGACCAGACGGGGGGCGTCCATGGTTTTCATGTCATTTCTCCGTTGCTGTACCAGGTTGTTCCGATCTGCACCGGATCGCCTTCGCCACGGCGGATTACCTTGACGCCCAGGTCGCTGTCCGAAACTTCGTGCAGCGAAGAACCGTCAGCCTGCGGAATCTCGTTCATGAAATAGCCGCGCGCGCCAGATCTGTGGCAGGTCAAGCCCGCGTGATCCTCGACCCGGTAGGCCACATCGTCAAAGGTCAACGGCTCGACCCGGGTAAAGGGCGGCACCGCGTGCAGCCGCTTTTCGCGGCCCGCCGACAGCAGCGTCAGGTGCTGCGCCATGTGCAGCTTTGGCACATCCCAGCGCGGAATCGGTGAGGGCGTCATGACGTGGCGGCCATTGACCATCGACGGATAGGACGCGCCCTGCATCACCCGCCCTGCCCGCACGATCTGCTCATATAGTTGCAGCCACATCCGCCCGTAATCGGCGTCGGCATGCATCTGGCGAGCAATGGACATGTTGGGTTGCACAGACCTCAGCGGCTCGGGGTTGGGAACCTGCAACACCAGCACCTGATCGGCGCGCAGCCGTTCCTCTGGGATGCGGTGGCGCGATTGGATCAGGTCCGCCTCTAGCGTGTCGGTGGTCACGGGCGCGCCTGAAACGCGCGCCAGAAACTTGCGGATCGAGGCGGCATTGACGCTGTCATCTGCGCCTTGGTCGATGACCTTGATCCGGGTCCGGGGATTCACCAGCGTGCAGGACACCTGCAGCCCGCCAGTGCCCCAGCCGCGCGCCATGGGCACCTCTCGGCTGGCATAGGGCATCTGGCAGCCGGGCACGGCAATTGCCTTCAGCATCTTGCGGCGGATTTCGCGCTTGGCGGACCCGTCGAGAAAACCGTAGGCCATCGGCTCCCAGTCGCGTGTCAGGGATTTGAGGGTCATTCGGCAGGCTCCGGTTGCTTGTCCTTTGCTGCGGCCGTGCTGCGCGCGTCGCGCATGGCGTCCAGCGAGGATTGGAATGTGACGTAGTGGGGCAGTTTGAAATGAATGCAAAAGCCTGAGCTTTCGACGCCTTCGGTGTGATAGAGAAAGAACTCTTCTTCCGTCGCCGCCCCTTTGGGCGCGCCCTTGGCGTTCAGGTCCAGCGTGGCGGCGGCGATCACCTTGACCTCGTTCCAGCCCAGCGTTGCCGAAAAGCCTAGCCCCAATTCGCGGCCCTGCTTAGACACCACCTCTGCCTGCGAAACCTTGACCCGCCCGGCGCTGAACTGCGTGCCGCGCGGGTGTTTCACCACAATTTCGGCCTCGGCCAGTCGCAGTTCGTTGACGGTCGGATGGGCCTGCCCATAGCCGCGCTGCGCCGCATAGCCCAGCGCCAGCACGCCGCCGGTTTCCGCCCGCGCCAGCGATTGCAGGGTATGAGCACGCTTGGCGGGAAACAGCAGCGGTTCGCGTGTGACATCGGGAATGGCATTGCCAAGGGTCTGGTCCGCCTCGGGAGCAGTCAGCAGGCCGTTCGCCGCCTGCCACGCCGCGACCGATGGCTGCTGCGCCGGTGCGGGAGTGTCGGCCGGGGTCACGGCGGCGGGCACATGCGTATCGCCCTCCAGCACCTCGGTGGCCAGAATACGGTGGGCATAGTCCAGCGTCGGTCCCAGCAGTTGCCCTCCGGGAATATCCTTGAAAGCGGCAGAGATACGGCGGTGGGTGAACAGGGTCTCTTGCGTCACCGGCTCGGCCACCGCCAGACGCGGTTGCGTCGTGCGCCATGCACGCAATAACAGGATTGCCTCATAGCTTTCGCCGCCGGTCTGGGCCAGCGCCAGCGCAGCCAGATCTTCATCGTACAGCGAAGCTTCGCCCATCACGCGATCAATCAGATAGGGCAAAGCGCGGCGCACCTCGGCTACGCGCTCGGGCGTGATCGGGCCCATTTCCTCTTTGAACAACCGCTGCGATTGCTCAATTGCGCGTTCTCCGCCACGGGTCGCGACATAGGCCATCACAGCACCTCCACAACGGTCGACCGGGGCACGCCAAGGATGCGCGCGCCGTCGACCAGAAAAATCTCGAACCCCATGGGATAGCGCATCACCTGCGCCCGCGTCCGCCAAAAGCCGTCTGGCAGACCAGCGACACGGATGTCGATCGAACCGTCGACCCCCGGACCGGTCAGACGAAGATCCTGCCCGATGCCCAGCGTCGCATTCAGTACTACAGTTGCACCCTCCTCGGGGTGCAGGTCCGACCCTTGGCGCAGTCTCGGCAACAGGTCCGGCGTGACAGGGTTTTCGAGAAACAGGTACTCTGCTGCGTCCTTTGAGACCGGTGCGGCGCCACTGCGCGCGGCATGCTGTGTGCGTTCGGGCGTATCGCAATAGATTGCGCATTCACGGTCGATCAGCGCATCGACAATCTGCGCCTGCCCCGTATCGTGCAGGTCGCGCGACATTCCTGGCCGCGACAATGCCCACATCAACGCATCAAAGGTCGCGTTGCAGCGGCTTTCAAATTCTGAGGGAACGGGTGCAGCCAGCATCAGAACGTCTCCATATCAACGCGAGTGGCCTCAACCCGGCGCAGGGTTTCGTGATCGTCATCGGCCTGCGTAGTCGCTTCTGCTGCCACGAAATCGGCACAGACATCGCGATGCAGCCCCATCGCCGCGCAAAGGTCGACGATGGCCATGGCCATTGCGGCCTCAAGATCGCGGCCTCGGCGCATCCCATATCCTTCGCACCCGGCGGCCGTGATATGCGCTTCGCTGACCAGCACTTCGCCAAGGTGAAAATGAGTTCCCTGTGCGGTGTCGCGCATCGGCAGCATCACGAGCCCGGTCCGGTTCTCGCGCACTTCGATATCGCCAAGATCGGCGATCAGTGGCTCTACAAAGGTTTTCAGCCGCGTGGCATCAGCCCGCGCCAGAACGCTCAGCATATGCTCGTGGTTATGGTCCGGCGCTGTGCCGATGCATTGGGTCATCAATCGTCCTCGTCGAGATTAAAGCTGAATTTCACCCTTGCCGCAGACCAGATCACCTCACTGTGGGCGATGGGCGTGCCGTCCAGAAGCGTGTCCACCGCGCGCACCACCAAAACCGGCATATCGGCGTGCTGATGCAGCTGACGGGGCTCCTCACCGCGGGCGGGGCGGGCATGGATCTGGGTTTGACCGCGCAGATAGTCCGTGATGCCATAAGATTCGTAGACGGCGGTGGTCGACCCCATGGCGCGGCGGCGGATCGCAAACTCCGAAAACCGCGCGGCGTCGTGATAGATCAAACCGATATTCACCGGCACCCCGTCCGCCATGGACCGGCGGCGCGTGGCCACGACTTCTGCCCCCTCAGCCACCCCCAACAGGCGGGCAACGCGCGGTGAAGCGGGGACCAGGTCATATCCAAGCGTTTCGCCCGAGACATCGATCCCTTTAGGGTCAAGGTTACGGCTCAGGCGCGTGCGTCGTCCAATGGCATAGTCGATCATCGGGCGGGCCTGCACAAAGGTGCCACGCCCCTGCTCAACGCTGAGGTATCCGGCCTTGGCCAGTTCCGTCACCGCGCGGCGCACCGTATGGCGCCCTGCATTATAGAGCTGTATCAACTCCGGTTCGGTGGGCAGTTTGGCCCCCGGCTCCATCACGCCGTCCATTATGTCCTGCTCGATCAGTGCGCGGATTTCGCGCCAGCGGTCTCTGTTCATGTGTCAATCATCCGAATGAATTTTCGCTACAGCGCCATTATGACAAGTCGGTGAACATGGCGTTGCGTCCGCATGACAATTTCAGACCCACCTCAACCTCGCCAGAGCGCGGCAGGCGGATCACATCAGGTTTCACAAAGTCTTCATGTGTCCGTCGCGACCATATTACAAAAATGTTGATTCATCCGGATGAATTTTCATCGGAGGCTGACATGAAAATCAAATCTGTTGTTCTAGGGTTCGGCATCGCCACCCTGACCGCGTTCGGCGCTGCTGCCGAAACTTGGAAACTCGCTGTCACTGACGTCGAAGGCATGGAGCGCCTGCAGACGGAGTGGGGCCCCTTCAAGGCGGCGTTGGAAACCGCGACCGGCGATACCTTTGAGTTCTACCCGGTCAACTCCCGCACCGCCGCCGCCGAAGCGCTGCGCGGCAAAACGGTCGATTTCGTGGTATCCGGCCCGGCCGAATATATCGTCATAAACAAGCTGACCCAAGCCACACCACTGATTGGTCTTGGCCGTCCGGACTACCACTGCGCGATCATCGTGCGCGCCGACAGTGGCATTAACGTGCCGGCGGATCTGGTAGGCAAGAAAGTGGCCTTTGGCGACATCGGCTCGACCTCGAACATGCTTTGCCCGATGCAGGTGCTGGCCGATCACGGCGTCGATCCGGTGAACGACATCGAGAAAACCCACACATCGCGCAATATCGCGCATGAGGCGCTGAAAAATGGCGATGTGGATGCCATCGGGTCGAACGCGGGATCGTGGCTGAACGTCCGCAACAACGAGACCGACCTGCCCTATGGGTTCTTCAAAATGATCGCGCGCTCGGGCGACCTGCCCAACGACATGATCATGGTAGGCGCGCATGTCCCGGTCGAAGCTGCCGAAGCAGTGCGTGATGCAATCCTTGAGAACAAGGAACAGATCATCGCGGGCATCACCGTGCATGAAGAAAACGACAAATACGTCGGCATGGATCTCGTTGCCATCAACGACGACGCCTATGCTTATGTGCGTTCGATGTATTCCAACGCGGGCTACCCGCAATTCGACACGTTCCTCGGTGAGTGATCTTGCCCTGATAAAGCGGCCCACAAGGGTCGAACAGGCCGGGGCGCAGCAGCGCGCCCCGGTTCCTGCCGTCGACATCGAGGTCCGGGCCGTGTCCAAACAGTTTGGCGACACACCGGTATTCTCCGACATCTCCTTTCGTCTGGCACGAGGTGAGGCCACGGCGCTGGTAGGCGCGAACGGGGCCGGAAAATCCACGCTACTGCGCTGCCTGATGGGGTTGATCCCGGTGACAGCGGGTACAGTGCGCTTGTTGGACCAAGAGGCGACCTCTGCCAGACCCGCCGATCTGCGCGCCTTGCGGGCGCGCGTGGGGTTGGTGTCGCAGAAACACAATCTGGTGCCGCGCCTGTCGGTGCTGTCCAACGTGCTGCACGGTCTGCTGGGCCAACAGCCGGGAGTTCGACACTGGTGTCACGGTTTTGCGCCACAGGCCTCACGCCAGCAGGCGATGCGGGCGCTGGAAAAGGTCGGACTGACAGAGTTCGCGATGCGCCGGGCCGAACGCCTGTCCGGTGGTCAGTCCCAGCGCGTGGCAATCGCCCGCGCCATCGTTTCTGCGCCCGAGGTGCTGTTTGCCGATGAACCCTGCGCGTCACTGGATCCTTCTGCGGGTGAGGACGTCATGGAGTTGTTCTTTGATCTCGCGCGGCAGGACGGCGTCACAGTTGTCTTTACCTCGCATAATATCGACCACGCGCTGCGTTATGGCGACCGGGTGCTGGGACTGGCTCAGGGGCGGATGAAGCTTGATGCCACCGCCGCCAGCCTGAATGCCGATGACCTCAGGGGGCTATATGACTGACTCTGCCGTTCCGTCCCGTTTCGAACGCCCCTCGGCGATCAGCTTTCTTGGCTACGCCGCCGGGGTTGTCCTGATCCTGTGGTGTCTCGCAGGCGCCGGGTTTTCCGTCGAAAAGGTGATCACCGCGCCGCCGCGCTTTGCCGATTTCTTGTCACGTGCCTTTCCTCCGAACCTGTCGCCGGACGTGCTGGCCCGGTTGGGGTGGAAAATGGTCGAGACGATGCAGATCGCCGTGGGCGGTGCGGTTCTGGGGGTGATCCTGTCACTGCCCGTGGCGCTCTTGGCGGCGCGCGGGTTGATTGCCGGCAATTGGGTCAACCAACTCGTGCGCGTTGTCCTCAGTTTTATCCGGGCCGTGCCGGACATCGCTTGGGCATTGGTCTTTGTCGTCGCTGTGGGGCTTGGCCCATTTGCCGGGATGCTTGCCATTGTGGTGGATACCGTGGGCTTTTGCGGCCGCTTCTTTGCCGACGACATGGAGGCCGCCGACAAAGGCGCGGCGGAAAGCCTGACTGCGACAGGGGCCCGCAAGATCGACGTGGTGGCCTGCGCCACCATCCCCGGGGCCATGCCGGCCTTTGTCTCGACCGGGCTTTTCGCCTTGGAAAAGGCCGTCCGGTCGTCGACCATCCTTGGACTTGTGGGCGCGGGCGGCATTGGTATCGAACTCAAGGTCGGGTTCGACCTCTTTGACTATCCGACAGCCGTGACGGTGATCCTGATGATCGCCGTGGTGGTGATCGGGATCGAGCAACTATCGGGTTATGCCCGGTCGAAAATCATCGGAGAACAGCGATGAAGACAGATACCGCCGACGCCCACTGGAACGCCGAATGGTCGGGGATCGCGGCAGACAGCAAGTGGCTGACACCCGAAGCGGATGTGTTGGCATGGGCCAGCGGACTGACACCCGGCGCGCGCATTCTTGACCTTGGCGCGGGTGTCGGTCGGCACGCGCTCTGGCTGGCCTCGCAGGGGTTTGACGTGGTGGCGCTGGACGCCGCGCCCGAAGGGCTGTCCGCGATAGACAATGCGGGCGGGGTCGAGACTGTGCTGGCCCGCATGGACGCCTTACCCTTTGAGGACAGCGCCTTTGACCATGTGCTTTCATGGAACGTGATCTACCACGGTGACGAAGACATCCTGCTGCGCACCATCGCGGAAATCCGGCGTGTCCTAAAACCCGGCGGAACCTATCTGGGCACGATGCTGTCAATACGCCGTCTGCCGCACGAGCAGGCGAAATACACAGGTCGCGAGATTGGCCGCAATGCCTGGGTCTTTGACGCCCCCGGCACCGACAAGATCCACCCGCACTACTTTTGCTCTGCCGCTGAACTGCTGGCGCTGTTCTCGGGGTTCGAATGTTTGCGGCTCGAAGACCGAGAGCATGAAAAGCCGGGCTCGTGGCACTGGCATCTGATTCTTGAACGACTGGGAGCACGCCCATGATCCAGACATTCCATGGCGCGACGGTCTATCTGCCGTCAGAGATCGCCAAGACCAACGTGACCATCGCGGACGGCAAGATTGCAGAGATCGGCGGGCCGGTTCAGGGCACCCGGATCGACGCCAGCGGCATGATCCTCGCGCCTGCACTGATTGACGTGCATGGCGATGCGTTCGAACGCCAGTTGATGCCGCGCCCGGGGGTCTATTTCCCGCAGGACGCCGCATTGATCGACACCGACCGCCAACTGGCGGCCAACGGTATCGCAACCGCCTATCACGCCATCACCTTAGGGTGGGAGCCGGGGTTGCGGGACGTGACCCGTGGCCGTGATCTGATCCGCGCTTTGACCGCTCTTGCGCCTCGTCTGACAGTTGAAAACCGGGTACAACTGCGGTGGGAGACATTTGCCTTCGAAGCGATCGAGGTGATTGAAGAGGCGCTGCGGGCACCGCTGCTGCCATCGCTCGCCTTTAACGATCACACGTCGATGACGATGCGTGCCTATGATGTGCCGATACAGGGCCGCGGCTTTGAACTGTCACCAGATTTCTCGATCGCAGCGCTGGACGATGAACGCATGAAAAAGCGCACCGCCTCAAAGGCGAGTCGCGCAGGCCTGTCCGTGGAAGACTATATCGCCCTCTTGGCCCAAGTCTGGGACCGCCGTGGCGATGTTCCCACCACCATCACGACCGTCGCACGGATGGCGCGGGATGCCGGTGCGCCGATGCTAAGCCATGACGACACCACCCCCGAAACACGGGCGTGGTTCCGCAACATCGGCGCCACGGTCGCCGAATTCCCCATGGTGTTAGAGGCGGCGCAGGCTGCACGAAACGCCGGCGATGCCATCATCTTTGGGGCGCCGAATGCGGCCCGAGGGGGCAGTCACATCGGCTCGCTCGGAGCAGGCGACATGGTCGAGGCGGGATTGTGCGACGCGCTGGCATCCGACTATTTCTACCCCGCGATGCTGGCGGCCGTAGCGCAATTGGACGTCGAAAGACGCGCAGACCGGCTACTATTATGGTCGCTGGTCTCTGCCGGTCCCGCGCGGGCCATGGGACTGCGCGATCGCGGTCAGATCGAGGTCGGAAAACGCGCCGATCTGGTGCTGGTAGAGTGGCCCGACGGCCAGACCCCCGCGATCACTGGAACATGGATCTCCGGGCGCATGGCCTATCGCGGACAGTCGGCGGGCCATATGCGTATCGACAAGAAAGACGAGGTGTTCGCATGACTCCGCTAAGGATCGGCGCCTGCTTGCAAGCGTCCGAAATCGCCCCGCATCGCGACTGGCTATTCGACGCAGAGCGCGACGTCGAGATTCAGGACTTTATGTCCCATGCGGCGTTGACCTCCGAGTTTGAGGAGCGGATCGCAGCCGCAGTCAAGGCACTGGACGGGCATAGCGGTCGGCGTGGCATTCATGGCCCGTTCGAGGGTCTGGACATCGACAACAAGGATGCCGAGTTGCGCCCGCTTATCACCAAACGGTTCCTCAAGGCGCTGGAGGCCGCAGACCGCATCGGCGCACGGCAGATGGTTCTGCATTCGCCTTATACGCTGTGGTATCAGAACAACCTGCTGGCGTCGCCGCACTATGCGGAAAAGAAGCTGACGCGCATCCACGAAATCATGGCCCCGGTGGTCCGTTCTGCCGAGACCCACGGTATCACACTGGTGATCGAGAACATCCATGACGTGGACCCGGCCACGCGGCGAAAAATGGTCGAAAGCTTTGGCTCGGACGCCATTGCCCTGTCTATCGACACCGGACACGCCCAGCTTGCGCGACGCATGACTGGCGCTCCGCCGGTGGACTATTTTGTCCGGGACGCGGGTGACCGTTTGGCACATGTGCATCTGCAAGATCTGGACGGCTTTGCAGATCGCCACTGGCCCCCCGGCGAGGGCGAAATCGAATGGGCAGCTGTGTTTGCGGCCTTGTCCGACTGCAATGCGACCCCCCATCTGGTTCTGGAACTGCAAGACCCGGAGAAGATCCCGCAGGGCTTTGGCCATCTTCAAGCGCTTGGGTTGGCCTGCTGACAACCTTGGCATTGCGTACCGGTTGCCTTCTCAAGATAGGCGGTCCCATTTCGTCGCGACGGCGGTGTCGGCAATGCCAAGGACTGCGCTCAGCTTTTCCTTCAAAGTTTCGGAGCGAAAATCTAAGGCATAGCGTATCTCATGAGTGGGAAAGGCGGGAATGCAATCTGGGTGAAGCAGAGGGCAAGCTATTCTCAGACGGAACCTTTCCCGTCTTTTGCTTAGCGCAACGGTGCGTGGCTGACTGACTGCTCCGCTACACCCAGCCTCCTGACACCCGAACGCAGGTTGATTGCAGCCCGGACGCATATTGCTGGGAAATAGGCCGGCGGCACTGGCACTAGGCACCAAGTGCAAGCCGGGCGGCGAGTTCGCGAGATGGAGCCATCAGGAAATGCATCGCGCCAACCAATCAACGCTCGCTTCTTTCGAGACCCGGATTCGTTGACCTTGCTCTGCATTCCGACCGCCCTGAACGTGCCAAGCACCAGAGGGCGAAAGATGGATGAAAGGGGAATGCCACCGCGATCAGCAGAAATTTCCCTACGCATACAGAAACTTACCAAAGTTTCATGGTGCCCAAGGTGGGATTCGAACCCACACACCCGTTAGGGCGGGGGATTTTGAATCCCCTGCGTCTACCGTTCCGCCACTTGGGCACGGACCACGTCTTTAGCGGCCTGCATTTGTCTGGACAAGGGCGATTTGCAACACAAATGACAAAACCCGCCATCGCGGCATCCGCACAATGAGGTGCCTAACTCATGCGCAATGTCTCAACCTGCGTCACGGGTGCGACGGTCAATCGCTGGCGCCCCCGCACCCGATTTGCTAACCGGGGGCAAATCACGGACGCGGCCTTGCGCGTCACAAGGTCAGGAAACCCTGTCATGACGACCTCTTCTGCCGCAAGCACTCTGGCCATATCGGACCGCCTCGACAGTCTGGTCGCGGAGGCACCCGGCGACTCTGTGTCGCTCGACTGGATCCTGTCGCAGTTGCATGAGCGGGCCTTTGGTCTCTTTCTGCTGATCCTCGCCCTGCCCTGCTGCATTCCATTTCTTTACGGAATTCCGCAAATCGTCTCATTGCCGTTGATGTTCGTGTCCGTGCAAATCCTGCTGGGCCGACGGATGCCATGGCTGCCGCGCAAACTGGGCGCGCGCACGGTCTCGACGTCTGGGTTGGCCAGTCTGTCCCGCCGCGCTGGACCCTGGCTGCGCCGAATCGAGGCCGTCAGCCGCCCCAGACTGGGCGCGCTGACACGCCGCCCCATCGACCGGCTTGTCGGGCTGGGCCTTGTGGTGTTCAGCGCCTCGATCATGGTGCCGCTGCCCGGGACGAACACGGTGCCCGGCTTTGCGGTTGTGGTTGTGGCCATGGGGCTGTTGCAGCGCGATGGCATACTGGTTCTCGTTGGCGCGGTTCTGGGGACGACCTGGATCGCCACGCTCATTTTTGCCGGTGCAACGCTGGCCAGCCTGATCAAGACATGGCTCGGCCTCTGAGCCCACCGAATATGCCCCCAAGGGCCGCGATGACTTGAACCGCGCGCCGTCCTGCGCCACATGCCAAGTGGCCAAGTCATCATGAGGATACCATGACCCGCCGCACCTACACCCTTCTTGCGCTGGCCGGTTCCGCCGGGCTCTTGCTGGGCGCGCTGTACTTTCAGTATTTTCGCGGATTGCTGCCCTGCCAAATGTGTTACTGGCAACGCTACGGCCATTTCGCCGCATTGGGGTTTGGTGCCGTCGCGCTGGTGATCCCGTCGCGCATCCTGCTGGGTCTGGGCGCACTTTCGGCGCTGTCCAGTTCCCTGGTCGGGATCTTTCACAGCGGCGTGGAACGCAAGTGGTGGGACGGACTGCAAAGCTGCACCGCGCCGTCGATCGAGACGCTGACCCCGCAAGAGGCACTGGACGCGATCATGAACGCGCCAATGGTGCCATGCGACCAGATCCCGTGGGAGCTGTTCGGCCTGTCGATGGCCAATTACAACGTCTTCGCCTCAGCCGCGATTGCGGGATTGTTTGTGCTGGCAGCCAAGGCGCGCTAAAGCGCCCGGCGTGACATGGCTTGCGCGCTCTGGCATGACTGGGCGCACCCATCTGCAACAAAGGCCCGCGCCCCATGACCAACCGGCTTGCCATCATCCTTGGGCTTATTCTTGTCGGCGCGGTGGTCGCGGACATGTCCCTGACCGATGGCGCGAACCTGCTGTTCCTTGGGCGCAAAGTCTTTGTCCTGATCGACTGGCTGGCCTTTTGGCGCTAGTCTGACGCCAGTCGTCCGGCTTGACTTTTTCGTGCGCGGATGATTGTTAGCGGTAACGAAGCCTATTTTACCCGTATCCGCCCCACGACACAAAAGGGACCCTCCCAATGACCGTCAAAGTCGCCATCAATGGCTTCGGCCGCATCGGACGCAATGTCCTGCGCGCCATAATCGAGTCCGGCCGCACCGACATCGAAGTGATCGCCATCAACGATCTAGGCCCGGTCGAAACCAATGCCCACCTGCTGCAATACGATAGCGTGCATGGGCGGTTTCCGGTCGAGGTGACGCATGGCGACGACAGCATCGACGTGGGCCGTGGCCCGATCCGCGTGACCGCCATCCGCAACCCCGCCGACCTGCCGTGGTCGGACGTGGACGTGGTGCTGGAATGTACCGGCATCTTCACCTCGAAAGAGGCGTGTCAGGCGCATCTGGACAACGGCGCCAGCCGTGTTCTGATCTCTGCCCCCGGCAAGGACGCGGACAAGACCATTGTTTACGGTGTCAACGACAGCGTGCTGACTGCAGAGGATCTGATCGTCTCCAACGCATCGTGCACCACCAACTGTCTGGCCCCGGTGGTTAAGGTGCTCAACGACGAAATCGGCATCGTCAAAGGCTTCATGACCACGATCCACAGCTATACCGGCGACCAGCCGACGCTGGACACCATGCACAAGGATCTGTATCGCGCCCGCGCCGCAGCCCTGTCGATGATCCCCACCTCTACCGGCGCGGCCAAGGCTGTCGGTCTGGTGCTGCCGGAACTGAACGGCAAACTGGACGGCGTTGCGATCCGCGTGCCCACGCCGAACGTCTCGGTCGTGGACCTGACGTTTGAGGCGGCCCGTGACACGACGGTCGAAGAAATCAACGCCGTGATCCGCGCCGCCGCCGATGGCCCGCTCAAGGGCGTGCTGGGCTATACCGATAAAAAGCTAGTCTCGGTCGACTTCAACCATGACCCGCATTCGTCGATCTTTCACACCGACCAGACCAAGGTGATGGAGGGCACGATGTGCCGCATCCTGACATGGTATGACAATGAATGGGGCTTTTCCAACCGCATGGGCGACACCGCAGTCGCAATGGGTAAACTGATCTGACATCGCTCTGCGCGGTGACTGTCAAAGGCCGCCTTCGGGCGGCCTTTTTGCATGGATGGGACGCGGTCGCACCAACACACCCGTTAACTTTCCCTAAGGGAAGACCTGCAAAAAACGCAAGGCGACTATCTGTTTCCGGCAATTGTGCTGCACTGCAGCATGTCTATGTTTGCGATAACACAAACGCAAACAGGAACCTATGACATGACACTCTTCACCGACATCCGCGACCGCATGAACAAGCACGCCAAATTCCGCGCCACTGTCCGCGAACTGGAATCGCTCGACGCAGCAGTCGCCCGCGATCTTGACATTGCCCCGACAGAAATCCGTCGCATCGCGCGTCAGGCTGTCTACGGCTGAGACCGCTGCGCGACTCGCGACAAGGCGCTGCTCCTGAAAAATCAGGGCGGCGCCTCGCTCTGTACCGCTGGCTGATCACCGAATACATCCAGACCCGCCACCACGTCACCCGTGGCACCTACCCTGCGGCAAACGTGGCGCTGCAATTCATCTGCAAGACCTGACCGCGCCGTGGACAGGACCGAAAGCCGACACAATGACCGTTCGGATCAGGTTTTCAGACGTTGTTTCAGCGCGGTATTCACGGCCGGAGAGACGAATTTCGACACGTCCCCGCCCAACCGCGCGATTTCCTTGACCAGCTTGGAGGCAATGGCCTGATGCCGCGCCTCTGCCATCAGGAACACCGTCTCGACGCTGTCATCCAGCGCGCGGTTCATGCCAACCATCTGGTATTCATACTCGAAATCCGCCACGGCGCGCAGGCCGCGAATGATGATCTGCGCGCCAACGTCATTGGCGCAATCGATCAGCAGGTTTTCGAACGGATGGACGACAATTTCCGTGCCCGTCTGCTCTGACAATTCGCAGCACTCGGCCTCGATCATGGCCACACGCTCTTCGAGACGGAACAATGGCCCCTTGTCGCGGTTGATGGCCACGCCAATCACCAGCCGATCCACAAGGGACGCGCCTCGGCGGATAATGTCGGTATGCCCCAGCGTCAGGGGGTCAAAAGTTCCGGGGTAAAGACCGACGCGCATCGCAGCTTCCCTTCTGGTTTGCCTTTGAGACGCAACAATATTGCGCCGCGAAATGCAACCAAGATCCGCCGCGTTGCGGCAAATCCGGTTACCAGGGGTTTGAAATCATGCCTTCCAGCGCGTCCTTTTCGGCGGACAGTTCTGTCAGGCGCGCCTTGACCACGTCCCCCAGCGTCACCAACCCGACCATCTTGCCATCTTCGACCACGGGCATGTGGCGGAACCGGCCTTCGGTCATTCTGGCAAGGATGCCGTCGGCGGAATCCTCGCGCGCGCAGGTAAAGGGGTCCGACGTCATGTATGTGTCCACCGACGCATCAAGACAGGCCGCGCCCTTGGCCGCCAGTTCGCGCACGATGTCGCGTTCCGACAGGATGCCCAAGGCAACCTCACCGTCTTCAGAGACAACAACCGTCCCGATGCGTTTCTCTGTGAGGATTCTCGCGGCTTCTGAAACCGTGGTTCCCGGCGTGACGGTATATACCCCGTCGGTGCCCTTACTCTTGAGGATCTGGTGAACCTGCATCGCGTGACCTCCCTGCAACATGGCCATAACAGCAGCGTGGCGCGGGTCGATACAACCTGTCAAGTGGTTGAAAGTCCCAAGACCCTTTGATCGGACAACCGCGCCCACGCCTGCCGTGCTCAATCAGGGGCCCCGGCCCGCTCTGCCAGCAGCTCCAGCCGGGTCAATTCTTCGCGCATTCCTGCCACCAACGCCTCGGCGAAACGGGTCTGGCGTTCCAGCCGCCGGTCGTCGGCGTGGCGCACAAGGAAAAAGCTGCGGGTCAGAGAGATGGCCTCGCGCAAGACATAGCGCAGACCGGGGGCCGTGGGCATGGCAAAGTCATGCACGATCCCCAGCCCCGCCCCCTGCTGCAGCCAGTGAAACTGCACCGCAACAGAGTTGGACGCCAAGGGCACCCGCTCCACCCCCAGTTCGCCAAGGTAGTCCAGTTCTTTGTCAAAGATCATGTCCGGAATATAGCCAATCGCCCGGTGGCCTTTCAGATCGTCGAGCGTGGTGATGGGGGCATGTGCAGCAAGATATTCGTCACTTGCTGCAAGATGCAGCCGGTAGTCGGTCACTTTCTGCACAACCAGCCGCCCGGCAGAGGGCGGTGAGACGGCAATCGCCATATCCGCCTCCCGTCGGCTGAGGTTGACCACACGCGGCAGCGCCACGATCTGAACATCCAGATCCGGGTTGTCGTCGGCAATACGCGCGCAGACCTGTGGAAGCAGGAAATTCGCGCAACCATCCGGTGCGCCGATCCGGAACTGCCCTGACAGGCCCTCCGCCCGGCCCACCAGCGCCTCCGACGCCTGACTGGCCGCCTGCTCCGCTTCTTCGGCAAACCGCACAAGACGTGAACCCGCCTCTGTCAGCGCGTAACCCTGCGGTGACTTGGCAAACAGCGGCGCGCCAAGGCTTTCCTCCAGCCGCGCCACCCGCCGCCCAACCGTTGCCGCATCCATCCGCAGCCGCCGCCCCGCCGCCGACAGGCTTTCGTCCCGCGCCACGGCAAGGAAAATCCGCAGGTCATCCCAGTTGTCCACGACACCACCTTTGCAAAAACGCAAAACGCCTTTGCTGCATTCTGTCTGTTCACAGCATTTTTGCAAGAGTAGGATCTGCGCCAAGCATAGCAGGAGAATTCCATGACCGAACTCACCAACTGGATCAACGGCCAGCACGTCAAAAGCGGCTCAGGCCGGTATTCGGACGTCTTCAACCCCGCCACCGGCGAGGTTCAGGCCAAGACACCGCTGTCCTCTGTGGATGAACTGAACGATGCCGTCGCCAAGGCGAAAGAGGCGCAAGTGGCATGGGGCAACACCAACCCGCAGCGCCGCGCCCGCGTGATGATGAAGTTCGGTGCCCTCATCAACGAACACATGGACGAACTGGCTGAACTGGTCAGCCGCGAACACGGCAAGACCCTGCCCGACGCCAAGGGCGACGTGCAGCGCGGTCTTGAGGTGGTTGAGGTCTGCATGGGCGCGCCCAGCCTGCTGAAGGGTGAGTTCACCGATGACGGCGGCCCCGGCATCGACCTGTATTCCATGCGCCAGCCGCTGGGTGTGGTTGCGGGCATCACGCCGTTCAACTTCCCCGCCATGATCCCGCTGTGGAAAATGGCCCCGGCGCTGTCCTGCGGCAACGCCATGATCCTCAAACCGTCCGAGCGTGTGCCCTCGACCGCGCTGCGCCTTGCCGAATTGCTGCAAGAGGCCGGTCTGCCCGATGGTGTCTTGCAGGTTGTGAACGGTGACAAATCCGTGGTCGATGCCATCCTCGACAATGAGGACGTCGCCGCCGTGGGTTTTGTCGGCTCGACACCCATCGCGCAGTACATCTATGGCCGCGCCGCCAACAACGGCAAACGCGCCCAGTGCTTTGGCGGTGCCAAGAACCACATGATCATCATGCCCGATGCCGATCTGGACAAGGCCGCCGATGCGCTGGTCGGGGCTGGCTACGGTGCGGCTGGCGAACGCTGCATGGCGATCTCTGTCGCCGTACCGGTGGGCAAGGAAACCGCCGACGGGCTGATCGAACGCCTGATCCCGCGGGTCGAAAAGCTCAAGGTCGGCCCCTATACCTCGGGCGAGGACGTGGACTATGGCCCGGTAATCACCGCCGCCGCCAAGACACGCATCGAGGGGCTGGTCGACAGCGGCGTCAATCAAGGTGCCAAGCTGGTCATCGACGGTCGCGGGTTCGAAATGCAGGGCTATGAGAACGGCTTTTTCGTCGGCCCCTCGCTGTTCGACAACGTGACCCCGGACATGGACATCTACAAAGAGGAAATCTTTGGCCCGGTCCTGTCCACAGTCCGCGCGGACACCTATGAGGACGCGCTGAACCTTGTGATCGACAACCCCTATGGCAACGGCACGGCGATCTACACCGCCGATGGCGACACCGCGCGGGACTTTGCCCATCGGGTCAACGTCGGCATGGTCGGCATCAACTTCCCGATCCCGGTGCCGCTGTCGTACCACACCTTTGGCGGCTGGAAGAAATCGGCCTTTGGCGATCTCAACCAGTACGGCCCCGACGCTTTCCGCTTTTACACCAAGACCAAGACCGTGACGGCGCGCTGGTTCTCGGGTATCAAAGAAGGCGGAGAGTTCAACTTCAAGGCGATGGACTAACCTCGGCGGACCGGGGGTGTCATTACGGCACCCCCGGCCATCCCGGTGCAGCGAAGAGCGGCACCGTTTGCCGGTGCCGCCAGACGAAAAGGGCAATTCCCATACCCTGCCTGATTGCAAACGCCAGTGGCCCGATTTGCCGGGCAAACACACGCGCGCCCTGCATTGGGCGCGCGTTCGGCGTGGCGGATCCCGTAACCCGATGCGCATCACGACAACAAACATGCCGGTAGACGTCTCCGTCCATCCGGCCCGCAGGTTGGCCCTTTTTGAAATGCACGGCGTGATCACCGTGCCCGACGCGATAGACGGCTTGCGCAGCTTTGTTGAACACCCTTTGTTTGATCCCGGTCTGGTGATGCTGACCGATGCGCGTCATGTCGATGACGTGGTCGCAAGTTTTATTGGCATAGTCGGCGGCGCGCACCGCTCTCGGGCCTTGTTCTGTAATTTCCGCCAAGAAGCGCATAACGTCATCTACGCCCCGCAGGACGTGGCGTTTGGCATGGCACGGGTCATGCAACAAGTGGTTGAGCCGCTCTCATATCTTAGGTTTGACATCCTGCGCGACGAGACCGAGGCCCTTGCAAACGCGGGACAGGACGAACTCAGCTTTGATGCACTATACGCCGCATTGTCCCACCCCGCCGGCTGAAACCACCGAACCGCGACAAGGAGTGTCTTTCCTTTCACGAACGCCTCTGCTTTTCTTGGCCAAAAGCGGGGGACCACATGGCAGAACCACCCTTCAGCATCGGCATCGAAGAGGAATACCTGCTCGTCGATCGCGACTCCTGCGCACTGGTCGAGGCGCCAGATGGCCTGATGGCGGCCTGCGCCGCAGAACTGGAGGGGCAGGTCAGCCCCGAGTTCCTGCAATGCCAGATCGAAATCGGCACCCGCCCCTGCGCCGGTGTCGCCGAGGCGCGTGACGATCTGCGCCGCCTGCGCGGCGCGGTTTCCCGTCATGCGGAACAACACGGCCTGTCGCCCATCGCCGCCTCCTGCCATCCGCTGGCGGACTGGAAAAACCAACAGCACACCGACAAGCAGCGCTACAATGAACTGGACCGCGATCTAGGCGGGGTTGTGCGGCGTATGCTGATCTGCGGGATGCATGTGCATGTGGGTCTGGAGGACGACCCGCTACGCGCCGACCTGCTGGCGCAGACCAGCTATTTTCTACCACATCTTCTGGCGCTGTCGGCGTCTTCACCATTCTGGCAGGGGCGCGACACCGGGCTGGCCAGCTACCGCATCTCGGTCTTCGACAACCTGCCCCGCACCGGCCTGCCGCCTCAGTTCAACAGTTGGCAGGACTTTGAACGCTCGACCCAGATCCTTGTCGACACCGGCGCGATCGAGGACACAACCCGCATCTGGTGGGATCTGCGCCCCTCAGCCCGCTATCCGACGCTGGAGGCGCGCATCATGGACGTGCAACCGCGCCTTGAACACGCTCTGACGCTGGCCGCGCTGATCCAGTGCATCATGCGGATGCTCTGGCGTTTGCGCGTCCGCAATCAACGCTGGCGACTGTATGACCGGTTCCTGATCGGCGAAAACCGCTGGCGCGCGCAGCGCTACGGCGTCAGTGAGGGGCTGATCGATTTCGGCGCGGCGCAGGTGGTGCCCTTTGACCAACTGGCCGAAGATCTCCTAGACCTGATCGAAGAGGACGCCGTGGCGCTGAAATGCCTGACAGAGGTCGCGCGCGTGCGCGAGATCGTCGAACACGGCACCTCGGCCGATCGTCAGCGCGCGGTCTATGCCCGGGCAGAGGCGGACGGCGCCGATCATGAGGGGCGGATGCGCGCCATCGTCCACCACCTGATTGACGAATATCACGCCGATCTGTGATCCTGTGTCCGGGTTCAGCGCACGCAAATGGCGATCTATCGCCAGTCGCCGCGTTCCCCTTGGCAGCGCCCACACCCCGCGTTACCACCGCTGGGACCACCCCGGAGACACCGCAACATGAAAACCGCCATCGCCACGTCGGACTATTTCGTCATGGGCGAAACCTTTATCAATCGTCACATCCAACACCTCTTTGGCGGCGACACCTGCGTCGTCTGCGGCCGGTTCAACGGCGAGGATCCACTGGGCAAACCGCTGTTCACCCGCCGCGCGCCGCTCACCCCGATGGACAAGATCCGCGCGCCCTTTGCCGCCGCCATCAGCGCGGCCCGCCACGGCACCTCTCGGCTGCCCTTTGGAGACAACCTACACCAACTGGCGTTTTTTCTGCGTGAACAGGGGGTGCAGGTCATCCTCGCAGAATTCGGCACCCAGGCGCTGGTTCTGGCGAAGCTGGGCAATGACATGGGTATCCCGGTCTTTACCTATTGGCGCGGCACCGATGCCTCTGCCGCGCTTGGCTCGAAACAGCGGATCCGCTCGTACCGGCTGATGATGCCGCGCCTTGCCGGCATGTTTTCCGTCAGCCAGTTCCTGCTCGATAACCTCGCTCATCACGGCATCCGTCACCCCAATGCCCATGTCATCCCCTCCGGTGTCGATATCCGCCGCTTTACCCCCGGCGAAAAGCGCCCCGGCAGTTTCCTCGCCGTCGGGCGTATGGTTGAGAAAAAGGCCCCGCACATCACCCTGCGCGCCTTTGCCAAGGCGGCCCAGGGGCGCGACGCGCATCTGACCTTCATCGGCGACGGCCCCCTGCTGGACGACTGCCGCACGCTGGCCGCCACCTTGGGCGTGGCCGATCAGGTCACCTTTACCGGTGCCCTGCCCCACGATCAGGTCCGCGAGCACCTGCTGACGACAGAGGTCTTCCTCCAACACTCGGTAACCGCCAAGAACGGCAACACAGAGGGTCTGCCCACCGCCATCCAGGAGGCGTTGGCCTGCGGATGCATCACCATCTCGACCCACCACGCTGGCATTCCCGAGGCGGTCGAGGACGGCGTCAACGGTCTGCTGGTGCAGGAATGGGACGAAGACGGCTTTGCCGCGCGCATTGCCCAGATCCTCGACACGCCCGACCGCAGCGCCATGGCCCGCGCCGCCCGCGCCACCGCAGAGGCCAAATTCGACAATGACGTCGGCCTTGCGCGGGTCGAACAGGTCATCCGCCAGACCTGCGCCAACACCTGAGTTACCGCAAACACAAACCTTCATTTCCACGCCGGGTTTTGCAAAATTGCAAAGCAGACCTGCAACCAGCCCTGTTGCATTGCACGCGCCTTCGCGCAACAATCTGAACAAGTGTTCATTTCAGCCGAAGGAGGAGGCCGCGATGGATTTTGCGCTTTCAGAGGAACAGACGGCCATCTTCGACATGGCCCACGCCTTCGGGCAAGAGCGCATCGCGCCCTTCGCCCGCGAGTGGGAGGCCGCAGGCACCATCCCCAAAGAGCTCTGGCCAGAGATCGCGCAGCTGGGCTTTGGCGGGCTCTACGTCTCAGAGGAGTCGGGCGGCTCCGGCCTGTCGCGCCTCGACGCGGCGCTGGTGTTTGAGGCGCTCAGCATGGCCTGCCCCTCGGTCGCGGCCTTCCTGTCGATCCACAACATGTGCGCGCGCATGATCGACAGCTTCGCCAGTGATGACTTCAAGGCCCGCGTCCTGCCCAAAGTGCTGACCATGGAAACCGTGCTCAGCTACTGCCTGACCGAACCGGGCAGCGGCTCTGACGCCGCCGCCCTGCGCACCCGCGCCACCCGCACCAACGCCGGCTACAGCCTGACCGGCACCAAGGCGTTCATTTCCGGCGGCGGCTATTCGGACGCCTATGTCGTCATGTGCCGCACAGGTGAGGGCGGCCCCAAAGGCATCTCCACCTTCTATGTCGAGGACGGCGCAGAGGGCCTCAGCTTTGGCGCACTGGAACAAAAGATGGGCTGGAAATCCTCGCCCACCGCACAGGTCCAGTTCGACGATTGCCCGGTGCCCGCCGAAAACATCATCGGCGAAGAAGGCCGCGGCTTTTCCTACGCCATGGCGGGACTTGACGGCGGCCGCCTCAACATCTCGGCCAGCGCGCTGGGGGCCGCCCAAAATGCCCTCGACCTGACGCTGCAATACATGTCCGAACGCAAGGCCTTTGGCAAAACCATCGACCAGTTTCAGGCGCTGCAATTCCGCCTTGCCGAATATGAAACCAAACTGCAGGCCTCGCGCATCTTCCTGCGCCACGCCGCATGGAAACTGGACAACAAAGCCCCCGACGCCACCAAATTCTGCGCCATGGCCAAACTCATGGTCACAGATAACGCCTTCGACGTGGCCAACGGCTGCCTCCAAATGTTTGGCGGCTATGGTTATCTGGCAGACTACGGCGTGGAAAAAATCGTCCGCGACCTGCGTGTGCACCAGATCCTCGAAGGCACCAATGAGATCATGCGCCTGATCATCTCACGCCAGATGCTGGCCAACTGACCTCGCAACGCGCCGCGCCCGGGGTTTCTTCTGTCCTAAAATATCCTCGGGGGTGAATGGACCAAAGGTCCAGAGGGGGCAGACAGCCCCCTGCCCCCCTCAAGACAGGCCACACCATGACCGATATCCAGATCCGCACCCAAGGCCACGCTGGCCACATCACGCTGACCCGGCCCAAGGCGCTCAACGCGCTCACATGGGACATGTGTCTGGCTGCGGAAAAGGCGCTGGACGCCTGGGCCAGCGATGATGCCATCGCACTGGTGATCCTCGACGCAGACGGCGACCGCGCCTTTTGCGCAGGCGGCGACATCGCCGAGATGTACCGCACCGGCACGGCGGGCGACCTCGACTATGGCCGCCGCTTTTGGCGCGACGAATACCGCATGAACGCCAAGCTGGCGGAATACCCCAAACCCATCGTCAGCTTCCTGCACGGCTTTGTCATGGGCGGCGGCGTGGGCCTTGGCGGGCATTGCTCGCACCGCATCGTCGGTGAGACCACCCAGATTTCCATGCCAGAGGTCGGCATCGGCTTTGTGCCCGACGTCGGTGGCACCTATGTTCTCGCCCGCGCGCCGGGGCGGCTGGGCGAATACCTCGGGCTTACCGCCGCGCGCATGGGTCCTGGCGACGCGATCCACGCGGGCTTTGCCGACCGCTTTCACCCGCAGGCCGACTGGCCCGCGCTGAAACAGGCGCTGATCGACACCGGAGACATCGCCGCGCTTGGCGTCGCACCCACACCGCCGGATAGCCCACTGGCCGCGCAGCAGCCCGAAATCGACGCGCTTTTCGGCGGTGAGGCGCTGCGCGACGTGCTCAACACCCTGCGCAACAGCGACAGCGAGATCGCGCAGAAGGCGCTGAAATCCATGTCGCGCAACGCCCCCCTGTCCATGGCCGTCACGCTGGAGATGATCCACCGGCTGCGGACGCCTTCGCTCAGCATCCGCAAGGCGCTGGAACTGGAATACCGTGTCAGCCACCGGATCATGGAACACGGGGACTTCCTCGAAGGCATCCGCGCGGCCATCATCGACAAGGACAAATCGCCCAAGTGGCGTCACGCGCTGGATCAGGTTCCCCTGATCGACGTCGCCAAGATGCTGATGCCGCTGGGCAAGGACAGCCTCGATTTCAAGGAGAACACCATGCAGATCGGCTTTATCGGACTGGGCAACATGGGCGCCCCCATGGCCGCCAACCTCGCCAAGGCAGGCCACAGCGTCAAAGGCTTTGACGTGGCCGGCGCGCAGGCAGAGGGCGTGACACAGGTCAGCAGCGCGGCGGAGGCAGCACAGGGATCAGAGATCGTCATCACCATGCTGCCCAACGGCGAGATCCTCAAATCTGTCGCGGCAGAGATCCTGCCAGCGATGGACAAGGACGCCATCCATCTTGATTGCTCTACCGTCGATGTGGCCTCTGCCCGCATGGTCGCCGAAGAGGCCACAGCCAAAGGTGTCGAGGCGCTGGATGCGCCGGTCTCGGGCGGCGTCGGTGGTGCCGCAGGCGGCACCCTGACCTTTATGGTGGGCGGCTCGGACGCCGCCTTTGCCCGCGCCCTGCCGCTGTTCGATATCATGGGCCAAAAGGCGGTGCATTGCGGTCCGTCCGGCAACGGTCAGGCCGCCAAGATCTGCAACAACATGATCCTGGGTGTGACCATGATCGCCACCTGTGAGGCCTTTGCCCTTGCCGACAAACTGGGCCTGTCGCGCGAGGCGATGTTTGACGTGGTCTCCACCTCCTCGGGCTATTCGTGGTCAATGAACGCCTATTGCCCGGCCCCCGGCGTCGGCCCCAAAAGTCCCGCTGACAACGATTATCAGCCCGGTTTCGCCGCCGACCTGATGCTCAAGGACCTGCGCCTGAGCCAACAGGCCGCAACGGATGCGGATGCCGACACGCCGTTGGGTCAGGCCGCGATGGAGCTCTACAAACAGTTCGTCGAAGACGAAGACGGCAAGGGACGGGATTTCTCTGCCATGCTGCCGCGTTTCGAAAAACGCGGGCGCGGCTGACAGGTCATTGGCGGCTTTCCGCCCGAACCATTCAGTATTTCCGACGGAACTCCGGGCTGGTGCGTTTCATATAGACAACGCACACACCCCGGAGATCCGCAATGAACCTCAAGACACTCACTTTGCTCCTCAGCACCGGCCTGCTGTCCGCCTCCCTTGCCAGCCCCGCGTTGGCAGACCGCTGCACACCCGGAAAATCGAAACATTCCGACGCCTGTGCAGCACCGATCCAGCACAAGGCGCAGGACAAGAAACCCGGCCAGCAGCAGCACCAGAAACAGGTGCAAAAGCAAAAGCAGGAGCAAAAACAAACCCACAAACAGACCCACAAACAGACCGTGAAAATTCGCAAAGGGGAACGCCTAGCGACCAATCACACGATCCTCAAAAACCCCGGACGCTACGGCCTGCGCAAAGACCGCACCTATGTGATTGTCGAGAAAGAGGTTTACCAGATTGACCCGGACACCCGGGCGGTTCTCAACATCATCGGGGCCCTCGCACAACTCAGCAACTGAGCCGGGTTGGTTGATCCAGATCATATGCGAAAAGCATGATGCGATGATAGTTAATCGTCAGGATCAACCATCTCCCCCGGAGGCACTCATGTTTGCAAAGAACGTCGGTCAATCGGACCGCATCATCCGCGCCATAATCGGCATCGTGGCGATCATCGCCTTTTTCACGGTCTCGGGCAGCTGGTCTTGGCTGTTGCTGGTTGTGGGCATCGTGATGCTGGCCACCGCCGCACTGGGCACCTGCCCGCCCTACGCCCTGCTGGGCATCAACACCTGCAAGCTCAAATCCTGAGCTTGCCAGCGGCGGGGCCCTCACTGGGCCCCGCGCGCCAACGTCAGACGTTATTCCGCCGCCACCTTGCGCGGCTGCAACATCGGTTTGAGATACCGACCGGTGTGTGACGCCTCGACCTCGGCCACCTGTTCCGGCGTCCCTTCGGCCACGATCTGACCGCCGCCATCGCCGCCCTCGGGGCCGATGTCGATGATCCAGTCGGCGGTTTTCACCACGTCCAGATTGTGTTCAATCACCACAACCGTGTTGCCGCCTTCGACCAGTTCGTGCAGCACTTCCAACAGCTTGCGCACGTCTTCAAAATGCAGGCCCGTGGTCGGTTCATCCAGAATATATAGCGTGCGGCCCGTGGACCGTTTGGCCAGTTCCTTGGACAGCTTGACCCGCTGCGCCTCACCGCCTGACAGGGTCGTCGCCTGTTGGCCAACCTTGATATAGCCAAGACCGACGCGTGCCAGCGCATCCATCTTGTCCCGGATTGACGGCACCGCCTTGAAAAACTCCTGCGCGTCCTCAACGGTCATATCAAGAACGCCAGCTATGCTCTTGCCCTTGAACAGAATTTCCAATGTCTCGCGGTTGTACCGCGCGCCTTTGCAGGTCTCACAGGTGACATAGACATCCGGCAAAAAGTGCATCTCGATCTTGATGACACCATCCCCCTGACAGGCCTCACAGCGCCCCCCCTTGACGTTGAACGAAAACCGCCCCGGTTTATAGCCACGCGCCTTGGCCTCTGGCAGCCCGGCGAACCAATCACGGATTGGGGTAAAGGCCCCGGTGTACGTCGCCGGATTAGACCGCGGAGTCCGCCCGATGGGCCGCTGGTCGATGTCGATCACCTTGTCCAGATGCTCCAGCCCCTTGATCGTCTCGCAGGGCGCAGGCGTCTGGCGGGCACCATTCAGGGCCATGCTGGCAGTCTTGAACAGCGTCTCAATCGTCAGTGTCGACTTACCGCCGCCGGACACGCCGGTCACGCAGACAAACTTGCCCAGTGGGAACTCCGCGGTCACCTCTTTGAGGTTGTTGCCCGTGGCCTTTACCACCTTGAGTTTCTTGCGGTTCCCTTTGCGCCGCTCCGCAGGCACCGCAATTTCACGCGCGCCTGACAGGTACTGCCCGGTCAGGCTGGCCGGGTCGTTCTGGATCTCTTCGGGCGTGCCTTTGGCCACCACTTGCCCGCCATGCACCCCGGCACCGGGGCCAATATCAAAGACGTAATCCGCCTCGCGGATCGCCTCTTCGTCGTGTTCGACCACGATCACCGTATTGCCCTGATCGCGCAGGTTTTTCAGCGTATCCAGCAGGCGTGAATTGTCCCGCTGGTGCAGACCGATCGACGGCTCATCCAGCACATACAACACCCCGGTCAGGCCAGAGCCAATCTGGCTGGCCAGCCGGATACGCTGGCTCTCACCACCGGACAGCGTGCCGGAAGACCGGCTAAGCGTGAGATACTCAAGCCCGACATTGTTCAGGAACCCCAGCCGCTCACGGATTTCCTTGAGAATGGCGCGGGCGATTTCGTTCTTCTGCTTGGTCAGGCTGGCGGGCACGGTTTCGCACCAGTCGAACGCCTGTTTGATCGACATTTCGACCACCTGACCCACATGCAGATCGGCGATCTTGACCGCCAACGCCTCTTCCCGCAGGCGATAACCGCCGCAGGTGCCACAGGGCCGGTTGTTCTGATAGCGTTCGAACTCTTCTCGGATCCAGTTGCTGTCGGTCTCGCGATAGCGGCGTTCCATGTTGGGGATCACCCCCTCAAACACGCGGCTGACCTGATAGATGCGTCCGCCTTCGTCATAGCGGAACTGGATTTCCTCATCGCCAGACCCGTACAGGAACACCTGATGCACATGGGCGGGCAAGTCTTTCCAGCGCGCCTTTTTGTCAAATTCGTAATGTTTGGCGATGGCTTCGATGGTTTGCAGGAAATAGGGCGACTTGCCCTTGCGCCACGGCGCCAGCGCGCCATCGCTGATCTTCAGCGTCTGGTCCGGCACCACAAGGCGTTCGTCAAAGAACAGCTCCTTGCCCAGCCCGTCGCAGACCGGGCAGGCCCCGAAGGGCGCATTGAACGAAAACAGCCGGGGTTCGATTTCCGGGATGGTAAATCCGCTGACCGGACAGGCAAAATTCTCGGAAAAGGTGATCCGCTCCGGGTCGCCCTCTTTCGGCGCGGTTTCCAGCACGGCGATGCCATCGGCCAGATCCAGCGCGGTACGAAACGAATCCGCCAGACGGGTTTCCATGCCCTCGCGCACCACGATCCGGTCGACGACCACGTCGATGTCATGGCGGAACTTCTTGTCCAGCACCGGCGGATCGTCGAGTTCGTGGAACGCGCCGTTCACCTTGACCCGCTGGAACCCCTGCTTGCGCAACTCAAGGAATTCCTTGCGGTATTCGCCTTTGCGGTCGCGCACGATGGGGGCCAGCAGATAGCCGCGCGTGCCGTCCTCCATGGTCATGACCCGGTCGACCATGTCCTGCACCTGCTGCGCCTCGATCGGCAGGCCGGTGGCGGGGCTATAGGGCGTGCCAACACGCGCAAACAGCAGGCGCATGTAGTCGTAAATCTCGGTCACCGTGCCAACGGTCGAGCGCGGGTTCTTCGACGTCGTTTTCTGCTCAATGGAAATCGCGGGAGACAGACCGCTGATGTGATCCACATCCGGCTTTTCCATCATGTCGAGGAATTGCCGCGCATAGGCGCTCAGCGACTCGACATAGCGGCGCTGGCCCTCGGCATAGATCGTGTCGAACGCCAACGAGGACTTGCCCGACCCGGACAGCCCGGTGATCACAACCAGTTCGTCGCGCGGGATGTCCACGTCGATGGACTTCAGGTTGTGCTCGCGCGCGCCGCGCACCTCGATCTTCTTGAGTTCCGGCATGTCTGACCCCCGGTATTGCAACCCGAGTGTACATAGGGGGATTCCCCGCCTTCGCCAATCGAAAAGCGTGAACGAAGTGTGAACATTCCGGTGACGACCCACAAAGCGGCGGTCTCGTGCCGCAAAGACCGTCGGAAATGCACCGCAACAGTCAGGGAAACCATTCCTTGCCCCAACGCGACACAGGGTGCAGGCTGTGCGCATTACCGCCAAAGGGGGATTTCCATGACACGGTTTCGCCGCGCCGCATTGGCGCTTTGTGTACTGCCCGGCCTTGCCACGGCGCAGGAGGACGTGAACTCCATCCTCGTGCTGGATGCGTCAGGCTCCATGTGGGGGCAAATCGACGGAGTCACCAAGATCGAGATCGCGCAGGGCGTGGTCGGCGATCTGCTGCGTACCCTGCCCCAGACGCAATCCATCGGCCTGACCGCCTATGGCCACCGCACCAAGGGCGACTGCACCGACATCGAAACGCTGGTCCTGCCCGGTGCGGCCAGCCGCGACGCCATCGGCGCTGCGGTGAATCAACTGCGCCCGCGCGGCAAGACACCGATGACCGATGCCGTTGTCGCCGCCGCCACGGCGCTGAAATACACCGAAGACCCCGCCACCGTGATCCTCGTCTCCGACGGGATCGAGACCTGCAACCCAGACCCCTGCGCCGCCGCCCGCGCACTGGAAGAGGCTGGCGCACAACTTACCGTACATGTGGTCGGCTTTGACGTCAGCGACCCGGAGGCGCGCCGCCAGATGCAGTGCCTTGCGGATGAAACCGGCGGGCAATTCTTGCTGGCTGCCAACGCCACCGAACTGGGTCAGGCGCTGGGTCAGGTCACGCAGGCGCAGCCGGTCTATCCGACGCTGTTCGTCGCCACCGATGGCGCAAACGGCGGACGGATCGAAACCCCGCTGATCTGGGACGTCAAACAGGGCGAAGAGCTGGTTGTCGATCTGGAACGCAACGCCAGCTTTTCCCGCGACCTGATGGCCGGCACCTATACCGTGTCCGTGCTGCGCCCAGATGATGAGGCCAGCGTCGAGAAAACCTTTACCGTGGTGGACGCAGGCCAGACCGTGACGCTGGAACTGCCCAGCTCGCTGCCCGATGCCTCTGTCAGCGGTCCCGCCTCGGCTGTGGCCGGTTCCACCATTCAGGCAGACTGGACCGGACCGGACGCCAAGGGCGATTACCTGTCTGTCGCGAAACCCGACGACAAGGGCTATGTCAATTACGTCTATACCCGCGACGGCACCCCCGGCGCGCTGGTGATGCCACCAGAAGCGGGCAGCTACGAACTGCGCTACATCATGGCGGACGGCAAGGTCACGCTGGCCTCCCAACCCATCACCGTGACAGAGGCGCAGGCCACGCTGGACGCCGCCGACACGGCGCCCGTCGGCGCAACCCTGCCGGTGACATGGACCGGCCCGGATTACAAAGGTGACTACGTTGCCGTGTCCAAACTGGATGAAACCGGCTACGTCAACTATCGCTACACCCGCGACGGCGACCCGGCAGAACTGGTGATGCCACCAGAAGCGGGCAGCTACGAGCTGCGCTACATCATGGCGCAGGACAAAACCGTGCTGGCCACCCGCGCCATCACCGTCAGCGATGTGACCGCCACGCTGGATGTTCCGGACACCGCCCCCGCAGGCGCGGCCATCCCCATCGGCTGGACCGGCCCGGATTACAAAGGCGATTATCTCACCGTCTCCAAACCCGACGACGCGGGCTATGAGACCTATACCTACACGCGTGAGGGCACGCCGCTGGACCTGACCATGCCCGCCGATCCCGGCACCTATGAGGTCCGCTATGTCATGGCGCAGGGCAAGACGGTTCTGGCCTCGACCACGGTAGAGGTCAGCAGCGTCAGCGCCACGCTGGACGTGGTGGCAGAGGCGCGCGCCGGGGCCCCGGTTCTGGTGACGTGGGACGGCCCCGGCTACAAACCCGATTTCATCACCGTGGCCGACGCCGATATGCCCGCCGACAAGTACCACGCCTATACCTACGTCCGCGAAGGCACGCCGCTGCTGCTGCAAATGCCGCCAGAGCCCGGCACCTATGAGATCCGCTATGTGGCCGCCAGCGAAGGCAGGTCGATCCTTGGCACGACGCAGATCACCCTGACAGAGGTCGCCGCCAGCATCGATGCCCCGGACAAGATCCCCGCAGGCACCGTACTGGGCGTCACTTGGGACGGACCGGATTTCAAAGGCGACTTCATCAGCCTCGCCCGTGAGGGTGACCCGGACAAAGACTACAGCGTCTACAAATACACGTCCGAGGACAGCCCGATGGTGCTGAAACTGCCAGAGGGTCCGGGCAAGTACGAACTGCGCTATGTCATGGCCAAGGACAAAAAGGTGCTGGCGCGCAGGCCGATCGAACTGACCTACGAGCCGCAATAAGGTCCGCTACGGCGACAAGGACCGGCCCCTGCAAAGGGGCCGGTCCTTTTGTTGGCAGGGGGCGGCGAGCGGCAACGGGACCTCCGGCCCGCATATACTCCAACGTTGATGAATGTCGGTAATGGGAATGATCGGCTTTCCAGGGGTCCGTCGGCAATTTGACCTCAGAGACGAGAGCGGTCCATTGCGGACCTTCGCCACCCAGTCAACATGCTGCGGTACGGCCCGTCGTAGCAGATGGGGTGGATGGCTCCCGCTCCCGGCGTCGCAATGCGCCATACTGCAGGTGTCAGAATCTGCGATCGAGAGGAGCCACCCCATGCAAGTTACCACCGTCGGCCTCGACCTGGCCAAGAACATCTTTCATGTCCACGGAGTTACCGAGACAGGAGACGTTGCTTTCAACCGCCCCTTGAGACGGGCGCAGGTTCTGGCGTTTTTCCAGCGCCTGTCACCTTGCCTCGTCGGCATCGAGGCCTGCGCTTCGAGCCATCATTGGGCGCGGGAGCTTTCGAAACTCGGCCACACCGTCAGGCTGATGCCGCCAATGTACGTCAAACCCTACGTGAAGCGCGGCAAGTCCGATGCGGTCGACGCCGAAGCAATCTGCGAAGCAGTGACACGGCCCAGGCCCACGATGCGGTTCGTCGAGATCAAGTCCAAGGAACAGCAGGCGCTACTGTCCCTGCACCGCGCGCGTGACTTCGTCGTGCGTCAGAGGACGCAGCTGATCAACATGGTCCGGAGCCTTGCAGCGGAGTTCGGGATCACCATCGCTCGGGGCGTCGCGCGCGCCATTGAGTTCGCCAAGTCCATCATCGACGGCAAGCAGCCGGGACCGCCCGATCTGGCCCAGGACGTTCTGCGCGTCCTCAGCCGACAGCTGATTGATCTTCACAACCGCCTTGGCTGGTTCGAAACCATGTTGCGCATTCAGGCGCGCCTCAGCCGACAGGCTCAACTCCTGCAGACTATTCCTGGTGTCGGCCCGGTCACCGCCTCTGCCGTGGCTGCGACGATCGGGTCCGGCCGACAGTTCAGGAGTGGCCGCGAATTTTCTGCGTGGTTAGGGCTGACCCCTCGCAACCACTCCAGCGGCGGCAAAGAACGATTGGGAAAGATCACCAAGATGGGTGACCGATACCTGCGCCAGCTCATTGTAGTTGGCATGACGTCGCGCGTCCGACAAGTCGCGCCCATCCCGAGCGTGCCGATCCTTGGCTGACGAAGCTGCTGCAGAGAAAGCCCGCAAGACTGGCGACCGTCGCCATGGCGAACAAAACAGCAAGGATCATGTGGGCAATCCTCACGAGGGATGAGCCCTACAAGCCGCACGCCGTATGAGACGGCGCGCGCCCACGAGATAGCAAGACCAACGATGTGATGGTGTGCCATTCAGCCGCAACGATCAGGACGCTCCGACGAATGTCCCGGGCGCCATTGCCCGCAAAGCAGATAGGAACCTGATCTGCGGATCCCATCAGGGCCAGCGGCAATGACCGCGTCAACAGGCCGGACACAAGACCGCTTCTGAACAGGTACACGAGATCATTTACGACTTGCTATGCGGGAGCCATCCACACAGGACATTCGTGCTCGGCGCAGCATTTTGTCGATTGAAACGTCGGTCTGCGGACTTTGTTCCCGTTGACTCTAATTTGCTTACCTGAGACTTTTGGCTATGAAGATTAAAATCAATGACTTTGACTGCCTTAGTGAAGATAGAGATGGGAAGACCCTTTTTGTTTTTCTCACGGATGGCATGATTGCATTCCCTCACAAGGCTTCCATAAAAGCACATGTTTTTGTTTCTAAAGTTGGAAAGTCTTTCCCTTGTAAAGTTTATCACCCTCGCCCAAACGGGTTTCTTGATCATCCTCATTTGCATATGAAAGCTAATCAGGAATTGGGTCTTAGGAGCATGATTGCTATCGGCGACACGATCACCGTGGAGTAGCTAAGGGCTCCAAGCGGACTTGCGGCAATGCAGCGCGTGGTTTTTGGGCAAATTGCCCTGCCACCGCCCTGAGCGATCACACCGGATGACTGCTGTCAGCCCGAAGCGGACATAACCTGTGTAGCCGCAGCACCAGAGGCTTTCCGAAGTGACGGGCGGATACTGGTCATTTGCTGCGATAGCAAGTTCGGCAATCGTCGTTCGAAATACCAACGGTCTCTTTTCAACCCTTGTCCGGTGTCACTTGTGCCGCATCTGAAAGAAGTTGTTCCAGATCGGCATTGAGGAGCGGCGACAGCCTGGTCTGTATCGCCTCAAGTGTGGCGCGGTTGTCTGGCCGGGTTGCGACCTGGCGCACGGCGAAATCCCAGCGTTCCTCTGTCCATGCCTCAAAGTCGTTCTTAACGCGCTCCAGCTCTTCTTTCTTTTCGGAGATATCGAGCACCAAAGAGGTATCCTGCGCCGTGACAGGCGTCGGTGCCTTGAGCCATCTTTCAAAGCTCTTAAGCCGAGCACGTAAAATGGAAAGGTCGGTTTCAAGGCGTTCAATCTGCTCTTCATGGCTCTGCGGGTTGCAGTGAAGCGGTGTCAGCACGAAGGCCGACACAAAGGCGTCGCATATTTCAGGGCGCTCGTCGCGCACTGCCCGCGCAACAGGCCCCATGATTGCCGGGCCTAACTCGCGGAGCCATTTGCGGTCCCTGTGCAAGTCTATCGTGCCCTCGGCGACCGCCTGACAGAGGTTATGTGCAACGTCCCCGCGGTCTACCACATGGAAAATCATGATCCTGCTAATACGTTCGGCGGTATCCGCGCCATGCGACAGCAGGGAGAGCGCGAAAGGGAATGAGTGCGCGGGAAAGGTCATCACCATTTCGGGAATGATGCGCCCGATATCCGCGTATAACCCCTTGGCAACATCACCATACGAGACATGATAGAAATACAGCGACATGAGCGCGTCCACGGCTACGGCAAGATCTTGTCGGTGCTTTGCCGCTGCAGTCATCTGAGCAATCAAAGACAAAATCGTCTCATTATGCCGTGCAAGCCTTTCTTCAATCGCGGGCTTGGAGCCGATGGTGAGAAGATAGCCCGCGTCCGAGGCGGTGTAGAGAAAAACCTCGGCGCTATGGTGTGAGAACGCATGTGAATGCCGGAAAGACGGCTCTATATCCAAGAGGGTCTGGCCTGCGTTGACAATGAGGTCATAGAAGGTGTCGAAATGGCCGAAATCGCTTGCGAAAACCTCTGACCACTCCTTTCTGATCGCTTGTTGCTCGGTGAAATCACTGATCCCTACGGAGGCGAGGCGGTCCAATGACGGGGCAAAAATCATTGCGTCGATATCTCCAAAACACGAAAGCTATCATTGCAAACAAGGGTGTTTCGGTCGCTTTCGACCATCGGACTAAAAATATCCATCTCGCCACTCACGGCTGGCGCGCTCGATCTCGGGGAGGCGTTCGCGGATGGCATGCGCATCCCTTTGCGCCTTCACCCCCTCTCCGTTGCGGCCCAATTTGATCAAGGTCGCTCCGATTTTGTCATGACTGCGGGCGATGTTTTCTTGCCCGACGGTGGTTTTGGGAATTCTATCCTCAAGGCGCTCTTGGATCGCAAGGCAGTCGCGAAAGACCTGCAAAGCCTCTTCATGCAGGCCTTGTTTGAACAAGATGGTGCCGATGCGGTCATTGCTGACACAGAGGTAGTCGCGCCAATGCTCGTTTTCAGGGTCTTGCCTTAAATGGCCTTCCGCCAAGTCGCGCGCGTCATAAGAGGTGCGCAGGGCCTCGTCGAGACGGTTCGTCTCCAAAAGCGCTTTGCCGGCCTTGTTGAGGCCGTGGAACAGATCATGCTGGCGTAATATGTTCTCGAGTTCTTGCGCCATAGTATAGAGTCCTGCATGATGAAAACATATGAGACGAAACCTCTACACGAAGTTGCCGAAAATAGAAAACTGGCTGAGACTTCGTGCTGGCCGGCTAGAGCAGGGCATGATGATGGTACAGAAAAGTGAGGTTCCATGAGTGATGCCGCCGGTAGAAACGATCACCCCTTGAAGGGCGTGGATCGCGAAACGATACGTGACGATCTCAATAATTATGCCCATGGTGCCACGACAGAGATGTGCGCCGAAACCGCCGGTATAGATTACGATACGGCCTATCAGATCATCGCATATGGCATCGCCAATCAGAGCTTGGGGTTTTCCGTCCAGTGAATGACGGGCCGGCTGTGTATCGTGCGGGGTGTTCGGGCAATAGAGGCCAGCATGAATGGGTCAGCTACCGGTTTTGGGGCCAGTTATCGACAAGGGCCTTATAGCCACATTCGGAGTCCGCGAGCGCCATATTTCCCAAATCCTCATGCGCCTCACCCTGCAAAGTCATATTTGAGGAAATCCTCCAATCGCCCGCAAATTTCCAAAGCTCGGCTACGGGAAGCAGTATCGTGTAAATGCGCCCCATTGAGTAGCGTTCGAAAGATACATCATGTCTGTCTACTTTGAAAACCCACCGGTCGAATGCGCGATTGGGGTGGGGTTGCCTATATAGGTCTGAAAACGCAACGGAAATCGTTTCGCCCTGATAGCCGTTTGCCCCTTCAAACGAAATCTTGAAGCTGATGACCGCAGCCTCGTTCCGCTTGTGCGGAAACCTCATGGACAGGGTCATTTCGTTTATGCGGTCGTGGTGGGTAAGGAGGCAGTATTTACGTCTGTCAGATGGCCTGACACGCTGGATGTATAAATAGTAACGGTCCCTGTCATCGGCCCCAAACAGCTCGGTCTTTGAAACCGCCGGAGCCGTAGAAGGGGCTTCCAAAGCCATTGCTTCTATTTCCTCTGGCGTTTTTTGTGCCATATTCATATTTTTCCGAGCTGTTTACAGTCCATGACGATGTGAAAGGGCGGCGTTGTGACGTTGCTTGATTCCGATGAAGGCGAGACGTTCTAATGACGGTGCAAAAATCATCGTGGTGATCCCTTCAAAACACGAGAGCTATAATTGCGAACAAGGGTGTTTCGGTCGCGTTCGACGATCTGGCGACTGTGCCAACTCTTGAAGCACACCATGTCTCGACTAACGCGCGACTTAGTCTCCCAAACACGAACCCATCCCATCGCGGAGCACTACAATGAGTATCACCTGAAATTCTTTATAGTGCTAAATCTCTGATCAAAGACAAGCTACGCGCGACCTGCGGTCTCGGCAATGTCTGCAAGGCTATAATTGACATTCGGCCTTTGGCGAATGTTAGAAACGCCAAAGCTGCAGCACAGCGACGTGGCTCTCCGTCGGTGTCCGCGTTGGACCGATCACGTCGACAAGGAAGACTACGGCTCCAAACTTTGCAAAGGTCGCTACCTGCGCATAGCCGACCTTGATGGCTTGCGCAGCATGGTTGGTTAGGCTTTCGGGAACTCGAATGGCCGCTTCCACCGATCTGCAAAAAGATGTTTGCATCCGCAGCGAACGGCGGCCTCCCGCCGGTTCTGTTCTCTAATCCGTCAATGCGAGTTTCCTAATATCGTACTGTAATGTCAGAGGTTGCCTTTGTTCTCTTCGAACTCTTGGGTTCATAATGGGGTTGGCTGGGTGTGGGTCGGCTAGGTGGAAACCGCAATCATACCGTTGGTCTTGGTTGTTGCTACAGAATCGACGCCGTGTCTCACGCCCTCCCTCGGGCATCGTCCCAGATGGGAACTTTGATATTGGAATCCTCGTGATTGTCTCTCTGGTGATCCTTACGCGAACTGGAATTCGGTTTGGTCGCGCATCATCGCGTGCAGGACAATAGCGAGTCGTCTGGCCAGGGCCACACGTGCCTTCCTCATTGTTGAGCGCGCACCAGTCGCAAGCGCCCATTCCTTCAATTTGAGCGGGCCAGCATACCTCGTCAGCATGACATTGGCCGCCTCGTACAGGAGCGTTCGGACCCTGGTATCACCCCGTTTCGAGATGCTGCCGACATAGTCTACTTCTCCGGACTGATGCCGCCTTGGGACAAGCCCAAGGTACGGCCCGACATCGCGCGATCGTCGGAACCTCGACGGATCATCTACTGCGGCCGCAAAAGCCAGTGCCGTGATCGGCCCGACACCTGGGACGGTCATAAGACGTGAGCAGGTTTTGGATTTACGGGCCGTCTTTTTAACATCGGCATCAATTGCAGCAACGGCCGCCAATATTGCTTCACGCGCTGCAAACAATCCGTTCAATGCAGCATGAAGACCTGGAACCCCATTACTCACTTTCAGAGCGGCATCTTTGAATGCAGGCGACAGTGCCCGTGGCAACCGTACACCAAATACGACCACCAGCCCACGGATCTGATTGTCGATCGTCACGCGCTGCCCGACCAGTTTCTTGCGTGCTGCGATCAGTGACCGTATCGCATGAGCAGACAGCGATTTGACATGGGTAGGTTTGTAGAACCCGGTCCGCGCCAGATGGGCCAGGCCGCGCGCGTCATTGCGATCAGACTTGTGTCCCGCCAGAGATTTAAGGGCTTGATAGGCTTGCCTGCTTTCAATGCACTGGACTGGAATGCCGCGTTCAGTAAGTCCATGGTATAGCATCGGTGCCATCCTGCCGGTCTCAAACACAACGCCTACACAAGTTGGACCGGCCGCGAGAAAATCACTAATCGCATCTGGCGAGGAACGCGCCTTACCTTCTCGGATCAAGGTGCCATCGCGATCCAGCACACAAATATGCGTCTCTTCCATCGAGACATCCAAACCAGCAAAATATTCCATTTATCTGCTCCTCCAATTGGTTGCCGGTACAGTCTACCAGCTGATTTGCAGTGCCGGATTCAGATTACACCATGTTGAAAAAGTCTTTGTTGCAGTGCGGCAAGTCCTTTGATTCACTGGATTATGAGGGGATTGGAGGATTTCGTCATGATGGGCATCCAAACGGCACCGGCACAGTTGTTCTATGTCTTCGATCTGGAGCGTCATGTTCCTTCCGGTCATATGCTTCGCGAGATCGACCGGTTCCTCGACGTGGATGGCATGCGGGAAGTCGTGCGCCCGTTCTACAGCCACATGGGGCGTCCCTCGATCGATCCTGAGCTGATCATCCGGATGCTGGTCATCGGTTATGTCATGGGAATCCGTTCAGAGCGGCGCCTTTGCGATGAGGTCCATCTGAACCTTGCATACCGCTGGTTTTGCCGTTTGGGTCTGGAAGGGAAGGTGCCGGATCATTCGACCTTTTCCCGGTATCGTCATGGCAAGTTCCGTGACAGTGATCTGCTCCGGAAGGTATTCGAGGCAACTGTCGAACGCTGCCTGAGAGAGGATCTGGTCGCGGGTGAAGGATTGGCCGTCGACGCAAGCCTGATCCCGGCTGACGCCAATAAGGTCCGGTCTATTGCGGCCGAAGACTGGAGCCCGGAGGTCGCGCGCGAGGCCGGAAACCGGGCGGCACGCGAATATCTGGAAACACTCGACGATGCCGCCTTCGGAGCCGCATCACCGGTCCAGCCGAAGTCGTGACCAGGTCCGATCCGGCTGCGCAATGGACCCGCGCCTAGGAAAGCCGCCCGTATTTTGCCTATGCGACCAACTACCTGATCGACACCAAGAGCTCGGTCATCATGGATGTTGAGGCGACACGGGCAATCCGGCAGGCTGAGGTTGGGGCGTCGCGCACGATGCTCGACAGAACCGAGAAACGGTTCGGGATCAGACCGGATTGGCTGACTGCCCCTCTCGTGACATCGCTGCGCGATGCACTGCCGGGCAGTGGACACCGCCTACGGCAATGCCGAGAACCTTGGATGGCTGGTCGAGAAGCGCAGCATCATCCCCTTCATCCCTGTCATCGACAAATCAGAGCGGACCGATGGCACCTGGTCCAGGTCCGACTTCGAATGGGACGAGGCGAATGATCAATACATCTGCCCCGAGGGTCACGCCCTCAAGCAATATCGCCGGAACTACTCCGATCCGAACCGGGGGCAGGACACCGGAGGGCGGAAGAAATATCGTGCCTTGAAGGCGACATGCCAAGCCTGTCCATCCAAAGAAATCTGCTGCCCGAAAGCGGAGGCCCGATACGTCACCCGAGAACCCCACGAGGAAGCACGCGAGTTCGCCCGCGAATGCCGCAAGACCAAGGCCTACAAGGTATCCCGAGACAAGCGGAAGAAAGTAGAGATGCTCTTCGCCCATCTGAAGCGCATCCTCGGCCTAAACCGGCTACGCCTGCGCGGCCCCAATGGCGCCAAGGACGAATTCCTGCTCGCCGCCATCGCCCAGAACCTCCGAAAACTCGCGAAGCTGCGGCAGCAGTGCGCCAACTCGGAGGCCGCGGCATGATCTAAGCGGCCAGATAAACGCCAAAAGGCGGCGCGACGGGCGATTGCCCGAACCAAACGGTGACACTCGAGGATGAGGGCAGCCCAAAACACGTTCTCAGGCCGACTTTTTCAACAAAATCCGCCCGATAACACCCTATCCGACAGCCATTTGAACAATCGGCACGAGAGTTGTGCTTCGTGCCATCACATGCAGTTTTCCAGACGGGTGGCCCAATCGCGCGCCCTATGATCTGATCAATCAGCAGCCCCCAGATAGGCCCGCCTTGTCCAAGGCTGTGGCAGGCTGCAAAAAGGGCCATCTTCCCACACTTCTGTCGAAAAAGAGCAGCCCTTTCGGACCGCTCTTTCCAAACAAAAGATTAAATCGCCTCTGTAACCCCTTGATTTTTCACACCCCGAGTTCTGTCCACGCGTGGACACCCTCACCGATACAACAGCGACACCCCATCGGCGAACAGATGCACCTTCTCCGGCGCGGCCCCCAAAGAGACCGTCTTGCCCCGCATTTCATGGTGAATGCCGGGCAGCTTGGCGATCACCGGATCGCCTCCCTGCTGGGCCTCGAAATACAGCAGCGTGACCTCTCCCAAAGCCTCGATAATATTGACCGTGCCGGAGAACACCGCCTCCCCCTCGGCGGCGACAAAATCCTCTGGCCGGACGCCCACGTTGACCCTCAATCCCATGTCCGCCCCGCTGGTCGGATAGTCGGACAAGGCCGTGCCACCGCCCTCCAGTTTGACGGTCGTCCGCGGCCCCGTGGCGATCACCTCGCCCGGAAGCAGGTTCATCGCCGGAGAGCCGATAAACTGCGCCACAAATTCGCTGTTGGGCCGCTCGTACAGTTCCAGCGGCGCGCCCACCTGCGCGATCCCCTTGTTCGCCAGCACCACGATGCGGGTCGCCAACGTCATCGCCTCGACCTGATCGTGGGTGACATAAATCATGGTCCGGTCTGGCATCTGCTCCTTCAGCTGGGCAATCTCGATCCGTGTCGCCACGCGCAGCGCGGCGTCAAGGTTCGACAACGGCTCATCGAACAGATACACTTTGGGGTCCCGCACAATCGACCGCCCGATCGCCACCCGCTGTCGCTGTCCGCCGGACAGCGCCTTGGGCAGACGATCAAGGTAAGGGTCCAGTTGCAGCATCGTCGCCGCCCGGTTCACCGCCTCTTCGATCTCGGCCGGGGATTTCTTGGCCAGCTTGAGCGCAAAACTCATGTTCTCACGCACCGTCATGTGCGGGTACAAAGCGTAGCTCTGGAACACCATCGCGATGCCACGTTGCGCGGGCGGCACGTCGTTGACCTCCTGCCCGTCGATTTCCAGTGTGCCGCCAGTGATCTTTTCCAGCCCGGCGATCATCCGCAACAGCGTGGACTTGCCACAGCCCGACGGTCCGACAAAGACAATCAACTCACCCTGTGCGATGTCCAGATTGATGTCGCGCAGCACCTGAACGGCACCGCCATAGGTCTTTTCGACATCGGTCAGTTTCAGAGTGGCCATGCCCGCTCCCCCTTATTTAAGTGTTCGCGCGCCGCGCCAGCGCGGGCTGCCATGGTCCAAGGTGCAACTTGCCATCGGGGGCCGCATGGGCGCTGCCCAGCTCCTGCCCGATCTGCAGCCAGTCACCGGCAGGCATGTCCATCACCGCCGGCTCACCGCTGAGGTTGACCGCAACAAAGACATCTTCTCCTTCAAAACTGCGGGTGAAATGCACGATGGTCCCGGTGGATTTCACCCGGTCATGGCTGCCCTTGACCAGCGCCGGATACGCCCGCCGGAAATGGATCGCCTTGCGATAGTGGTGCAACAGCGCGCCCGGATCCTGTTCCTGCGCCGCGACTGCCAAAGGCAGATGCGCGTGGCTGACCGGCAGCCACGGGGTCGCTTCGGAAAAGCCGCCATTCTGGTTGGACGGCTCCCAAACCATGGGCGTGCGACAGCCGTCGCGGCCCTTGAACTCGGGCCAGAATTCGATCCCGTAGGGATCTTGCAGATCCTCAAAGGGCACATCGGCCTCCGGCAGGCCCAACTCCTCCCCCTGATACAGGCAGACAGAGCCACGCAGGCACATCATCAACGTGGCAAAGGCCTTTTGCGCAGAGGGCGTCAGATCCCAGCGCGAGGCATGGCGCATCACGTCATGGTTGGAAAAGGCCCAGCAAGCCCAACCGTCTGTGACCACGTCATCCACCCGGCCCATGACATCGGCAATGCGTGCCGCATCGGGTTGATCGCCCGACAGGAATTCGAAGGAATAGCACATGTGGACGCGATCATTGCCCGAGGTGTACTGCCCCATGATCTCTAGCCCACTTTGGGCATCGCCTACCTCACCCACGGCGGTTGTGTCGGGGTATTCGTCCAGTAGCGCGCGAAAGCGTTCCAGAAAGGCCAGGTTCTCTGGCTGGTTCTTGTCGTAGAGATGCAACTGGTGATTGTAGGGGTTCACGCGCGGCGCAATGGAGGCATCGCGCTGATCTATCGGCAAAGGCGGGTTGTCGCGCAACTGCTGGTCATGGAAGTAGAAGTTGATGGTGTCCAGCCGGAATCCGTCCACCCCCCGGTCCAGCCAAAACCGCACGCTGTCCAGCAGGGCGTTCTGAACCTCGGGGTTGTGAAAGTTCAGATCCGGTTGCGACGTCAGGAAGTTGTGCATGTAATACTGCTCGCGTCGCGCATCCCATTGCCAGGCAGAGCCGCCAAAGATTGACAACCAGTTTGTCGGCGGTGTGCCGTCCGGCTTGGGGTCGGCCCAGACGTACCAGTCGGCCTTGGGGTTGTCGCGATTTGCGCGACTCTCAACGAACCAAGGGTGCTGATCCGATGTATGCGACAGCACCTGGTCGATCATCACCCGCACACCCAGCTTGTGCGCCGTGTCCACCAGAACGTCGCAATCCGACAGGGTGCCGAACATCGGGTCAACGTCGCAATAATCGCTGACGTCATAGCCGAAGTCCTTCATCGGCGAGGTGAAGAAGGGGGAGATCCAGATGGCGTCGACCCCAAGGCTGGCCACATAGGGCAGCCGCGCGGTGATGCCGTTCAGGTCGCCGACGCCATCGCCGTTGCTGTCCTGATAGCTGCGGGGATAGATCTGATAGATCACCGCGCCGCGCCACCAATCCTTGTCAGCGGTGAGTCCTGGCTTTGCCTTTTCAATCACGTTCATGAGGTCCGTTTCCCGTCCCGGGCCTGACCCGGGACCCATTGCCCCCGTGCCCGTTGTCAGAGGCCCCGGATTCAGGCCCGGGGCGCGTTGTCATTTCACCGAGCCGGCCAACAGGCCGCGCACGAGGTATCGTTGCATTGCGAAAAAGACGACCAGCGGCACTGCGATCGACACAAAGGCCGCCGTGGCAAGGATTTCCCAGTTGCCGCCACGGGTGCCCAGCAGCTCGACGATTTGGTTGGTCATCACGGTCGTCTGCCCGGAGGCGTCGATCAGGAACACCTTGGCCACCAGCAGGTCGTTCCACGTCCACAGAAACTGGAAAATCGCAAAGCTGGCCAGCGCGGGAAAGGACAGCGGCAGGATGATCTTGGTAAAGATCTGGAATTCCGTCGCACCGTCGACGCGGGCGTTTTCAATGATGTCGCGCGGCAACCCCACCATGTAGTTGCGCAGCAAGTACACCGCCAGCGGCAAACCAAACCCGGTGTGCGCCAACCAGACACCAAGGTAGCCCTTGCCGATACCCATGCTCAGGTGCAGCTTGAGCAGCGGGATCAGGGCCAGTTGCAGCGGCACCACCAGCAGCCCGACGACAAAGGCGATCAGCAGCGCGCGGCCCGGAAAATCCATCCACGCCAGCGCATAGGCGGCAAAGGCCGCGACGACGATCGGGATGATGGTGGCGGGGATCGTCACCGTCAGCGTGCTAAGAAAGGCGCGCGCCATATCATCCGTGGTCTGCGCGCCCTCGGCCGCACCGCTGGACAGGCCAAACCCGACAGCAAGCGCCGCCATTAGCGCCAGACCCGCCACAACAGGCAGTGCCTGCGCAACGACGGGCGGTTGCGATGACAGCACAAAGCGCGCAACGCCCCACAGCACCAGACCCGCACCGACAAACATCAGCAGGCGTTGCACCACGTCTTGACCTAGAACGGTGTCATAGTTGCGCAGGGTGAATTCTGGCGGGATTTCAGCGCTGACAAAGACGCGGCTGCCACGAGTGCCAGTGATCTCTTCAGCGCTCACCAGACGGTAGTCGCCGTTAGCCTGAAGGGTGAGCGCGCTGCCGTCGCGCAATTCTGCGGTGTCGCCCGGCTGAAATGCCGACACATCGCGCGATGAGATGCCAAAGGTCGAGATCGGCGCGGGATCACGCCCTTCGACGGCAAACAGATTGCCCTCGATCACATAAACGCCGTCCTGCTGCACCTGCGCGTCCGGGTCGGCGGTGCGCAATGTCAGGCTTTGCTCCGTGGGGAACATGGCGTTCCACCAGCCAGAGCTGGCAATCTGGTCCGCCGTCCGAAAGGACGACACGAACAGCCCCACGGTTGGAAACAGCCAGAGCGCCACCAACAGAACGACCGAGATGTGAACCGCCCATGTGAGTGAGGATTTATGGCCTGCGATGTTGTCCATGTCGTCGCCTCTCTCAGCGCATTTCCTTGCGGGCCTGCCGCACGTTCCAGACAAGGATCGGCGTGACCAGCAGCATGATCACCATGGCCGAGGCCGATCCGACGCCCCAGTCGCGCGTCACAAACAGCTGGTTGAACATGTAGTTGGCCAGCACCTGCGTGCCCCATTGGCCGTTGGTCATGGCAAAGACGATGTCAAAGATCTTGAGCACCACCAGCGTGATCGTCGTCCAGACCAGCATGATGGTTGGCATGATCTGCGGCACCTTGATCTTGAAGAAAATCTGAAACGGGTTGGCACCATCGACGATCGCCGCCTCGATGGTTTCCTCGGGGATGCCGCGCAGCGCCGCTGACAGGATCACCATGGCGAACCCAGTCTGAATCCAGACCAGCACCACCATCAGCAAAAAGCTGTTCCAGAACGGCACCGTCAGCCATTGCTGCGGGTCATTGCCGGTCAGCGACACATAAACTGCGTTGAGCACCCCGATCTGTGCGGCATCGGGAGGGCGGGCGTCATAGATCAGTTTCCAGATCACCGCAGCACCGACAAAGGAGATCGCCATCGGCATAAAGATCAGCGATTTCGCCACATTGCCCCAGGTTATGCGATCCGTCAGTTGCGCCGCCATCAGGCCAAAGGCGGTGGACAGGGCCGGCACCACGATCAGCCAAAGCATATTGTTCCACAGCGCCTCCCAAAACTTGGGATCGCCGGACATCTGGATGTAGTTGCCCAGTCCCACGAAGTGATAAACCGTCGTCCCATCCGGCTGGGTCACCCGGTCCGTCAGCGACAGGCGGATGGTCTCGAACACCGGGTAGGCCAGATACAGCGACAGCGCGAACAGCGCGGGGAACAGAAACAGCCAGGGCCGGATCATGTTGGCGCGGTTGATGTTGCGCCCGGCGTTGGGGCCTTTGGCCGGAAACAGCACACGGTCGAGGAACTGGTTCGAGGCCCAGAAATAGCTCAGGCAGGCCCCCACGCCGATCACGATTGTCAAAAGCCCCTGCAATGCCGGATGCATGGCGCTCTACCCCCAAATTATGCTGCTGTTGTGGCCACTTGACCCGATATCTGCCCCGCGAAGGCGGGACAGCCCGTGTTCCCGAGTACGGGTTTACTTCAGCGCATCCCAGCTGTTCTGGATCGCCTTGGCCACATCGGCGGCGGGTTTGCCGCCCGCATAATCCACCATGCCGGTCCAAAAGCTGCCCGCTCCGACGCCGCCGGGCATCAGGTCGGACCCATCAAACCGAAAGGTCGTGGCGTCCAGCAAAATGCCGTTCATCTTGGCCGTGGGCTCATCCGAAAACTTGGAGGTATCCACGGTTTTGAGCGGGGTCAGGAAACCGCCCAGTTCCATCCAGATTTCATGCGCCTCGCTGGTTTGCAAAAAGGCGATCAGATCATGGGCTGCCTGATTTTCGTTGGTAATCGCCCAGAGCGTCCCTGCCCCCAGAACTGGCTGGCCCAGATCCTTGCCCTCGTAGGCGGGGAAATAGAAGAAATCAGCGTCCAGACCGACCTCGGTGCCTTCGGGGAAGAAGGCCGGAATGAACGACGCCTGATGATGCATCATGCACTGCGGCGGCGCATCGAACAGACCCTTGGGGCTGTCACGGAAATCGGTCGAGGCCACCGCGCCACGGCCACCCGCCACCTTGCCGTCCTCGATGAACGCGCCGAATGCCTCGATTGCGCCGACGACGGCGGGATCGTCAAAGGGGATTTCATTGGCGACCCACTGGTCATAAACCTCTGGCGACTGGGTGCGCAGCATCATGTCCTCGACCCAGTCGGTTGCTGGCCAACCGGTCGCCCCACCCGATCCCAGACCGATACACCAAGGCGTCTCACCGTCCTCGATCATCTGCGCCTCAAGCGCCTTGAGCTCTTCCATGGTGGTCGGGACGTCGTATCCAAAGTCCTCAAAGTTCTCGGGGCTGTACCAGACCAGCGATTTCACATCGACCTTGTAGAAAAAACCAAACAGCTTTTCCGCCCCACCCGCGTCCGCATAGGACCCCAGACTGACCCAGCTATCGCCCGCCGCATAATTTTCGCGGATCCAATCGGCGGTGCCATCCTTGAGAGGTGTCAGGAAACCCCGCGACGCCATGTCGGACGCCAACCCCGGCTGCGGAAAGACGGCAACATGTGGGGCCGAACCGGCCTCGGCGTCGACGACGATCTGCTGCTCAAAGCTGTCAGAGCCGACGTAGGACACATCATGGCCGGACTGCTCTGCAAAGGCGCTCAACACGGTCTGGACGGCTTCCTGGTCCGGGCCAAGCCACGGACCGAAGACAGTCAGTTTTTCAGCGTGGGCGATGCCCGCGCTCAACGCCAGGGCCGCGACGCTCAGGTAAAACGATGACTTCATTTGTGATCCTCCCAATCCCGCACCATCCCACGCGGGTCATTTCAGCCAGCCTGCGCCTGTCAATCTGACGTCACTTCAAAGCGCTTTGAATGTTCGCACTATTCCCGACTCGCCCAAATCTGTCAACATTTCAGCCCATCCAAGCCAACAAAACAAATGCTGCGACGCAGCTAGACGGCTATCTTGACCCAGAGATTAGATTTCCCTCGCCTCTTGACAAATTCGAAGCGCTTTGGACGATATGGACCTCATGAACCTCAAGCAACTCTCACAACACCTCAACCTGTCCCAGACCACCGTCAGCCGCGCGCTGAACGGCTTTCCCGAGGTCAGCGAAAAGACCCGGGAACGGGTGTTGCAGGCGGCAAAATCGCTGAACTACAGCCCGAACTCCCGGGCCAAGGGACTGGCCACCGGGCGCGCGCATGCGATTGGCCATGTGCTGCCGATCAGCGACCAGCATGAGATGGTGAACCCGATCTTCGGCGATTTTATTGCCGGAGCGGGTCAAACCTACGCCAAGGAGGGCTATGAGGTTGTCATCAGCCTAGTCCGCGACACGGAGCAAGAGCAGGCTTACCGCTCTATCCGCAGTCGCGGCAATGTCGACGGAATCATCGTGCACGGGCCGCGTATGGCCGACGACCGAATCCCGCTGTTGAGCGAGTTGGGCCTGCCCTTTGTCGTACATGGCCGCGCATCCGATGTGACCCTGCCCTACTCTTGGCTGGACACCAACAACAGTCGCGCGTTCCGGCGGGCCACTGATTTCCTACTGGACCTTGGCCATCGCCGCATCGCGCTGATCAATGGGCTGGAGTTCATGGACTTCGCCTTTCGTCGCCGCGAATCCTATGTCAGTGCCCTGACCGACCGTGGCATCGCCGCCGACCCGACGTTGATGCGGTCTGACGAAATGACTGAAGTCTTCGGCTATCGCAGCGCCCGCGACATGCTGCGCGATTCTGCCCCCCCGACCGCCTTTCTGGTGTCCTCGATGATCACCGCCATTGGAGTGCGCCGCGCCATCCACGAGGCCGGGTTGCAGATGGGTCGCGACGTCTCCGTGATCACCCATGACGACGATCTTGGCTATCTCAAGAACGGCCACGACGTACCGATCTTTACCGCCACACGGTCCTCTGTCCGCAGCGCCGGAGCCAAGGCGGCGGAAATGCTGCTGCACCTGATCCGCAATCCCGGCTCCCCGCACCTGACACAGCTGATGGAAGCCGAACTGATTATCGGCAGTTCCACCGGCCCCGCGCAATAAGGGTTATCCATGCGACACAAGCGCTCTGATTTTCCCAAGGATTTCCTCTTTGGGACCGCCACATCCAGCTACCAGATCGAGGGTCACGGCTTTGGCGGCGCGGGTCGCACCCAATGGGATGATTTCGCCGCAACACCCGGCAATGTGGTCCGGTTCGAAAACGGCGCGCGCGCCTGCGATCATTATCACCGATACGAGGAAGATCTGGACCTTGTGTCCACCGCCGGGTTCGACTGCTACCGCTTTTCGCTAAGCTGGGCGCGGGTGATGCCCGAGGGGCGCGGTCCGGTCAACGCTGAGGGTCTGGATTTCTACGACCGACTGACCGATGCCATGCTGGACCGCGGGATCAAGCCATGCGCCACGTTGTACCACTGGGAACTGCCTTCGCCTCTGCTGGACATGGGCGGCTGGCGCAACCGCGACATCGCCGAATGGTTCGCCGATTACACAGAGGTCGTCATGTCCCGCATCGGCGACCGGATGTTCTCAGTCGCCCCGATCAATGAGCCCTGGTGCGTCGCTTGGCTCAGCCACTTTGAGGGCCATCACGCCCCCGGCCTGCGCGACATCCGCGCCGCCGCCCGGGCCATGCATCATGTCCTGCTGGCACATGGCCGCGCGATAGAGACGATGCGCGGTCTGGGCATGGGCAACCTTGGTGGTGTCTTCAACTTTGAATGGGCCGACCCGGCGGACGACAGCGCCGAGGCGCGCAAGGCGGCCGACCGCTATGACGCGATCTACAATCGCTGGTTTCTTGGCGGTGTCTTCAAGGGTGAATACCCGGCACTGGCGCTGGAGGGGTTGGAGCCGCACCTGCCCACCGGCTGGCAGGACGATTTCCCCACCATTCAGGCACCGCTGGACTGGTGCGGGCTGAATTACTACACCCGCAAGCTGATTGCGCCCGCCGGTCAGCCCTGGCCCGACTATCGCGACGTCGAAGGCCCACTACCCAAGACCTTTATGGATTGGGAGATCTTTCCCGACGGGCTGTACAATTTTTTGACCCGCACCGCGCGCGAGTATACCGGCGACCTGCCATTATTCGTGACCGAAAACGGCATGGCCTCGCCCGACCTTCTCACCGGGACCAACGTCGATGACCCGGACCGCAGCGCCTATCTGGACGCCCATCTGGACAGCGTCAAACGGGCCATCGCAGAGGGCGTGCCACTGAATGGCTATTTCATCTGGTCGCTGCTGGACAATTACGAATGGGCCTTGGGGTACGAAAAACGCTTTGGGCTGGTCCATGTGGACTTTGACACGCTGGTACGCACGCCCAAGGCATCGTATCACGCGCTCGCCCACGCCCTGAAGTCCTGATCTCCGAAAGGCCGCCGCCATGACTCAAGAACTTTCTGTTGTCGCCGACATCGGCGGCACCAACACGCGAGTCGCCCTTAGCCGCGATGGCAAAATCCTTGAAGACACGATCCAACGGTACCGCAATGCCGAGAACACGGGCATCGGCCCGATCCTTGGCGACTATCTGGGCGCGCAGCAGGTGACGCCCGCATCAGTCTGCGTCGACATGGCCGGCCCGGTCCATGACGGGGTTGGGACGCTGACCAACCTTGACTGGACGGTCGACGCCGCGTCCCTGCGGGCCGAAACCGGCGCGGCGCGGGTCGCGGTCCTGAACGACCTGCAGGCACAGGGATTTGCGGTGGCGCACCTTGGTCATGACAGCCTATCGCCCGTGCTGACCGGTCGCACGGCAGCCAAAGACGCGGTTCGGCTGGTGGTCAATGTCGGCACTGGCTTAAACGCGGTGCCCGTCTACACCCAAGCAGGCCGCACCATGGTCCCCCCGGCAGAGGCAGGCCATATTTCGTTGCTGGCCCGCACCGCCGAAGAGCTGCGCCTGATTGACTGGATCGCAGAGCATCATGGTCAGCCGGGGGTCGAGGACGTGCTGTCGGGACGCGGCCTTGAACGGTTGTATGCTTGGGTTTGCCACGATGAAGGCGTCGGGGTTCCGCTGTCCGCCGCTGAGGTCATGACCGGGTTCGAGACAGGTCAGCCACGCGCGCAGCGCGCCGCGCGCCTGTTTGTCCAGATTCTAGGGCGCTACACCGGCGATCTGGCCCTGACCACCCTGCCCTTTGGCGGAATCTTCCTTGTGGGTGGCGTCGTCCGGCATATTGGGCCGCACCTGCGCACGCTTGGCTTTGCCGGGGCATTTGCCGACAAGGGTCGGTTCAACGCCTACATGACGCAATTCCCTGTGGATCTGGTCACCGACGACTACGCGGCGCTTCGGGGATGTGCCGCGCATCTGGCGGAACTGACGGCGCGGTAAAGCACCGACAGGCCCTTTCCGCTTGCCCGCACCCGGACGGCAGGCGATACCCCTTCGGACCCGACAATCACCGAAAGCCGACCTGATGACCTGCCCTGTTCAGGCGCTCGCATGATCCTGCGCGCCATCTCCCTGATGATCCTTTCAATGGCGCTGCTTGCCGGTACGGATGTGTTTTTCAAACTGGCCACTATGGCTGCGCCCGTCGGGCAGGTTCTGACGCTGGTCGGCCTTGGCGGCACCATCCTGTTCATTGGCCTCGCACAGATCATGCGGGTTCGCCTTTGGACACGCGCGGCATTGCATCCGATGATCCTGCTGCGCAATTTCTTTGAGATCATCGGTGCCATTGGGCTGGTTTTTGGCCTGAAGTATGTGCCGCTGCCCGTCTTTGCGGCAGTCCTTCAGGCCGGACCGCTCATCGTCACGCTGGGGGCAGCACTGTTCCTGAAAGAGCAGGTGGGCTGGCGTCGCTGGATGGCAGTGGCGGTTGGCATTGTCGGAATGCTGATGGTCATTCGCCCGTTCGGCGCGGGTTTCTCGGGGTGGGAGCTGTTTGCGGTCATGGGGATTGCAGGTTTGTCCGCGCGCGATCTGGTCACGCGCCTTTCGCCGCCCGAGGTCCCGGCGCTAGCCATTTCGACCTGGGGATTTGCGGTGACGATGTTGCCCGGGATCGCACTTTGGGTCACGGGGTCGGCCGCCTCCAACTTTGGCGCAGAGGCGATCTGGCCGATCCTCGGGGCCGTGGTGGTGACAACGTCCGGTTACTTGGCGATCACCAAGGCGATGCGGATGGCGCCCGCATCCATCGTGGCCCCCTTTCGCTATACACGGCTGGTGTTCACCGCCGGGCTGGGCGTGGTGATCTTTGGCGACCGCCCCGATTTCTGGACCATCGCCGGATCGGCGCTGATCCTTGCGGCAGGGCTATATACCTTTGTGCGTGAAAGACGACTGGCACGGGCGGGTGCGCTGGCCTGATGCCATGCGGCAGCACCGCCGGGCTGGCAGCAGGCCCGTCGGCATCCAGCCCGCTGCGCTGATAGCGCAACCTTCGCCCACAAAGCGTCGTTAGCGCTATCGGTCACGTTTACTTTCCCTCCGCTGCTGCTAAGAGATGGCCAGGACCTACAGCCCCGAGGGACAAAACCCATGAGCACCATCATCGATATTCACGCGCGCGAGATCCTTGACAGCCGCGGCAACCCCACCGTCGAGGTCGACGTCACGCTTGAGGACGGCTCTGTCGGCCGCGCCGCTGTGCCCTCGGGCGCATCCACCGGCGTGCATGAGGCCGTTGAAAAGCGCGATGGCGACAAGGCCCGCTACAAGGGCAAGGGCGTGCTGGAGGCCGTCGCCGCCGTCAACGGTGAGATCGCCGAGGCGATCCTTGGCTTTGACGCCACCGAACAGGTTGCCATCGACCTTGCCATGATTGAACTCGACGGCACAGAGAACAAGGGCCGTCTGGGGGCCAACGCCATTTTGGGCGTTAGTTTGGCCGTGGCCCATGCCGCCGCGGATTTCACCCAACAACCGTTGTTCCGCTACATCGGCGGCACCTCGGCGCGCACTCTGCCCGTGCCGATGATGAACATCATCAACGGCGGCGAACACGCCGACAACCCGATCGACATTCAGGAATTCATGATCATGCCGGTCGCGGCACAGAACATCCGCGAAGCGGTCCGCATGGGCTCTGAAGTTTTCCACACCCTGAAGGGCGAACTGTCGGCGGCGGGCATGTCCACCGGCCTTGGCGATGAAGGCGGCTTTGCCCCCGAACTGAAATCCACCCGCGACGCGTTGGATTTTATCCTGAAGTCCATCGAAAAGGCTGGCTACAAGCCGGGTGAAGATATCTATCTGGCCCTCGACTGCGCCGCGACCGAATACTTCAAGGACGGCAAGTATGAGATGAAGGGCGAAGGCAAATCGCTCAGCATCGCTGAAAACGTCGACTATCTTGCCGCGCTCTGTGCCGACTACCCGATCATTTCGGTTGAGGACGGCTGTTCCGAGGACGACTGGGAAGGCTGGAAACTGCTGACCGACAAAATTGGCGGCAAAGTGCAACTGGTGGGCGACGACCTGTTCGTGACCAATCCTGCACGCCTTGCCATGGGGATCGAGAAAGGCTGTGCCAACTCGATGCTGGTCAAGGTCAACCAGATCGGCACCCTGACCGAAACGCTGCAAGCGGTGGAAATGGCCCATCGCGCCCGCATGACCAACGTCATGTCCCACCGCTCTGGCGAAACCGAGGATGCGACCATTGCGGACCTCGCCGTTGCCACCAATTGCGGACAGATCAAGACCGGCTCTTTGGCCCGTTCCGACCGGTTGGCAAAGTACAATCAATTGATCCGAATCGAAGAGATGCTGGAAGACACCGCAACCTATGCGGGCAAATCCATCCTACGCTAACTCCTTTTAGTTTCAACACGTTGCAGGAACCGCCCTTATTCTGGGGCGGTTCTATACTTTTGGGTAGACGTTTGGCAATCCAAGTGACGGCCTGCCTGAAAACCCGTAACTTGACGCGTGTATTATGTATCGGTCGGCTTCCTGTGCAGCCGTCGCAAAAGGCTACACCCAAACAAATGGCCCGGACCCTGCCTCACGACAGTTTCGCAACCAGACTTGCCGCTATACGGCGGGCGGAATATGGCGCGTTCGGAGAGACGGTCGTGCGCTATGGCATCATGCTGGTGGCCATCGCGGTTTTGGCTCTGAACATGGAGGGTCACCATGCCCTTGCCTGGGGCGTGCTTTATGCGCTGCTGGAAAGCGGTCTGGCGGTGTTGCTCGTTCGATCCGGGACAGGTCATGCGCAGCTTCGCTACATGGCCGCACTGACGGTCTATGGCTTTTCCGGCCTCTGTTTCATGTCCATGCCGCTCTATCTATTGGCGGCGGATTTCTCGCCCAGTCTGTCCTTTACCGGAGCCGTGGGTCTGGTTGGTCTGGCGCTCTACACGCTACAGCGTCCGTACCGGGAACTTGGGCTGGTCGTCGTCGATTGCTGCATGATCGCTGTTCTGGCGCTTGCCCTTGTGCTGATCCTGATCCCCCGGCTGCAAAGCGGACTTGAGATTTTCACCGTAGGGTTCATGGCATTGGCGGTGCTGGGCTACTACATCGGTTCGCAGATTTCTGGCTGGAAACTCCAGACAGAGTTGCGCGCGGCGCGACAACGGACGGCGGCGGCGGAAAAGGCGCGCACGTTGAGTCAGTTTGTCGGTGGCGTGGCGCATGAATTCAACAACGACCTGACGGTGATCCTTGGCAACCTCGACCTGTTTGAGACGCTGGAAAACCCGGATGACCGCGCCGCAGCGATCCGTGAAAGCCGCACAGCGGCGGCGCGTGCGGCGCAAACCGTGCGACACCTTCTGGCCACCAGCGGACGGACACGGCTGATGCCGTCGGACCTGCCGCTGAACAGCGCCCTGTTTGATCTGGGAGAGGCGCTGACGGATGTTCTGAAATCCGACATGACGGTAGAGGTCGTGCCGCCCGCAGACTCATTGGTGGTGCGGGTGGACAGCTATGCGTTGCGCGCCTCCGTGATGCAACTGGGCCTGAACGCGCAAGAGGCCACATCCGGATCGGGCCAGTTCCGCATTCGCGCGGAACGGCGCGCCACCGCCGGCGATCTTGATCCACCGCCTGACACGTCACCGCCCTATGTCGCACTGATCCTTGAGGATGACGGCCCGGGCGTCAGTGACGAGGCTCTTGCCCTGTTGGCAGAGCCGTTCTACTCGACCAAACCACCAAACGAGGGCCGCGGGCTGGGACTGTCCGCCGTGGCAGGATTCACGCGCCAATCCGGGGGCGGACTGAAACTGGAACACGGCGCGGGCGGTGGACTGCGGGTGGTGCTGTTCCTTGCTGAGGCGCGGGACAACGACATCTAGCGCCTAGCTGTCGGGGTCCTGATAGATACCCTGCGCTTTCAGCGCATCGACCACCTCTTTGGGCATGTAAGTCTCATCGTGTTTCGCCAAGATCTCGGACGCCTCGAACACGCCATCGACATAGCGCCCGGTGCCGACCATGCCCTGATTTTCTTCGAACAGGTCCGGCAGCACGCCAGTATAGATCACCGGCACCGTCGCGCCGCCATCGGTCACGCTAAAGCGGATCTGTTCACCGTCTCCCCGGATCAATGTCCCCTCTTCGACCAATCCGCCAATGCGGAACACCTCTGCCGGTGAAGGCGGCTCTTCCATAACCTGGCTGGGGGAGCGAAAAAAGTTGATCCCGTCCCGCATCGCAGTCGCAATCAAAACCGTCGAAACAGTCAAAGCCACGACCGCCAAAGCAATGATCTGGATTCGGCGTTGTTTCTTGAGGGATTTCATCGCCATGGAGGACCTCTTTCAGTGCGCCGACAAGCTACCGCAGCAATATAGACCCAGCCGCGCGCCTTGGGGAGGGGGCTGCGCAATTTGCCGCGCCCCGGCTTTGCTGGGTCGTCCTTGGATTGCAGACGCCCGGCGGGGTGTTCAGGGGGCATCGCCCCCTGATAGTTTGCGTCACCAGAGCGCAAATCGACCTTCGCGCGCAGCTGGATCAGGGGAAACAGGGCGCCAGCATCAAACCGGCGGTTTCATTCTCACCCAGCATCAGATTGGCGTTCTGCAAGGCTTGGCCAGAGCTGCCCTTGGTCAGGTTGTCCAACGCGGCCACCACCAACGCCCGCCCCGGACGCCGGTCTCCGGCCACGCCGATGTGGCAGAAATTCGATCCCCGCACATGGTGGGTCGAGGGCGTCTCGCCAAACGGCAACACCTGGATGAAAGGCTCATCCGCATAGGCGGTAACCAGCGCCGCGTGAACCGCCTGGGGATCACCACGCAGATAGCCGGTGGCCAGAATGCCACGATTGAACGGGCCAAGGTGCGGGGTAAACTGGATCTGCACCGGACGCCCCGCTAGGGCCGAAAACTCCTGATCGAACTCACCCAGATGGCGGTGGGTGCTGCCGACCGCATAGGCGTTGGTGCCCTCGCTCAATTCCGCGTGCAGCAGGTTTTCCTTGAGCGACCGCCCTGCCCCGCTAACCCCGCATTGCAGGTCAAGGATGATCTCGTCCAGATCAATCACCCCACCGCTGATCAAAGGACGCAGGATATACTGCCCCGTCGCCGCGTTGCATCCGGTCCCGGCCACCAGCCGAGCCGCGCGGATGTCGTCCCGGTAGAACTCGGTCAAGCCATAGACCGCCTCTTTCTGGGTCTCGACCGCCGCATGCGGGTTGCCGTACCATTTTTCGTAGTCCGCCGGGTCGCGTAGCCGGAAATCCGCCGAAAGATCGACGATCTTCACCGTTTTCGGCAGTTGCGAGATCACCTCTTGGCTGGTCTTGTGTGGGAGGGCGCAAAAACACAGGTCGATTTGCGAAAAGTCGATCTGCTCCCACGTCACCAAATCGGGCAGATCTAGGTGTCGCAGATGGGGAAAGACCTGTGCAAGGCTCTGCCCCGCCTTGGAGTTGGCGGCCAAGGCCTTGATTTCAAATGACGGATGGGTGGCAATCAGCCGGATCAGCTCGGCCCCGGTATAGCCGGAGGCGCCGATGATGGCGATGGAATGGGTCATGGGATCACCTGCAAGGGATGGCGCGCGGAGCACCGCGGGCGCGGTTATTGATGGCAAAGCAAGAGCGGCCGCCCGTCACCGGGCAGCGGATGGATCATCGTCGCAGGCGCAAGGCGGGATACGCGAACATGAACAGGCTCCTTTGCCCTTGATATAGCGGGCCAGTTTGTTGCGATCAATGCGGAATACATACGGGCTTTTGCTTGATCGCCGGGTTCGTCCTCGCCAATATGCCGCCATGGCAAAGGTGGCAGACGACAAACCCGTTCCCCTCTTACGGCTCTTCTGGCGGATGGGCGGCTGGATAACGCTTATCTTTCTCGCGTTTCTTGGTTTTTTGACGCTGTTCAGCACCTTTTCGCTGAACCTTGCGCACCGCTTTGACACCGAGGGACGGGAGGCAGAGGCATTGGTTCTGGACAAGTACCAGACCGTCACCACCGACAGCGATGGCGACCGCGAAGTCACCTACTACTTTGTGCTGCAATTCGAAACCAACCGGAACCTGCCGGTAGAGCTGAACCGATCTGTTGGTTCTGGCATCTATCACAAGACAGCCATCAACACGCGCATTCCCATCTGGTATCTGGAAAGCGAACCCGACCGGATCGAGGTCAGCCGCGGCGAAAACCGGACAGCTTCGGTGATTACACAGTGGATCGCGCTGGTCTTTGGCATCGCGGCACTGGTGGCGATGTGGTTTCCGGCCCGCAAGGCGGTCGCCGCGGTGCGCGCGCGGCGCTATGGCGCGCGGGAGACTGCAACTGTCACCGGAACCAAGGCGACCAATTACCGTGTCAACAACCGCTACCGATATCGCCTGACATGGGAAGAGCACAGCGGGCGGTCCGGCGAAAGCCTTGCCTACAAGGAAGAACAGCTGAACGGCTTTCGGGCGGGGGACAAGATCACCGTCTACCAGGGCATCAAACGCGCCTGGTGGTCCGGTGACGTGGGTGAACGCCCCGGGGCGCGGGGCTGAACGGGGTGACGTGGTTGCAATCGCTGTTTGCGGGCGACACCCGCAGTATCACCGGCGCGCTACTTTTGCTGGCGATCACCTCTCTGGTGGGTGTTCTGGGTTGGCTGAGCAAGATCGTCCTGCAAACCATGGCGGATTGGCGGCAAAGACGGCGCGACAATGACGATCGGCAAGAGCATCTTGAAGAGGTTCTGGTCGACATCCTGATCCATGCCGATTTTGACGACCGCAGCGTGGCGGGCATCATCGACACACGCCGCATCACCGCCCTCAAGGACCAGATCGATTCCGGTCCTTCGGACTATCGCCCCTTTGTGCCGCCAGAGGCCCCCGACCCCACATTTGCCGACTATCGCGGCGTGCGGCGGCGGCTGGAGATCGAACTGATGGTGGCCTGCGACAGGTTTTTTGACAATTCGCAGCTATTTCACGGCTACTACGCCCACCTTGCCACGGCAGAGTTTGCAGCCCTTAGTTCAGAGCGCAAGAAGCAGGCGCTGGATACGTTGGTGGCCTTGGGTGAGAAAGTGCAGGCCGACTACCAACGCCTGTCACAGGCGATGGAAACCGCACCAGAGGCGCAACCGATCTACAGCAAGGTCGTGAGTGCGTTGCCGCCACGGCAAGACATTTGGCCCAATGCCTAGGCGGACATCGGGTCAGACGATCGGGGGAAGTGGTCCGTTCATAGACATGGTCTGATCTCCTTCGTCCTTGAATATAGGCCAATCGCCCGCAAAAATCAATCCGGGCCGAACCAGATCAGGCGGCGTCAAAGCTGATCTTATGGCGCAAGAATTGCGTTGCGTGCTGCGACACCTTCAGCGGATTTCCGGTGGTCAAAAAGCCGCTTTCGCCGCCACTGCCCAACATGCCGGGATGCCGTACAAGGTAGTCTGCCAGCGCATCGGCCACCAGATTGGCCTGCGAATAGACCGTCACCTGCGGCCCCAGCGCGTCCTGAAAGATTTCCTGCATCAGCGGATAATGCGTACAGCCAAGGATGGCCGCCTCTGGCTCTGGCATCTTGCGTTTCAGCGCGTCCACATGGCTGCGTACCAACGCCTCAGCGAGGATCATGTCGCCCTCTTCGATGGCATCCACCAAACCGCCACAGGCCTGCGCCTCGACGTCGACGCCGATGGCGCGAAAGGCCAGTTCACGTTGAAAGGCGCGGCTGCGCACCGTGGCAGGCGTCGCAAACAGCGCCACATGTTTGACGGCCACCTCTCGCGGGGGGCTGTTGTCGCCCCACTGCCGTTCGGTCAGGGCCTCGATCAATGGCACAAACACGCCCAGCACACGCTTGTCCTGCGGGATCCAGCTTTCCTGCATCCGCCGCAGCGCCGCCGCACTTGCGGTGTTGCAGGCAAGGATCACGAGGTCACAGCCCGCACCCCACAGCCGTTCCACCGCTGCACAGGTCAGGTTGTAGACATCATCCGCATCCCGCACCCCATAAGGTGCATGTTTGTTGTCGCCGAAATAGACAAACGGCACGTCCGGCAAACGTTTCGACACCGCGTCGAGAACCGTCAGCCCGCCAAGACCACTGTCAAAGATACCCACTGCCATCTGCGCCCCGCTCAAACCCTGTGGCGCGTCTGTCAGTGGCGCGCCTTCAGCTTGTCCCTGTGCCTCTCTTCGAACTCGAACCCGTAGTCGTAAGACGTCAGGGGAGTCGGAGACAGCTCATACGTCGCTTTGCGCAGGAAATCCATCATCGCCCGCGCGTCTTTTGCGCGCGCGTCGATGTCCGCACGCGGGATCGGCGCGCCGATGCTGACCCGGACCGGCGTATCGACCCGTTTGCGGAATTCCTTGATCAACAGGCCCATGCGCAGCGTGGTGTGCAGATGACTGGCCAGCTGAAACAGCCGCGAGGTGTGCCCGTCAAAGTAGATCGGCACCACTGTCGCATTGGACTTGGCGATCAGCCGGGCGGTAAAGGTCCGCCAGCCCGGATCCATCGGCTTGCCAAAGGGGCGTTCAGCCGTGGCGACGGTGCCGCCGGGAAAGATACCGATGCATCCGCCCTCGCCCAGATAGCTCATCGCCTCTTTACGCGTAGCGATGTTCTGCTGCATCGCCTCTTTGGACTCATCGAAATTGACCGGCAGGATGATCTTGTTCAGTTCTTCGGCCTTGCGGAACACACTATTGGCCAAGATGCGGAAATCGCCCCGAACAACCGACAGAATGTGCCCCATGATCAATCCATCCAGGATGCCGTAGGGATGGTTGGCAATCACGATCAGCGGGCCGTCCTTGGGGATGTTATCCAGCGATCCGCCGATCACATCCAGACCCAGACCGTAACGCTCGACGATCACTTCCCAGAAATCGCGGCCTCTGGCCACTTCTTCTTCATAGCCCTTGGCACGCTTGATCAGGCCGAAACGCCCAGTGGCGTTTTCCATCAGCCTGATCATGGCGCGGCCGCCGCGAGTGCTGGCCGAATAGCTGTATGAGATGTCACGGGCAATATGACGCCGATTGGGCATCTGCATTGAATCCTTCCTGGAACTTTCGAGCATTTTACTGCGGTTCGCCCGTTCTGACCAGATTTTGTGACGTCTTCATGAAGCTTTCGTGACCGGGATCGCCGCGCCCCCTACTCGGCGGCCTCTTTGAGGGGCGAACCACCCTGACGCAGAACAGAAAGCAACTCTTCGCGCCGTTTGGCGGCCTTGGCCTCATTAGCGGCCTTGACCGGACCAAAACCACGAATTTGCAACGGCAGTTCGGCCAGCGCCAGCAGCGCCTCCATCGTCTCGGGGCGCGCCTTGGGCAGCCATTCCGCCATGTCAGCCTCATACTGGGCGATCAGCGCGCGCTCCATCCGGCGTTCCTCTGTCCGGCCAAACGGGTCGAACGGCGTACCTCGCAACCCTTTCATCCGAGCCAGCAAGCGGAACCAGCGCAACATGCCCTCGCCAAAGCGTTTCTTCACCGGGCGGCCGTCGCTACCGGTCTTTGACAGGATCGGTGGCGCAAGGTGAAACGACATCTCGAAATCACCGTCAAAGGTCTGTGCCGCCTTGTCGCGAGTGTCCAGCAACAGGCGCGCCACCTCATATTCGTCCTTGTAGGCCAACAGCTTGTGATAGCTTTTGGCCACCGCCTCTTTCAGCGACGGGTCCGTGATCCCGTCCACCATCTTGCGATAACGTTTGGCCAGCCCCTTGCCCTGATAAGCAATCAGGTGTTCGGCGCGATAGGCAATCCGCTCTTCCACGGTCTTGGGCAACGATACGACATTGGGCGTCAGTAGCGTTTGGGCGTCAGCAGGATGGGTCACCGCCCAGCGACCGATCTCGAACGCGCGCTTGTTGCGGTCCACCGCCGCGCCGTTCAGGTCGACGGCCTGCAGGATCGCCAGATGCGACAGCGGGATCAGCCCCTGCTGCCAGGCCGCGCCAAGGATCATCATGTTCGAAAAGATTGAATCCCCCAGCGTCACCCGCGCCAGATCCGAGGCATCGAAGAAGGCCACCCGGCCCTGCAACCGCGCCTCCAGCGCGAGGCGCAACTGGTCGGTCGGCAAGGTAAATTCGGTATTGCGTGTAAAGTCGCCGGTGATGATCTCATGGCTGTTGACCACCCCGCCGGTGCGGCCCGTACTGGTCAGACCCAAAGTCTTGGACCCGGCAGAGACCACCAGATCACCGCCGATCAGCGCGTGCGCCTCACCGGTTGCCACACGAACGGCCGAAATGTCTTCGGGCTGTTCGGCCAGTCGCAGGTGGATGTGAACAGCGCCTCCCTTTTGCGCAAGGCCCGCCATTTCCATCATACCGGCGCCTTTGCCGTCAATCTGCGCCGCTTGCGCCAGAACCGCGCCGATGGTCACGACGCCGGTGCCGCCAACGCCGGTGATGACGATGTTATGGGTGCCGTCAATCGTGGGCAACTGCGGCATCGGCAGGTCCGGCAATTCCAGCGCCGTGGTCGGGGACTTTTTCACCTGCGCGCCCTTCAGCGTGACGAAGGACGGGCAAAAGCCCTTGAGGCAAGAGAAATCCTTGTTGCAGGCGCTTTGATCGATGGCACGCTTGCGGCCCAGTTCGGTCTCTTCGGGTACGATAGCGACACAGTTCGACTGCACCCCGCAATCGCCGCAACCTTCGCAGACATCGGTATTGATAAAGACGCGTTGATCAGGGTCCGGGAATGTCCCGCGCTTGCGGCGGCGGCGTTTTTCAGCGGCGCAGGTCTGGACATAGATGATGGCAGACACGCCCTCTTTCTCCGACATCTCACGCTGGATGCGGTCCATCTCGGCCCGCTCGACCAGCGGCACACCGGCAGGGAATGCCGCTTTGTCCACATCCTCTTTTTCATCGTAGACAACGGTCATGTGCTGCACACCCATCGCCTTGACCTCGGCCGCGATACGTTGCGGGGTCAGGCCGCCCTCATTCGGCTGGCCACCGGTCATGGCAACGGCGTCGTTGAACAGGATCTTGTAGGTGATGTTGGTGCCTGCGGCGAGCGCGGCGCGGATCGCCTGCACACCTGAGTGGTTGTAGGTGCCGTCGCCAAGATTCTGGAACACATGGCGCCGCTTGGAAAACGGTGCCTCACCGATCCAGTTTGCGCCTTCGGCCCCCATATGGGTAAAGCCGGTGGTCTCGCGGTCCATCCACTGCACCATGTAGTGACAGCCGATCCCGGCATAGGCGCGGCTGCCCTCTGGCACCTTGGTGGACGAGTTGTGCGGGCACCCGGCGCAGAAGTACGGCAGGCGTGCCGCGATCTCTGGCAGGTTGTCGGCGCGCGCAGCCTCGGCGATCTGGGTCAGCCCGGCCTTGATGCGGTCGGTGCCGCGCCCTTCCTCGATCAGGATATCGCCCAGCTTTTGCGCAATCCATGTGGGATCCAGCGCGCCGCGTGTCGGGAACAGTTCCTCGCGATGCAGACCGCCTGCCCCGCCTTTGTACCAGCCGTAGACGCGGCGATGGTTGTCGTCGAACAGCGCCTCCTTGACCTGAATCTCGATCAGCTTACGCTTTTCCTCGACGATGACGATCAGATCCAGCCCTTCGGCCCAGTCGTGAAAGCCCCGCATATCCAGTGGAAAGGTCTGACCGATCTTGTAGGTGGTGATGCCCAACCGCCCTGCCTCTCCCTCATCGACACCCAGCAGCGCCAACGCGTGTTGCAGATCCAGCCAGTTCTTCCCCGCCGCCACAAAGCCGATTTTGGCACCGGGTTTACCCCACACGCGCTTGTCCATCTTGTTGGCGTGGCTGAACGCCTCTGCCGCAAAGCGTTTGTAGTCGATCATCCGCGTCTCTTGCGCGTGGGGCGTATCACCCAGGCGGATGTTCAGGCCGCCCTCAGGCATGTCAAACTCTGGCGTCACCAGTTGCACGCGGTCCGGACGACCATCCACAACGGCGGTCGCCTCGATCGTGTCCTTCATGGTTTTCAGGCCAACCCAAAGACCGGAAAACCGCGACAACGCGTAGCCGTAAATGCCGTAGTCCAGGATTTCCTGCACCCCTGCAGGAGAGACCACCGGCATATAGGCATCCACGAGCGCCCATTCGGACTGGTGCAGCACTGTCGAGGATTCGCCAGTATGGTCGTCCCCCATCGCCATCAGCACGCCGCCATGGGGCGAGGTGCCCGCCATGTTGGCGTGGCGCATGGCATCACCCGAACGGTCGACCCCCGGGCCCTTGCCGTACCACAGGCCAAAAACGCCGTCGAATTTACCCTCACCGCGCAGTTCCGCCTGCTGGCTGCCCCAGATCGCGGTGGCGGCCAGATCCTCGTTCAGGCCCTCCTGAAAGGTGACGTCAGAGCTGCGCAACAGCTTTTCCGCGCGGCGCATCTGCAGGTCGACCGCCCCCAGCGGAGATCCCCGGTAGCCGGTGACATAGCCCGCCGTGTTCAACCCTGCCGCCCGGTCCCGCGCCTTTTGCGACAACATCAAACGCACAAGCGCCTGCGTGCCGTTCAAGAGCACCGTCGGCTTTTCCAGATCGAAACGATCGCTCAGGGAAATCTGATGCTGGCTCATGGCGCGCCTCCCAACGCTAATATAGATGCAGTTGCGTGCAAATATAGGTCACAATTACTGACCTGAACAGACAATTCTTTGCAGAATTGACACATCTGCCCCATAAGGCCCTTAACAAAAATAAATTGCCGTATACTGAGCTCTCGAGGAAACGACCAAAGCATCATGGACTGGGACAAGCTAAGAATATTTCACGCGGTTGCCGACGCAGGCAGCCTGACGCATGCCGGCGACTCGCTACACCTGTCGCAGTCGGCGGTGTCGCGGCAGATTCGTGCGCTTGAGGAATCCCTCAATACCACGCTTTTCCATCGTCATGCACGCGGTCTGATTCTGACGGAACAGGGCGAACTGCTGTTCGACGCGACCTCCTCGATGATCAAACGAATCGACGCCGCAACAGCTCGCATCCGCGACAGCGAAGAAGAGGTGTTTGGCGAACTGCGCGTGACCACCACGCACGGCTTTGGCGCACTTTGGCTGGCGCCGCGCCTGTCGAAACTCTATGCCAAGTTCCCGGAACTGAACATCGACCTGATGCTGGAGGAACGGGTGCTTGATCTGCCCATGCGTGAGGCCGATGTGGCCATCCGCATGAAAGAACCAAGCCAAGCAGACCTGATCCGCAAAAAGTTGATGAGCATTCGGATGCGTCTGTACGCCTCGCCCGAATACTTGAGTGCCAATGGCGAACCAAAGCAGTTGGAGGACATGAGCGCGCATCGGCTGATTTGTCAGAATCCCAATTCGGCGCAGGTCTCGGCGGGTATGGCGCTGGTTCAACACCTGTTGAGTTATGACCTGACGGCCACGTTGACCGTAAACAACTATTTTGGCGTGTTGCAGGCGGTGATTTCAAATCTTGGGATCGGCGTACTGCCCGATTACATCATCGAGGACTTTCCGCACGTCAAACGTGTACTGCCCGAAGTGGAATCCGTCGAGGTTCCAGTCTTTCTTGCCTACCCCGAAGAATTGAGACAATCCAAGCGTGTAACGGCGTTTCGAGATTTCGTACAAGAAGAAATCATGGCGCACCGGCGGCAGATCCGCGCCATGACGGACGACTGACCCCTCTCTCACCTCTCAGACCGAACTGTGGTATGCACATCACGCATACCGGGAATGCTGCAGTTGCGGCGTGAAATGGCTTGATCGAGTCGGGATTGCTGACATATTCAGCACATGAAGGATGAAACGCACATTCGCGGATCACCTTTCATACCTCCCTGTTGGACTTCGGCCGAGCTTTGAGCTCGGCCTTTTTTTTGGCATTTCGTGACAGTGTCACGCGGCCACTACATACTGTGGCACATGCTGCTGTAGAGCCACGATATACCCGATGCGCGCAACGACAATGACCGCCCGCGGATCGGCTGATCGCGCGTGCAAACCGGCAATTCCTAAATCCGATGGACTTTTCCACCTGCTCACACACCGGGCGCTCCGCCCAACAAGGTTCCAAGGCCACACTCATGACGGGAACTGCACGCCAGAGAAACGACAATACGCTGTATATTGACCGCTAATACATGCGGGACTCCGAAAGTCTGCGATGGATTATTGTGCACTTGCGGCATGACATCCTGACGTTGCCGGCGAACCGGCCGCACACCATCAACACGCGCATCAAGTCCGGCAGCACAATGCGCCCCCTTTTCCTGTACCGGCCCTTGGCGTAAAGACCCCTCGACAGAGCAGACGGGGGATTGAGGATGCAGGAACCGGCCATCACAGAGGAACTGATCAAGGCGCACGGGATCAATCCCGACGAATACGCGCAGATCCTCCGCATCCTGAACAGAGAGCCCAGTTTCACGGAACTGGGTATCTTTTCGGCCATGTGGAACGAACACTGTTCCTACAAGTCGTCAAAGTTGCACCTGCGCAAGTTGCCCACCACGGGCCCGCAGGTCATCTGCGGCCCCGGCGAAAACGCGGGCGTGGTGGACATTGGCGACGGGCAAGCCGTGGTTTTCAAGATGGAAAGCCACAACCACCCCTCTTACATCGAACCGTATCAGGGGGCGGCGACCGGGGTTGGCGGCATCCTGCGGGACGTCTTTACCATGGGCGCGCGTCCTATCGCGGCAATGAACTCATTGTCGTTTGGCGAAAAGGAACACCCCAAGACTCGGCAACTGGTGCATGGCGTGGTTGAGGGCGTCGGCGGTTATGGCAATGCCTTTGGCGTGCCCACAGTGGGCGGCGAAGTCCGCTTTCACCCCGCCTACAATGGCAACTGCCTTGTGAATGCCTTTGCTGCCGGACTGGCGGACACGGACAAGATTTTCTACTCCGCCGCCAGCGGCATTGGCCGCCCGGTGGTCTATTTGGGGGCCAAGACAGGCCGCGACGGTGTTGGCGGCGCGACAATGGCCAGCGCCGAATTTGACGACAGCATCGAGGAAAAGCGCCCAACCGTTCAGGTCGGCGACCCCTTTACCGAAAAACGCCTGATGGAGGCGACGCTGGAACTGATGCAGACCGGCGCGGTGATTTCCATTCAGGACATGGGCGCGGCAGGCCTGACCTGTTCGGCGGTGGAAATGGGCGACAAAGGCGGCCTTGGCATTCGCCTTGATCTTGAAAACGTGCCGCAGCGCGAAACCAACATGACCGCCTATGAGATGATGCTGTCCGAGTCCCAAGAACGCATGCTGATGGTGCTGGACCCCGCCAAAGAAACCGAGGCCAAAGCCGTCTTCGACAAATGGGACCTCGATTTCGCAATTGTCGGGGAAACCATCGCCGAAGACCGCTTTCTCATCATGCACAACGGCACCTGTGTGGCCGACCTGCCCCTGTCCAAGCTGGCCTCCTCTGCCCCCGAATATGACCGCCCGTGGCAGCCGACCGAAGAGGCGGTTCCGCTGGAGGACGTGCCGCAGATTGATGCCATCGACGCGCTGCGTGCGCTGGTGCAAACCCCCAACTACTGCTCGCGCGCGTGGGTCTATGACCAATACGACAGTCAGGTCATGGCCGACACCATGCGTGTACCCGGCTTTGGCGCGGGCGTGATCCGCGTGCATGGCACCGACAAGAAACTGGCCTTTACCAGCGACGTGACCCCCCGCTACGTCCGCGCCAACCCGGTAGAGGGCGGCAAACAGGCGGTGGCTGAGGCCTATCGCAACCTTTGCGCCGTGGGCGCACTGCCGCTGGCGACCACCGACAACCTCAATTTCGGCAACCCCGAAAAGCCAGAGATCATGGGCCAGTTTGTCGGCGCGTTGGACGGAATCGGACAGGCCTGCATCGCGCTGGACATGCCGATCGTTTCGGGCAACGTGTCCCTGTACAACGAAACTTACGGTCAGGGCATCCTGCCCACGCCGACCATCGGTGCCGTGGGCCTGATCGCAGCGAATGAGGAGCCGATCCTCGACTATGCCCGCGACGGCCACGTTGCGCTGCTGGTGGGGGAAACACAGGGTCACCTTGGTCAGTCCGCCCTGCTGTATGAGGTGTTCAACCGCGAAGACGGCGACGCGCCAACGGTTGATCTGGCTGCAGAGAAAGCTGCCGGAGAATTCATTCGCGCCAACCGCGACTGGATCCGCTGCTGCACCGACCTGTCCGACGGCGGGTTGGCACTGGCGGCGTTCGAGATGGCAGCCGCCTCTGGCGTCGGCGTTCAGATCGACACCGATGACACCGCAACCCTGTTCGGTGAGGATCAGGGCCGCTACCTGATCGCCTGCAACTTTGATTCCGCCGAGGCGCTGATGATCGCCGCTGGTCGGGCGGGTGTGCATGTCACCTCAGTCGGTCGTTTCACCGGCGATTCCGTGCGGTTTGGCCGGTCCGAAGCTCCACTGGCAGAGCTCAAGTCGCTGTCAGAGGGCACGTTTCAGACACTCTTTGGCTGACGATCTGGCAAACAGGACAGCGCGCGCCTTTCCTTGCGCGCGCTGCCGCCCCATATTCCAATCATGTTCAAACTCACCCCGATCCTGCTCGCCCTCCTGTATGGCCTCGTCTACTACCGTTTCTCCGCATGGCGGACGGCGAAAGAATTGGACGTCAAGTCGACCGAACTGGCCGATCCGCGCCTCAAGCGGCTAACGGATCGCATGGCCGCCGCGCTGGACCTGCCGCGCATCCGGGTGAACATCTACGAGATCGACCCGATCAACGGCCTTGCCGCCCCTGACGGACGCATTTTCATCACGCGCGGATTTTACCGCAAATACCAGCAGGGTGAGGTCACGGCAGAGGAAATGGCCAGCGTGATCGCGCATGAATTGGGCCATGTCGCTCTGGGGCACTCGCGGCGGCGGATGATCGACTTCTCCGGTCAGAACGCATTGCGCACGGCGCTTGCTATGGTGCTCAGCCGCTTTTTGCCCGGCGTCGGCGTCATGATCGCCAACGGGTTGGCCTCGCTGCTGGCGGCACGGCTGTCGCGCTCGGATGAGTATGAGGCGGATGCCTACGCAGCCGCCCTGCTGGTCAAGGCGGGCGTCGGCGTGGGGCCGCAAAAGACGCTGTTCGGCAAGTTGGAAGAGTTGACGCAAAGCCGCTCTGGCGCTGTGCCTGCCTGGCTGATGTCCCACCCCAAGACGGCAGAACGCATCAAGGCGTTGGAAGCGCTAGAGGCCCGTTGGGAACAGGCGTGACGCATTAGCTCTGCGCAGGCAACAACTCAAACGCAGCCTCTGCCACGTCCTGTCCATTGACCTGAATTATCACCCCATGCCGCCCCGGATGCAGCGTGTAGGTGGTCGCGTTGCCTCTCAACATGTGGCGCTTAGTCAGCCGCAGGGGCTTGCCCGGCACCACCTTTCCGGTTTTCAGCTTGAACACCTTTTCCGCCGGGCCCTTGGGCCGAAAAAACCGCAGCCGGTAATCCACCAGCACCGGCAAGGGCGCGTCCGCCTCCAGCACCACGGCAAACTCCAAAGCCTCACCAATCCGGACCGACGCGGGCATGGCCTCGATTCGCGCGTTGACCTGGCCCGGACGATACCCCAACAGGTCCAGCGCCTCCGGCTCTCCGCGTTTGACCGCCGTGCGCAGGGCGTGGCGGGTCATCCAATCGATCTCTCGCCCGTCCTGCCGTCCCTGCCCCTGCCAATTGCGCAACCGGTCCACCACCGTGTCCGGCATCACCTTTGACAGGTCGTTCATGTGGTTGGCCACCGACCGTGTGACATAGCGTGTGGGATCGGCGTGCAGCACATCCAGAAACCGCAGCGGCACTGCGGGATCCAGCGTGATGTTTGCGGCCCACGGCAAACGTGGGCGCGTGCCCTCACTCACCAGCCGCCGCACATGATAGTTGTTGTCGCGCGCCCAGTCGTCCATCCGCGCCAAAGTCTGATCCGGCCAGCGGTTCAGGAAGGGGCGGATGTAGAACTCCATCGAGAACCGTTTCGTGGCCTCGTAAATGAGGTCCAGCGCGCGCTCCCGGTGATCCTCCAACCCGTGCCGCACCACCAGAATGCCCGGCACCGCATGGATGAACCGCCCGAAATCATCGTCCGTCAACGACGGGTCCAGCGGATCGGGCAAGGCCGCCTCCAGCGCCTCTGCCATCGCCGGGAACGCCTTTGGCAATTGCGCCTCGACACAGGTCGCAATCCAGTCGAGCCGCTGGAGCAACCCGCGTCCCTCCAGCCCGCCCAAAGCATCGGAGTGAAAGCGCGCGGTATCGAAACCTGGCAGCACTGCGTAATCCTGCGCCAGATCGCGCAGGGTGTCGGCATTGAATAGCTGGTCAGCAAGGGAAAACCCCGCACCGCCGCCTTGCCCGTCCGGACCGCGCGCCATCTGCTTACATCGTCATGTTGCTGGCGCCGCCATCCAGCAGGATGTTCTGGCCCACGATGAATCCCGCGTGCTGCGAGCAGAGAAAGGCGCACATCTTGCCAAACTCTTCACGGGTGCCATAGCGCCCGGCGGGAATGGTGCTGAACCGCTCGGCGCGGGCGTCCTCCAGCGTGATGCCCTTGGCTTTGACCACCGCCCCGTCCAGCGCATCGGCGCGGTCGGTGGCATGGATGCCCGGCAGCAGGTTGTTCACGATCACGCCCTTGGGCGCCACCTGCCGCGAGGTGCCCGCGACATAACCGGTCAAACCGGTGCGGGCCGAATTTGACAGGCCCAGCACACCCACCGGTGCCTTGACCGATACAGAAGTGATGTTGACCACCCGGCCCCACCCCTTGTTGATCATCAACGGCATGAGCGCCGTCATCAACGCGATCGGCGTGAGCATGTTGGCGTCCAGCGCCTTGATGAAATCCTCACGGCCCCAATCAGACCACATCCCCGGAGGCGGACCGCCCGCATTGTTCACAAGGATGTCGACGTCACCCGCCTGTTCCAGCACCTTGGCGCGGCCCTCTTCGGACACGATGTCCGCCGCGACCGTGGTGATCGACACACCGTATCGGTCGCGCAGATCCTGCGCCGTCTCTTCCAGCGCGTCACTGCCGCGCGCGTTCATGACAAGGTCAACGCCCGCCTCTGCCAGCGCCTCGGCGCAACCGCGCCCCAATCCCTTGCTAGACGCGCAGACCAGCGCCCGCTTGCCGCGAATACCCAGATCCATTTCCTGCTCCCTATGATACTGTTTCTCAAGTGCCGACAAAACATCGGAGATACGGCTATTTGAAGCCACATTGTGCTGGCATACAATGGGCAACCGCGGCTATCCAGACACCCATCCCAGTTGCGAAAGTTCCATGTCCCAATCTGATCCCACCCGCGCCACGCAAAGCCTGCAAGTTTATCGCGCGGACATGCTGCGCGTGGTGAATGGTGCCAACTTGGGCGACGCCATTGGTTTTGCCGATGAACTTGTGCACGACGATGTTTATCGCCTGTCGCCGCTGGCCGTGTTGAAACCGCTGGGTGTGGTCACCGGTGCCACCCCGCCCTTTCGCGTGGCGCAGGGCAGCGCGTTGGGGGCAGCGGGGTCCGATCTGCATCTGGATTGCTGCGTGACCTTCATGTCCGGTGACGGCCAGACGACAGAGGCACTTGTACTGGTTGAGGTTGATGGCGAAGGCAACGCGGCAGAGGTCTATCTGCTGCCGCTGGCCCCGATGACGCCACGCGCGGACTACGTTTTGGTTGGCGTGGATGTTGAGGCTGCCTTGCCCCGTTATGCGCAAGTTGCCTGCGTGTCCTTTACGGCCGGGACGATGATCACGCTGGCCGATGGCGCACAGCGCGCGGTCGAAGAATTGACCGTCGGCGACCGCATCCTGACCCGCGACGACGGCCCGCAGCCGATCCGCTGGCTTGGCCACCAGACGGTGCGCGCGGTGGGGGCCTTTGCGCCGATCTGCATCCGTGAGGGCGTGCTGAACAACACCCGCGATCTGCTGGTTTCGCCCGACCACCGTCTGTTCATCTACCAACGCCGCGACCATCTGGGCGCGGGTCGGTCTGAACTGTTGGTCCGGGCGCGCCACCTGGTGAATGGCGACAGCGTCGCCCGGCGCAAGGGCGGGTTTGTGGACTATTACCAAATGCTGTTCGATACCCATCAGATCATCTATGCCGAAGGGATTGCAGCGGAATCCATGCTGGTCGACACCCGCACCCGCGCCGCCCTGCCCAAGGATCTTGAACTGTCCGATCTGCTGCCCGGCCACCGCCGCAGCAATCCCCACGCGCTGGAGGTCGAAGAGCACCTGCTGAACCGCCCCGATGCGGCGGATGTATTGCGCAAGTCGTCGGGCGGTTGAACAGCCGTACCATTCAGCCCGACCCGATCACATAGTGTAGTAAAACGCCTCACGCACGATCTTGCCGTTACCGACAGTGTAGATGCCGACCTCGTGCATATCGCTGACCTCACCGCTGTCGCGATGCTTGGCCTTCATCTCAAAAATCACGGCAAAGCTGTTGTCGCCATGCAGGAACGGGCCGCTGACCTTACCGTCCAGCACCTCGAACGTGGATGACCACCAGGCGTGTTTGCCCTTGATCCCGTCAATCCCGTGGGTTTCGGCACTGTCCATGCCCTGCATCGGCATCGCCTCGACCGAAACCGCGTCGGCGGCATAGATCTTGTCGAGATTTTCAAGCTCGCGCCCTTCGCGGCACCCGGCGACCAGTTCGTCTGCAATTTCCCTCAGGTCCATCGTCTTCCCCTCCGAAATGTTCACGGTACGTTCACCATGACAGGAAAGAGGTCTGCTTTCAAGACACGGTTTTGGGACATCTCCGGACCAGCAGTATCGCCGGGCCGGTCAGATCGCCTGACGACGAATGCCAGAGTGCCCTTCAATCCGCTTTCGGATCGCAGGTGGCACCAGACGCGCCGCGCTGATGCGGGGCAGCGGGTTTTCCGCAACCACCCTGTCGTCGCCATATAGCGCGATATATTCGGCGTAATTGTCGAATTGCCGCCGCCCGGCGTAATCAATGAATGTCTCTGCCGCCGCGCCATTGGCAAGGATCACGTCATGAGCGGCGGTTTCGATATGGTAGACGGTGAACCGGTCGGGCAGTTCCGCCATCGGCAGCCAATCAATCGCTCCCCCATTGACCAGCGCGCTTGCGTTGATCACCAGACCGTCTTGCGTGGCTTCCTCTACCGTTTCGCCACTTGAGGGGTAGAACACCATGCCATGGTCGGCGGTGACCGTCAGGTCGCTGTGCGGCAGACCATGGCCCAGCGCACCGGCGCGGATGCGGACGGGTTGGCAGCGGGCGCCTGCGAACATAGGCACCATTGTCTGGCGGCCGATCCATTTGACAGCCGTGACGGCACCGTCAGCGGTGCGGACACTGTCGCCCGTCCTAAGCGTCTCGACCGCGACTTCGCCATTATCCGTCGCGATCATCGTTCCGGCGGCAAAGCAGTACATATAGGGCTGCGTGTTACTAAAGGTAAACGACGTTCCAGACAAAGAGCCGTTGTCGGACAAGATATAGAAATAATCGTCCCCATATACAGTCACTTGAAGTATTGGATCGCCCGAGTCTGTGTACCCATAGAAAGTCGTCGGAAAACCTGCTGCTGACCAATCCAATGCACCGCCGACAGCGGTCGTGTCATCCAGGCTTGCGTCTTCGGAGTCCGTGACAGTGTTTTCGACGGCAGTCGGCGCACTGAGAGAAAAACGGCGTCGGCTGGGTTCGCCGGGTCACTCGTCCCCTGGGAATAGTAGTATTGATATGATTGGGGACTGGGCATTTCTCGAATTTCCTTGCGGTGTCAACTTATCATTTCGTTGAGATAATGGCTGGATCCGGTGGCCGGCAAAAATCTTGGCTGCACTCTCATGTGTTGCAAAATTCGAGTCAACCTGCCGCGGGCGGGAATGCGCATCTCAGTCACAGGACTTGCTTGGGTCAGCGCTGATTGCGATGGATTCCAAACTAGTGACGACCGCGCCTTGATATGTGCCCGCCATGTTGCCCAGCTTTGATGGTCGGCGCAAGTGATCAGGCAATCCCAAGACCCAACAAGAAGTGGCGATTGCCCCCGGCCCGCACCACGTCTATATCGCGCGCATGTTGGACAACCGCCCCCCCCTGCCGCCCGAAATCGCCCGCCGCCGGACCTTTGCGATCATCTCGCACCCGGACGCCGGCAAGACGACGCTAACGGAAAAGTTCCTGCTGTATGGCGGGGCGATCCAGATGGCCGGACAGGTCCGCGCCAAGGGTGAGGCGCGGCGCACGCGGTCGGACTTCATGCAGATGGAAAAGGACCGGGGCATCTCTGTCTCGGCCTCGGCCATGTCGTTTGATTTCGGCAAGTTCCGGTTCAATCTGGTGGACACGCCCGGCCACTCGGATTTTTCCGAGGACACCTATCGCACGCTGACCGCCGTGGATGCCGCGGTCATGGTGATCGACGGCGCGAAAGGCGTGGAAAGCCAGACCCGCAAGCTGTTCGAGGTTTGCCGCCTGCGCGACCTTCCGATCCTGACCTTCTGCAACAAGATGGACCGCGAAGCGCGCGACACCTTCGACATCATTGACGAGATTCAGGAAAATCTTGCCATCGACGTCACGCCTGCATCCTGGCCCATCGGCATGGGCCGCGATTTCCTTGGTTGCTACGATCTGCTGAACGACCGGCTGGAACTGATGGACCGCGCCGACCGCAACAAGGTGGCCGAGACGATCACGCTGGAGGGGCTCGACGATCCCCGGATGGCGGATCACATTCCCCCCGCCCTGCTGGAACAGCTGCGCGAAGAGGTCGAGATGGCGCGCGAACTGCTGCCCAAACTGGACCCGCAGTCGGTACTGGAGGGGCACATGACCCCGATCTGGTTCGGCTCTGCGATCAACTCTTTCGGCGTCAAGGAACTGATGGACGGCATCGGCACCTACGGCCCCGAACCGCAGATCCAAAAGGCCAGCCCACGTTCGATTGCGCCGGAGGAAACCAAAGTCACCGGGTTCGTGTTCAAGGTGCAGGCCAACATGGACCCCAAGCACCGCGACCGCGTGGCCTTTGTCCGCATGGCCTCGGGGCATTTCACCCGCGGGATGAAGCTGACCCATGTGCGCACGAAAAAGCCGATGGCGATCACCAACCCGGTACTGTTCCTTGCCTCGGACCGCGAACTGGCCGAAGAGGCATGGGCGGGGGACATCATCGGCATCCCCAACCACGGGCAATTGCGCATCGGCGACACGCTGACAGAGGGCGAAATGCTCAAGGTTGCGGGCATTCCGTCCTTTGCGCCGGAACTGTTGCAGACCGTGCGCGCGGGCGACCCGATGAAGGCCAAGCACCTTGAAAAGGCGCTGATGCAATTCGCCGAAGAGGGCGCGGCAAAGGTGTTCAAACCGATGATCGGCTCTGGCTTTATCGTCGGGGTTGTGGGGGCCTTGCAGTTTGAGGTGCTCGGCAGCCGGATCGAACTGGAATACGGCCTGCCGGTCCGTTTTGACGTGTCTCAGTTCACCTCGGCCCGTTGGGTACACGGGGCCAAGGACGCGGTGGAAAAGTTCATCAACGCCAACAAGCAACACATCAGCTACGACCACGACGGCGACGTGGTCTATCTGACGCGGCTGCAATGGGACATCGACCGGATCGAACGCGATTACCCGGATGTGACGCTATCCTCGACCAAGGAGATGATGGTGTAACTTTCGCGTCCCATCGCGAAAGTTACGGTGGGCAAGGTGGTCTTGCGCAGCAAGGCCAACCGCCATCACCCGACCCATTCAGACGCACGCGCGTCCCATTGCGACACCGATACATAACCGGGCAGAAACGCGCCGCTGTACGCCCTTGGACTGGCGCACAGATCAGCCGCGCACTACCATGACGCAATCTTGTCGGAGGTCTTATGCGCACCCTGCCCCTGATTGCCCTTCTTGTCACTGCACCGCCCGCTCTTGCCAATCCGTGGAATCTGATCGAGGCGATCGAATACAAAGAGACAGAGACCGAAACCAGTTGGTCGGTGGCCAAGATCATCCCGGATGACCTCCGCGCCATGGCCGACAGCTTTGAGATCACCGGCTATTACGTCCCGGTCGAGGCACAGGCCTATGTCTCCAGCTTTCTTCTGGTTCCGGACCCTGCGGACTGCCCTTTTTGCGGCGAGAATGGCTATGGCCCCTCGCTGGAGGTCAAGATGAAGCGTGCCGTGCCGGACATGCCCGAGGCGACAAAGATCACCCTGCGCGGCACGCTGCACATAGACAACAGCCCGGAAACCTACCGCGCGGTCTATGTGACCGAAGGCGTGCTGATCGACTGACCCGCACGGGACCAAATGAAAGCCCCCGAAGCCAAAGGCACCGGGGGCTTGTCTTGGTCTGTTGCTGCTACAGATCGGTCAGCAGCGGCGTAATGCGGCGCACGGCGGCACGACGGTTGGCCTGCTCGGCGGCTTCGGTGACGATCAGCAAATCGCTTTCACCATACCCTTGCAGCACAATATTTTCTGGCGGCACTCCGAAATACTCGATCAGCGCGAGCGCCACCGACTCCGCGCGCCGGTCCGACAGCGACAGGTTGTGCGCCTCATGTCCGCGCGCGTCGGTGTGGCCCTCGATCAGGAACACTTCACGCGGGTCTGCGGCAATCGCCTCCAGCATGGCATAGCCCAGCGCGGCCAGTTCTTCAGCCTCTTCAGGGCGGATCGCGGCCGAGTTAGAGGCAAAGTGGATCGTGTCGATATTGATCCCCGGTGCCATCTTGCGCACAGCGTCGATGTCCCGAACCTGCGCCAGCGAGAAATAGCGCCCCGCCTCCACACTGGTTTCCCCGCCCAGCGCGCCGCTCATGTCGCTGTTGCTTTGATAGGCAACAACGGTGGTGGCCGGGGCGTCTGGCAATTGGTTGACGTGCACCTGATCGGTCTGCTTGGTGTCGTCGAACAGCACCACCTCAGTGCCGTCCGGAGCAATGGTCGACCGGCGCAACACGCGCCCGTCCGGAGCGCGCAGGGTCTCGACCTCGCTGCCATCCTCATAGGCCATGATATTGCGGGTCGACCCATCCTTGAACTGGTAGACCTGCACATTGGTGCCGGGGCGGTTCAGCAGTACGTCATCGTTGCGCAAGACACGCATGACGCCGTTGTTTTCCACCACCATGCGGTCGCCGCTGTTGGTCACGACGCGGTCGCCGGTTGTCAGCACTTTGCCCATGTCGACACGACGATAGTCCAGCGTGCCGGTCTTGATCCCGACCTGACCCAGCACAGCGCCGAAATCCTGCGAGGATCTGCGGATTTCCTGATCTGTCAGCGTGCGGTCCAGAACCTTGACGGCCCCGGCGGCAAGCCCCACGGCAGCGGCCACCTTGGCCACGTCCCGCAGCGCCACGATGTCGGCCTGACGCTGACTGGACCCCAGATCGATATTGCCGGTCGGGATCCGGACCACCTTACCCGGGCGCGGGCCGACCTTGATGGTCCCGCCATTACGACCGACAAGTTCACCAGCCAACTGCTTACGCAGATCGTCGATATTCACCGCACCCGGTTTCGCCACAACCCTGCCATTGGGGGTCACTTTGACGGCGGGTTGGCGCACCTTTGGCGGCACGGCGATCTGGACGTCGGGCACACGGATTCCCGGAGCGACCTTGACGTTTGGCACCCGGATGGTCGGCGCCTTGTCTTTGGGCGTCACAATCCGGACGTTCGGCGCCTTGACCTGTGGGGTCACCTGTTTGTGCGGCACCACATGCACCGGGCGCGTGGTCTTTTTCGGCGGCTGGGTGACGATCACCTGCGGCACGAACACCTTTTTCTTGGGCTGTTGAACAACGACCTTGGGTGGATTTCTTTTGGCAGGCACCCGCTTTGCCGTTCCCTTGAAGGCATCGGGGCATTTGACGCCCAATGCCGGGTTGCACAACTGCTTGATGTCGAAATTCTGGGCGCTTGCGGGCGCTGAGAAGGACGTCGCCAGCACGCTGAACGCGGCCGTGACGAGAAGGAGGCGTTTCATCGGCAATTCCTTTCACAAAGGGGTTGGACGGACGTCATGAATTCTTTGGCCCAAAACGCGGGAGCAGCCCCGGCAGGATGGCAGCAGACAGGACACAGCCCGGCGCACGTCTTGACGCAGCGTCATGAAACGCCTTTCCGCGCTTTCCGACAACGGAGGTATTCCCGACCAAAAACGCAAACGCCCCCGGTGGAGGTCCACCGGGGGCGCTTTCTCGTGTCTTTTGGGTCGTTGATTACCGCGCTGTAAGCAGCGGCGTGATGCGGCGCACGGCGGCGCGACGGTTGGCGCGCTCGGCCACATCGGTCGGCACCAGAAGGTCACCCTCACCGTAACCCTGCAACACCATATTCTCCGGCGGAACCTCAAAATACTCGGTCAGGGCAAGCGCGACCGACTCCGCACGCCGGTCCGACAGGGCAAGGTTGTAGGCATAGCTGCCCACCGCATCGGTGTGGCCCTCGATCAGGAACACCTCTGCCGGGTTTCGGTCGATGGCGTCGCGCATCGCATTGCCCAGCGCGGCCAGTTCCTCGGCCTCATCGACGCGGATCGCGGCCGAGTTGGTCTCAAACTGGATCGTGTCCACGGTGATCTCTGGCACCAGGTGGCGCACGGCGTCGATGTTGCGCACCTGAGCCAGCGAAAAGCTGCGGTTCACACCCGACGTGCCATTGGCAGCCAGAGCCCGGGCCAGCGCATCCTCTTCGATGTCGCGATAATCGACCCTGTTGCGCTCCTGAGCACGCGGCAACTCGCTGATCTCGACGTCCGGGCTGGCCTGCGTGTCATCGAACAGAACAACGTCGGTGCCGTCCGGCAAACGACGCACCCGGCGCAGCACCCGGCCATCGGCGGCGCGGATGGTTTCCACCACTGTTCCGTCCTCATAGGTCAAACGCGTGCGGGTCGATCCATCGTCAAACCGGCGAGTCTCAACCTCGGCCCCCGGACGACGCAACAACACATCGTCGTTGCGGATAACGCGGAACTGACCTCCCTGTTCGACCACCACCCGGTCGCCAGAATTGGACACCACGCGGTCGTCCTTGTCGAGGATCTCTGACAGGGCCACAGCCCCCAAACCGATAATGGCCATCTTGGCCAAGGGATCCAGGCCGTCGTCGTCATCGTCATTCTTGGCCTTGTCCCGGTTCTCGGGCTTGTCTTTGTCCTTTACGTTGCCGGACAGATCGGTCTGAAAATCCTCGCTGGACCGACGCACGTCATCGCGGTCCACGGTTTCCTCAACCAACTCGCCCGCATCAGGGGCGTTGTCCGCCGCCGCAGCAGGCGGCGCGTCCAGCTGGCGGCGCAACGCTTCGATCTGCGCCAGCGGATCAGGCTTTGCCACCTCGGCTCTTGGGGTCTCTGCCGCCGGCGCGGGCGGCGCATCCGCTGCAGGGGCGGGGGGCACATCGGCCTGTTGCTCCGGAGCTTCCGGTTCGGGCGCCGGCGGGGTTTCCGCTACGGGCGGGGTATCCGACGCTGCGGCGGGCGGTGCGTCTGCCTGTGCGGGCGGATCAGCCTTCGGCGTATCGGCCTGTGCTGGCTTTTCTGCCTGTTCAGGCTCTTCCGGCTTGTCATCCGTCTGGGGATTCAAAACGTCGTCTACGGCGTCCTTGGGCGTGGCCTGCTGCTCTGGTGCGACATCTGGCGCGGACGGCTCTGCGGTGTCGATGGCCTTCAACGCCTCGGCCACCTTGTCGCAATCCACACCATTCGGCGCGGCCCCGGGTATCGCACACAACTTTTCCAGCATCTTCAGCTTTTCGGGATCGTTTAGCTGAGCGTCCGATTGCGCCCCTGCGGCTGTTCCGATCACAAAAGTCAGAACACTGGCCAATGCAGTGGCATTGCGGATGGGGGTCATGGCGGTCTCCTTCACGTTTGCCCGATAGGGGCTTGGACAGGACAACGCCCTCAACGCGGCATCGGTTGCACATCTTTGCGCATCCCGGCGGAGTCCCGCCCAAATCACCCCCCTAAAGCATCTGCATCAGCCGTGCCTTTTCACCCATGTCATCAGGGCGCGAAATCGCCACCGCAAGATCCTCAAGCGAAGCAATGGAATGCCCTGCGCGAAAGCTGTCCACATGGGGCAGCATGGCGCGGATGCCGCTGGCCTTGGGGGCAAAGCCGTCCCAGCGCAGCAGCGGGTTCAACCAGATCAGACGGCGCGCCGACAGATGAATACGCTCCATCTCTTTTTCCAGCGCACCGGCATCGTCCCGGTCCAACCCGTCGGTGATCAACAACACCACCGCCCCCTGCCCCATGACCCGGCGCGACCAATCGCGGTTGAACGCATGCAAACAGGATCCGATCCGCGTGCCACCTTCCCAATCCTGTGCTTCGGCCCCGGCCGATTTCAGCGCTGCATCCACATCGCGCGTCGCCAGATGGCGCGAGATATTGGTCAGCCGCGTACCGAAGGTAAAGGCATGCACCTTGGCCCATCCCTGCCCCTTTTCATTTGCCACTGCATGCAGGAAGTGCAGCACCATACGGCTGTATTGGCTCATGGAGCCAGAGATGTCGCAAAGCACCACCAGATTGGGCCACCGCAGCCGCGGCTTGGCCTTGGCCAGCGACTGGATTTCTCCCCCCTTGCGCAAAGCATCGCGGATCGTGCGCCGCGCATCGAAATGCCGCCCCATGTTCGAGGCCATGCGCCGCCGCGACGCGATCGGTTTGACCGGCAAGGTCAGCCGCGCCAGCATCCGCTTGGCCTGCGCGATCTCCTCCGTCGACATCTGCTCGAAATCCAGACTGCGCAGCTTTTCCTCCGCCGACATGGTAAATGAGGCGTCAATCTCGATCTGGGTGCCGTCCTCTTCCTGCTCGGCTTCAGGCACCTCGGGCATCTGATCACCCAACAGAGCCTGCGCCGCGCGCTTTTCGGCAGCAACGGCCGAGCGGTCCTCCTGGACACCTCGGATGGCGGGCAGCATCAACGACATCATGTGCTCCAGAAAGCGGGGATCGCGCCAGTACAGGCGAAAGATCTGTGCAAAGACAACGCGATGCTCAGGCCGGTTCACGAAACAGGCGTGCAATGTCCAATAGAAATCCATCCGCTCGGTAAAGCCCGCCGCCTCTACCGCGCGGATGGCATCAATGACCCGGCCCGGCCCCACGGGCAGCCCGGCCCGCCGCAGCGCGCGCGCGAAATGGATGATATTTTGCGCAAGGCGCGGGTTTTCGGGAACCGTGAAAGGGGCGTATTCAACCATGACGGATCCAGTGGGGGCGCTGCCCCCACACCCCCGGGGTATTTTTGCATAGAAGAAGTCCAAGGGCGGCGCTGCACCGTCCATCGGCTTCTTCTTTGTTCAAATACCTCCGGGGGAGTCGCGCCTTGCGCGGCGGGGGCAGCGCCCCCTCCCCGGGTGCAAACAACGTGCCGCAATCGATCATCGCTCAGGCCGCCTCGATCGTGGCCTTGGCCTCATCCAGAATGCGTTTGGCCTCGGACCCTTCGATCTTTTGAATGTCGTCCTGATATTTCAGGATCGCCCCCAGCGTGTCGCTGATCACCTCTGGTGACAGATCCACCACGTCCAGCGCCAGCAGGCATTTGGCCCAGTCGATGGTTTCTGCCACGCCGGGTTTCTTGAAGATGTCCTCGGTGCGCAGTTCCTGCACAAAGGCCACGATCTGGCGGCTCAGTGTTTCCGACACATGCGGTTCACGCGCATTGAGAATCTCGACCTCGCGGTCAAAGCCGGGGTAATCGACCCAGTGGTACAGGCAGCGCCGTTTCAGTGCGTCGTGCACCTCACGCGTGCGGTTCGAGGTCAGGATGACGATGGGCGGTTCCGGGGCCTTGATGGTGCCGATCTCGGGGATGGTGACCTGAAAATCGCTCAATGCTTCCAACAGGAAGGCCTCGAACGGTTCATCGGTGCGGTCCAACTCGTCGATCAGCAGGATTGGCGCGCCGTTTTCATCCGGGCGCATGGCCTGCAGCAGCGGGCGTTCGATCAGGAAATCTGGGCCAAACAGTTCCCGGTTCAGCATGTCGCGATCCGCGCTGCCCTCGGCCTCGGCGGTGCGGATGGCGATCATCTGTGCTGGAAAGTTCCATTCATAGACCGCCGAGGACGCATCCAGCCCTTCGTAGCACTGCAGCCGGATCAACCGCCGGTTCAGCGAGGCGGCCAGCGCCTTGGCGATCTCGGTCTTGCCGACGCCGGCCTCTCCTTCAAGGAACAGCGGTCGGCCAAGGCGCAGCGCAAGAAACACCACCGTGGCCAGCGCGCGGCCGCAAACATAGCCGGTCTGGCCAAGGGTGTCTTGAACCTCATCAATGGATGCGGGAATGGTCATGGCAGTCCTCCTGCACCTCCTTTCCCAAGCGCAGGCACACCCGTCAATAGGACGGAAGTCACGCCTGCCACCCCTTGACGCCAGCACGGATTGACGGGGTGTCCACACAATGTCATGATTCGGGGTATAAAAGTCGGGACGAAACCCGGCCATCAGGCAGACGAGCAGACATGGTCAACACTGAGGCGGGCGCCACGCGGCGCATTACCGCTGTAACCTGCGTCAAGAACGAAGGCCCGTTCCTGCTGGAATGGATGGCCTTTCATCGCTTGCTTGGCGTGACCGATTTCCTGTTCTATTCCAATGACTGCACCGATGGCACCGATACCCTGCTGGACGCGCTGGCCGCCAATCCACGTCCCGAAACCGGGCGCGTGGTGCATTTGCCCAACCCCGCCGAGGGGCGCACCTATCAGATGGAGGCGTTGAAAGCCGCCGCCAAACAGCCCGTGGTACAGCAGGCCGATTGGGTCTGGATCGCCGATGTCGATGAGTTCCTGAACATTCATGTCGGTAACCACACCATCCCGGCGTTGATCGCGGCCTGCGGCGACCCGCAGGTCATCTCTGTCACCTTTCAGTTCTTTGCCAATGACAGCGTGGCCGATTTTGTCGACCGCCCGGTGATCGCCCAGTTCACCCGTTCGCACAATCCGGACCTGTGGTGCGCGGAGACGGCGATAGAGGTAAAAACCCTCGTCCGGGGTGACTTTCCCTTGCAGTATTTCGGCGCGCACCGCCCGTTTTTCCGCAAATCCCTGCCCGAGGACAAACACCCCCATTGGACCGATGGATCGGGCCGCAAGGTGCCGGGCAAGTTCCTGACCGCAGCCAACCCGCGCCGCATCCGAAAGTTCCCGGCAGCGGGCGCGCGTGAATTTGCCACGCTCAACCACTACGCCCTGCGTTCGCTGGACAGCTATCTGGTCAAGAACGACCGGGGTGACGTCAACCGTGAGGGGCGCGCCTTTGACGACGCCTATTGGCGCGAACGCAACGATGCCGCGTTCGAGGACCGCTCGATCCACCGCTATTTGCCGCAACTGACCGCTGCGCTGGACACGTTAAAGGCCGATCCGGAACTCGCCCGCCTGCACGGCAACTGCGTCCGCCTGCACCGCGAAAAGCGCGACGCCCTGATGCTGCAGCCCGCCTATGCCGAGATGTATGCCCATCTGGGCGCCCTCCCCGCCTTGCCCCCCGGTGAGGCGGAATTGATCGAGGCGTTGGGGTTATGAGCGTTCTGAATGTGAAACTGGTCAACCTCGGCCTGCCCAAGACCGGCACCACCACCCTGCATCACGCCTTGACGCAGGCGGGGTGGCGTGCAGCCGATCACAAGGTCCGGCGCATCCATGACCGCACCCCCGGCATGGGCGGCACCTATATCGCGCGCCAATTGTACAACGGGTATTTTGAGACCGGTGATCCGTTCCGCCATCTCGACGGGCTGTATGACGCGCTGACCGAAATCAGTGCGCTCAATCCGTCTGCGACGCTCTGGCCGCAGTGCGACTATGCAATGATCAAGGTCATGCGCCTCGCGCGTCCCGACATGCTGTTTGTCGCCACATGGCGTCCGGCGGCAGAGACCTCGGACAGTATGCGGCGCTGGAACAATCTGGGCGAGGACCGCCTGCCCGCTGGCCACATTCCCGGCTTGCCAGAGGGCTACGGCGCGACGGACCCCCAGCGGATCCGCTGGATCGAGGGACACTACGCCATGCTGCGCGACCTCTTCGGGGATGATCCGCGCTATCTGGAATTGCCGGTGGCGGCGGATGACGCGCGTGACCGGCTGGCGGCACATATCAAGATTGACCTGCCCTGGTGGGGCAGACGGAACGAGAACTCCGAAACGGGGCCGTCCGGCAAGAACGACAAGGCCGAAACGGCCAGAGGGGCAGCGTGATGCGGATCTATGTACATATCGGGCCGGATGGTCCGTCGACCGACCGGATACAACGGGTTCTGGATGCCAAACGCGGACGGCTAAAGGATGAAAACGTGCTCTACGCCCGTTCACCGGGGGCGCGGAACCACACCCGCCTGTTCATGGCGGTCAGCGACCCGGACCGCGCCGATGTCCTGCGGTTCAATCGCGGCGTGATGTTGCCGGAAAAGCAACAAATGCTGCGGGATGAATTGGCCAACCAACTGGCGCAAGAGGTCGCGCGCGACACGCCCCAGGTGCTGATCCTCTCGGCGCAGCAGTTGGGCACCTCGCTGTGCGACCGCTCGGCACTGGACCGCCTACGCGCCTTGCTGGCGCCGCTGTCCGACGACATCCGCATTGTCGCATGGCTGGACGAACCCGCCCGCGCGCTTGTCTCACGCTACGGTGCGCAGGTGCTGGACGGACGCGCGCGGGGATTAGACCTTGAACTGAACCTTGCAGATGTTGACGACTTCTGGGAGGCGGCGATGGACACGCGCCCCGACACTGCGCCGCTGGACGGCATGTTCCCAGAGGTACAGGGCGCGAATTTCTGGCTCGATTACAAACGCCTGCAATCGGAATGGGAGGCAGTCTTTGGCGCCGGTTCGGTCCAGTTCCGCTCAATCAACCGCGATACCCTGTGGTCTGAGGATGCGACGGACGAGATTTGCGCCGCCTTCGGCATCGACGCCCAGATCGGCAAAGCCGAGGCAGAGGAGCTGCCGCGCCTGCCCTCTGCCCCGTGGCTGACCCGCGCGCGTCAGTTCAACGACGCCGTGCTGCGCCTGCTGGACCGGCAGGACGTGCTGTTGCCGCGCCCCCTGTGGCGCAAGCTTTTGGGAGAGATCAAGGTGCCCGGCGGCCCGATCCTTGCCGGGTCGCTGTCGGCTCTGTCCATGCGGTTTGAGGATGACATCGCTGCACTCTGCGCCGAACATCCCGCGATGCACCCCGACGATATGGAGGCGGACCCAATCTGCGGCGACTGGGTCGAGGCGGACCCGACACGCGGCTTTCGCGCAACGCAGTACCTCATGGCCTTCCGCTGGCGCATTGCGCAGGGCGACAAGGACGAACGCGCGGCGCGCGCCGCCGAACTGGCGCACCTGAAGGGTGAACCCCTGGACCTGCCCGACGCCCCGGCCCTGACCGAAAGCGCCGAGGATGCCCTGCCCGCGCGGGCCAAGCAGAACTTTGTCCGCCTCCACGGGTCTCCTTACGCGCCGCACAACAAACTGGGCCGCGTCAATGAGGAAGAACTCGCCGCCGCCTTTGCCCCCGCCCCCCGCCGCGTCCTGCCGCAGGGGTCTACCGGCAATGTCATCGTCGGCTGCATGAAAAACGAAGGCCCCTATATCCTTGAATGGATTGCCTATCACCGCGCCGTGGGCTTCGACAATTTCCTGATCTACACCAACGGCTGTTCCGACGGCACGACAGAGATCCTCGACCGCCTGCAAGAGCTGGGCGTCCTTCAGCACCGTGACAACAACGGCTGGTCCGGAAAATCGCCCCAGCAACACGCGCTGGACGCCGCGCTGGATGAACCTGTGATCCAGCAGGCCCAATGGATCGCCCATATCGACGTCGATGAGTTTGTGAACATCCGCTGCGGCAACGGCACGTTGGCAGAGGTCTTTGACCGCGTCCCCGACGCCACCAATATCGCGATGACGTGGCGGCTGTTCGGCCACAACGGTGTGCGCCGCTTTGAGGACCGTCTGGTGATCCAACAATTCGACACCTGCGCGCCGAAATACTGCCCCAAGCCGCACACGGTCTGGGGCTTCAAGACCCTGTTCCGCAATATCGGTGCCTATGAAAAAATCTCCTGCCACCGGCCAAACAAGCTGGCCGAGGGGTTTGAGGACAAGGTGAAATGGGTCAACGGATCGGGCCGCGACATGACAGAGGCGGCGCTGCGCAACGGCTGGCGTAGTTCCAAACGCACCATCGGCTATGACCTGATCCAGCTGAACCACTACGCCCTGCGCTCTGCTGAAAGCTTTCTGATCAAACGGCAAAGGGGCCGCGCCCTGCACGTCGACCGCAACATCGGGCTGAATTATTGGATTCGCATGGACTGGTCCGTCCACCGCGACATCACCATCAAGCGCAATATCCCCCGCGTCCGCGCCGAATACGACCGGCTGCTGCGCGACGATGCGCTGCGCGCGGCCCACCATAGGGCGCTGGAATGGCACCGCGCCAAGGCGGCGGAACTGCACGGGATGCCGGAATTTGCCGATCTTTACCGGCAGGCGCTGGCGCTGGACCTGACAGAAACCGAACGGGTGGCCTATGCGCTGGCCCTGGACATGGAGACGTGACGATGGACGGCGCAACCCCGGCACCCCGCGACCCCTTTCTGCATTCTCGCGGGCTCAAGATCCCCAAACATCCGCAGATCACGCGTGGGCGCATGCGCGGCGCGTTGAAACAAGGCATCTATGAACGCAAGGAATGCGACGCCGTCATGCGCGTGGTGCGTGAGGGGGACCGCGTTCTGGAACTGGGCGGCGGCATCGGCTACATGTCGACGCTGCTGTCGGTGAAGAAAAAGGTCGCCCGCGTTGTCAGCTATGAGGCAAACCCGGCGCTGATCCCTTACATCCGCTCTGTGCACGCCGCCAACGACGTCACCAACGTCGACCTGCGCAACGCGCTTTTGGCCCCCGAACTGGGCGATCCGGTGCCGTTCTATGTCCGCCAGAACTTTCTCGGCTCCTCGATGGACCGCGACGCCGACCCCGATACGGTGATCGAAGAGGTCAAGGTCATGCAGCACGCCATCAACCCGGTTCTACAGGCCGAAACGCCGGATGTGCTGGTCTGCGACATCGAAGGCGCAGAAGCGCATCTGCTGCCCGCCGCCGACTGGTCCTGCCTGCGCGCGGCGGTGATCGAACTGCACCCGCAGTGGATCGGGCAAAGCGGCGTTCAGGCGGTGTTTGACTGCATGCAGCGCGCCGGGCTGACCTATTTCCCCAAGGCGTCCGAGGCCAAAGTCGTGACCTTCCGTAAGGGTTGGTAATGACGCGAAACGATTTTTCGACGAAAAATCGGCTCACCGTGGAGACAACAGCGTGAAAATCACCGCCGTCCTGTGTGTCCGCAATGAGGGCGCGTTCCTGCTCGACTGGCTGGCGCATCACCTTGCCTGCGGCGTCACCCATGTGGTGGCCCTGTCGAACGATTGTCAGGACGGCACCGACACGATGCTGGACCGGCTGGCGCAGGTTCTCCCGCTGACCCATATCCGCAACGATGGCCCCTATGATGACCGGGGCATCCAGTTCACCGGGCTGAAACGCGCGGATCAGACCGACGCCGTGCAAGGCGCCGACTGGCTCTTGCCGCTGGACATCGACGAATACGTCAACGTCCACACCGGCGACCGCACCCTGCCCGCGCTGATCGCCGCCCTGCCCGACGCCACCGCCATCACCCTGACTTGGCGGCTGTTCGGCAATGCAGGCGTGGCGCGCTACACCGATCACCCGATCACTGAGCAGTTCACTAAGGCCGCCCCCGTGGTCATGCACTGGCCATGGCGCGCCGCGATGTTCAAGACGCTCTACCGCAATGACGGCACTTACAAGAAACTGGGTGTCCACCGCCCCCGCGCGCCCGATCCGACACAAATCGACAAGGCACGCTGGTTCGACGGCGAGGGCCGCGAGCTGGACGCCCAATTCCGCACCCGCCGGATATTCTCGCAATACGGCCGCTCTAACTACGCCTTGGCGCAACTCAACCACTACGCCCTTGGCGCGATGGAAAGCTATGTCCTCAAGGCCGACAGGGGGCGCGCGGTGCATTCTGACCATGCGCTTGGCATGGACTACTGGGTCGAACGCAACTGGAGCGTTGAGGAAGACACCAGCATTCAGAGCCTTGCAGGCGTGGCCGAACAGCGTGCCACCCTTGCCGCTGACCCCGAACTGTCGCGCCTGCATGCAGCCGCCGTCGCATGGCGCAAGGCCCGCTTTGACACACTCTTGGCTCAGGAACCTTTTCGCGCGCTGTTTGCCCGCCTGCTGATGACGCCACCATCCCGCCCCATTCCAATCAGGGCGGCGCGGTTTCTGGCGGGGCACGCGACCCGTGCCCGAAAGGCGGGCGACGCCGCCTCTGCCTTATAAGGCTCCACTGCAACCCATGCCCGGAATCCGGCACGTTGCCTCGGAAGCGACATGCGTCACAAGAAACAGGACACACAGATACATTTTTTCGCGGTCAAGAGTTGAACCCAAAAAAAATTGAACACTTTATCAACGCATTAATCCATAGCGATTCCAATGGAGGCTTAAATGCCCACTAACTATGAAGCCGAAGGCAACGTCTTGCTCTCAGGCGTCTCATTCAACGGGCCCGAAGGTGCGCCCGGCACCAGTCTCAACTGGACCGGACTGTTTAGCGCCGATGACACATCGGGAACGATTGTCGATCAGGACGACGACGGCGCGCTGGACGCGGGTGTTGACACCTTCCCCGGCGGCACGTTCACGGGCTACACGATCTCGGGCGGGGACGGTGTCGAATACCCGGTCTTCACCGATGGTGCCGGAACCTATGCGCTGATCATCCCGAATGCGACCACCCAGACACAGGTCGCATCTTCGGGTACATCCAACGACTTCCAGTCCGAGACCAGCGACACGAATGTGTATCTCTGCTTTGGCCAGGGCACGCTGATTGCCACGCCCGACGGCGACCGCGCCGTTGAAACACTGTCGATGGGCGATCTGATCCTGACGGCGGAGGGCACCGCCGTTCCTGTCAAATGGGTCTGGACACAAACCGTGGCGACCCGCTTTACCCCGGCGGACCGCCTGCAACCCGTGCGACTGCGCGCCGGCGCGCTAGGGGATGGCCTGCCGCTGCGCGACCTGGTGCTGACCGCGGACCACGCACTGCTGATCGACGATATGCTGATCAATGCCAGCGCCTTGGTCAACGGTTCCACCATCGACTGGCAACCGCTTTCCGAACTGGGCGACAGCTTTGCTGTGTACCACATCGAAACCGAAGGCCACGAGATCATTCTTGCCGAAGGCACCAAGGCCGAGACGTATATCGATCATGTCGGTCGCCGCAGCTTTGACAATTACGCCGAATACATCGCGCATTTCGGCACCGAACAATCGTTTGTGGAAATGCCCTATGCGCGGATCAGCGCGCGTCGGCTGCTGCCCCCGGCGCTCAAGGCACGGCTCGACGGCCAGCGCGCCGCCTGAGCCACACGGACTGACCGCAGACAAGGATGCGCCGCTCGGAAACGGGCGGCGCATTCGATTCTGCCCCGCGCTTTCCGCCTCTTTCTTTTCGTCCCTCTCGGGCCACGGCCCACCGTGTTGTCACTGCGCGACCACATTCTTGCCCAAAAGCCGGGACATTATTTCCCCCAAATGCGTGCCAATTTTGGTGCAAAGTGAGGATACTCCATCAATGGAATCGCAGACCAAAGGATTCGCCCCCGATCTCAGCAACCAGCCACGCGGAGAGTGGCTGGCAACGCTGCGACGGATTGGCGAGGAATACGGGTTTGCCGAACCGATGGGCAAAAGCCACGCGGCGATCTTTGTCGAAGAGGGCGACACGCTGGTCGTCGCGTTTGAGACAATGTCCGGTATCGAAGCCCTGTCAGAGACGCGCACCCCCATCGGCTTCGACATGGTCAACGCCAATGGCTGGTCCTCGCTGTCGCTGCTCAGCCACGGGGATACATGGTTCCGCGATGAACGCGTCTATGCGTTTTTCGACCAGCTTCAGGACGATGGCTTTTTCGACGAATTCGAAAACGTGCTGTTTTACGGGGCCGGTCCCTGTGGCTATGCCGCCGGGGCCTATTCCGTCACCGCACCCGGCGCGCGGGTGCTGATGCTGCAACCGCAGGCCACGCTGGACCCGCGCGTGGCCGAATGGGACGACCGGTTCGCCGAAGAGCGCCGCCGCGATTTCACCTCGCGTTATGGCTTTGCGCCGGAAATGATCGACGCCGCCGAACGGGCCTATGTGATCTACGATCCGCGTGAACGGCTGGATGCGATGCACTCGGCGCTGTTCGCACGGCCCAACGTCACGCGCTTGCGCGCGCCCTTTATGGGTGGTGCGTTGCAATCGGATTTTCGAGCGCTTGACCTGTTGCCGGGGATGTTGACCTCTGCCGCCGAGGGCCGATTGGACACCGCTTTGTTCGCGTCCATGCTGCGCGCCCGGCGCAACCACCCGCCCTTTTTGCGCCGCCTGCTGGCGCGGCTGGATGCCGATGGACGCGACGGTCTGGCACGTCTCTTGTGTCAGAACGTGGTGGGCCGGATGCCCGCCCCGCGTTTTCGCCGCCGTCTGACGGAACTGGAGGCCGGGGACGACACCGCCCGGACAGCAGACACCGGCTGAGTCCACTGGCGCGCGCCCGGTCCGCATGCTAACCGCAAATTTATGGATAGCATCACCCTTCGCCGCCCCGACGACTGGCACCTGCACCTGCGCGATGGCGCAATGCTGGCCGGAATTGCCCCCGAAAGCGCGCGCCACTTTGGCCGCGCCATCATCATGCCCAACCTCGTGCCGCCGGTGGTCACCGGCGCACAGGCACAGGCGTACAAGGACCGCATTCTGGCCGCCCTGCCTGCGGGCAGCGGCTTTGCCCCGCTGATGACGCTGTACCTGACAGAGGAAAGCGACCCGGCGGACATCGTCGCCGCGCATCAAAGCGGGCTGATCACCGCCGTGAAACTCTACCCCGCCGGGGCCACCACCAACTCCACCTCCGGAGTGCGCGACTTTGACAAGGTGCGCCCTGTGTTGGAGGCGATGGCCGAGAATGGCATCCCTCTGTGCGTGCATGGCGAAGTGGTCGATAGCGACATCGATATCTTTGACCGGGAGGCGGTGTTCATCGACCGCGTGCTGGACCCGATCCGCCAGCGCACCCCGGGCCTGCGCGTCATCATGGAACACATCACCACCTCGCAGGGCGTCGACTATGCCCGCGCGGGCGGAGATGATCTGGGCGCGACGATCACCACGCATCACCTTGTGATCAACCGCAACGCCATTCTGGTCGGCGGGATCAAGCCGCATTACTATTGCCTGCCGGTTGCCAAACGTGAGGAACACCGCCTTGCCCTGCGCGCCGCCGCGACTAGTGGCGACGCCAGCTTTTTCCTTGGCACCGACAGCGCCCCGCACATCGATCCGCTCAAGGAAAACGGCTGTGGCTGCGCCGGATGCTTTACGGCAACGAACACCATGTCGATCCTTGCCGAAGTGTTCGAACAGGATGGTGCGCTGAACCAGCTGGAGGCGTTCGCCTCGCTCAACGGCCCGGCCTTTTACCGCCTGCCGTCGAATGACGACACCATCACACTGACCAAAGGCGCGCCCGTCACCTATCCGGCCAAGATCGAAACCGGCGATGGGCCCGTCACCGTTTTTGATCCGATGATGCCGCTGCACTGGCGCGTCGCGGACTGACCCGCGCGACCCCAACCGCAACGCCGCCTTTCACCGCGCAAAGGCGGCGTTGAACCAATTGCAACCGGCCCGGCCATCGCCCTTGAAAACCGTGCCCGAAACCCGTTATTGCGGCGCGACCCCCCAGCCCGGAGCGCCTGCCATGATCCCCTCGTCCTACCCCCCCGCCGAAGAAATGGCCCGCCTGACCGCGCGCATGTTGTGGGAGATCGAGGCGGTGAACTTCATGACCGACGAGCCGTACAAGCTGGCCTCTGGTCAGCTTTCGCCGGTCTACATCGACTGCCGCAAACTGATCTCTTTCCCGCGCATCCGCTCGACCCTGATGGATTTCTTGACCGTCACCGTGATGCGCAACGCGGGTTTTGAGGCTTTCGACAACATCGCCGGGGGCGAAACAGCCGGTATTCCCTTTGCCGCGCTGGTGGCCGAACGCATGGCCCTGCCGATGACCTATGTGCGCAAGAAACCCAAAGGCTACGGCAAAAACGCCCGCATCGAGGGTGCCATGTCCGAGGGTGAGCGTGTGCTGCTGGTCGAGGATCTGACCACCGATGGCGGATCAAAGATCAGCTTTGTCGACGCGATCCGCGACACTGGCGCCACCTGCGCCCATACGGCGGTGATCTTTTACTACGGCATCTTCCCCGAGACGACCAAAACACTGGGCGATCACGGCGTTGCCCTGCACCACCTGTGCACCTGGTGGGAGGTGCTGGCCGAAGCGCCGGAAAAACACGCCGGCGTCCTGTCAGAGGTCGAGTCGTTCCTCAAGGACCCGCACGGCTGGCGCGCGGCCCGCAGCGAAACCTGACCCGACGACAGCGCTGACATCTTGTTGGTTGAACGTGACAGGAAGATCACAGGGCCGGCTCAGCCGCACCAGATGTTGACGGCCGACCGACCTAAATGCCAATATCCAGTGACCTGACTTATCAACAGAGATATACAGTCTGCCCGTCGCCGACGCCCGCTGATAGGGCATCTGTCTACGCAGCAGGGGATGGAAATGAACGAGATCGCAACGATCAACCCGACCGGAGTCGAAATTCAAGCGGCAGACACCATGCCCAATTCGATCGAGGCAGAGCAGCAGCTACTGGGCGCGATTCTTGTCGAGAACGACACCTATGATCGCATCGCCGCCATCATCGGCGCGCATCATTTCTACGACCCGGTCCACGCCCGAATCTTTGAAATCGCCGCCGCCCGTATCGCCAAGAACAACCTTGCCTCTCCGGTCACGCTCAAGGCGTTCATGGAGGATGACGAGGGCCTCAAGGAACTGGGCGGCCCGGCCTATCTGGCGCGTCTGGCGGCCTCTGCCATCTCGACCTTTGCGGTGCGCGACTATGCGCAGATGATCTATGACCTTGCCGTGCGCCGTGACCTGATCCGGCTGGGCAAGAGCATCTCGGACAAGGCAGCCAAGGTCGATGTGGCGTCAGAGCCGCGCGAACAGATCGTCGAGGCGGAACAGGCGCTGTACAAACTGGCCGAGCAGGGCCAGACCGAAAGCGGTTTCCAAAGCTTTCTCAAAGCGGTCACAGAGGCGGTCAATGTCGCCAACGCCGCCTATCAGCGAGAGGGCGGGCTGGCTGGTATTTCAACCGGCCTTGACGACATGGACAAGAAACTGGGCGGCCTGCACCCGTCTGACCTGTTGATTCTTGCCGGACGTCCGTCGATGGGCAAAACCTCATTGGCCACCAACATCGCCTTCAACATCGCCAAGGCCTATAAGAAGGGCCAGAAACCCGACGGCTCTATTGGCGCGACGGACGGCGGCGTGGTCGGCTTTTTCAGTCTTGAGATGAGCGCCGAACAGCTTGCCGGTCGTATCCTTGCCGAAGCGTCGGAAATCAGCTCGCACAAGATCCGCCAAGGCGACATGGATGAGACAGAGTTCCGCCGCTTTGTGCAGGCCGCCAAGGATCTGGAGGCCTGCCCGCTGTATATCGACGACACGCCTGCCCTGCCGATCAGTCAGGTGGCCGCCCGCGCGCGGCGTCTGAAACGGACCCACGGGCTGGACCTTGTGATCGTCGACTACCTGCAGCTGCTGCGCGGCACCGCCGAAAACCGGGTGCAGGAAATCGGCGAGATCTCCATGGGGCTCAAGGCCATCGCCAAGGAACTCAACATCCCGGTCGTCGCCCTGTCCCAGCTGTCGCGTCAGGTCGAAAACCGCGAGGACAAACGTCCGCAACTGTCGGACCTGCGGGAATCAGGCTCGATCGAACAGGATGCGGACGTGGTCATGTTCGTGTTCCGCGAAGAATACTACGCCGAGCGGGAAAAACCCTCGGACGACCGGCTGGACGAAATGGCGGCGTGGCAGGACCGGATGAGCCGCCTGCACGCCAAGGCCGAGGTGATCATCGGCAAACAGCGCCACGGTCCTATCGGCACGGTTGAACTGTCGTTCGAGGCGCAATTCACCCGCTTTGGCAATCTCGTCAAACCTTGGCAGCAGGATGGCCAACGGGACATGTGACGGCCAAAGGGGCATACCCGCTCACAGCCACAGCGCCAGCCCCAGATAAAAGCCAAGTTCCGCCAATTGTTGCGCCCCGCCAAGGCAATCGCCGGTATAGCCGCCGATGCGGTTGATGCTCCAGACGCGGAACGCCTGCCCCAACAGCACCGCCCCGGCAAAGCCGCAAAGCACCGCACCAATCCCCGCCACAAGGGTCAGCGGGATCAGCGCCACCATCGTCAGGGTCAGCGCCACGCGGTAGCCGTCAGGCGTGACCTTGGGGACAAATTTCTGCATGCCCTCGCTGCGGGCATGCACAGTGGTCCCGGTCACATGCACACAGGCCATGCGCCCGGTGGCATGTCCCGCCACCAGACCCGCCGCCGCCAGCCCCAGTGGAAACCCCGCGATCAGCGTCACTTTCAGCGCCAGCACCATGCCCAACGCCAGCGCGCCGTAAACCCCAAAGCGCCGTTGATCCATCAAGGCGATGATCTCGGCACGGTCGCGCCCGGTGGTCAGCGCCTCGACCGCGCCGACCAATCCGGCCTCGTGAAACGCCCCGGTCACCAACAGCGTGGCGGCCACCGATAGCAGCACCGCCACCATGCCCGGCGGGACGGGCATCGCCGCCCACAGCACCAGCGCCCCCAACAGCCCGACCAGCGTGCCGACTCCCGTATGGTACTTGACCGCGCGCACCATCAGATCATCCGACTCGGGCAAGGCCCGCGGCACCGGCAGTGCTGTCAGATAGCGCAGCGCCAGCCAGAACAGATCCGCCTCCAACCGCAGCACATTGCGCATGAACTTTCCTCCGTATCGGACCACCCAGATGCAGCATAAGCGGCAACTGACCGCCGGCAAGGCCACCGGCGCGGCGATTTCGCGCTTGACCCTGACCGGGAACCTGAGAAACACCTGACCCCATGGCACAGGCACAGCTTTCCATCGATCTCACGGCGCTGCGCGCCAATTGGCGCAGCCTTTCAGAGATGGCGCAGGCAGAGACCGGCGCCGTGGTCAAGGCGGACGCCTATGGCCTTGGCGTCGAACAGGTCGCCCCGGCGCTTGCGGCAGAGGGCGCGCGCCGCTTTTTCGTGGCCATCGCCGAAGAGGGCGCAGAGCTGCGCCGCATCCTTGGCCCCCGCCCTGAAATCTGCGTGTTTTCCGGCCATATGGCCGGAGACGCTGCGCTGATCCGCGACGCGCAACTGACCCCGATGATCAACTCCATCGACCAGATGTTGCGCCACGTCGAGGGGCTGCCCGGCCACGCCTTTGGCATCCAGTTGGACAGCGGCATGAACCGCCTCGGGATGGAGCCCGCCGAATGGCGCGCCCTGCGCGGCATCGCGCTGGCACAAAAACCCAGCCTGATCATGAGCCATCTTGCCTGCGCCGATGAACCCGCGCACCCGATGAACGCCCAGCAACTGCGCAGCTTTGTCGACATGACCGACGGCATCGACGCACCGCGCTCGCTGTCGGCCACGGGTGGCGTGCTGCTGGGACCGGATTATCATTTCGACGTTACCCGCCCCGGCATCGGCGTCTACGGCGGCCTGCCGTTTCTTGACGCGCGCCCGGTGGCTTTCGTCGATCTGCCCGTGATCCAGATCCGCGAGGTTCTGCCGGGCGAAACCGTGGGCTACGGCAACACATGGACGGCGGAACGCCCGTCCCGCGTCGCCACAGTCGCGGCGGGCTATGCCGATGGCATCCTGCGCAGCATGGGCCATCAGGCCCACCTTTGGGCCGGAGAGACCCGCTGCGCCGTGCTGGGCCGCATCTCGATGGACCTGATCGGCATCGACGTGACGGATGTCACCGGCGACCCGGACACGCTGGAACTGCTCGGCACCCATCAAAGCATCGACACACTGGCCGACTGGGCCGGCAGCATCGGCTATGAGATCCTGACCTCCCTCGGTGCGCGCTACAATCGCAGCTACACCGGCGCATGAGCCTGCTCGCCCCCCTCGGCGCGCTTGGTCGCGCCACCCTGTTGCTGCTGGCCATGGTCGGACGTGTGGCACTGTTCGCCTTCAGCGCGCTTAGCCATATTCTGCGCCCGCCCTTTTACGGCCGCGAATTTGGCGCAGCACTGATGAACGTCGGCTGGCTTTCGCTGCCGGTTGTGGGTCTGACCGCCATCTTCACCGGCGGCGCACTGGCGCTGCAAATCTACTCCGGCGGCGCGCGTTTCAGCGCCGAGGCGGTGGTGCCCCAGATCGTCGCCATCGGCATCGTGCGCGAACTCGGCCCTGTGCTTGTGGGCCTGATGATCGCCGCCCGTGTGACCTCCTCCATCGCCGCCGAAATCGCCACCATGAAGGTGACCGAACAGATCGACGCGCTCGTGACCCTATCCACCGACCCGATGAAATACCTCGTCGCGCCCCGCGTGCTGGCGGCGCTGATCGTGGTGCCGCTCTTGGTGGCCGTGGGTGACGTGATCGGCATCTTCGGCGGCTACGCCGTCGCCACCGGCACTCTGGGCTTCAACGCCGCGGCCTACCTCAAGAACACCGTCGATTTCCTTGAGCCGCTGGACATCATCTCCTCGCTGGTCAAGGGCTGCGCCTTTGGCGGGCTGGCGGCGCTGATGGGCTGCTATTTCGGCATGACCTCCGGGCGCGGTGCGCAGGGCGTGGGCCGCGCCACCAAAGGCTCGGTCGAGGCCGCCGCCATCCTGATCCTCGCCGCCAACTTCCTGCTCACGGGGGCGTTCTTTTCGCTATGACCCTGCACACAGCCCCATTCGGCTTCTTCTCTGTCAAAATACCCCATAGCCCCGCCGCCAAGGGGCGCAACGCAAAGGCGGCGCGATGATCGACCTGCACGGCGTCACCAAGGCGTTTGGCCCCAACCGCGTCCTGCGCGGCGTTGACCTGACCATCGAACGCGGCACCTCCATGGTGATCATCGGCGGCTCGGGCACCGGCAAATCCGTGCTGCTGAAATGTATCCTCGGGCTTGTGGCCCCCGACGCGGGCACCATCACGCTAGAGGGCACGGATGTGACCAAAACCGACCGCGACGCCTTTCTGGCACGCTTCGGCATGCTGTTTCAGGGGGCCGCGCTGTTTGACAGCCTGCCGGTCTGGCAAAACGTCGCCTTCCGCCTGCTGCAAGGTCACGACCGCCTGCCCAAACCAGAGGCCCGCGAGCGCGCCATCGAAAAACTGCGCCGTGTCGGACTGAAACCCGACGTGGCCGACCGCCTGCCCGCAGAACTGTCCGGCGGGATGCAAAAACGCGTGGGCCTTGCCCGCGCCATCGCCGCCGATCCCGAAATCATCTTCTTTGACGAACCCACCACCGGCCTCGACCCGATCATGGCGGGCGTGATCAATGAGTTGATCCGCGAAATCGTCACGGAAATGGGCGCCACCGCCATGACCATCACCCATGACATGACCAGTGTGCGCGCCATCTCGGACCGGGTGGCCATGCTGCACGACGGCGTCATCCAGTGGACCGGCCCGGTGTCGCAACTGGACAGCAGCGGCGACCCCTATGTGGCCCAGTTCATCTCTGGCAGCGCCACCGGCCCGATTGAGGCCGTCCGGTGAGCCTGCCATTTCAACCCGACCCGGTGATCCTGTTCTTTCTGTTCGCCAAGAAATTCCTCTACCTCGAAATCCTGACGGTACTGGCCGCGCTCCGCCTGTTTCTGGGCCGTGGCCTGTCACGCTGGCCCGCTCTGGCGGTCTTTGCGCTCGCGCTCGGTGGCGTTGTCACCGTATTCGCCCCCGCTATCGGCCTGAATGACGGCCCGCTCTACGCCTCTGCCGCGCGCGTAATGGCAGGACAGGGCGGCATCACCGCGCTGCTGGTGCCCTCGGCGCTGTTTGTGCTCAGCGCCCTGTCCCCCGACGCGCGCGGACGCTGGATCGACGTGGTTCACGGGCTGATGCTGCTGGCATTGCTGGGTCTGTGGTGGTGGGTCTCTTGACCAATTGGCGGCATCACCTGCGCTGGCTCAACCTCGCGCTGTTCCTGCTGTACCCTCTGTCATGGTACGCGCCGCTGTTGCGCGCGGGCTTTATGCCGCTGTTTGGCCTCAGCGAAATCAGCATCCTGTCGGGCCTGCAATCGCTGTGGAAATCCGACATCTTTCTGGCCCTGATCGTGACCCTGTTTGCGCTCTTTGCACCGCTGATCAAAACGCTGGGGCTGGCGCTGGTGCAGTTCGACCTGCTCGACCGCCGCAGCCTGCCGGTGCTTGAGATCATCGGCAAACTGGCCATGGCCGACATCTTTCTGATCGCGCTTTATATCACCTTGTCCAAGGGCATGGGCGTGGGCCGCGTCGAACCCGCGTGGGGGCTGTACCTGTTCACCGCCTGCATCCTCACCTCGATAATGCTGGGCTTCATCGAAAAGCGCCGCACACCGGAACCTTCTTTGTAAAAAGACCCCGGTGACAGACCAAAGGCCGAGGGGGTCATTGGCCTCCCGCCCGCGATGGGGCATAAGCCGCCCTGCCCCGGATGGGGCTTAGGCGACCCTGCCCCGACGCCCCCGACACTCACGGAGTCTCCATGGCCAAAGCCACCGCCCGTTTCGTCTGTCAGTCCTGCGCCGCCACCACCACCAAATGGTCGGGGCGCTGCGAAACCTGCGGCGAATGGAACACCATCACCGAGGAAAAGCCCCTCAGCCAGGGACCATCGGGCAAGACCTTGGGCAAATCGCGCGGCCGCGCCGTCGCCTTGACCGATCTCTCCGCCAAAGAGTCACCGCCGCCGCGCACCGCCTGCGGTATGGATGAATTTGACCGCGTACTGGGGGGCGGGCTTGTGCCCTCCAGCGCGGTGCTGATGGCGGGTGATCCGGGCATCGGCAAATCCACCCTGCTTTTGCAGGCCGCCGCGGCCTTTGCCAACGCCGGGTTAAAGGTCGTCTATATTTCGGGCGAAGAGGCCAGCGCCCAGATCCGCTTGCGCGCCCAACGGTTGAATTTGGCAGAGGCGCCTGTGAAACTGGCGACGGAAACCAATCTGCGCGACATCCTGACCACGCTTGACGAAACCCGCCCCGATCTGGCGATCATCGATTCGATCCAGACCATGTGGGCCGACAATGTCGACAGCACCCCCGGCTCTGTCAGTCAGGTCCGCGCCGCGGCGCATGAGCTGACCACCTTCGCGAAAAGCACCGGCAGTTCCATCATGATGGTCGGCCACGTCACCAAAGAGGGCCAGTTGGCCGGTCCTCGTGTCGTCGAACACATGGTCGATACGGTGCTGTATTTTGAGGGTGAGCGCGGCCACCAGTTCCGCATCCTGCGCTCGGTCAAGAATCGCTTTGGTCCCACCGATGAAATCGGCGTGTTCGAGATGACAGGCGGCGGATTGTCAGAGGTCGCCAACCCCTCGGCGCTGTTTTTGTCCGAACGCGGCCAGCCCGCGCCGGGGTCGGTGGTCTTTGCCGGGGTCGAGGGCACGCGCCCCCTGCTGGTCGAGCTTCAGGCGCTGGTCTCTCCCAGCCCGCATTCGCAGCCGCGCCGGTCGGTCGTGGGCTGGGACGGTAGCCGTCTGGCGATGATTTTGGCGGTTCTCGAATCGCGTTGCGGCATCCCGTTTGCGGGGCTGGATGTTTACCTGAACGTCGCGGGGGGGATGCGGGTCAGCGAACCCGCCGCCGATCTGGCTGTGGCCGCTGCGCTACTTTCCGCGCGCGAGGACGCTGCCCTGCCCCCCGATACTGTCGTTTTCGGAGAAATCAGCCTATCAGGGAGCCTGCGTCCCGTCGGCCAGTCGGAAAACCGATTGAAAGAGGCGCAGAAACTTGGTTTCTCCAAGGCGATTCTGCCGCAAGGGGGCAAGGCCACGGCATCGGACGGCATGGCGCTGTCCCGGATGCCCGACCTGACCACCTTCGTCGGCGAGGTCTTTGGCGCCGGGTAGACCCGGCAGAACCGCTATGACAGGCAGAACACGGGCCGCGCGCGGCCAGGCGACAAGAGGCGAGTGAGGCAGATGGACGGGTTTACAATCGTTGACGGCGTGGTGGGCGTCATCATTCTGCTATCGGCCCTGCTGGCCTACTCACGCGGGCTGGTGCGTGAGACGATGGCCATTCTAGGCTGGGTCGTGGCCGCGGTGGTGGCCTTTCTCTTTGCCGATCAGGTGCAACCGCTGGTCAAGGAAATCCCCGTCATCGGCGAATTTCTCGCCGACAGCTGCGAACTGGCCGTGATCGCCAGCTTCGCGGCGATCTTTACCGTCGCGCTGGTGGTGGTCTCCCTGTTCACCCCGTTGTTTTCGTCCATCATCAAACGCTCGGCGCTGGGTGGGCTGGATCAGGCGCTTGGCTTCTTCTTTGGGGTGGCGCGCGGCATCCTGCTCGTGGCCATCGCCTTTTTCGTCTACGAGACCGTGATCACCGCACAGGACATCACGATGATCGACGACTCGCGCTCTGCGGCGGTGTTTGCCCAGTTCACCGACCGGATCGAGGAACAGAACCCCGAACAGGCGCTTGGCTGGATCACCGCACAATACGAACAACTGGTCAGTGTCTGCGACGCCCCGTAATAAAACGCAGGCCGAAACACATGGCATCGCGCTCTGACTAAATGATGTAATCGTTTCGTGACATTCGTGCCCTCGGGCACTACACCATGCTGCACATGCACAACGGATTCGGAGCTGCCCCCTTGCCCGACGCCATATTTCCTCCCGCCCATCCTTTTGACTTCGACGCGGTCCGCGATCCGGACAACGACGACAAACTCAAGGAGGAGTGCGGTATCTTCGGCGTCGTCGGCGTAGCCGACGCGGCGAACTTCGTAGCCCTTGGCCTCCACGCCCTGCAACACCGCGGGCAAGAGGCCGGTGGCATCGTCGCCTACCATCCCGACTTGGGCGGATTTAACTCCGCCCGCCGGTTCGGCTATGTGCGCGACAACTTCACCCGCCAGTCGCTGATGGACACGCTGCCCGGCCAACTGGCCATCGGGCATGTGCGCTATTCCACCGCCGGATCCAAGGGCCAGACCCAGATCCGCGATGTGCAGCCCTTCTTTGGCGAATTCTCCATGGGTGGCGCGGCGATTGCCCACAACGGCAACATCACCAATGCCGACGCCCTGCGGCGTGAGTTGATTGAGCGCGGATCGATCTTTCAGTCCTCGTCCGACAGTGAATGCATCATTCACCTGATGGCACGCTCACTCCAGCGCGACATCCCATCCCGGATGGAGGACGCCCTGCGCCGCGTCGAGGGCGCGTTCAGCGTTGTCGCCATGACCCGCACCAAACTGATCGGTGTCCGTGACCCTCTGGGCGTGCGCCCGCTGGTGCTGGGCAAGGTCGCGGATGGCTGGGCGCTCAGCTCTGAAACCTGCGCACTGGACATCATCGGGGCGGAATTTGTCCGCGAAATCGAACCGGGTGAAATGGTGGTCATCACCGCCAATGGTGGCGTCGAATCGCACTTCCCCTTCCGCCGCGCCAAATCGCGCTTCTGCATCTTTGAACATGTCTATTTCTCGCGCCCCGATTCGATCATCGGTGGTCGGTCCGTCTATGAGACGCGCCGCCAGATCGGTGTCGAACTGGCGCGTGAGGTGCCGGTGGATGCCGACCTCGTCTGCCCGGTCCCCGACAGCGGCACCCCCGCCGCCATTGGCTTTGCCCACGAATCCGGCATTCCCTACGGCATGGGCATCGTGCGCAACCAATACATGGGCCGCACCTTCATCGAACCGACAGAGCAGATCCGCAACATGGGCGTGCGCCTGAAACTCAACGTCAACCGCGCCCTGATCAAGGGCAAGCGGGTGATCTTGGTCGACGACTCGGTTGTGCGCGGCACCACCAGCCGCAAGATCAAGGAGATGATCCTTGATGCTGGCGCCGCCGAGGTCCACTTTCGCATCGCATCGCCCCCGACAGCATGGCCCTGTTTCTACGGCGTCGACACGCCCCAGCGCGAAAAACTGCTGGCCGCGACCATGTCAGAGGATGAGATGTGCGAACATCTGGGCGTCGACAGCCTGCGCTTTATCTCACTCGACGGTCTTTACCGCGCCGTGGGCGAGGCCGAAGGCCGCAACGCCAAGTGCCCGCAGTATTGTGACGCCTGCTTCTCTGGGGAATACCCGGTTGAACCGGCCGACATGATCCAAAAGGGCTTCCAGATGAAGGCGGCGGAATAAGCCGCCTCTCCCTCTGCGTGCCACGATAATCGGCTCATCCGCACCCAAGGGTCGGCGGGTGGGCGCCTTCGGCCCGCAGGCCGAACAGAGCCACACGGCGACCACAGGCCAAAAATCGCCTGCACATGACCCGCCGCCAGCCATCCGCCGCGCATCCTCCCGGCCCCTCTTTCGCCTGATGCTGCACCGCAGTATGCGCCGCTCTTCAACAACCCAGTGAAGAGCCATGGCCCAAGAAACCCCAACCCCCGAAGCCGTCATATCGGCAGCCACCCGCCCGGCAACAGCCGATCTCACAGGTCTCATCCTGCTGGGCACCTTCGGCTCCGGCGATGCGCCCAAGGCGCTTGTGCGCACCTCGCGCGGCAAGGTGCAAATGCTCAAGATCGGCGATCAGATCGGCCGCGATCCCGTCATCGCGATCGAGGACGGGCGCTTGGCGCTGGCCCAAAAGGGCGAAACCCGCTGGCTGACACAGCCCGTGGCGCAATAACCCGGCTAGCTTGTCACCGCCCGGCAGCGCGTCCAACTGACCGGCGCGCTGCCGTCGATGCTATAGCGCACTTCCTCTTCGGACAGTTGCTCCAGCACAATGGCCGCCCCCGCGTTTGGGCCGCCTTCGGGCATGATGAATTCATAGCGGTGGCGGCTGTAACGCCCGTCCGTTTCAATTCCCGATGGGGCCACCACCCGGTTGTCGCGGATGGTCAGGCTTTGCCCGTCGGGCGAACACCACTCTCCGCTGATTTCATCCGCCAGCGCCGCACCCGGCCCCAGCAGCGCACACAGACCCAAGACCCGTTTGACCATTGCTTCCCTCCTGAAAGCTGCCTCACCAGCATGACGCAGCAACGCCGACCTGCCCAGCCCCTTGACCACACCGGCAAAGCGCCGCACATCCCCATCATGAATATTCTTGATCTTGATGCCCGCTGGCGGCGCTTTAATGATGACACCCGCTCCTGCCCCTGTTGCGGGCGACAGTTCAGCGGCATCTATGACATCGGTTTCGATGCGCCGGATGACTGGGCCTATGGCCCCCGCATCGACGACGCCGACCTTGAGGTAGGTGAGGATCGCCTCGGGGCGGAATTCTGCCGCATCGCGGGCCGCTATTTCCTGCGCTCCGTCCTGACGCTTCCCCTGCGCGGCAGCGATGAGGTTTTCGCCTTTGGCCCATGGGTCGAGGTGCCAGAGCCGGTGTTCCGCGCCTATCTCGCCACCATCGACGACCCCGCAGCGCCCTTTCCGCCCGCCGACGGGCTGCTGGCCAACACCCTACCGCAATTTGAGGATGAGCAAGGCACAGCCGTGACGCTCACCCTGCCCGATCCCACGCAGCGCCCGCAGATGACCGTGACCGAGGGGCCCCTGGCAGAGGCACAAGCGCAAGGCATCTCCTTCGACGACCTGCTGGACCTCTACGCCGCCTTTGGCGACGACATCCGCCCCCATCTGACGGCGGATTGATCCACCCGCGCCCACGCCCCGCCGCGGGCCCAGACCAAACAACGGCCTGACGGCCAACACCCTCCGGTCACGTCCCCCTCGCCATCCCCCTGCGGGGCAATCCCGATGCCTTTCCCGATCCGGCTCGCCACGCATTGGCCCCCTCGGGTTTCTTCTGTCCAAAAATATCCCGGGGGAGTCGCCCGCAGGGAGACGGGGTCATGCTGCAAGCATACCTTTGGCATGACGCCCCCATACGCCGGTCGCGGCTCAGAGCCTGCGCCGAAAATCTCGTTTCATAACATATCCCGACCACGCGAAGGCTGCGGCAGGCCCCTCACGCGTGGCACGGACGGGCGTGATCACAGTCCCACCCCACGCGGACAAAGGTTAATCGCAGGTAAATTCGTCGCTGTAACCTCTTGATATTTCACAGTCGACTTCCTGTCCACGCGTGGACACCCCATATCAAGGCGGGCCGCGACATGGCCGCGCTTGACCCCGCTCAAAATCCCCGGCACATCATCGCCATGACCAAACTTGCCCTCATCACCGGCGCCTCTCGCGGCCTTGGCTTTGCCCTCGCCGAGGCCCTCGCGCCCACCCATCACATCATCGCCGTGGCCCGCACCGTCGGCGGCCTCGAAGAATTGGATGACCGCATCCAATCCAAGGGCGGCAGCGCCACGCTGGCCCCGATGGACGTGACCGATCGCGACGCCATGGCCCATTTGTGTCGCTCGATCCATGACCGCTGGGGCGGCCTCGCCCTCTGGGCCCATACGGCGATCCACGCCAGCGCCCTGACCCCCGCGCCCCATATCGACCCCAAGGAATGGCGCAAGGCCCTGACCACCAATGCCGACGCCATGGGCCACCTGATCCCCTTCGTCGCGCCCCTTCTGGGCGAGACCGGCACGGCGCTGTTCTTTGATGATCCGGTGACGGGCCAGAAATTTTACGGTTACTACGGCACCACCAAGGCGGCACAGATCGCGCTGGCCCGCAGCTGGGCCGCCGAGACGGAACGCACCGGCCCGCGCGTTCATGTCCTCAGCCCGAACCCGATGGCCACCGCCACCCGTGCGCGGTTTCACCCCGGCGAGGACCGCGCCGCACTTGCCACGCCACAGGCCGAGGCCCTGCGCCTGCTCGCAGAGCTGGCCTGATCCGCACCACAACCTGAGTCTTTCAGGGCGCACCTCGCGCCCATCGGCGGAGCGTTGCTTGCCCCAAGCCCCCCCTTTGACTAGAGAGGGGCAAACCAGAACGGGCACACCCTCATGCGCATCCTCATCACCAACGACGACGGCATCAACGCGCCGGGTCTCAAGGTTCTTTCCGCCATCGCCGAAGACCTTGCCGGCCCCGAGGGCGAGGTCTGGACCGTAGCCCCCGCCTTTGAGCAATCCGGCGTGGCGCATTGTATCTCTTATACCCATCCGACCATGATCGCACAGCTTGGCCCGCGCAAATACGCGGCCGAGGGCAGCCCCGCCGATTGCGTGCTGGCCGGTCTGCATGACGTGCTCAAGGACAGCCCGCCGGATCTGGTTCTGTCGGGCGTGAACCGGGGCAACAACTCGGCCGAGAACGCGCTGTATTCCGGCACGCTGGGCGGCGCGATGGAGGCCGCCTTGCAAGGGCTGACCGCGATCGCTCTGTCGCAATATCTTGGCCCGGACAACGCCTTGGCTGATGACCCGTTTGAGGCCGCCGCCGTCCACGGGGCCGAAACCGTGCGCCAAATCCTGCGCGTGGACCCGGGCCGGATCGAGGGTTATCGCCGTTTCTACAACGTCAACTTTCCGCCGGTCTCCGCCGCAAGGGTCGAGGGCACAGTGGCCGCGCCGCAAGGGCTGCGCCGCAACACCCGCTTTACCGTGGAATCAACCCATTCGCCCTCTGGCCGCAGGTTTCTTTGGGTCCGCGGCGGCGATCAACGCGCCGAGACCGACACCGGCAGCGACGCCGACATGAACATCAAGGGCTGGATCACGGTCACGCCGATGCGCGCCGACCTGACCGACCATGCCGCGCTGAACGACCTGAAAGACGCCTTTTCATGAGCTTCGACGCCGAGGCCAAGATGCAGTTCCTCTTTGCGCTTCGGTCCAAAGGCGTCACAGACAAGGCTGTGCTCAACGCGATGGAACGCGTCGACCGGGGCCGGTTCATCCAAGGCTATTTTTCTGAACGCGCTTATGAGGACATGCCGCTGCCGATTTCCTGCGGTCAGACCATCTCACAGCCCTCTGTCGTCGGGTTGATGACGCAAGCGCTCAAGGTGGGGTCACGCGACAAGGTGCTGGAGGTTGGTACCGGGTCTGGCTATCAGGCGGCGATCCTGGCGCAGCTGGCGCGGCGGGTCTACACCGTCGACCGACACCGTCGCCTTGTGAACGCCGCGCGTACGGTGTTTGACGCACTTGAATTGACCAATATCACCGCCTTCACCGCCGACGGATCCTTTGGATTGCCCGATCAGGCACCGTTTGACCGCATAATTGTGACCGCAGCCGCCGAAGACCCGCCCGGCCCGCTCTTGGCGCAATTGAAGATTGGCGGTATCATGGTGGTGCCGGTGGGCCAGTCGGATGCCGTTCAAAGCCTGATCCGCGTGACGCGGACCGAACAAGGTTACGACTATGACGAAATGCGGCCCGTGCGCTTTGTGCCGCTGGTCGAAGGGCTCGGCAAGGACTGAAACGCCGGCGCGGCGTCCATAGCGCGCCACCAACCTGTGACGCCCTGGAGACAAGGGGTGCATGTGAGGATATCGAGATGACACTTGGCTTCCGCCCCATGACGGCCCTTGCCCTGATAACACTGATGTCGGCCTGTTCCGACGGAATGGATTTCGACCTGCGGGGCGGAATCGGAGGCGGAGTTGATACAACCGACGCCGCTCTCAAGGCGACGGCAACCCGCCCTGAACCCGACGACCGGGGCATCCTGTCCTATCCCAGCTATCAAGTCGCGATTGCCAAACGCGGCGACACGCTTGCCGATGTGGCCGCCCGGGTCGGCCTGCCCGCCGACGAACTGGGCAAGTACAACGGGATCAGACCAAGCGACGCGCTGCGCCGGGGCGAGATCGTCGCCCTGCCCCGTCGCGTGGCTGAACCGTCGATTGGCGCGGACGGGACCGGCCCGATTCGCTCGCCCTCGGGTGTGGATGTCACCACGCTGGCCTCCAACGCGATCGACAGAGCCCCGGACACCGCACGCCGCGACGGTGGCGCAACAGCGGGCGCAGAACCTGTTCGGCACAAGGTCGCACGGGGCGAGACCGCCTTTACCATCGCGCGACTGTACAACGTCTCGCCGCGCGCGCTGTCGGAATGGAACGCGCTGGACAAGGATTTCTCGATCCGAGAGGGCCAGTTCCTGCTGATCCCGGTCAGCACGCAAACCGACGCGCGCAGATTGGAACCGGCCACCACGCCGCCGGGCTCCGGGTCGCTGACCCCGGTGCCGCCCTCAGCAGCAACACCGTTGCCCGCCGAGACGCCAGAGCCGCGCACTGCGGCCAAACCCACTGCCAAACCGGACAAACCGGTGGCCGACATTGGCCAGTCCAAGACCACGACCGGCGGCAGCATGTCGATGCCTGTGACCGGGTCGATCATTCGCGAATACAACCCCGGCACCAATCCCGGCATCGACATCAGCGCCTCACCCGGCACCCCGGTGTCCGCCGCCGCCAGCGGATCGGTCATCAGCGTGTCCAAGAAAACCGATGGCGCCAGTTTTATCATCGTCCGTCACCCGGACAACGTGAACACCGTCTATCTGAACGTGGCCGATATTGGCGTAAATGTCGGGGATGCGGTCAGCCGGGGACAGCAGATCGGTCGCGTGGCGCCCGGCGATGTCGGCTTCCTGCATTTCGAGGTCCGCAAAGGGCTGGATAGCACGGACCCGATGAGCTATCTGCGCTGACCCTGTCAGCCTGTGGACAGAAAAAAACGCCCTGCTATGGCAGGGCGTTTTTTCGTTTCCACCTGATTGGTAATCAGACCAGCGCCACGCCTTTCCGTCCTGCCAGATCGGTAAAATACTGCCAAGCCACCCGGCCAGAGCGCGCGCCACGCGTCGCCTGCCATTCGACCGCCTCTGTCCGCAACTCTTCATCGCTGACCGTGACCCCGTAGGCGTCGCAATAGCCCCGGATCATGGCCAGGTAGTCGTCTTGCGAACAGGGGTGAAAGCCCAGCCACAGACCAAAGCGATCCGACAGAGACACCTTTTCCTCAACCGCCTCAGAGGGGCTGATCGCGGTAGAGCGTTCGTTTTCGATCATGTCGCGCGGCATCAGGTGGCGGCGGTTCGAGGTGGCATAGAACAGCACGTTCTCTGGCCGTCCCTCGATGCCACCATCCAGAACCGCCTTGAGGCTCTTGTAGTGTTCATCGTCATGGCTGAACGAAAGATCATCGCAGAACAGCACAAATCGCAGCGGCGCAGCACGTAGAACCGATAGCAGCCGCCCGACAGATCCCAGATCCTCGCGTTGCAGTTCCACCAGTTTCAGGTCGTGCCCCTGCGCGCGCACGGCGGCATGGACCGCCTTAACGATGCTGGATTTCCCCATGCCGCGTGCGCCCCAAAGCAGGGCGTTGTTTGCGGCATGTCCGCGTGCAAACTGCAGCGTGTTGTCCACCAGCGTGTCGCGCGCGCGGTCAATGCCAATCAGCAAGTCCAGTGCAACGCGATTGACCTGCGGAACCGGCACCAACCTGTCGGGATCGACATGCCAGACAAAGGCCTCTGCTCCCTCAAAGTCGGGGGCCGCTTGCGGCGCGGGCGACATCCGCTCCAGCGCCGCGGCGATACGTTTCAGCGCCGTGGCTTTTGGTCCTACAGATTTTCCGCTCATCGCCGCGCCTCTTCGTCGTCCTCGTCTTCGTCGAACTCATCCATCAGCGGATCATTTTCGGTGTCAGGCTCTTCTTCGAACCACAACCCCTGCGCGCGCAACTCGGCCTCGCGTTTTTTCTCGACCCGGCCCACAAGGAAAATCGACACTTCGTACAGTCCGTAAACCACGACAAACAGGATCAGCTGCGTGACCACATCCGGCGGAGTCACCACCGCCGCCAGCACAAGGATGGCCACCATGGCGTATTTGCGCACGCTGCCCAGCCCCTCGGCAGAAACCAGCCCGGCCTTGCCCATAAGCGTCAGCAAAACCGGCAGTTGGAAACACAGGCCAAAGGCCATGATGAACACCAGTGAGGTGCTCAGGCTTTCGTTCACCTTGCCGAAAAAGGTGATGCGCAGCCCCTGCACTGTCTCTGGCACAACAATTGCCGTCGCATCGGGCACGTCCACACTGCCCGAAAGCAGATCGGCAAAGATCGACGGTGCGTCGGCAAAACCAAGGAAAAACGCCATCGCCAGCGGTGTCACCACAAAATGGGCAAAGCTTGCACCGAGCAGGAACATCACCGGTGATGCGATGATGAAGGGCAAAAAGGCGTTCTTTTCCTTTTTGTAGAGACCCGGAGCCACAAAGCGCCACATCTGAAAGGCAATGACCGGGAACGCCAGCGCGAAGCCAAACACCATCGAGATGCGGAACACCACAAAGAGGTATTCCTGCGGGCTGGTGTATTGCAACGTCGGCGACGGGTCGCCCAGTGCGCGCAGCGTGTTTTCGATCGGGACAAGCAGAAATTGCAGGATATGTTCGGCGAGGAAATCGCCGCTGATCGGAATGAACAGAACGAAAATCCCGGCCAGCAATGCCAGCACGGAGCGGATCAACCGCGTGCGCAGTTCGGCCAGATGCTCGATCAGCGGGGCCGAGCTGTCCTCGATCTCATCTTGCGCGTCACTCATGCCTTGTCATTTCCTTCAGCGGCGGGCCCTTCGGTCGCCGGTTTTGGGGCGGCGTCCTCTGGGGCCGCCTGCATCGACGCCTCAAGCTCATCCGCCTTGCGCAGGGCCTCTTGCGCCTCACGCGCCTTGCGCTCTGCCGCTTTGCGGGCTGCGCCGGCCTCGATCTTTTTGCGGGCGTCTTCGCGTTCCTTGGCCAGCTTGCCAGTTTCGCTGTCAGGGTCGAAATTGGTCATGGATTTGGCGGCATCCTTGACGCCGTCCATCGCGCTGCTGACGGGGTTGGTGGCTGATTTGAACGTCTTGGCGACATCACGCACGCCAGTTTCATCCGCCGCGTCATTCATCGCACGGCTGAATTCGCGCGCCATTCCGCGCGCCTTGCCCATGAAACGACCCACGTTGCGAAAGAGCACCGGCAGGTCCTTGGGCCCGACAACGATCAGCGCAACGATGCCGATCACCAGCAGTTCGGCAAAGCCAAGATCGAACATAACAGCTTACGCCTTGTCTTTCTCGTCTTCCGGGGTGACGTCCTTGGCCTCATCGGCCTTTTTCTGTTCTTCCAGTTCTTCGGTGCTTTCGCTCACGCCTTTCTTGAAGGCGGTGATGCCTTTGCCCACTTCGCCCATCAGCGAAGAGATCTTGCCGCGACCAAACAGGACCAGCACGACAACTGCGATCAGCAGAAGGCCGGGAAGACCGATGTTTCCGATACCCATGATGTCTCTCCTAACGTCAGCGGCATCCCGTCCGGGGCCGCGTATCAATGCCACTGCCGTTGTCTATAGGGTCTCCTGCCCCCGGAAAAGCACCAAAGCGCCGCGATAGGCCACTCGTTTTGTCATGACCTTGTCAGTTGTCAGGTTTTTGTCAGTATGGTCTACGCACGGATGCCGAAAAAAGGTGCGAGATGAACCGTAAAGACCGGCTGTATGCCCTGACGCAACGCCTGCGCGACGGAAAACTGCACACCGCCGAGGCGATGGCGCAGGATCTTGGTGTGTCCGTGCGCACGATCTACCGCGACATGGAAACTTTGGCCGCGTCCGGTGTCCCGGTCGAGGGCGCGCGCGGCTATGGCTACACCGTTCAGGCGGCCATCACCCTGCCCCCGTTGAACCTGACCGAAGAGGAACTTGAGGCGCTGCACCTGGCCCTTGCCGCACTGGGCGCATCGACCCTGCCCGAGCAGGCCGCCAGCGCCCGCAGCCTCGCCGCCAAGATAGAGGCGGTCCTGCCAGAGGATTCCGGCCCCGCCCCTGCGCCATTCGGATTTGCCACCGACCGATTTGCCGAGGCGGCGCGCGGCTTTGTTCATATGCCGGCCATCCGCGCCGCGATCCGCGCGCGGCAAAGGCTGCGGATAGAGACCCGCGAGGCGGTGCATGTGCTGCGCCCTCTACATCTGGATTACTTTGGCCGAATCTGGACCTGTGTCGGCTGGAACGAAACAGAAGCGCGGTTTCTCAGCCTGCGGATCGACAGGATCGACAAGCTTACGCCCTTGCCCGGCCTTTTTGTCGATGAACCGGGCAAGACGCTCGCCGATTGGCGTAAACAGGCAGGATAGACGGGTTTGACACGCAAGTGACCCCGGCGCTGGGAGCGGGCACCGGGGTCTATCGGGACTGACGCGGCAATGGGTGGGACGTGGGGATGCGCCGCGGTTGGGACAGCCCGAAATCAGTATTTGTTGGTCGTGCCGCCAGAGTAGCCACCAGTGTACCCGCCGGTATGGCCACCTGTGTAGCCGCCTGTGTGGCCAGTGTTCTTCTTATAGCCGCCGTCATAGCCGCCATAGTAGCTGGTCTTGACGTCCTGATAGCCGCTCACGATGCAGGACCACGGCGCGCTCTGGTCGCCACCGATCTTGATGACTTCACGCGACAACGTAGAATATTTCTGGGTCGCGGTGGCGTAGGTCTGCACGCATTCCATGTGACCGATATAGGCGGTGTTCCAGTCGGCATAACCGTATGAATCATGCGCCGCCGTGGTCCAGGTCTGGATGGTCACGATCTTGGCGTGCTGTTGGGTCGGGCCATAGCCCATTGCGGTGATCTTGTCGCCCTGATCGGCGACAGCGCCGGTTGCGGTCAGCGCGAGGGCGGCGAATGCGATTTTGGCAAAGGTTTTCATGGGTCTGTTCCTTGGAAAATGAGGACGATCTGGGAAAAACGGGTCTTGGTCCATCCGGTGAGCGGCTTGATTGCCTTCGTTGCTCCGAACTTCGTAACTGAGACGCAAGATAGCCGCCGATTCTTGGCCGCATCAGTGAGGAAAACCACCACTGTGGATCAAGACATTGAAACAGCATGAAAGTTTCTTCACCCCGCCCAGTGAAACAACAAAAAGCCCCGCTTCCGGACAGGAAACGGGGCTAGATCTGTGATCAACGAAAAGGGGCGAGTCAGATCGACGCGCGATAGATCTTGTCGATGTTGGCCCCCAAGGCCGCGTTGAAATCCGCATCCGACATCTGCTTGCTCAACCCTTCGGTCAGCGCGCGGCTGAAAGAGGCAATCATCTTGGGCTGGCGCGCCAGACGTTCGCAGGCCTCATCGGTGGAATACCCGCCCGACAGCGCCACAACCCGGATCACGCGCGGATGATCCGCCAGATCGTTGTATAGTCCGTCCTCGGTCGGGATGGTCAGCTTGAGCATCACATCCTGCCCCTCGGCGAGCTGGTCCAGCTGCGCTGCAATTTCGGCCTTCAGGATGGTTTCGGCCTCGGCCTTGGTGGCAGAGTTGATGTCGACCTCAGGCTCCAGTATCGGGACAAGACCCGCCGCCAGAACCGTCATACCCAGTTCAAACTGTTGCGCCACAACCGCCTTGATGCCCGCCGCGTTGGCCTCATGGATGACAGAGCGTTCCTTGGTGCCGAAGATGCCAAATGCCGCGGCCTCTTTGAGGGTCTCCTCGATGCCCGGGATCGGCTTCATCATCTGCACGCCGTCTGCCTTGTCTTCCAGACCCTTGTCGATCTTGAGAAAGGGCACGATGCCCCTATCGTCCCATAGCGCCTGTGCGGTGGGTTTACCGTCAACCTCGGCGCGCATAGTGCGTTCAAACAGGATTGCGCCCAGCACCTTGGCGTTGGTGAAATCCGGCGCGGTGATGATGCGAGAGCGCATCTCGTGGATTTCGGCGTACATGGCGTCTTCGCCATCGTAGCTGTCCTCGGCTACACCGTAGAGCCGCAGCGCCTTGGGTGTAGAGCCGCCGGATTGGTCCAGTGCTGCGATAAAACCACCGCCCGTGCGCATCTGGTCGGCTTGTTTGGAAAATGTGGCTACGTCCTGTCCCATGAGACCCTCGTATGATGAGATGAAAGGCTTTTGCACTGTCGATACCGCAGGGGACCGGACCGGTATAGTGGGCGTCTGACCTGATAACGCTAACTGTGACGTGGAGGAGAGTGCTCGGCGAAAAAACGGATTACCGCCGGTCGATCCTCAACCAGATCCCGTCGCGCGCGCGCACTGTCAGATGCGCCTCCGGCATCGGCACCTTACCCGCCACCGGCGTGACGCGCAGGTCGCGCAGCAGCAGCGACAACAGCAGCACCCCTTCGACCATGGCGAATCCCGCCCCCGTGCAGACCCGCGGCCCGGCAGAGAACGGCATATAGGCCTCGCGCCCGCAGGTCTTGCCGTTTTCGGTCTGCCAGCGTCCGGGGTCAAACCCGTCCGGGTTGTCCCACAGCCCCTCATGCCGGTGCAGATGCCACGGGCTGAGCACCATCTGTGATCCCTTGGGGATGTCACGATCGCGGAACCGTTCCGGGCATGTCGCCTCACGCACCATCATCGGCACCGGCGGGTATAGCCGCAACGTCTCGCGGAACACATCGCGGCTGATCCGCAGTTTGGAGATGTCGGAAAACGCGCAGCTTCGGAGCGCCTGCGCCTCAGTCGCCACTTTGTCCTGCCATTCCGGATGCGTTGCCATCAGGTACAAGGCCCAGCCAAGCGCCGAGGCACTGGTTTCATGACCCGCAAGGAAAAAGATCGCGACCTGATCGACCATTTCCTCGGCAGTAAACCTTTGCCCCGTTTCAGGGTCGCGTGTGGTCATGATCTTGGTGGCCAGATCGTCAGGCGCGGCGCCTGCTTCTATTGCGGCCAGACGCGCCTCTGTCAGCCGGGTGATCAGGGTCCGGATGCGCCGTGCCGCCGCCTTGGTGTCCCGGCGAAAGAAACGGGGCATCCAGCGCGGGACCGGCAGAAAGGCGGCCAGGTTCAGAATCGGCTGCGTGCGCTGATAGGCGCGAAATTCGTGAAACACCTCTTGTGCCGTCTCATCCTCGATCGGGATGGAAAACAGCGTGCGAAAGATCACGTCCGCCGCCGCGTGGCTGGCGATCTCTTCAACCTCGACGTCCTGTCCTGCCTTGGTCGCCAGCCGGTCCAGCGCCGATTGCGCCGCCGCCCACATCGCAGGATAGGTTTCGCGCAGGCGTCCGCCCTCAAAGGCAGGGTCGATGATCCGCCGCTGCCGCTGCCATGCGGCGCCATTGGATAGGAACACCGAATTGCCCAGCAGCGGGCGCAACCCTTCGCTGATGCGGCCCGATTTGGGGAAATCCATCGGGCGCTCCTTCAGGACAGTCTTCACCAGATCGGGCTGGTTGAGCAGGAAGGACCGAAAAAACGGCGTGCGGAATTCTGCCATCTTGGCGCGGTACAGCCGCGCGGGTTGAGCCGACAGAATGTCCTGCCGGAACAGTTTGACATAGCGCCACAGCGAAACCCGATCAGGCCGCGCCGCCGGTTTCGGAGGGATCATGCCGCAATGCTCGTGTATTTTGACACCGGCACGTCAATCCGGCTGTTTGATGGTGGGCGGTCCGCATAGCGGGTGGCCAACGACAGCGGCCCGGCGGTGATGCGAAAATAGTCATAGTCCAGCGGCCGATCAAACGCGCAAAGATACTGGAAATGCAGGCGAAAGAACTTCCACCGCAGCGCCTTCCAGCGTTCGGGGGACAGGGACCGGGTGAACTGCGCCGAAAACACCAATGGCCAGCGTTTGTCGGCGGGTGCCACGCCAGAGACAGCCACCGGATCGCATAACGCAAAGGCACAGCCATCGCCCGGCGCAGTCACGTCGACCCATGTCAGCGCGTCTTGCGCACTCAAATATCGCAGATCGGCGCGCAAACGATGCGCGCCGCGCAAGAAGGACACCATGGGCACCACCTGCCCCAGACTAAGAAAGGCCAGTTTCGGCCCGTTCGCCGGAACGCGACCCGCGCGGATCAAGTCGGCAAGGATCGACACCGCCAGATGAGCGCCGGACGAATGTCCCACCACCAGCACCTCATCCACATCATCGGTCAACGCCTTGGCAATGATCTCACCAAAATCCGCCATCCGCGCCTCTAACTCTGGCGGATTGGCACCGTGATAGCGGGCGGAATAGGCATAATCGTGCATCAGGTAGTAGGCAAAAATCTTGCCGTCCTTCTTCTTGAACCAGCGCAGCAGAGCCCAGGTGGTGACCGCCCAGACCACGAGGCCCGCAACCGTCGCCGCCGACTCAAGACCCACCCCAAGCCATTCCGAAAAAGCCGCCGCAAGCCGGTTGATAACGACAAACCCGGCCCAACCCAGCACCAGCGCAAGGGTCAGTTGCAACAGCAGCATCCCAATCGGATAGAGCGCCGCAATTACTGGCCCTTTGCGCAGCAGCATCAACCGTCTCAGCGCGCCGGTGGCAATGTACTCCCAGGCGGTGCGGACCAGTTGCGCATAGGTCGCGAGGATCGAGGTGGACATGCTGTTGCGCACGATGTCGGACCAGACCAGAACCTCAATATCCGCCGTGACCGCCTGCCCGTCCATCGCGCTGACGACGTGCCAGCCATACAGACCACCCGTCTGCTTGGGGCTGAGGTCGATCTGATAGCCGGACACCTGCGCCTGCGCCGCGCCCTCCTTGCGGTAAAGTTCGCGGTAGCGGCGGGGATGAATCGGATCATAGCCGGGGATGTAGAACACCCTGCGCCGTGACACGTCCTGCGGTATTTCAGTCTGTCCAGCGCCCATCTTTCGCACCTCTTTGTTGCGATCAGGGTACGCCGGATTTTCGGCAAGAGTAAGGCGGCGTCCGGGCGTGCGCAGTTCCTGCAGGAACTGTCGTGCTGGCGACAGGCTGGGCCTGTCTTGTCGGCCCGACCGCGGCGTATTATCCCGCCTGGCTGGTCACGCGCATTGCCCCCTTGGCGGCGCTGCACGGGCTGCGCTGACCGCAGATCAACCCAGAGCGGCTAACGCCGGAAAGGTCTCTAACAGCCAGAAGGACAGCGACGAAAATCCGCCCGTCAGCATCAGCAGGCCAATGGTCCACAATAGCAGGCCCATGGCGCGCTCGATCTGTTCCATGTGCCGTTTCATCCAGCCCATGACCCCGGTCAGGCGCGGCAAGAAGGCCGCGACCAGCAGGAACGGCACCCCTAGCCCCACGGCATAGACCGCCAGCAACAATGTTCCACGCGCCACCGACGCCTCGGACGCGGCAAGGCTGAGGATCGCGCCCAGTTGCGGGCCGATGCAGGGCGTCCAGCCAAAGGCAAAGGCGAGCCCCAGAATATACGCGCCAAAGGCCGACCCGCCCTGATCCCCCGCATCCAGCCGCGCCTCACGGTCAAGAAAACCGATGCGGTAGACGCCGACAAAATGCGCGCCAAAGATCATCACGACGATCCCGGCGGCGGTGTTCAGCCAGTCCTGATACTGAAGAAAGGCGATCCCGACGGCGGAGGCGGCAAAGCCCATCAAAAGAAAGACAGTGGATAGCCCCAGCACAAAGAAGACGGCGGGCAGCATCGCCTTGTTCCGGCCACCGTCGCGGGTGCCAAGATCGGTCACGGAGACGCCGCTCATGTAGGCCAGATAGGGCGGCACCACCGGCAGCACACAGGGGCTGAGAAAGGAGATGACCCCGGCCAACAGCGCCACGAACATGGCGGGCAAGAGCGATGCGTCTATGATTTCGATTCCAAACATATTCGGGTCTTAGGCGAAAGCACGGGCGGCGTCACCTCGCAGCTGTGTCACATCCGCGTGCGCTGTGGTCGCGCTTTTCTTTGGCGGGGCAAGGGTCTACATCCGGACCATGACCCATGAACTTGACGCGCTCGGGCTGCTGTGCCCGCTTCCTGTCCTGAAGGCCCGCAAAAGGCTGCAGGGGCTGGCCTCTGGCGAGGTGTTGATCCTGCACACGGACGACCCTGCCGCCGTGGTGGATGTGCCGCATTTCTGTGCCGAGGCGGGGCATGATCTGGAGGGGCATGAGGAGGCGGGCAAAGCGATCATCTGGACGATCCGCAAGGGGTGAGCCGTATGGCTGTCCACGCGTGGACAGAAAGGTGACGTCGCGTCTTCAAGGACTTGCAGAAACAGATTTACACGTTGTTAGGAAATGCGCCGCTGGCAGAGACGCGAACGTCCCGTATGCGTCCGGCCCATTGATGTTGGCGGACGGCCACGGGGCGAGATCTTGGGAACGCCAAAGTTCGCGTGACACGACGTTCCCGAAGAGGTCATCAGAAGCGGCGCGCCCGGTCTGTTGACCGGATGGGGCTTTGCAGCCATCTGCGGGGTAACTGGCCACGCCCACTTCCAATTCGAAGCGGACATGATGCGAAACGGGCGGGCTGTTCAGAGCAGACCATCGTGACGCGTCAACAGAGGGGCGGATACGCGGACAAAGCGCCCTTTCGCTGCGGCTGCGCGAATGGCTGTTGTGGGCCGGTTCTAATTTTCTATTGGTGCAGGCTGGCGGTTACTCTCGCGGTTTCAGCGCCAGTCTCAACATTCATCTTCTGGGCGCCAAACTTCAAAATCATCGATTGCAACGTTTCGAACAGTAACGTGGCATCAGTGCGAACTCTCACAGCGCTTTTCAAGCGATTTTCTCTCTCTGTCTTGCGTTCTTCATTCCTTTCTTCTGAGGAATAAACTTCCGAAATTCTCTCGTTTATTGCAAAGACATGACTCCTGAGACGGACAAATAAAGGTAGCAAGTCCGCGGGTAGCTTCATCGTGTCGAATTCACGCATCGCGAGGACCATTTCTGTCGTGCGGTCTCCCTGAAGGCTCATGACTTTACCAGATTTACGCGGGATCAGCGCTGCCTCCAGCCGGTCGCTCGCAGTCTCAAGTGCTTCATATGCCAATATGTGAGCGGCCCGAGCAACGGCGCTTCGTTCCGCCTGCGTTTCAACGCGTTGTGCTCGTACCTGCCAAATCGCGGCAGCGAAACCGGAGACGATCGCAAGGATTGCTCCAAGAGACTGCACCCAAGCTGTTAAGTCCCCACCAAACATCGCCTCCAAACAATAAGCACCGGCGAATGATGCGCCCAAGACAATCATTAAAGAGAGAAAGGAAAGGATTATGAAAATGACCATGGTTTCTCCAATATCTGGTCTTTGGATCGCCGCTAGAACATCCAAGGCGAATATGATCCGATAGCTGCCATTCGTGCAAGCTGGATGTTTGGGTTTATGGGCTCGGTCCCGCCGTTCGCCGCACGGGGCATGTCCGCTGTCAGGAGCTTTCCATGACAGTACACCCCCCGCGCCCTGCGCTTGCCCGCCATCGATGTGGGTCAACGCAGTCGCATTTGTGATCTCTGCGCGCCCTTGGCCGCCCGGGGCCGCCCGGGGCGTTGTATCGTTATCGGCAAGCCGCACCTTGAAACGAAAAAGCCCCGCGTCGCCGCGGGGCTTTTCTTTGTTCATAAGGTCCGGATCAGCTGCCCAGTGACCACCAACCGCGCCGCTTGGGCTTGTCGTCTGCCTCTGCCGGGGTCGGAGATTCGGCGACCTGTTCGGCGGCGGGCTCCGGTGTGGGCTCCGGTGTGGGTTCTGGGGCGGCTTCCGGGGCGGCATCTGGTGCAACTTTCGGAGCCGGTTCGGCGCTGACGACCTCGGCGGGGGCCGGTTCAGCCTCTGCTTCGGGGGCCGGAGCCGTGTCCGCCGCAGGCTTTGGGGCCACGTCTGCGGCGGGCGCTTCGGCAGCATCTGCGATCAGTTCGGCCGGCGTTTCCGCTGTCGGTGTGCCGACCGCTGCGGCAATTACATCCGCGGCCTTGCGCCGTGTGCGGGCACGTTTGGGCTTGGCGTCTGCGTCAGCTGCTGTGGCCTCAACCGGGGCCGGTGTCGCCTGTGCCGGCGACTCTGCCGCCACCTCTGATGCGGGCGCGTCGGCGGGCTGCGCGTCAGCGACCGGTGCATCCGCAATCGGGGCCGCCTCTGCCACAACCTCTGCCACAACCGGCTCTGCCGTTGGGGTCGCGTCGGCGTTTTCGGTCACCGTCTCCGCAGGTTTGCTGCGCGAGCGGCGCGACCGCGTGCGGGTCCGCTTGGGCTTGGGCGCGTCCTCGGCGGTCTCCGAGGGCGCATCCGCAACCTCGGCGCTGTCCCCGGCGGCGGCTGCCTCTGCCTTTTCCGGCTGGCGCGTGTCGTCATCCGACGTATCGGTGTCGCCGTTATCCCCATTCTCGCCGTTGTCCTTGGACTTCGACTTGCGCCGACGCCGACGACGGCGCTTTTTGGGCTTGTCGTCTTCGCCGGTCTCGTCCGACTGCGGCGCGGCGGCAGGCGCGGACTCGGGGGCCGTGGTTTCGATGATCTCTGCGTCTTCGATCTCGTCCTCGGCGTCCTCGTCCACCTGATCCATCAGCGAGGTGTCGACAGAGACCACAGGCGCTGTTGCCTCTGGCACGACGCGGGTCGCGGTCTTGAATTTTTCAAGGGTAAAGTCGGGCGACACCAGATGCGGATCGCCCTCAATCCGGACGGACATGCCATAGCGCGTTTCAATCTGGAGGATGTGTTCGCGTTTCTGGTTCATCAGGTAGTTGGCGATGCCGACCGGGCATTTTACCAGCACCTCACGCGAGCGGCGGCGCACGCCTTCTTCCTCGATCTGGCGCAACACTTGCAGTGCAAGGTTGTCGTCAGAACGGATCAGGCCGGTGCCGTGGCACGCCTGACACGGCTGAGTCGTCGCCTCGATCATGCCGGGGCGCAGACGCTGACGCGACATTTCCATCAGGCCAAAGCCCGAGATGCGGCCCACCTGAATGCGCGCGCGGTCGGACTTCAGCTTGTCCTTGATCCGTTTTTCGACGGCGGCGTTGTTCTTACGCTCATCCATGTCGATGAAGTCGATGACGATCAGGCCGGCAAGGTCGCGCAGACGCAACTGGCGGGCCACCTCTTCGGCGGCCTCAAGGTTGGTCTTGGTGGCGGTTTCCTCGATCGAGCCCTCTTTGGTGGCGCGGCCAGAGTTGACGTCGATGGCCACCAGCGCCTCTGTCACACCGATCACGATGTAACCGCCGGATTTCAGCTGCACCGTCGGATTGAACATGGCGCCAAGGTAGGATTCGACCTGAAAGCGCGCGAAGAGCGGCATCTGGTCGTGGTAGTGCTGCACGTTCTTGGCGTGGGACGGCATGATCATCTTCATGAAGTCCTTGGCGACGCGATAGCCGCGTTCGCCCTCGACCAGAACCTCATCGATTTCGCGGCTGTAGAGGTCGCGGATCGAGCGTTTGATCAGGTCGCCCTCTTCGTAGATCTTGGCGGGCGCGATGGATTTCAGCGTAAGCTCGCGGATCTGTTCCCACAGGCGCTGGAGGTATTCGTAGTCGCGCTTGATCTCTGTCTTGGTGCGCTTGGCCCCCGCCGTGCGGATGATCAGCCCGGCACCCTTGGGGACGTCGATGCTGGTCGCGATTTCCTTGAGCTTGGAGCGGTCGGCGGCGTTGGTGATCTTGCGGCTGATGCCGCCACCGCGTGCGGTGTTGGGCATCAGGACGCAGTAACGACCGGCCAGCGACAGGTAGGTGGTCAGGGCCGCGCCTTTGTTGCCGCGCTCTTCCTTGACGACCTGCACCAGCATGATCTGGCGGACCTTGATGACTTCCTGAATTTTGTAACGGCGCGCGCGCGGCTTGCGCACCGGGCGAATGTCTTCGTGGGTGTCGTCGTCGGCAACGGATTCGATCGAGGCATCGCGAGAGGCGGCGTCGTCTTGCGAATCGTCATCGTCGTCGTCGTCTTCGTCGCTGTCATCGCGGGCGGTGTCGGCCACCTCGGTCGCATCCGCTGCTGCGGGCGCGGCCTCAGCCTGCGCCGGTGCGGCTGTGTCGGTGGTCTCGGGGTCTTGCGAGACCACGGCGGCCTCATCCCGGGTGCCTTCGGCGATGGGGCGCGGCGGTGTGGCGGTGTCCGTCGTTTCGGGCGCGTCCGCATCGTCTGGTGTTGCGGGTGCCGGGGTTTCGACGGTCTCGACCGGGATCGCGTCCTCTGCCGCCGGCATCGGGGTCAGATCCGCCTCAGGCGCGGCAGCAGGCGTGTCAGGAGTGACAGGGGCTGCTTCGGCCACAGCTTCGGGCGCGGCGTCCTGAGCAGAGGCCTGCGGAGCCACGGGTGTCTCGGCGGGGGTCGCCTCGTCGGCGTCCTGCGGTTCCTGAACCGGAGTTTCGTGCACGGTTTCCATCGGCGACAGGCCCTCACCCGGCGCGCCGGTTTCCAGGTCTTCGTCGAGGTCGATGGTTTCCATGCCGCTGATTTCACGCGGCTTTGGCTCTGCTGTCTGTTCTGGAGCCTGCTCTGGCGCAGTCTCTGCAACCAGCGGCTTATCTGCAGTATCGCTGGGCTTGGTCGTCCGCTTGCGAGAGCGCGAACGGGACTTCTTGGGCTTTTCCTCTTCCTCGGCGGCGGCCTTGGCGGCCTCTTCTTCCTCGGCCATCAGCGCCTGACGGTCGGCGATGGGGATCTGGTAATAGTCAGGGTGGATTTCCGAGAACGCCAGAAAACCGTGGCGGTTGCCGCCGTAGTCGACGAATGCCGCCTGCAACGAGGGTTCGACCCGCGTGATCTTGGCTAGATAGATATTTCCAGCGAGTTGCCGCTTGTTTTCAGATTCAAAGTCAAATTCCTCAACTTTGTTTCCGTCCACCACCACAACGCGGGTCTCTTCCGCGTGGGTGGCGTCGATGAGCATTTTCTTAGCCATGTTATCCGTTTGCACGGCGCACGCCTCCGCGGCCCAGGTGGGGCCCCGGAGGTTGCGGCGTGTCTTGTCTGGGCGAGATGGTGCGCGACGGCACGGCGGGAGCCATTGGTCCCTGCCTCGTGCCTGATGTCATTCGCGCGCTTCATCGCGGTTCTTCTCCGACGCCTGTCTTCGGCAAGTGAACCGAAGCGGCGCCCATTCATTAAGCCCGTCGCATGTTGCGGTCCGGGCGGGGTCTTTGGCCTTGCGGCCCGATCGGTCTGTCCGGGTCCGGTTTGTCAGGGTCCACGGTCAGCGAAACTGGTCGGCGCGGGGTAATACACACGCGGCCTGACCGCTAACATAAGGCGTGCAAAGGGGCAAAGACAATAGGTCATGTCGGGAGAGACGTGTAGGCAAACGGATAGGAGCGTAAATTAGGCGCATGGCGGCGTTTGACGTGGCGTCGCAACGGCAAGTGCCGCGCCGCCCGGAAAAGGGTGGCGCGGCGGGACGGGGTGAGCAGAGGCTCACCCCATGGCATTCAGGCGTTTGATCAGCGACGAGGTGTCCCAGCGCCCACCACCCAGTTTTTGCACGTCCTTGTAGAACTGATCCACAAGGGCGGTGACGGGCAGTGAGGCCCCCACCTCATCCGCCGTGCGCAGGCAGATGTTCAGATCCTTGCGCATCCAGTCGACGGCAAAGCCGTGTTCGAACTTATCCGCGATCATGGTCTGATAGCGGTTGACCATCTGCCACGACCCGGCCGCACCGCCGCCGATCACATCGACCACCGCCGCACCATCCAGACCTGCCTTTTCGGCAAAGTGCAGACCCTCTGACAAGGCTTGCACCAGACCGGCAATACAGATCTGGTTGACCATCTTGGTCAGTTGGCCTGCGCCCGACTCGCCCAGACGACGGCACATCTTGGCATAGGACATCATCACCGGCTCTGCCGCGTCATAGACCGGCGCATCCCCGCCGCACATGATCACCAACTGGCCGTTTTCCGCCCCCGCCTGCCCGCCGGACACCGGCGCATCGACAAAGGACAGGTCCGCCTTGGCCGCCTCTGCGTAGAGTTCTGCGGTGACCTGTGCGGACACGGTGGTGTGATCGACAAAGGTCGCGCCCTTTGCCATCCCGGCAAAGGCCCCGTCCGCGCCGGTGCAGACACCGCGCAAATCGTCGTCATTGCCCACGCAGGCCATGATGAAATCCGCGCCCTGCGCCGCCTCACGCGGGGTTGCCGCGTGCGAACCGCCATGTTCGGCGACCCATTTTTCGGCCTTGGCGGCGGTGCGGTTGTAGACAGTCACCTCATGCCCGGCCTTGGCCAGATGGCCCGCCATGGGATAGCCCATCACGCCCAGACCCAGAAATGCGACTTTTGCCATTATACTCTCCCTCGTCGGACCAGCCCGCCTGCCCTTGGCAAGCCCGGGCTGGCAAGTTAATCCCGGTGCATTCTGACCTACCCCAAGTGGACGGAGAGGGAAATGGCGCTGATGTTTCGATGGTTGCTGCGACTGGCCAGCCTGGCTGTGGCGCTGATCGTCATTGGCGTTTTGCTGTCCTACTACCTCGCGTCGCGGTCGCTGCCTGACTACGACAAGACCCTGTCCGTCTCTGGCATCACCGCAGATATCGAAATCGTGCGCGACAATTCGGCGGTGCCGCATATCATGGCGCTGTCGGACCGCGATGCGTTTTTTGGGCTTGGCTATGCCCATGCGCAGGACCGGCTGTGGCAGTTGATGGTGATGCGGCGCACGGCACAGGGCCGCCTGTCGGAAATCTTTGGCCGCCGGACGCTGCGCACCGACACCCTGTTGCGGCGGCTGGACATTTACAGCGCGGCCAAAGCCTCTGTCGTGCATCAGGACGACCGCACGCTGGACGCGCTAGAGGCCTATGCCGCCGGGATCAATGCCCGCATCAGTGAGATCAATATGGAAAGTCTGGGGCGCGGTGCGCCCGAGTTTTTCCTGTTCGAGGCAGAGATCGCGCCGTGGCAACCGGCGGATTCGCTGGCCATCATCAAGTTGATGGCGCTGCAGCTGTCGGGCCATATCGGCGATGAGGTGCTGCGGGCACGCACCTCGCTGTTGCTGGGCGATGAGGCGCGGCTGTCGGATATTCTGCCCGAAATGCCCGGCTCTGGCGTGGCGGCGCTGCCCCAGATTGCCCGATTGTTGCCCGGTGCGGGCACGCAACAGGCGCAGGCGGGGACGGTTGGCGGGGATTTCCTGTGGCCGGTGCCGCGTCGCGGGCTGGCGGGGGCGTCCAACGTCTGGGCCGCTGCGCCAGAGCGCTCTGCCTCACGCGGGACGCTGCTGGCCAATGACCCCCATCTGGGTTTCACTGCGCCGTCGATCTGGTATCTGGCGCGGATGGAGTTGCAGTCCGGCGGCGTGATCGGCGCATCGATCCCCGGCATTCCGGCGCTGATGGTGGGCCGTTCGCGGCAGTTGGCCTGGGGGATCACCTCGTCTTATCTGGACGATCAGGATCTGTTTTTCGAAGAGATCAATCCCGACAACCGACAGGAATACCGCACGCCCGACGGGTTCAAACCTTTTGAGACGCGCCAGTCGATCATCCGCATCAAGGATGAGCCGCCGGTGACGCTGACCCTGCTGTGGACGGACAATGGCCCGGTTCTACCCTCGTCGCAGTTCAACCTGGACAAGATCACGCCGCCCGGCCATCTGGTGACGCTGTCGTGGACGGCACTATCGCATGAGGACACCTCGGCCTCTGCCGCCGTGGGGTTAATGATGGCGGGGTCCGTTGAAGAAGGGATGCAGATCTCGCGGCTGTATGTGGCCCCCTCGCAGAACCTGACGATGATCGACGACGATACCGTCGCGATGAAGCTGGTGGGCGCGATGCCGCGTCGCGATCCCGCGCATGAAAGCCTGGGCCGGTTGCCGTCACGCGGCTGGATCGCGACCAATCGCTGGGACGGCTATCTGCCCTATTCGTCCAACCCCGAATTCCTTGCGCCCGAGGGCGGGATCGTTGGCAACACCAACAACAAGATGATCGACCGCCCCTTCCCCAACCATGTCAGTTTCGAATGGGGCGACAGCCAGCGGGTGCAGCGCTGGACCAGTGTGATGCAGGGTCGCAAGGTGCACACCCGCGACAGCTTTATTGAGGCGCAGTTGGACACCGTGTCCCCTGCCGCGCGCACGCTGCTGCCGCTGATCGGGCGGGATCTGTGGTTCACCGGCGAGGCGGCGCCGCAGGGCACCCCCGCCCGTCAGCGCCAGCGCGCGCTGGCGCTGTTGGCCGATTGGAACGGCGAGATGAACGAACATCTGCCAGAGCCGCTGATCTATGCCGCGTGGCTGCGCGCGCTTCAGGACCGGTTGATCCGCGACGACCTTGGCCCGCTGGCCGCGGACTTCAACCACGTCGAGCCACTGTTCATCGAGCGCGTCTTTCGCGACGTGGACGGGGCCAGCGTGTGGTGCGACGTGATCCGCTCTGCCGTGGTGGAAACCTGTAGCGACATCGCGCGGCTGGCGCTGGACGATGCGCTGATCTGGATCGACGAAGAGTTCGGCAGTTCGCTGGAATCGCTGCGCTGGGGCGATGCCCATGCCGCCACACACCGGCATCCGGTGCTGGGCGAAGTCCCGATCCTGCGTTATTTCGTGAACGTCCGGCAGGAGACCTCGGGCGGCGATCATACGTTGATGCGCGGTCGCACCTCGGGGACCGAGCCCGAGCCTTTTGCCAATGTGCATGGGGCGGGCTATCGCGGAGTCTATGATTTCGCCGATCCGGACAGTTCGGTCTTTATCTCGGCCACCGGGCAATCGGGGCACCCGCTGTCTCGCCACTATGACGATCTGGGTCAGCTGTGGCGGCGCGGGGAATACCTGCCGATGTCGCTGGACATCGGGCTTGCGCGCGCCGCCTCTGTCGGGATCACGCGCCTCGTCAAACCATGAGCCTGACGGCCGAGGCCGCGCGGGCCTTGGCAATGGAGGCACAGGCGCGCCATGGCGGCGGATCAGAGCCGCGCGCCGCGCGACCCGGCGGCGGTGAGGCGCATCTGTTTGAATCGGACGGGCCGAAGGGGCCAATCCTGATCAAGGTCTGGGCGGATTCGGACCGGGCAGCGCGTCAGGCCCGCCGTCAAACACAGGTGGCACAGGCACTAAAGACCGGGGCCAGTCGCGCGCCGGAGGTCTTATTTTTCGACGCCTCCTGCCGGGCAATGGCCATGCCAAAAATCGACGGCACGGACCTTGCCACGGTGTGTCGGGCGGGCGGTGCAGAGGTTGCGACCAGTGCCGGGCGCTGGTTGCGAGCCTATCACGGGCTGACGCAGCATCCCTGCCCGTTTGACGCCACGGGCCAAGTCAACTGGCTGTCGCGGTTGATCGCGGCGGCGCTGGACGGGCAGCGCGCCATTCCCGATCCCGATGGCTTTGCCAAGACCGCGCGGGACGTGCAGGCCATTGCGGCAGGTGTGACGGGCCGCCCCTCTGCCCGCGCAGTCACACACCGCGACATGACCCTCTCCAACCTGATGCTGGACGTGGACGGCACGGTCTGGGGTCTGGATTTTGAGAATACGCGCGAGGATGAGCCATTGCGCGATGTCTTTACGCTGGCGCTGGACCTGATGACCTTGGGCGCGTCAGACGGACAACAAGCGGTCACCGACCTGCGGCACGCCTATGGCACAGATCAGACGGACCCGGCGGTCCGCCTGTTTCTGCAACGGTGTTTCTGTCTCTGGGTCTGGGCAAACACGCCGCAGGTGCCATCCGCACGGCAATTGCGCCGGTTAGAGGTGGCCGAAGACCTGTTGAACAGGGATGCCCCGGTGATCTGAGGCGGGCGGCCTCAGTCCTTGTCCATCGCCTCAAACCGTGCTCGATCGCGCGCAGACCAGTGGACCGAGATGACGTAACCGTCTTCTTCCTGACGCTCACTCTCGACCAGACCCTTTTCGAAGAGCCACGCCCGTTTGCGCCCTTCGTCAAAGCCCAGCACCAGATCGTCGCGCAGCCGCTCCCCATCCAACGCCTCTGTCACGGCCTCAAGGAAGTCATCCAGCCCCTCGCCCGTCAGGGCCGAGACCGCATGCACGGCAGGATCACGCGCGGCCCGCTGGCGCACCGCCTCGATTTCCTCAGGCTCTAGCCGGTCAAGTTTGTTCCATAGCTCAATCTGCGTGGTGTCCTCTGCCACCCCGAGGCTTTCGAGGATGGTGCGAACGTCTTTGGCCTGTTCGTCGGACTCTGGGTGCGAAATGTCGCGTACATGCACAACCACATCTGCGGCCAGCACCTCTTCCAGTGTGGCGCGGAACGCGGCGACCAGTTCGGTCGGCAGATCAGAGATGAAACCCACGGTATCGGACAGGATCACATCCGCCCCGGTGGACAATCGCACCGCCCGCATGGTCGGGTCCAGCGTGGCGAACAGCATGTCCTTGGCCATGACATCGGCCCCGGTCAACCGGTTGAACAGCGTGGATTTTCCGGCGTTGGTGTACCCCACCAGCGCGACAATCGGATAGGGCACCTTGGCGCGCGCCTTGCGATGCAATTCGCGTGTGCGCACCACCTTGTCCAACTGGCGGCGCAAGCGCACCAGTTGTTCGTCGATGGCGCGTCTGTCTGCCTCAATCTGCGTTTCACCGGGGCCGCCGACGAACCCCAATCCGCCACGCTGCCGTTCAAGGTGAGTCCAGGCCCGTACAAGGCGGGTGCGCTGATAGGACAGGTGCGCCATCTCGACCTGCAACACCCCTTCGCGGGTGGCGGCGCGGTCCGAGAAGATTTCCAGAATAAGCCCGGTCCGGTCGAGTAGTTTGACCTTCCACGTCTTTTCCAGATTGCGCTGTTGCACCGGGGTCACCGGGCCGTCGACCAGCACCAATTCGATCTCTTGCGCCTCAAACAGGGCGCGCAGTTCTTCGATCTTGCCGGTGCCGAACAGCGCGCCCGCATGGGGGCGCGGCAACGGCACGATCGTGTCGCCCACAACCTCGAGCCCCGGCAAGGCATGTGCCAGCGACACAGCCTCATCCAGGGCCATCCGGGCGTTCCGCCGGTCCTTGTCGTTTTTGATATCGGGATGCAGGACCCAAGCGCGGGTCACGGGCGCAGCGTGTTCCTTCACGCGTCCCCTTCGCCGTCATACAGGTTGATCGGCTGGCTGGGCATGATGGTCGAAATTGCGTGCTTGTACACAAGCTGCGATTGCCCGTCGCGGCGCAACAGGACGCAAAAATTATCAAACCAGGTGATGACCCCCTGCAGTTTGACCCCGTTGATCAGGAAGACTGTCACGGGTACCTTGGTCTTGCGAACGTGATTAAGAAATGCGTCCTGCAGGTTCTGTCTGTCAGAAGCCATTGAATTGCCTTTATTCTTGCCGGGCCCGCGCGCCGGGCCACCCTCGTTGTGACAAGTATGGATTGCCCTTGCGGGAGTTTCCAGCCGAAAATCCGGGAAATCGGCAGGCGCTTGCCTGAGTCGTGTTTGCGCGCAACTATTCACGCCACAGGTCCGGGCTGATCATGACGATGATTGCCAGCAATTCCAACCGCCCCAACACCATGGCCCCGCACAGGATCAGATGCGCGTCCCAGCGCATGGCGGCAAGGTCGATGACCCGCGCCGGAGCCGCGCCAATCAGCGGGCCGGTGTTGGACAATGTGGCGATGGTCAGCACAATGGCGCGTTCGAAATCGACGCCGTAGATCCCCAGAACCATGGTCAAGCCGGCCAGTGTGACCGCAAAGAACATGAAAAAGACCCAAGCGATAAAGGCCCCCTCACGACGAATCCGTCGCCCCATCGGCCCGGCGCGCCCGACCGAATGGGGGTGGACCAGCCTTTCGATCTCACGCTTGCCGTTCAGGTACAGTGCATAGACGCGCATCAGCTTGACCCCACCCGCCGTGGTCGCCACGCCGCCGCCTACCAGCGCCAAACCCATCAGGATGATCCCCGGCGTCGGCAGGCCGGACCAGTCCTGCGCCGTGTCCCAGTCGCCGCTGACAAAACCGGTGGTGGTCAGAAAGGACGCAGCGGTGAACAACCCGCCCCAAAGCGCGCGCAGACCGGCGATCCAGTTCTGTTCCTCTCCCACGTCGAACGAGGCAACCCAATGGCGCAGGAACAGCAGCAGCGGCACAGAGACGACGATGATCACGCCCAGCCGGAATTCGGGGTCGAAATACAGCCCTCGCTCCTGTCGGGTGTCGGTCGAAAAGGTCATCCGCGACAGGGCAAAGAAGAAAAAGCAAAACAACACCATCTCACCGCCCAGCCCGCTGGGCGCGGCCCCCAGAGACGACAACGGTGTGATCCCCGAGGTCGACAGGATCGACATCGCATGGCTGAGCGCCACCAAAGGCGGGTCGCCTGCCACCAACAACATAACCGTCAGTGCCAGCGTCAGCCCCGCATAGATCGGAAACAGCGTCTCTGCGCTGCGCATCAGGCGCTGGCTGGGCGCAGTGGGGCCAGAGTTCGTCGCGCCCTCGGCCATGGACTGGCCCGGTTCTCCGCTGGCGGTCACCTCAAAGCCCCCCAGCGCCAAGGGAGCCAAGATGGCAGAGGCAGCGATCCACATCACCAACCCCCCCATCCATCCCACCTGCACCCGCCACAGATGTTCCGGCCCCGACAGCCGCGCGGCATCAAAAAGCGTTGCCCCGGTGGTGGTGAAACTGGACACCATCTCGAAATAAGCACTGCCAAAGCTGGTGGTGCGCACCGCCTCGTGGAAAGGCACCGCAAACATCAATGGCAAAAAGACGAAACCCGCCGCCAATGCCACCAACTGCCGCAACGCGCTTTCATTGTGGCGCTGGTTGCCCAGCGCCAGCGCCACCAGTGCGGTCAGGATCAACCCCAGCAGAGCGCCATAGAAAAACGTCCGCGCGTCGTGGAAATCCTCGATCGCATAGGCAAAGGCGGCCGGCAGAAGCATCGAGGCCGCACCCAGCCCCGTCATCAACAAAAACAGCGGCATTCCCGCGATGGCCTTCATCGCACGTCCCCCGCCCAACAAAGGCCGGGTATCGCAGAGACGGCCGCAATTGCCCCCTGCCCGTACATGCGCCTAGAAGAAGTCAATCGAGACCTGCAACAGGCGTTCGACCTCTGCCACGTCTCCAGTCAGGGCAAAGATCACGATCTGATCGCCCTCCTCGATACGCAACGTGCCGGTCGGCTTGACCACCCTATCCCCTTTGCGGACCGCCCCCACCAACACACCTTCGGGGAAATCGATCTCACGGATTAGGCTGCCCGCGATGGGCGAGGTCGACATGACTTCGGCTTCGATCACCTCTGCCTCGGCGTCGCCGATGGAATAGACTTGGCTGACGCGCCCATGCCGAATGTGCCGCAGGATCGAACTGACAGTCGTAGAGCGCGGGTTGATGTAGGCGTCGATGCCCAAAGGTTCCATCAGCGGCACCAGCGTGGGGTCGTTGATCAGCGCGATCACCATGGGACAGCCTGCCGCCTTGGCACGCACGGCAGCCAGCATGTTAACCTTATCGTCATCGGTCACGCACAGCGCCGCATCGGCGCGCGCCACTCCCGCCTCGACCAGCAATGCGGCATCCAACCCGTCGCCGTGCAACACGATGGTGCGCTCCAGCTCCTCGGCGGCGCGTTCGGCGTTCTTGCGGTTGCGTTCGATCATCTTGGCGCGGATGCGGGTCTTGCCCGCCTCCAGTGCACGCGCCACCGACAGGCCGACATTGCCGCCGCCGACAATCACCACGCGCTCCTGCTTGCGGTGCGCTTTTCCGAAAATCTCCATGGTGCGCTGCACGTCCTCGGAATGCACCACAACGTAGCAACTGTCGCCCACGAACAGCTGGTCGCCCGACTCCGGCGCAAACAACTGCCCCTCACGGCGCACCCCAACCACAACCGACCGCAGGGTCGAAAACAAATCGGTCAACTGCCGCAGAGGCGTGTTTACGATCGGACAGCCCTCATCAATGGACAGCCCCATGAGCTGGGCCTTGCCATCAAGAAAGGTCTCTGTGTCAAAGGCGGCAGGCGCGGCAAGCCGCTGCAACGCGGCCTCGGCCACCTCGCGTTCCGGGCTGATCACCACGTCGATGGGCAGGTGATCGCGCCGGTACAGGTCGGAATAGATCGCCGTCAGGTAACTTTCGGCGCGCAGGCGGGCAATCTTGCGCGGAACCGCAAAGACCGAATGCGCCACCTGGCAGGTCACCATGTTGACCTCATCGGAATAGGTCGCGGCAATCACCATGTCCGCGTCTTTTGCCCCGGCCTTTTCCAAAACGTCGGGATAGGAGGCAAAACCGGCAATTCCCTGCACGTCCAGCGTATCGGTGGCGCGCCGTACGAGGTCGGGGTTGTTGTCCACAACCGTAACGTCGTTCCGCTCTCCTGAGAGGTGACGGGCAATCTGCCAGCCGACCTGCCCTGCCCCGCAAATGATGACCTTCATGCGCTCTTGAGCCTGCCCCTGCGCCGAATTTCGGCGGTTGAACCTATCGCTTCGCATGCAGGCGCGGCGCCGTCAACGGGCAGCCGGGTCTTGCGCCCCATGTGCGCGGCGCACAAACTGCCGCCATGACCCTGTTTCGCCCCATCACCCGCACCAACCTGCGGGCGCTCTGCGCGCTTGAGATCCACCCCGCGCAGCGCGATTTTGTGGCGCCAGCCGCCGTGACCATCGCGCAACAGGCCTATGAACCCGGCAGCACGATCCTGAGCATCTGGGACGGCGACACACCCATCGGCCTGATGTCCATGATCCATTTCGGCCTGCCGGAGGCCGCTCCGGACCCGGACAGCGGCATTGATAGCAACATGTTCTACCTCTGGCGGCTGCTTATCGACAGACAGCATCAGGGCAAAGGCCACGGCCAGACCGCCCTGCGCCATTTCCTAGACCTCGCCCGCGCATCGGGGCAAAGCCGCGCCAGCCTCAGCGTGGTCGACGGCCCCGGTTCGGCCCTGCCACTTTACGAAAGATACGGGTTCACACGCACGGGCCACATCGCACAGGGTGAGGCTCTCATGGCGCGCGTCCTCTGACCCAACAACGATAAAGCCTGTTCCCCCGGAGCCATCTCTCGCTTGATGCCGAAAAGAGACGCGCGGGGGCGGGCTGCAAGGGGGCTTTGCCCCGCCTTCAGGCGGCTTGCCCTTGCAGCCCGCTCGCGGGTGGCTCAGGCAGCAAGAAAGCGAGAGATGGGTTCGGGGAACAGGCGGGCTTGTTCACGGGTGAATCGCGAAGCGGCCAACGCGCCGTCAGGCGCGACAAGGCGGGGTTGGCGGGCGGGCGATGTTGCGGCCCGCAGGGCCGGGACGAGTCCCGCACGACGCCCCCGGCCAGAATCCTCAGTCAGAATCCTCAGTCAGAAACCGCAGTCAGAAACCGCTGCTATAATCCCCAGCTATAGTCCGTCGCGCCGCGCCCGGCGCGCCCGCTTCATGGCAAAGACCTCGGCACGGGGCACCCAACGGTACTTGGGATCTTCAACCACCCGTCCGAACCACAACCGCCCCTGCCCCATACGCCAAGGGTCCAGCACCAAACCGGTGTCCATCGCCGCCCCGCGGGTTGAGACGATCACCGTGGAATGTTCGATGCGCAGATTGTCAGCATTGGCGATGGCGCGGTGCAGGCTGAGGCTCTGCAACCCCTCCTGTCGCAAGCGCGCCTCAAGATCATCGGCCCAGTGTTTGCACAACCCACGCGGCTTGACCCCGGTGTTGACGGCGATGTTGTGGATCAGCGGCGGGTCCACCGCATCCCAGTCGCGCGCCCAGTTCAGCGGCTCGACCACGGCGATCCGCGCCACTGCCGCCGCCTCATCGGGCGCAACCACCGGTCCCAGTGCCAGAATCGCCTGTTCTACCGCGGCGATCTTGGCGGACTGCCCCTCCGCCCCCGCGGCAAAGGACAGCTTGTCGCTTTCATCTGGTCCGACTTCTGGCCCACCACTTGGTCCATCACCCGGGATCGGAGCCGCGCAGCCCGCAAGGGCAAGACCCGTCAGCACCAGCGCGCCGCGTCGCGTCACAATCATTGCGGCCCCTCCGCGTCAGGTCGCCTCGGTATAGGTGCCATCCACCCGCGCGATCCGCGCGCCGGATTTGGCCGAGGTCACAACCCCCAACGACTTCAGCTTGCGGTGCAGGGCCGAGCGTTCCATGCCGACAAACGACGCCGTGCGGGAGATATTGCCGCCAAACCGGTTGATCTGCGTCAGCAGGTACTCGCGCTCAAACGCCTCGCGCGCCTCGCGCAGCGGCAGGGTCGCCAGCGTGCCCGAAAGCACCACGCGGTCCTCTGCCCCCTCACCCGGCGCGCTGTCCTGCGGCAGTTCGCGGGCCTCGATCGGGCCGGTGCCATCGCCCAGAATCAGCACCCGTTCCACAAGGTTCTTGAGCTGGCGAACGTTGCCGGGCCAAGTCATGGTCTGCATCAGGGCCACCGCCTCTTCGGTCATCTGGCGTAGAGGCAATCCCTGGGCGCGGTTGCATTGTTCGATGAAATGTTCTGCCAGCACCGGGATGTCCTCCCGCCGTTCTGCCAGCGAGGGCACCGCAATCGGTACCACATTCAGCCGGTGATACAGTTCCTCCCGGAACCGGCCTGCGGCAATCTCTGTCTGCAAGTCGCGGTTGGTGGAGGAAATCACCCGCAGGTCGACACGCACCTTGTCGTTGCCCCCCACACGGGTGAACTGTTGATCGACCAGCACGCGCAGGATCTTGGACTGGGTGCCGTTGGGCATGTCGGCGACCTCGTCGAAATAGACTACGCCGCCATGCGCCTGTTCTAGCAACCCCGGCTCAACCCCGCGCTTGGCGGTTTCGCGGCCAAACAGCATCGCCTCCATCATCTCAGGCTCTACGCCCGCGCAGTTAACGGTCACGAACGGGGCCTTGGCACGGTTCGACTGGGCGTGGACATAGCGTGCGGCGACCTCTTTGCCCGCACCCGCCGGACCGGTCAGCATCACCCGACCATTGGATTTGGTCACTTTGTCCAACTGGCTGATCAGCGCGCGGAACGACGCACTGTCGCCGATCATCTCGGCCGATTTCACCTCGCCGCGTTTCAGCTGGGTGTTTTCGCGGCGCAACAAGGATGCCTCCATCGCGCGGCGGATCACCACCAGAAGCTGGTCAATGTTGAACGGCTTTTCGATGAAATCATAGGCCCCCTGCTTGATCGCCGCCACGGCGATCTCGATGTTGCCATGACCCGAGATGATCACCACCGGGATGTCGGGGTTGTCGCGCTTGACGGTCTTGAGAATGTCGATCCCGTCCATCTTGCTGTCCTTCAGCCAGATATCGAGGATCAGCAGCGCGGGCGGTTCGGCGTTGATTTCGGTCATCGCCTCCTGACTGTTGGCAGCCAGCCGGGTCGCATAGCCTTCGTCCTCAAGGATATCCCCGATCAATTCGCGGATATCGCGCTCATCGTCGACAATCAGGATGTCACTCATCTCTGCCCTCTCATTCGCTGGTACTCACACACCTTCCAAAGCATCGGCGCGGTGTGCCTCTGCTGTACGGTTCAGCGGCAGTCGGATGACCGCCATGGCGCCCGCACGGGCGCCCTCGGCAAAGGCTGGCGCGTCTTCCAGCGTCAGCGTTCCGCCGTGTTCCTCGATGATCTTCTTAACGATGGGCAGGCCCAGACCGGTGCCCTTGTCCCGCGTCGTCACATAAGGCTCAAACAGCCGCGCCCGATCTTCGGGCAAGCCGATGCCGTTGTCCATGATACGGATTTCAGCGCGGCCATCCTCGGCCACCTCGGCCGTGACGCGGACTTCAGGCTGGTGGCCCTCTGGCGCGCCTTGTTCCTGAAGCGTTTCAATCGCCTCACCCGCGTTCTTGATCAGGTTCAGCAGCGCCTGCCCGCCAATCATGTCCGCGTCCAGATCCGCCCACATCGGTTCATCCGGGATCTGCATATCGAAATGCACGTTGGGCTGGCCGGTTTCCTGCAACAGCACCGCCTCACGCAGCAGCGCGGCCAGATCTTCTGGCTTGCGGTTGGGTTCCGGCATGCGGGCAAATTCGGAAAACTCATCCACGATACGTTTGAGCGTCTCTGTCTGGCGCACGATGCGGTCCGTCAGGTCGCTGACCTTGCCGGTGTCGCGCTCTTCCAGCTTGCCGGCAAAGCTGCGCTTGATGCGTTCGGCGGACAGTTTGATCGGTGTCAGCGGGTTCTTGATCTCATGCGCGATGCGGCGCGCCACATCGCCCCATGCCGCCATACGCTGCGCACTGACCAGATCGGTCACATCGTCAAAGGCCACCACATACCCCTCTAGCGAGCGGTCCTTGCGCCGCCGGGTCGACAGCCGCACCAGCAGATGTTCCAGTCGCCCCTCGCGACTGACCTTGATCTCTTGCTGGGCCGTCTCCAGCCCGTCCTGCCGCAGCCGGTCAAACAGCGCGCCAAATTCCGGCACCGCAACCGTCATCGGCACCGAGCGATGGGTTTCATGCCAGCCCAACAGGCGTTCCGCCGAGCGGTTTACAAAAGTCACCTTGCCTTCGGCGTCCAGCCCCACAACACCGGAGGTGACAGAGGACAGCACAGAATCAAACAACCGCTGGCGTCGTTCGATCTGGCGGGTGTTTTCCAACAGCGTTTCACGCTGCGCCTTTAGCTGGCGGGTCATCTGGTTGAAGTAGCGCCCCAGCATCGAGATTTCGTCGTCGCCGTCCTCTTCCTTTACCTGCACGTCCAGATCGCCGGACCCGACAAGCTGTGCCGCGCCGGTCAGTCGCCCGACCGGACGGCTGAGCCGCTCGGCGAACCACAGGCCCGCCCAGGTCGCCGCAAGGATCAACAGCAGCGCAAAACCCAGATAGAGCAAGGCAAAGTCAAACAACTGCCTGCCCCGCTCGGTTTCCTGCTGCTGATAAAAGCGCGCGGTTTCCTGCGTCTCGTCCAGCAGGTTGAGGATTTGCCCGTCCACCTGACGGCTGACATAAAGATAGCGGTCTGCAAAGGCTTCCAGTGGCAACAGCGCGCGGACCTCATTGTTGTCCCAGTCGGGAATGACGGTCAGCCCCTCTGCATCGGCGCGCAGGAAATCCGCCGACGCGGGCTCTTCGAAATCGAAAAGATAGGACCGTTCGCCCCGCGCGCGAATATCGCCTTCGCTGTTGATCACATAGGCCTCGCGCAGGCCGCGCTGGATCTGGCCCTGCCCTTGGCTGAGAACCTGCCGCAACTCGCCATCGTCCATGACAAAGTTGCGGCGGCGGTTTTCGTCCAGAAAGGCCCCAAGCGCGCGCGCGTCCTGTACCAGACCCGCGCGGGTTTCTGCCTCATAGGCCTCTGCCGCGGCAAGCGAGGCACCGACCACGTTCTGAACCCGGCTGGAAAACCACGTCTCCAGCCCGATGTTGATGGTCAGCACCGCAAAGACCGCCACGGTCACGGTCGGCAACAGCGCCATCATGGCAAAGGCCGCCGTCAGCCGCAGGTGCAGGCGAGAACCCGCCGATTGCGCCCGCCGGTCGGCCACCATGCGCGCCACGCGGGCCAGAACCAGCGCCGCCAGCAACAAGACGTAGACCAGATCGGCCAGCAAAACGAGTCGCAGGCTGAACGCGGTTGCGCCCTGATCCAGCGGCCCCAGCACCAAGAAGGTGGCAATAGCCAGCACCGGCCCCAGCGCCACCAGCAACAGGGTGACGACGTTCTGAAACAACCGTGTCCGCCGCAGACGCGTAAACAGCGCCCAAGTCGGAGACCGGAACATAGAGCGTGCCCGCGTGGCCACAGCCTACCCTCGTAAAAGTGCCATCTCTGGGGGACCAGACGACGGCAACCGCCAAACCTTGTGACCTTCTCACCACGCAGAGGCGGCGGGGTCACACATATGTGGCTCTTTTACATCAACTTGCGGCGTCGTGTCACGCGAATATCAAGGTCGGTGATCTTCTTGCGCAAAGTATTGCGATTGATGCCGAGCAGATCGGCGCATTTCGCCTGATTTCCGCCGGTGGCCTCCAATGCAATCTCGATCAACGGGGCCTCTACCTCGCGCAGGATGCGGCCATACAGACCGGGCGGCGGCAGCATCGCGCCGTGCAGATCAAAGTAGCGCCGCAGGTGACGGCCCACGCTTTCGCCCAGCTTGTCACTGTCACCACCACGCAGCACGGGGCCCGTCTCGGGCTGGTTGCCCAGCACAGCCTCAACCTCGGCGCGGGTGATTTCCTCGGCGCGGCTGGTCAGGCTGAGGCGGCGCACCGCGTTTTCCAACTGGCGCACATTGCCGGGCCAAGAATAGACCCGGAACAAATCCGCCGCCCCTTCAGAAAGCCAGCGTTTCGGCGCGCCCTCACGTTCGGCACGGTTCAGGAAATGTTCGGCCAGCAACGGAATATCCTCAACCCGTTCCCGCAGGCTGGGCACGGCAATCGCCGCTCCGTCCAGCCGGTAGAACAGATCCTGCCGCACCTTGCCATCTTCGATCAGCGATTGCGGATCATGCTGCGACGAGGCCAGAAACCGTGGCACATGATCGCCCGGCACATCCATCATGCGCACGATACGGGCCTGAATCTCATCGGAGATGTCGGCAATCTCATCAATCAACAACGTGCCGCCCCGAACCCGCGCCAAGACCCGCGCCGGACCATCCAGATCGGCCAGATCAGAACTGTTGACAGTCACAAAAGGCAGCGTCCGCCGGTCGCTGAAATCATGCAATGCGCGGGCAATCAGCGATTTTCCGGTGCCGCTTTCGCCGGTGATCAGCACTGGCAGATCGGTGTTCATCACCCGCGCGACAAGCCGGTACAGCCCTTGCATGGCGGGCGTCTTGCCCACCAGCGGCAGTTCATCGGGTTCATCGGCGCCCACCACCGGCTCTTCCCGCCGGGGGGCACGATTGCGGTTTTCCAGCGCCCGCGCGGTCCGCTTCATCAGATCGGGCAGGTCAAAAGGCTTGGGCAGGTAGTCATAGGCTTCGGCCTCTGCCGCCTGAATCGCCGTCATGATGGTGTTTTGCGCCGAAATCACGATCACCGGCAGACCGGGGCGGTCCTCGGCGATTTTGGGCAGCATTTCCAACCCATTGCCATCGGGCATGACAACATCGGAAATCACGACGTCGCCCTTGCCCTCGGCCACCCATCGCATCAGCGTCGTCAGGCTGGAGGTGGCGTGCACCTTGCATCCGGCGCGGGTCAGGGCCTGCGTCAGAACCGTGCGGATCGTGCGGTCATCATCCGCAACCAGAACTGTACCATCCATTTATGTGCTCTCCTTTGGTGCCGCAGGTGCGCGCGGCAGCGATATGCGAAACACCGTCCGCCCCGGGACGCTGTCGACCGAAATCCACCCGTCGTGGTCGGAAATGATCTTGCTCACGAGGGCAAGACCAAGGCCGGTGCCGTTTTCCTTGCCCGACACAAAGGGATCAAAGATGTCGCCCTTGATGTCCGGCGGCAGGCCGGGTCCGTCGTCGATAATCTCGACCTGCAGCGGCAGGGTCTGACCCGATCCGTCAGCCCGGCGCAGGCGAAAGCTGTGCTCATAGAAGGTATGCAGGCGGATCGTGCCCCCCTCCCGTGGGTCTGCCGCCTCCGATGCGTTCTTGATCAGGTTCAGGATCACCTGCAAAAGCTGGTCAGGATCTCCCAGCGCCATGGGTAACGAGGGATCATAGTCCTCGATGATCTTCATGTGCGCGCCGAATCCCAGCAATGAGGAGCGGCGGGCGCGGTCCAGAACATCGTGAATGTTGACCTCGCGCCGTTCAGGGGCCGACAGGTTGCCGAACTGTTCAACCTGTTCCAGCAACTTGACGATGCGCCGAGTCTCGACCACGATAAGATCCGTTAATTCAAGGTCTTCCGGAGACAAGCTCATACTGAGAAGCTGTGCGGCCCCGGCGATGCCCGCCAGCGGGTTCTTGATCTCATGCGCCAGCATTTCCGCCATGCCGATGGCCGATTTTGCCGCCGATTTGACCGAATGGCTTTGCGTCATGCGCCCGGCCAGTTCACGCGGACTGATCAGCATGATCATCCAGCCCGGCTTGTCCGTCAGCGGTGCGATTTGCAGATTACAGACCAATGGTGGGCGGTTGCCGGTGCCGACGTCGACGTCATTCACAAATAGCGGCGTGCCCTGTTCGCGGGCACGCGCGAAACTTTCCTCCAGCGGTGCGTCAACCGCCAGCCGGTCCCAGATTGGCTGCCCGGTCAACCACTTGGCCGAGTTATTCATGAACCCTTCGGCGGCCGGGTTCAGATCGCCGATCTGGTCATTCTCGTCGATCAGGATTGCCGGAACTGGCAGTGACGACCAGATATTCGTGTCCAGTTCGCCCATCACGCGACCTCCGCCTCGGCGCTCAGCGCCTCTGGCAGCAGGCTCAGGACGGCACGCGTGTCCCGTTCAGTCAGCAGGCGTTTGCGCAACGTTGGCGGCGTGTTGGCGGCATCCATGTACCATCCCAGATGTTTGCGCGCGACACGGTTGCCCAGAGTGGCCCCGTAGAAGTCCAGCATGGCCTCATAGTGTCCGCAGACCATATCGATCAACGCACGGCCCCGGGGCACGTCCGGTTTTGGTGCGCCGTACAGGGCATGGGCAACCTGCGCCAACCGCCAAGGGGCCCCTTGCGCCCCGCGTCCGATCATGACGCCATCCGCCCCGGACAGGCGCAGCGCGTCTTTGGCAGCGGAGGCGTCAACGACATCTCCGTTCGCAATTACAGGCACTTGCACAGCGCTCTTCACCTCATTTATTGCGGCCCAGTTGGCCGCACCCTTGTAAAACTGACAGCGCGTGCGGCCATGAATGACGATCATCCTGACGCCTGCACCTTCGGCCCTGCGCGCCAGATCCGGCGCGTTCAAACAGTCCACATCCCAGCCAAGCCGCGTCTTTAACGTCACTGGTAAATCCACCGCCTCAACAACCGCCTCTATCAGGCGCAGCGCGTGATCCGGCGCCCGCATCAGCGCCGACCCGGACCATCCGCCTGTCACCTTCTTCGCAGGGCACCCCATGTTGATGTCGATCACCCGCGCGCCCATATCGGCCACCCGGCGCGCCGCCTCTGCCATCGGTCCCGCCTCTCGACCGGCGATCTGAACCGACGTATTCTCTATCTGCGCGCCCAGTTCGGCCTTTTCCCGCGTGCCGGGGCGCGCGGTCAGAAATTCGCCGCTGGCGATCATCTCGGACACAACAAGACCAGCGCCAAAGCGCGAAACAAGTGTGCGAAACGGCAGATCGGTGATTCCCGCCAGCGGTGCCAGCAAAACAGGAACGGTGATCTGCCGATCTCCAAGATCAAAGCCCAAATGCCCAGTCCTTGTGCAATGGCGAGCGTGTGCCCTCTGGTCGTCAGATTTATGGGAAAACAGCGTTTTCCACAATCGGTCAGGCCCTTTTTCCGGGCGCATCCCGGCTATGCGCACAAAAAACAGGCACACACTCCGACTGATTGCGCCATGGCCCGTCAGGGCCTATGACAAAGAGCGAAAACGACGGGCAGGCCATGAACACTGGGATCATCATCGTCGCCGCAGGCCGTGGCACGCGGGCTGGCGGGGAACTTCCGAAACAATGGCAATGCGTTGGCGGCCAACCCGTGGCGCGCTGGACGCTTGCGGCCTTTACCGGGCGCGGGCCGATCGTCATGGTGATCCACCCCGACGACAGAGCCGAGGCCGAGGCAGCGGCGCAGGGACTGGATGTGCGGCTCATTTCGGGTGGCGCAGAGCGGGCCGCATCTGTGCTGGCGGGGCTGGAGGCATTGGCGGAATTCGCGCCAGACAAGGTGCTGATCCATGACGTGGCGCGCCCTTGCGTGACTGCCACCGTCATAGAGGCGGTTCTGGCGGCGCTGGACACCCATGCGGGCGCGGCCCCGGCGCTGGCCGTTACGGATGCGCTGTGGACCGGCGATGCAGGGCTGGTATCGGGAACACAAGACCGCACCGGGCTATACCGCGCGCAGACCCCGCAAGGGTTTGATTTCGCGCAAATTCTGTCCGCTCATCGCGCCCATACTGGTGGTGCGGCAGATGATGTGGCCGTGGCCCGTGCGGCGGGCATGACAGTGGCCATCGTACCCGGCGACGAGGCCAACCTGAAAATCACCGAAGCGGGGGATTTTTCCCGTGCTGCCAAACAGTTACGAGGGAATATGGATGTAAGGCTTGGCAATGGGTTCGACGTGCACGCGTTTGAGGACGGTGACCATGTCATGCTCTGCGGCGTCGCCGTCCCGCACACGCACAAGCTCAAAGGGCATTCTGATGCCGATGTGGGCATGCACGCGGTTACGGACGCCCTTTACGGTGCGCTGGCCGAGGGCGACATCGGACGGCACTTTCCTCCCTCCGATCCGAAGTGGAAGGGCGCCGAGAGTGCGATTTTCCTGCGTCATGCGGTCAATCTGGCCCGCACGCGAGGCTATGCAATCGGCAACATCGACCTGACGCTGATCTGTGAGCGACCAAAGATCGGCCCACATGCCGCAGAAATGACTTCGAAAATGGCAGATGTCATGGATTTGGACAGCAGCCGCATATCGATCAAGGCCACCACGTCAGAGCGGTTGGGCTTTACCGGACGCGAAGAAGGCATCGCCGCGCTGGCCACTGCAACACTGGTGTCCTCATGAGGTGGCTGGCCTCTGTCGGCGGTGTTGGATATCTGCGCCCCGCGCCGGGCACATGGGGCTCACTGGCAGCGCTGCCGCTGGCCTACGGCGTGCACATGATTGGCGGCTTTTGGCTGTTGCTGGTGTTGACCATCGCCGCCTTCGGGTTGGGGTGGCTTGCGGTGATCAAACTGACAGCCGACGGTCACGGCGAAGATCCGTCATGGGTGGTTGTCGATGAACTGGTCGGCCAGTGGATCGCCTTGTTTCCAATCAGTTATGGAGCGATTCTGATGTCGGTTGATCTGTGGCAGCTATGGCCCGGCTGGATCGCGGGCTTTGTCCTGTTTCGGCTGTTCGACATCTGGAAACCGTGGATCATTGGAGCTGTTGATCGTATGGGCTCCCCTTTGGGCGTTATGCTAGACGACGTGCTGGCGGGGATCCTCGCCGCGATGATCACCGTTGTGCTGGCCGGGATCTCACATGGGATGCTGATGTGACGATCGCGCAGCACATCGTCGAGAAGGCGACACAAACCGGCCAGACCGTCACCACCGCCGAAAGCTGTACCGGCGGCATGGTCGCCGCCGCGATCACTGATATTGCCGGATCTTCCGCTGCGTTTGAACGCGGCTTTGTCACCTACTCCAATCTGGCAAAGACCGAAATGCTGGGCGTGTCGCCCGCCACGCTGGAAGCGCATGGCGCGGTGTCGGAAGAGGTCGCGCGCGAAATGGCCATGGGCGCGCGGGGGGCGGCGCGGGCGAACGTGGCGGTGGCGATCAGCGGGATTGCCGGTCCCGGCGGGTCCGAGTTCAAACCCGAGGGGCGGGTTTGCTACGGGCTGGCGACGGCCAATGGCGTCACGACCCAGACCATCGATCATGGCGCCCTGGGTCGCGCAGAGGTGCGCGCGGCGGCACGGGACCACGCGTTGCGCCTGTTGATGTCGGGGCTTGGCTGAGCCAGACGGCTCTGGACGGTCGGGGCACCGGTCAGAGCGCGCACCTACCAGCAGCGCAAGCGACTCAACCACGCTTAATTTATCCGCATTCGCGATTTTTTCCGCACAAATCCGTTGCTCTTTGCGAAATGCTGGCATTTTACGCCACCCCTCGACGCCTTGCTGCTTTTTTCCGCAATCAAAATCCGCTTCCTGCCTGCCAACCTAACGGAGGGATGAGGGATATGAACGGAGCGGATACCGCCTGGATCATCGTGGCGACGGCGCTGGTGCTGTTTATGACATTGCCGGGGCTGGCGCTGTTTTACGGCGGGCTTGTGCGGTCACGGAACGTGTTGAGCGTCTTTATGCAGTGCTACGCCATCGCCTGTCTGATGAGCGTTCTGTGGTTTGTCGTGGGTTATTCCATCGCTTTCGGCGAGGGGAACGCGATCTGGGGCGGGCTGGACAAGGCATTTCTGAACGGCATCACCGCAGACACGCTGGCGGGCACTCTGCCCGAGGTGCTGTTCTTTGCCTTTCAGATGACCTTTGCGATCATCACACCGGCGCTGATTGTGGGGGCCTATGTAGAGCGGGTCGGCTTTGGCTTTGTGCTGCTGTTCTCGGGCCTGTGGATGCTGCTGTGTTATGCGCCGGTGGTCCATTGGGTCTGGGGCGGCGGGATGCTGGCCGATGGCGGGATCTTTGGGGAGACCGGCGTCAAGGATTTCGCGGGCGGTATCGTGGTGCATGAAACGGCAGGGCTTGCGGCGCTGCTGATCGCGTTCTTCCTTGGGCCGCGCAAGAACCACACCACGCCGCCGCACAACCCGGGCTATGTGATGATCGGGGCGGCGATGCTGTGGGTCGGATGGTTCGGCTTTAACGGGGGCTCGCAGCTGGCGGCGGACGGAGGGGCTGCGATGGCGCTGACTGTCACGCATCTGTCGGCGGCGGCGGCCTCACTGACATGGGCGCTGTGGGAGCGGATCAAATTCGGCAAGTCGTCCATGGTGGGCATGGTGACGGGGACAATTGCGGGGCTTGCCTCGATCACCCCGGCGTCAGGCTTTGTCGGGCCGGTGCAGGCGCTGATCATCGGGGCTGTGGCGGGCATTCTCTGCCAAGAGGCGGTCAACCTGATCCGCAACAAGATGAAGATCGACGACACGCTGGATGTTTTTGCGGTGCATGGCGTCGGCGGGATCTTTGGGACGATCATGATCGCGGTCTTTGGCCTTGGATCATGGGCGGCACAGTTGGGGTCTCTGGCGGTGGTCGGGGTCTTTACCGTTGTGGTGACCGCGGTCCTGATCTTTGTGGTCAAGGCGATCACGCCCCTACGGGTCGATGATGAGACCGAGGTGAATGGGCTGGACATCACCGTGCATGGCGAACGGGCCTATGATCATGCGAGTTGATCCCTGACGGGAGCGATTTGAAAGCGGGCCCTGCGGGGTCCGCTTTTTCTGTCCACGCGTGCACAGAAACCCGGCCCTGTAAAATCAATGGGTTACAGAGGCGTTTTTACGGATCGTTAACACCTCGCCCTCAAGGGCGCTGACATTTCACCCGGCGATTTCGGCGCTGAATGCCGCGCGATCCCCGGACTCGATGGCTTGCCAGAGGGCGGCGGCGCGGTCGGGGCCCACCAAGGCCGCCGCCTTGGCGCGCAGGCGATTGGCGCGGGTGTCCAGCGGCATCGGCGCCTCCAGATCAAAATGCGCCTCATAACTGCCGTCGGTGTCGAGCGTTAGCAGTGCCTCTGTTTCCTTCAGGGTGTCGTCGGTTTGTACCGTGACGCGGTCACGCAGGGCGATGATCTGCGGATCGGTACACAGCGCGTCGGAAAAGGTGTCGAGCGCCGCCGTGTCATGGCCCAGCAGGGACAACGCCGCCACAAGGCGGTAGGAGAATTTCGCCTCTAGCCCGGTGCGCGGCGCGGCGATGTTGCAGACGGTCAGCCAGCGCGGATGAGTGGTGATTGTGACGGCTTTGACCTGTGTTGCGTCGGGGCGCGGCAGCAGGGCCAGCGCCTCTAGCGTGGCGTGCAACCCGTGGCAACAGGCGTGGTATTTGTGGCTGAGGGTTTCCAGCAGAGCGCCGGGCGGCTGCGTTGTGTCTCCGTCGCAGATGTGGGTCTGAACAAAGCCGTTGGTGGTATCGAGCGCGTCGGGGTTCGAGATGAACCCCTGCGCGGCGAGCCACGCGGATTCGACCCCGTTGGACGCGGCGATTCCGGCGTTGAAGGGTTTGCCCATGGTGCCGAACTGCGATTTCAGGCCGGAGGCGCGAGTCGAGACAAGGCCGAGGGCGTGCAGGGTCTGGTCTTCGGTCAGGTCCATCAGTTCCGCAGCGGCGAGGCATGCGCCAAAGGCCCCGGCGGTGGCGGTCTGGTGATAGCCCGCCTGATAATGCGCGCGGCCAAAGCGCAGGCCAAAGCGGATCGAGGCCTCTGCCCCGAGGCGGGCGGCGTCGAGGATCTGCGGCAGGGTCTTGCCGTAACGCTCTCCGACTGCCAGCGCGGCGGGCAGGACGGCCACAGAAGGGTGGCCGATATGGGCGAAATGGGTATCGTCATAGTCCAGCGCATGTGAGGTCGCGCCATTGACCAGCGCCGCGCCGCGCATCGGTGCCCTGCCCCCGCCAAAAAGCGTGGCCTGTGGGGCGCCGCCCTCATCCCCGATCAGGGCGCGGGTCTTGACGCTGACCGGCTCGGCCTGTCCGGCGATTCCGCAGGCCGCCCAGTCGAGCGCCGAGAGCGCCATGATGGCGCGGGCGGTATCGGTGTCGGCGGCGCGGGCGGCGTCGATGATCGGGGTAAAGGGGGATGTCATTGCGCGCTCCGGGTTGTGGTCCGGCGCGACACTAACGGGATGTGCGGCGAGGTAAAGTCAGCCGTGAAGGGCCATGCGCGCCGCGCCGTAACCGGGCGCGGCCTGATGGACGGTGCCGCCAGCGGCCGAGGGCGCGGGACCGCCGGGCAGTCCCCTTGGCACCACGTCTTGCGCGGCGGATGTGGGGCGCTGTTCCGCGCGTTGGTCCGGCGAAACGGTCGCGGGTTCGCGGCGGTTCTGATGCGGGTCGCGCGGCCTGTCCTCGGGTGCGCGGTCCAGCCCGTTGATGGCGGCGGCGGCGATCAAACCGGTCTGATTGGTCGAGACAACAGGCGGCGGCGCAGGCACGGGCAGTTGCGCCGAAGGCGGCAGGACGGCCCCGGTGGCCATCGGCGCCCCCGCGCCAAACGGGGCGGTGGGGCTCGGCGCGGCCTGTGCTGCTGTATACGCCTGTCCGGGCGGCACCAGACGGGCGGCGGATTTCGCGGCCTGCGGCATCCCGAGGGTCTGCGTCTGGGGCAGAAACAGCGCGGCAATGTTAAAGACGGCGGGCATGGCTTTGGGTTCGGTTGGTAACAGAAGCGTAAGACATGGGCCGGAAATCGGGCAATTTCTGGGCAAAGCGCCCAGCCCCGGTCCCATTTCCAAACAGATGGTTAACGGTCGCTTTGGGGACGGCGGGCGAGATCCCGGATCACGTCCGGGACGAGGTGCGCCAAGGACGGCGGATGGCGCGCTTAGCCGTAAAGCTCTGCCGCGCGGCGTTCAAACGCACGGACGACGCGCTGCATGGCGTCGTAGAAAAACATCCCCGCCGCGCCCTGCAGGATGCGATTGCGGAATTCGAAATCGACAAAGAAATCGACCTCTACCCCGCCGTCCACATCTCGGAATTTCCATTTTGAAATCATATGCTTGAACGGGCCATCAAGGTATTCCGTGTCGATCCGTTTTTCGTCCGGCCACAGGGTGACGCGGCTGCCGAATTTCTCACGGAAGACTTTGAACGAGATCACGAGGTCCGCAAGCATCACCTCATGGTCATCCACTTGCTGGCGCGACCGGATGCGCGCCGCCGCCGTCCACGGCAGGAATTCGTGGTACGATCCCACATCGGCCACCAGATCGTACATCTGTTGGGCGGAATAGGGCAGTTTTCGGGTCTCTGAGTGGGTCGGCATGTCGCTCTTTTCGGGACTGACAATGGCGGTGGATTTCGTATTGTCACGGCGAAGTTTCAAGGGAAAGCCATGACACAGCGTCCATATGTCGTAGACAAGATGATCTCTGCCAAATCCATCGCCGCCCGGATCGAGGCGCTGGCGCGCGAGATCGACCGTGAGTTTGCGGACACTGACAAGCTGGTGGTGGTGGGATTGCTGCGCGGCAGTTTCGTGTTCATCGCCGATCTGGTGCGCGAGCTGGACCTGCCGGTGGAGGTCGATTTCCTGGAGGCGTCCTCATACGGGAGCGCGATGGAAAGCAGCCGAGAGGTGCGCATTCTCAAGGACTTGCGCGGCGGGATCGAGGGGCGCGATGTGCTGGTGGTCGAGGATATCATCGACACAGGGTTCACCATGCACCATGTGATCCACCTGCTGAATGCGCGCGGGCCGCGCAAGTTGAAGGTGATCGCCCTGCTGGACAAGCCGACGCGGCGCGAGGTGGAGGTGCGGGCCGACTGGATCGGGTTCGAGATCCCCGATGAGTTTGTGGTCGGCTACGGCATCGACTTTGCCCAACGGAACCGCAACCTGCCCTATATCGGCAAGGTGCGGTTCACCGACTGATGGCTTAGCGGGTCTTGATGTCCTCGGCAAAGGCTCGGGCGGCGGCGCGCTGGTCGTCGTCGAACCCCTCGGCCAGAAGTTCGCATTCCTCAGCGATGTCAGCGTCGTTGAGGGTATGGCCCCAGTCGATAGCCACAAGGCAATACCCGTAGCCCTGAACCGGGTTGTGCCAGTGGCCTTTGTAGTCGGCCCAGGCGACAAACAGGCCGAGTTCATAGGCTGCCTTGGGCACGCCGCGTTCGACGCCCAGCCGGTAGAGCAGCCATGACTTCACCAGATCCTGTGCGATGCCGTCGTTGCCTTCATAGAGCCAAGCCAGATCGGGGATGGCTTTCTTGTCGCCGGCGGCGACCGCGCGTTCCAGATAGAGGCGCGACAGGTCGACGTCCTCGGCGACGCCATTGCCGTGATAGTAGGCATAGCCGACCTCACGCAGCCCGTTGAAGGTGCCCGCATCGGCCCCCTTGCGATACCACTCCAGCGCCTGCACCATGTCCGCCGGGGTGCCGCGCCCGTGGTGCGCCATGTCGCCAAGGATGTTGTAGGCCTGCGGATAGTCCAGCGCGACGGCGGTTTCGGCCTCTGCGCGGGCCTTGGCATAGTCGATGCCAAAACCTGCGTGATCCTCTTGCCAGAACAGCGCCATGTTGAAATGCGCGCGGGCAAAGCCCTGTGCAGCGGCGCGCCCGTACCAGTCCAGCGCGGCCGCCGGATCATAGGGGAGCCCCTGTCCGCTGTCCTTTTCTGACAGACCGGCGCCCAGCATGTTTTGCGCCACCGGATGGCCGTCTTCGGCCTCTTGCCGGACGGTGTCCCAGATGCCGTCATAGCGCCCGTTCAGCCAGTGATCGCGGGCCTCTGCCAAGGCGGGGGAAACCGGTGCGTCCAACGCACCTTGGGCCGGGGCAGCCAGCGGCCAGAGCGCAATAAGCGCGACAAGAGAACGGTACATCAAAGGCCTCATGAAAAAATGTCAGTGCGCAAAGGATAGCCGCGCCGCCGGGTTCCGGTCAAACGGCACGAAACTGCGGCATGGAAAACAGTAAACGCTTGCGAAGACGCTGAAAGATCGTCGAAACAAGAATGTGATTGTCACAATCGCCTGCGATATTATGCTGCAGGTATTCAACTCAGGGAGATACCCATGAAATCCTCGTTTGTCGCATTGGCCGCACTGGCCGTTTTTGCCACCCCCACCTTCGCCCAGGATGTGCCGCAGGCCGTCAAGGCGCGTCAGGGTCAATTCAATATTATGGCGCTGAACCTTGGCATCCTCGGCGGCATGGCCCGCGGATCCGTAGAATATGACGCCGAAGCGGCGCAGGCTGCTGCCGATTCTCTGGTGGCCGTGTCCATGATCGCGCAACCCGCCCTGTGGCCCGAAGGCACCGATTCAATGTCGATCGACGGCACCCGCGCCATGCCCGCCGTCTGGGAGAACATCGACGACGTGATGGCCAAATGGTCCGGGTTCGGCGAGGCGGCAACCGCCATGGCCGCTGTTGCCGGCACCGGCAAGGACGCGATTGGCCCGAACATGGGTGCGCTTGGCGCAGCCTGCAAAGCGTGCCACGACACCTACCGCGCGCCTGAGTAAGCCCCGGTGCGCACATTCCTGAAACTTGTGATCCTGGCGGCGATTGTCGGCGCCGGGATTGGCCTGTGGGTCACAGCCCCCAACCGCGTCGATGCGGCGAAATTCGACGGTTTGACCGGCGATGCCGCGCGTGGCGAGACGGTGTTCACCGCCGCTGGTTGTGCGTCGTGTCACCACACCAAGGGGGCCGAGGACAAACTGGTCCTGACCGGCGGGATGGAGTTTGTATCGGACTTTGGCACCTTTTATGCGCCCAACATCTCGCCCCACCCCCAAGAGGGAATCGGCGATTGGACGCTCGAAGAGTTTGCCAATGCGGTGACGCGGGGTGTGAACCCCAAGGGACAGCACTATTACCCGGCCTTCCCTTACACCGCCTATACCAAGATGGCGGATCAGGATCTGGTCGACCTGTGGTCCTATGTGCAGACGCTGCCCGCCAGCGATGTTGCCAGCAAACCGCATGACGTGGGCTTTCCGTTCAATATCCGCCGGTCGGTTGGCGGTTGGAAGTTCCTGTTCATGTCCGACGACTATGTGATGGAGGCGGACGGCAACGAACGCGGCCGTTATCTGGTCGAATCACTGGCCCATTGCGCGGAATGCCATACGCCGCGCAACCCGGTCGGCGCGCTGGACAAGAGCCGGTGGATGGGCGGCGCGCCCAACCCATCCGGCAGTGGCACCATTCCGCCATTGACCCCGGACAAACTGGACTGGTCAGCAGAGGATGTGGCCTATTATCTCGAGTCCGGCTTTACCCCCACGTTTGACGCGGTGGGTGGCCATATGGCCGAGGTGGTAGAGAATTTTGCCCATTTGTCCGCCGAGGACCGCAATGCGGTTGCGGCCTACATCAAGGCACTACCGCCGCTTGGGGACTGACTCCCACGCTTTGGGCCGGTGACGGCCCAAAGCTCCCTATCCTGTTTGAGTCTCTTGAATACAAATGAATACAAAAAAACGCCCGGACACTGTCCGGGCGTTTTTTTCGATGGTGGATCGCGTCGGCGGTATCAGTTGCGCGCGAGTTTGGCCTGACGCGCATCCCGCAGGCGGGCAAAATCATCCCCTGCGTGGTAGGACGAGCGGGTCAACGGCGTGGCCGAGACCATAAGGAACCCCTTGCCGAACGCCGATTTTTCATAGGCGGCAAATTCTTCGGGGGTGACAAAACGGTCAACCCGGTGGTGTTTCGACGTTGGTTGCAGATACTGGCCGATGGTCAGGAAATCGATGTCCGCCGCGCGCATGTCATCCATGACCTGCGTCACCGACTGGCGATCCTCGCCAAGGCCCACCATGATTCCCGACTTGGTAAAGATCGAGGGGTCGATCTCTTTGACCCGTTGCAACAGCCGCAGCGAATGGAAATAACGCGCGCCGGGGCGCACCTCTGGGTAGAGGCCGGGCACAGTTTCTAGATTGTGGTTGAAGACATCCGGCTTGGCGGCGACCACAATTTCCAGGGCCTCGGGGCCGCATTTCAGGAAATCAGGCGTCAGGATTTCGATTGTAGTGCCGGGCGCGCGGTGGCGCACGGCGCGGATGGTCTGGGCAAAATGCTCGGCCCCGCCGTCGTCCAGATCATCGCGGTCGACCGAGGTGATCACAACGTGGTTCAGCCCCAGCTTCTGAACTGCATCGGCGACGCGCCCCGGTTCAAAAACGTCCAGCGTGTCGGGACGGCCGGTGGCGACGTTGCAGAAGGTACAGCCGCGGGTACAGATCTCGCCCATGATCATCATGGTGGCGTGGCCCTGGCTCCAGCATTCGCCGACGTTGGGACAGCCCGCTTCTTGGCAGACGGTCACTAGGTTGTGTTCGGTCATGATGCGTTTGGTGGCGGCGTACCCTTCGCCACCGGGGGCCTTGACCCTGATCCAGTCCGGTTTCTTTGGCTGGGCATTGTCGGGGCGATGCGCCTTTTCCGGGTGACGCTCGGCGGGCATTTTGAGATCGCGCACGGATTTTTCCCCTCATGTGCAGACGGCTTATTCTTTATTACCGGAATGCAGGGGGTCTTTCCAGTGTACCCGGTCGCAGGATCTGCGGCCTATCCCCAATTGTAACGAGTGGACCCCCTGCACCAACCCTAGGTGTTTCAAAGACTTTGGCCCCGGAGTGGCCTGTTGCCGCTCCGGGGCCATGCACTGCATGCCGCATCGATTTGTCGTGAATGCAGAGCGTCGCGCTCAGCGGATGAGGTCACCGCCGCCCTTGGCGCATTCCTCATAGTGGCGACGCAGGCGTTGCAACGCGATGCGCAGCACGATTTTGCCAGAGCGCGCCGACCAGCCCAGCCGCTGTTCGGTGGTCTCCAACCCCTCAAGGTAGCAGCAGCAGTGCAGCGCCACATCGCCCAGACCGGGGCCAAGATCGCGCAAGGCGGACTGAAGCCGGTCCTGCGCCGCCGCAGCCCCACTGTCGCCAGCCGCTGCCAACGCGGTCGAGACACCGGCCGTCAGGAACTGATCCCAGTTTTGCGTCGTGCGTGGCCCGATCTGCGCCAGTTCGAAGTCTTCGCGCAGCCGTTCACCTGCGGCGATCAGCACATCCGACAGGAAAGGCTCGCCATCCTTGCTCCGCCGCCGCCCAAGGGCGGTCAGCGGGCTTTCGGCCAGCATGTAGCGGCCCTTGCGAGCCCGCGGGTCGCGTTCGACCTCATCCAGAGCGGCCTCAGCGGCGCGACCGGTGTCAAATCCCGCCTGCGCCTCGGCAAAGCCGCGCACCTTGTTTTCCTGTTCGGCCACCAGACGATTGAGTGCGGCCCGCCCTGCCGAGGTGATGCGATAGCGCGAGATCCGGCCGGGCGCCTCGCAGGCAATCCAGTCCTTCAACGCCATCGCCTGCGCGACAGCGACGTCAATCACGGCGGTGCGGGTGTTGCCGCCATCGCCGGTGTCGCGCACCACGACGGCCTTGTCCATTTCGGCCGCCACGGCCAAAACCGCGCCGCTTTCGCACATTCGGCGCAACACGCGCCTCGCCTCGCGGGCGAGTGTCGACTCATCCGGCGGCATAGGGGTGGTGGCAGCGTTCATCGGATCCGTGTCCTTTCTGGTGTTTTGCTCCGGACATTCAGGTCCGGCAGCCCCCAGGTTGCACAAAGCCGCATCTATGAGGGGATCATCCCTGCGGGTCTCGATTCTGCGCACTTGACGCAGGACGGTCGACGCGTGGCACCCAGCTTGCCGCGCGAGTTCCCTGATCGAGCACCCCTGTTCAGTATGCGCTAGATAGACGCGCGCCGCCTCTGGCACCCAGTTCGGCAGAGTTTCTGCCGGGGTCAGAGAGCGAACGTCATGCATGGCAGCAGACCGCTACAAAGGTGTTTTCCACAGACTTGTCCCCAATGGCTATAGTCGCAACCTAGGCGTGTGCTTGTTACCGTTGAGTTAACAAACACCGCAAAATTGACTATTTATGAGAATGTTAAAGCAGATCTGAAGCGGGCGTTCGCCGCGACCGCCCCATGCGCAACACCCGCCGAAGCTGTGCATAGTCGCCCTATAGCTGCAACAAGCGAGGAGCGATGAGATGAAAGATATTCTTGGTTTGCTGAACGACTTACGCCGCCCGCGTATCCTGATCCGTGCCGCCCGGATCGGTGCACAAGAGTATCGGCGCAACCCGCATCTGCATCGCCTGATCGGCTACGGCACCCTGCCCCGCCCCGGCGCCGCCCTGATGCGCCTGATGGAGATGGAGGCAGATCTGGACGAAAAGCGCCACAAGGACGACGCCGCCTATTCGGTCAGCCGCCATGTCGAGGTGCTGACCGCGATGATGGGTGAGGCCCGTATCCTGCGCGAGGCGGCCTACTAAGGCCGCCCCTGCCCGCGGACTCACACGACGTCTCAGGCAAAGGCGTCGGGCATCGAGGCCTTCTTTTCGGCCACATAGGCATTCAGCGCCGCGTGAATCGCGGGATCAAGCGGCGGTTGCTGATAGGTGTCGATGAGTTTCTGCACTCTGGCGCTGGCCAGCGCGACGGTGTCGCGCGCGCCTTCTTCTGACCACGTCTCATAGGGTTTGTAGTCCAACAGGTCAGAACGCCAGAAGGCTGTCTTGAAGTTGGCTTGCGTATGGGCGCATCCAAGGTAGTGACCACCCGGCCCCACCTCGCGGATGGCGTCCATGGCCAAAGTGTCCTCATCGACGGTGACGCCCTCGGCCATCTTGTGCAGCGTGCCCAGTTGATCGGCATCCATTACAAATTTCTCGAACGAGGACACCAGCCCACCTTCGAGCCAGCCACAGGCGTGCAGCATGAAGTTCACGCCAGACAACAGCCCCATGTTCAGAGAATTGGCTGTCTCATAAGCCGCCTGAGCGTCGGGCAGCTTTGACCCGCAGAACGAGCCCGCCGACCGGAACGGCAGGTTCAGGCGTCGCGCCAGTTGTCCCGCGCCATAGGTGATCTGCGATGCCTCGGGGGTGCCAAAGGTCGGCGCGCCAGAGTTCATGTCGATCGAGGTCACAAAGGCCCCCATGATCACCGGCGCGCCGGGACGCACCAATTGCGTATAGGCGACACCGGCCAGAACCTCTGCCAGCACCTGCACCAATGTCCCCGCGACAGAGACAGGCGCCATCGCGCCACCCACGATGAACGGCGAGACGATGCAGGCCTGCATATTGGCGGAATACACCTCCAGCGCGCCCATCATCACGTCATCAAAGGTCAGCGGTGAGTTGATGTTGATGAGGGACGTCATGACCGTGTTGTTGGTCGCGAACTCCTCGCCGAACAGGATCTTGCACATGTCCACGCTGTCCTGCGCGCGGCTGGGTTCTGTCACCGATCCCATAAAGGGTTTGTCCGACAGGGTCATATGCGCCAGCAGCATATCAAGATGACGCTTGTTCACCGGCACGTCGGTCGGCTCGCATACCGTGCCGCCCGAGTGGTGCAGCCATTTGGACATCTGCCCAAGCTTCACGAACTTGCGGAAATCCTCGATCGTGGCATAGCGTCGTCCGCCGTCCAGATCACGTACGAAGGGCGGGCCGTAAACTGGTGCCAGCACCAGATTCTTGCCACCAATCTCGACCGAGCGTTCGGGATTGCGGGCGTGCTGGGTGAACTGCGCCGGTGCGGTCTTGATTAACTCGCGGGCAAGCCCGCGCGGCAGGCGCACCCGGTCGCCATCGACACTTGCGCCAGCGGCACGCCAGCGGTCCAACGCAGCGGGGTTGTTGACAAAGCTGACGCCGATTTCCTCCAGCACCTGCTCGGCGTGATCCTCGATCATCGCAAGCGCGGCATCGTCAAGAATCTCAAAGTTCGGGATTCGGCGTTCGATGTACTTCGCCGTTTCCACCTGAACCGAAGTACGCTCTGCCCGGCGGGCGGCCCCGCCGCCGCCCCGGGTCCGTTTGCGCGCTGCCACGTCTGCCATCTGTCGTCCTCGACCGGAAGGGGCGCGCACAGCGCCCGGATTAGGTATGGCCTGTGTCTACTCGCTTCGCCCGAACCGCTTTCGCGCGATTGCGGCGCTTGGCGGGGAAAAGCGACATATTCCTGTCGCACGACACCATCTGCGCATTGGGCAACGCCTAACGCGCGTGGATTCGCCCTCCGCCGGTCAGTCTGTGACAGGCTCGGTCAACGGAAACCGTTCTATCGCGGCGCCTACCACGATCAACGCATCCCCCGCTGGCTGCGGCACCTGCATTCCGCCCGCGACCACATGCACCTCCAGATCCGGCGTGGAAAACGCACGGGCCAGATCGCTGGGGTCCATCTGTGCGGCCTCGGGTACGCCCAGCGTCAAGCGCACGGTAAATGGCACATCCACATGGATCTGCGCACGCGCCAACGCATCCGCCACGGCGCGTTCAGCGGCCAGCGCCACCGTGCCACCGATCCCCATTCCCATCTGGACAATCATTCGTTGGGTCATGCCGCGCCCTCCTGAAAGGTGACGGTGATTGCCGCATGGGCCATGATCGTCGGATGGCCTTTGCCTTCGGGGCGCGGGACGTCCAATCCGCCAAAGCCGACGGCAATGTCGGCTGCGCCATAGGGAAACACCCCGGACAGTTCCGCCGCATCCACAGCGTCGGGCTGTTGCACGCCAATCTGCACCTTCAACCGCATGTCCGCCTTGTCCCGGCCCAGCCATTCGGCCGCATTGATCGAGGATTTCCACAACGCATCGCGCAACGCCCGCGCCGCTGCCTCTGTGTAATCGCCGCGGCGCAACGAGGTGCCCAGCCCGAATTCCGTCAGTACCTGCATCACATGTATCCCTTCCGTTCCGTCGCGCGCATCGGACCCCGTGCCACCCGGAAAGACAAGCCGGTTTCACCCCGTCTTTGACCTGAGCGCCGCTTCGCGCCAGAGTGGGAAAAAAGAAAGGAGGCCAGACCCATGGGAGGAGAGGCCGCACCCGCCACACCATCGCCCGAACCTGTGCTTGAGCCAGAGCGCAAGACGCTCAGCTCGTCCGAGATAACCGCCGTGGCGCATCTGTACCGGGGCGAGGTGTACCGCAGCACAATCTGGCGCACCCGGCTGGACACCACGACAAACTGGGCAGTCGTGACGCTGGGCGTGGCGTTGTCGATCAGCTTTGCCTCGCCGGATTCATCACCTTTGCCGCTGGTGCTGGTGGGGGTGCTGATTCTGCTGTTCCTGATGCTGGAGGCGCGGCGCTATCGCTACTTCAACGTCTGGCGAGCGCGCTGCCGCTGGATGGAGAAACACTTTTACGCCCCGATGCTGGACGACGGCGACCTGCATCTGGAGGACAACTGGCAAAAGACATTGGCGCAGGACTATCTTGCCCCCACCTATCACGTCAGCATGATGACCTCTGTCGGGCGACGACTGCGGTCGAACTATCTTTGGATTCTGCTGATCCAGTCGATGGCCTTTGCGGGCAAATTGGCGGTGCATCCAACGGCCGTTGTCAGTTGGGACGATGCCATGTCACGCGCCGATGTCGGCCCGGTGCCGGGTGAGGTGCTGGTTGTCGCCGGTGTGCTGTATGTCGGTGCGGCCGCCAGTATGGCGCTTTGGTCGTGGCGGGCAGATGTGCAACGGGGACGCCAGCGTGGCAGCGTCAAATCCTATTCCATGGGCTAGGCCCCCCACGCGCCGCAGAAAGGCGCCTTTTTCGGCACGCGGGGGAATCTGACAGGGGGATGCCCCGTCAGACAGGGACCGCGCCGAACAGCCGGGCAAGGCCACGGCGCGGACGCGGGGTTTCCCGTTCGGGCCGGAACATCGCATGCGCCGCCTCGGACCGCATCCGGCGGCCACGCGCCATGTAATAGGCGGTATCGATAGAACCATCTGGGCGGGTGCGCAGGGTCTGGGTGTCGCGGGTCATGTCGGTCACTCCGGTTGGGGTTTCGATGGGATCACCATGCCACCTTGGTGTTTGCCTCGCTTGAAGACGGTCTTGTCATTGTCTTGCGAAACCCTTGTCTTTGCGGGTTTCATCGCGAAACCGCTTTGCGAAACGGCACGCGCACGCGACACTGAGACCATGATCCTGCGATTTGCCTCATGCTCTGTTGACCTTGACCGGCGGACGTTGGTGCGCCGTGGCAATGAGGTGCATGTGGAACCGCAGGTCTTTGACCTGATCGCCTTCATGGCGCAATCCGGTGGCACGGTCGTGTCCAAGGACAAGCTGGTCGAGGTGGTGTGGAAGGGTCTCGCCGTCTCGGACGCGACAATCAGTGCGCGGATCAGCGCCGCACGCGCCGCTTTGGGCGATACTGGTAAGGAACAGTCCGTATTACGCACGATCCCCCGGCGCGGCTTTGCCTTTGTTGCACAACTGAAAGGAGACACGCCCCCTGCCCCGCTACTGCCGCCTGCTGAGGTGTCCTATGCGCTGTCGTTGGACGGCACGGCGATTGCATGGACAGCCCAAGGCACCGGCCCGCCCTTGGTGCGGATCGGCCATTGGCTGTCCCATCTGGAGATGGATTCTCACAGCGCAATCTGGGGCCCGCTGATTGCGCGTCTTGGTCTGGGCCGGCGGTTGATCCGCTACGATCTGCGCGGCACCGGCCTGTCGGAACGCGACGCAGCCCTGACCGGGATCGACGTCTTTGCAGAGGATCTGGCCGCCGTCGCCAATGCCGCCGGGCTGGACCAGTTCGATCTGTTTGCCGCCTCGCAGGCCGCCCCGGTCGCCATCCGCTTTGCCGCCCGCTGGCCGGACCGTGTGCGGCGGCTGGTGGTTGTTGGGGGATATGTCGAGGGCCGGGTCCACCGGGCGGCCAACGCAGAGGATCTGGATGAGGAAACCATGCTGGCGATGATCCGCGCCGGTTGGGGAAAGGCGGAAAGTCCTTTTATGCAGGCATTCGCCACGCTGTTTGCCCCCGACGCGACCCCGGAACAGCGCGCCGAACTGGTGGAAATGCAGCTATCAACCGCCAGCCCGGACTGCGCCGTCGCCCTGCGCAAAGTGATTGACCGCTTTGACGTCCGTCACGATCTGGCAGAGGTCCGAATCCCTGCACTGATTTTTCACGCGACAGGCGACGCCATCCATCCGTTGAGCCAAGGGCAAAAACTGGCGGCGCATTTGCCGGGGGCGCAATTTGTCCGTCTGGACAGCCGCAGCCACATGTTACTGCCGCAGGAACCGGCATGGGCTGCCACGATGGACCGCACGGACGCCTTTCTGTCCGCGTGAGCACGGGCCACATTGAACTTTGCGGCTGTCCTGCCTAATGGAAGGCATGACCGAGATCCAGCATGACCGCCTCCTTATCATCGACTTTGGCAGCCAGGTAACGCAGCTGATTGCGCGCCGCCTGCGTGAGCTGAATGTCTATTGTGAAATCCACCCTTACCAGAACGTCACCGACGATTTTCTGAGCGATTTCGCTCCGAAGGCGGTGATCTTCTCGGGCGGGCCCGATTCGGTAACGCGAGAGGGCAGTCCGCGCCCGCCGCGCACCGTCTATGATCTGGGCGTACCGATTCTGGGCATCTGCTATGGCCAGCAGGTCATGATGCAGGATTTGGGCGGCAAGGTTGTCGCCGGTGAGGGCACGTCCGAGTTTGGACGCGCCTATGTGCAGCCCGCCGATCAACGTCTGGACATGCTGACCGGCTGGTTCATGGACGGCACCGGGCGCGAGCAGGTCTGGATGAGCCACGGCGACCACGTCTCGGAAATCGCACCGGGGTTTGAGGTGTTCGGCACCTCGCCGGGTGCGCCCTTTGCCATCACGGGCGATCCCGCGCGTCAGTTCTACGCAGTACAGTTCCACCCGGAGGTGCATCACACCCCCAACGGTGCCACGCTATATGAGAACTTTGTGCGTGCCGCAGGCTTCAAGGGCGACTGGACCATGAACGCCTACCGCGAAGAAGCGGTGCAAAAGATCCGCGAACAGGTGGGCGATGCGAAAGTCATCTGCGCACTCTCCGGCGGGGTCGATTCCTCGGTCGCCGCCGCACTGATTCATGAGGCCGTTGGCGATCAACTGACCTGCGTCTTTGTCGATCACGGGTTGCTGCGCCTGAACGAGGCAGAAGAAGTCGTGGGTATGTTCCGCGACCACATGAACCTGCATGTTATCCACGCCGAGGAACAGGAACTGTTCCTCGGCGAATTGGATGGCGTGTCCGACCCCGAGACCAAGCGCAAGATCATCGGCAAGCTGTTTATTGACGTGTTCCAGAAATACGCCGACGGGATTGAGGGCGCGCGTTTCCTTGCTCAAGGGACATTGTACCCGGATGTGATCGAGTCGGTGTCGTTTAGCGGTGGGCCTTCGGTGACGATCAAATCGCACCACAACGTCGGCGGCTTGCCGGAAAAGATGGGGCTGACACTGGTCGAACCGCTGCGCGAGTTGTTCAAGGATGAGGTGCGCGCGCTGGGGCATGAGTTGGGCTTGCCTGCCAGTTTCATCGGCCGTCACCCCTTCCCCGGACCGGGTCTTGCGATCCGCTGCCCCGGAGAGATCACCCGCGAAAAGCTGGAGATCCTGCGCAAGGCAGATGCGGTCTATATCGACCAGATCCGCAAACACGGGCTGTATGACGACATTTGGCAGGCCTTTGTGGCCATCCTGCCGGTGCGCACCGTGGGTGTGATGGGCGACGGTCGCACCTATGACTTTGCCTGCGCCCTGCGCGCGGTGACATCGGTCGACGGCATGACAGCGGACTACTACCCGTTCAGCCATGAATTCCTCGGTGAAACTGCGACCCGCATCATCAACGAGGTCAAGGGCATCAACCGCGTCACCTATGACGTGACCTCCAAACCCCCCGGCACGATTGAATGGGAATAAGGCGCGGCCTGTTCTGGGGTCTTCGGGCACTTGGCTATTACACGGCGTTTTGTCTGGCCTTGGTGATTGGGTCCAGTCTGCTGACGCGGGACTGTTGGGTCGTCGCTCAAACCTATGACATTGGCGTCATTCTGGGCGGCGGCAGAGAGGGCGAAGCCCATGTTCTGGAACATGAGACAGGTCGGATACATACCGGCGTGTTCCTCTACACCCAAGGTATCGTCCCACAACTGCACCTTACCGGCGGTGGTGATCCGCGCACCCACAAGAGCAGCGCAATTGGCATGGCTGAGATTGCCCGCGCCAAGGGCATCCCGGACACTGCGATGACGTTAGAGACGCGCTCTTTGTCGACCTTGCAGAACGTGCTGTTCTCCCGGCCTGACCTGCCACAGGACGCACGCCTGTTGCTGGTCACTGAACCCTATCACGCATGGCGCGCTTCGGCGTCGTTTGTCTGGGGCGGGCGGCCCGGTGATGTCTGCGCTAGCCAGAGACCGGGCCGCGACCCCGGATCGAAGGCCGGTGTCATCTTGCGCGAAACCGCGTCATGGGCCGTCAATATTCCGCGTGCCGCGATCTGGTCTTTGGCGACTGTGTTTGGCTTAAATGACAGGCTGCCGACGGCGTTTTTGACTTGACCCAATGCGCGCGCCACAGGAATGCACTTGCGACTCCCCTCATGACAATCATGATCATTATGAATTTGCTCTCTTCTTCCGCTTGTGAAACACGCGGGCAACGACCTCCGGAAAGGCCACAGACATGACCGACGCACTCACCCGAGCCCTATCCCAGCGCGACTGGCTGTTGGCGGACGGGGCCACAGGCACCAATCTGTTCAACATGGGCCTGCAATCCGGGGATGCACCGGAATTCTGGAACGAAGACGAACCGGACAAGATCCGCGCGCTGTATCGCGGCGCGGTCGACGCGGGGTCGGACCTGTTCCTGACCAACTCCTTTGGGGCCAATGCCTCACGCCTGAAATTGCACGACGCCGGGCACCGCGCCTATGAGCTGTCCAAGCTGGCCGCCGAACTGGGCCGTGAAATTGCCGACGCCTCGGGGCGTGAGGTGATCGTGGCCGGGTCTGTCGGTCCCACGGGTGAAATCATGGGCGCGGCAGGATCGCTTAGCCATGAACGCGCGGTCGAAATGTTCGAAGAAACCGCCAACGGCCTGAAAGACGGTGGCGCGGATGTCCTTTGGGTCGAAACGATTTCAGCCCCCGAAGAATACATGGCCGCCGCCGAAGCCTTTGCCAACGCCGGAATGCCGTGGTGCGGCACCATGAGTTTCGACACCGCCGGGCGCACCATGATGGGCATGACGTCGGCCGGAATGGTCAAGATGGTCGAGGAGTTGCCAAACCCACCAATCGGGTTTGGCGCGAACTGCGGCGTCGGCGCATCAGACCTGTTGCGGACGGTCTTGGGTTTTGTCGCGCAAGGCACTGAACGGCCGATCATCGCCAAGGGCAACGCCGGCATCCCGAAATACCACGAGGGGCACATCCACTATGACGGCACGCCCGCACTGATGGCTGAATACGCGCTGATGGCGCGCAACTCTGGCGCGCGGATCATCGGCGGCTGCTGTGGCACCATGCCCAATCACCTCAGCGCGATGCGCGCGGCTCTGGAAACCCATGAGCCGGGACCGCGCCCGACGCTGGAACAGATCACCGAAACGCTTGGCGGGTTTTCCTCCGAGAGCGACGGCACCGACGGCGAAGGCCCCACCCGCGAGCGCAAGAACAAGCGTCGGCGGACCTCGTGACGCGCCTCCCCGCGTGAGATGCGGGGGGACAAGCGCACGCCAATTTCCTGAAAGAACCGGCGCGGTGATCGCGCCGGACCTGACACGCTGACTTTGGAACCCACAAAACGGCCCCATATGACCCTGACCTCGCAAATCGAATGGCACCACCCAGATCCCGGCCTAGAACAGGTCGAGCTGGTCGCCTTTTTGCGGCGGCGGGCAGAACAGGTCACGGCGCAGGGGCGGCTGATCGCGGTCCAGCCCCAGACGCCGCGCGGCACGTTTGAACCGGGCCGCCAGCAGATCGGCATACGGCCCCTCGCCGCGCATCCGCGCGAACCACTTGGAGGAATAGACCTCTCCGCCGTGCATGTCGCGCAGGTGGTTCATGATGCGTGCCGCGCGGTCCGGGTAATGCGTCTCCAGCCAGTTCTGCCACAGCTCCGCCACCTCCAGCGGAAGGCGCAGCATGATCCAGCTGGCAGAGGTCGCCCCGGCCTCGGCGCCCGCTGTCAGGATCGTCTCCAGTTCCGGGTCGGTCAGTGCCGGCACCATGGGCGAGGCCATGATGCGCACCGGCACCCCGGCATCAACCAGCCTGCGGATCACCTGCAAACGGCGCTTTGGCCCCGGCGCGCGCGGTTCCATGCGGCGCGACAGAGCCTCATCCAACGTGGTGACGGAAATCCCGACGCGCGCAAGGCCCTGAGCCGCCATATCGGACAGAATATCAATATCGCGTTCGATCAGCGCGCCCTTGGTCACGATGGCAACCGGGTGGCGGAAATCGCGCAGCACCTCCAGACAGGCGCGCATGATGCCACGATCCCGTTCGATCGGCTGGTAGGGATCGGTGTTGGTGCCGATGGCCAGCGGCGCGACGCTGTATTTCCTCGCCCGCAGTTCCCGCGCCAAGACCTGCGGCGCTGTGGGCCGTGCCACCAGCCGTGTCTCAAAATCCAGACCCGGCGACAGGCCCAGCCAGGCATGTGTCGGGCGGGCGAAACAATAGATGCACCCGTGCTCACACCCGCGATACGGATTGAGCGATCGGTCAAAGGGCAGATCCGGCGAGCGGACGTAGCTGATGACAGAGCGCGGCACCTCATCGCTGACCTCGGTGCGGAACACTGTGCCTTCTTCAGGCATGTCCCACCCGTCGTGAACATCCTCCCGCCGCAAGCGTTCATAGCGGCCACACTCACGGCTGAGTGCGGCCCGGCCACGGGCCAAGGCGGGGTCGACAGGGCGGTTGGGCAAGGACATGCCCGAAACATAGAACGTACCAAGAACATCCGCAAGTTAAGTCGCCGTCGGGCACGCAAGGTCGGTCCTGCTGCGTTCAATGTCGCAATCCACCAATTGAATCTCAACAAAAACGACGAATAGTCGTTGAAACGACGGCATGTTCCGACATGTCAAAGCAAGGGAATCACGTCATGTCCGACGAAGAAGACGACATCATCCTTTCTGAACTGGACGATGAGGAACTGGTCCAACAGATGTTCGACGACCTCTACGATGGTCTCAGAGAAGAGATCATGGAAGCGGTCAACATCCTGCTGGAGCGCGGCTGGGCACCCTACCGCGTCCTGACAGAGGCGCTTGTCGGGGGCATGACCATCGTCGGCAATGATTTCCGCGACGGTATTCTCTTTGTCCCCGAGGTGCTGCTGGCCGCCAACGCGATGAAGGGCGGCATGTCCATCCTCAAGCCGCTGCTGGCCGAAACCGGCGCGCCGCGCATGGGGTCAATGGTGATCGGCACCGTAAAGGGCGACATCCACGATATTGGCAAGAACCTTGTGGCCATGATGATGGAGGGCGCGGGTTTTGAGGTTGTCGATCTCGGCATCAACAACGCTGTCGACGCCTATCTTGGCGCGATGGCAGAGCATAAGCCGGACATCCTTGGCATGTCGGCACTGCTGACCACCACCATGCCTTACATGAAGGTCGTCATCGACACGATGAAGGAACAGGGCATCCGCGACGATTACATCGTGCTGGTGGGTGGCGCGCCGCTGAATGAGGAATTCGGCAAGGCCATCGGTGCGGACGCCTATTGCCGCGACGCGGCCGTTGCCGTGGAAACAGCCAAGAAGTTCATCGCGCGCAAGCACAACCAGATGGCGGCGGGCTAAAGCCCCCTGCCCCTCCGCCGCTTTCCTTTGGCATTCCCCGGGGCTAATCTGGTCACCGGGGGGACAATCCCATGAAACTCGAAACTCTTGTGCTGATTTTGGTCTGCGTGATTGCGGGCATGGTTGCGACCTTTTGGCTGACCGCGATGCTGCTGGCGGCGTTTCAGGTGCCATTTGCCGCGCTTGCCCTACTGCCCGCCGCACTGGTGGGGTATATCCTGTACCGTGTCATCGCCGAACGCGTCGGCAATGCCGAAGAAGACCATTATGACGGGATGAACCACTGATGCTGATCGTGACCACCGAAACCGTTGCTGGCCGACCCGTGACCGAATCCCTTGGTCTTGTGCGCGGCGCGACTGTGCGCGCCAAACATGTTGGCACCGATATTGTCGCGGCGCTGAAATCCCTCGTTGGCGGCGAGTTGTCGGGCTATTCCTCGCTGATGGCGGGGGCGCGTGAACAGGCGCTGGACCGGATGATGGCAGAGGCGCAGGCCCTTGGGGCCGATGCAATTGTCTGTATGCGGGTCCAAACCTCGACGATTGCCAGAGGCGCGTCAGAGATAGTCGCCTATGGCACCGCTGTGCGGCTGGCCCCGGAACAGGCGCGGAATTCCGCCTGACCTTGCGTCAGAACGAGATAAGCGCTCGATCACGATGATGCAAAAGGGCTTTTTCTTTTTCCACCTTTGGCCCATATTAAAAGGTACGGAAGGAGACCCCGATGCCCGTGACGTCCTTTGCCCTGCTCGTGTGTGCCGTTTTTCTAGCGGCGGCTGTAACGGTCTGGGCCATGTCTTTCTTCGGGGTTCTGACAGTCATTCCCGTACTGCTCGCGGTCGCCCTCTTGGCCCGTTGGGCGATGGCACATGTGCCGCATGACGATACCCGAACCTGAACACCTCTCCGGTGCCGATTTGACCGCACAGGGCCTGCGCCCTGCCGGTCAGGGACGCGTGCTGTTGCTGGCCTGCGGTGCCCTGGCGCGTGAGATTCTGGCCCTTGTGCGCCTAAACGGTTGGGATCACATGGATCTCGCCTGTCTGCCCGCGATCCTGCACAATCACCCGGAAAAGATTACCGATGCCGTGCGCGCGGCGGTCGATACGCATCGTGCCGACTACGCGCGGATCTGCGTCGTCTATGCCGACTGCGGCACCGGCGGGCTGTTGCAGGCCGCCTGTGACGAAATGGGCATTGAGATGGTGCCGGGGCCGCATTGCTACGCGTTCTTCGACGGGCTGGCCGAGTTCGAATCGCGCGGTGAGGTCACGTCATTCTATCTGACCGACTTTCTCAGCCGTCAGTTTGACGCGTTTGTGTGGCGGCCCCTTGGCCTCGACCGCCATCCGCAACTGCTTGAAATGTATTTCGGCAACTATGAAAAGCTGGTCTATCTGGCGCAAACCGATGACCCGGATCTGACAGCACGGGCCGAAGCACAGGCCGCGCGACTGGGACTGGCGTTTGAACGGCGGTTTACCGGCTATGGCGATCTGGCGCGCGTGCTGGAAGGCTGGGCGCATCAGGGCGCACCGGGAACAGGGGCTCTGCAAAGCCTCTAAAGGGTTTGCAACCGCGTTGACGCTAGTCGATGAGCGTTTCGGCCAACACTACGGACACCGGCACTAACGCAATCGTGTCGCTGCGGTCCTGCAATCCCCAAAGCACAAGCGCCGAGATCGTATCAGCGCGCAGACGCCCCATCATCACCACACCGTCCTCTTGCCGCGCCCGAAACGCGGCCTGATCCAGTGTGCGGCGGATCATAGTGGTATCCTGCCCTTCACCGTCAAAGTCCCGGAACAGGGTGACAGAGGGCACACCGTCCTTGAGCGCCAGTTTCTGCGCCGTGTTCAACCCCTTGGGTTGCGCGATCAGACCGTGACCGCTGTCCCTTAGAAAGGCCGCCACCTGCGACGACACTTCGCGGCTGTCCTGAAGGCTGCCGTCAGGATCTTCCAGGACGGCAACCGCTTCGGGGATGGCGCGGATCAGCCCCTCCATCGTCACCTCGACGTCGGCGGCCTGTGCCCCTTCGGGCATGTCGCCCAGCACCAGCACCTCGAACCCAAGATCGCGATACCCTTGTGCCGCTGCCACCGCATCGGGATGGCCGGGCGAGATGGCAAAGCTGACGGGAAAGGGGAACGCCTTAAGACCCGACGGCCCCAACGGCCCGCTGCCGTCATCCACCAGCACCACCGCCATGCGCGGCACGCCGTCGGGCACGGTCACCGCGGCCGAGAACCGTACCAAGGGGCTGTCTTCGGACAGAACCGCCAGCGCACCAGAGGGGGCTGTCAGCGCCTGATCCGGATCGGCTTCCGGGTCGACGACGGGAGCGACATCCGGCGTGCGATCAAACAGGGACGTTGCGGGTTTGCCGATGACCGGGCCGCCGGGAGCCGGTGCTGGCGCCGGGGTTGCAACCTCTGGCTCTGGCGCGGGGGCGACCGGTTCAGGGGCCGGTTCAGGCGTGGGCGCGACCGGGTCAGGTTCGCGAGCAAAGGGGATATCGGGCGAGTCCGGCATGGGGGCAGGATCAACACTTTCGGGGATCAGAGCACGATCAACATCCGGCACCACCGGGGCTGGGGGCTGTGCCGGGCCGGTGACGATGACCGGCTGCGCCTCGGGACGCGGCGCGCCGGGGGCTGCTCCCTGCACGGGGGGCAGAACCGGCCTGTCCTGTCCTGCCAGCCGCGGCGCATCCGACACATCGGGTGCGGCACTTTCGGGCGCGTCGGGCGCAAGGCCCACCTGCGGCGGCACCGGCGGCGCGGTATCGGCCCCGGCAATCACCGGGTCGGCAGGCGCGGGCGCCGTGCCTGCGGGCACCAGCGGACGGTCCACCCCGGTTTCCGGTTGCGGCCGAACACCGGGTTTGGACAGGTCGGGCTTGGCCGCCGGATCACTCTCGGGCGTTTCCACCACGCGCGGCTTTGACGGGTCGGGAGTCTCTGGCTCTGGCTCTGGTTCTGGTTCTGGCTCTGGTACTTCGGGTTCTGGCGTCACAGGTTCCGGCGCGGCAATTTCAGGCTGCGGATCTGGTCCATCCGCCAAAAGGCTGCTGTCCACATTGCTCACAGGCGGCGGCACCAGTGCGCCCTGCTCTGGCAGTGGCGTGTTCAGCGAAATCGCCGCCAGACCCGCCCCAGAGAACACCACACCCCAAATTGCCCCAGACAGAATTCCGCGTGCCATGCTGCTCTCTCCGACTTCTCAAGCACCTGTTCCGGTGCCTTTGTCCTGTAGTCTTGCACCCTTGCCGGGCTTGACGCCACCATTACGGCCTGTGCATGTATACCGCGACGTGGCCATGGGCCGCTAGCCCCCGTTCGCGTCCCCGCGCAATACCCCTGAAACCAGACCCAGCTGACGAAGGCCCGGCCATGCTGCTCCTGATCGATAACTACGACAGTTTCACCTATAATCTCGTCCATTATCTGGGCGAACAGGGGGCTGATGTACAGGTCTGGCGCAACGACGCGTTAAATGTGCAAGAGGCAATGGCGCTGAACCCGGCGGGTATCGTCCTGTCCCCCGGCCCCGGCACGCCGGACCAGTCGGGCATCTGCCTTGCGCTGACAGAGGCCGCCGCAGAGACGGGCACGCCGCTGTTGGGCGTGTGCCTTGGCCATCAGACCATCGGTCAAACCTTTGGCGGGACTGTTGTGCGCCATGATGAGATCGTGCACGGCAAGATGGGCTCAATGCACCACCACGGGGAAAGCGTGTTCAAAGGCTTGCCCTCACCGATCAAGGCAACCCGCTATCACAGCCTCGTGGTGCGCCGTTCAGACCTGCCCGAGACATTAAAAGTCACGGCAGAGCTGGAGGACGGCACCATCATGGGCCTGATGCACCGCGACCTGCCGATCCACGGCGTGCAATTCCATCCGGAATCCATCGCCTCCGAACATGGGCATGCCATGTTGCAGAACTTTCTCGACGTCCTGAAGGTGCCGGCATGAGCGATGACCTGCGCCCCCTGATCGGCACCAGCGCCGACCGCCCACTGACCCGCGCCGAGGCGGAAAAAGCCTTTGGCATCCTGTTTGCTGGTCAGGCCACCCCGGCCCAGATCGGCGGTCTGCTGATGGCCCTGCGCACGCGCGGCGAGACGGTGGATGAATACGCCGCCGCCGCTGCCGTCATGCGCGCCAAATGCAACAAGGTCGCGGCCCCTGCCGGCGCGATGGACATCGTCGGCACCGGCGGCGACGGCAAGGGCACGCTGAACATCTCGACCGCCACGGCCTTTGTGGTGGCCGGTGCGGGCGTGACCGTGGCCAAGCATGGCAACCGCAACCTGTCGTCGAAATCCGGTGCTGCGGATGCGCTGGGTCAGATGGGGATTGAGGTCATGCTTTCTGCCGACAAGGTGGAAAAGGCGCTGGCCGAGGTCGGCATCTGTTTCATGATGGCCCCCATGCACCACCCCGCCATGGCCCATGTCGGTCCGGTCCGGGCCGAATTGGGCACCCGCACGATCTTTAACATCCTCGGGCCGCTCACCAACCCGGCGGGCGTCAAACGCCAGTTGACCGGCGCGTTTACCCGCGAACTCATCCGCCCGATGGCAGAGATTCTGGGCAAGCTGGGGTCGGAACGGGCATGGCTGGTCCACGGCTCTGACGGCACCGATGAGTTGACCATCACCGGCGTTAGCTGGATCGCCGCGCTGGAAGAGGATGGCAGCATCCACGAGGCGGAACTGCACCCCGAGGACGCAGGTCTGCCCGTGCATCCGTTTGAGGACATCATCGGTGGCTCACCCGAGGAGAACGCCAAGGCCATGCGCGCGCTGCTGGACGGGGCGCATTCGGCCTATCGCGATGCGGTACTGTTGAATGCGGCCGCAGCGCTGGTGATCGCAGGTCAGGCCACAGACTTGCGCGACGGTGTGGAACGGGCGGTTGAAAGCATCGACAGCGGCGCGGCGCTGGCCAAGGTGCAGGCGCTGGCCAAGGCGACACAGGCGGCGTGAGCGTCACGCCCCCGACACCGCCCAAAAACTGGCAGCACCTGCTGTTCTTCGCGCAGGAGCTGCCCCGCATCGCGGCGCATCTTGCCCAAAGCGACGCGCCGGTGCTGCCGCCTGCCCCGCAGATCTTTGCCGCGCTGGAGGCCTGTCCACCGCAGGCCACCCGCGTGGTGATCCTTGGACAGGATCCTTATCCGACGCCGGGCCATGCGCATGGACTGGCCTTTTCGGTAGAACCAGACGTGCGTCCCCTGCCCCGCTCCCTGACCAATATCTACAAGGAAATGCAGGAGGATCTGGGGGCCATACCGCCCAACGGCGACCTTCGGTTCTGGGCCGAACAGGGCGTGCTGCTGCTCAACACCGCGCTGACGGTGGAGGCGGGCAAGGCGGGGGCGCACGCCAAACTCGGCTGGTCCAGTCTGACCGAACAGGTGCTGGCCGCGCTGTCGAACCAACCGCGCGCCTTCCTGCTTTGGGGGGCGCATGCGCAGGGCTTTGCCAAACACATCGCGGGACCGGACCACCTGATCCTGACCAGTCCGCATCCGTCGCCGCTGTCAGCCCGGCGCGGCTTTTTCGGCTCGCGGCCCTTTTCGCGCATCAACGACTGGCTTAAAGACGGTGGCCAGACGCCGATCAACTGGACGACGCCAGAAAGACCTGCCCCATGACCACAACCATCCTCGACAAAATCAAAGCCTACAAGCTGGACGAAGTGGCCGCCGACAAAGCCGCCAAACCCCTGTCAGAGGTTGAGGACGCAGCCCGCGCCGCGCCGCCCGTACGACCCTTTGCCGGGGCGCTGATGGCGGCATCGGAAAAGGGCTATGGCCTGATCGCCGAGATCAAGAAGGCCTCTCCGTCCAAGGGGCTGATCCGCGCCGATTTCGATCCCGCGACACTGGCCCGCGCTTATGAGGCCGGTGGGGCCACCTGCCTGTCAGTGCTGACCGATACGCCGTCTTTTCAGGGCGCGAAACCGTTCCTGACCGCCGCCCGCGCGGCCTGTGCCCTGCCCGCCCTGCGCAAGGATTTCATGTACGACACCTATCAGGTGGCCGAGGCGCGCGCCCTTGGCGCGGACTGCATCCTGATCATCATGGCCTCAGTGTCGGATGCGCAGGCCGCAGAACTGGAGGCCGCCGCGCAAAGCTGGGGTATGGATGCGCTGATAGAGGTGCATGACGGGGCCGAACTGGATCGCGCGCTGACGCTGAACAGCCCTCTGATCGGCGTGAACAACCGCAACCTCAAGACCTTTGAGACCACGCTGGACACCACGCGCGATCTGTCGAAACGCATCCCCGAAGATCGCTATCTGATCTCCGAGTCCGGTCTGAACACACCCGCCGATCTGGCTGACATGGCCGCCCACGGCGCCCGCGCCTTTTTGATTGGTGAAAGCCTGATGCGACAGACCGATGTGGCCGAGGCAACCCGTACCCTGCTGGCCAACCCGGTGCCAGCATGAGCGGGCTGACCCATTTCGATGCGCAGGGCAACGCGCATATGGTCGATGTCTCAGACAAGCCGGTGACCGACCGCATCGCCACCGCCGAGGGTCAAGTGAAAATGGCGCCTGAGACCTTTGCCCTGATCACCGAGGGCCGCGCCAAAAAGGGTGACGTGATCGGCGTGGCACGCCTTGCCGGGATTATGGGTGCGAAAAAGACGCCCGAGCTGATCCCGCTCTGCCACCCGCTGCCCATCACAAAAGTCACCGTAGACCTGACGCCAGATCCCGACCTGCCCGGCCTGCGCATCACTGCAACGGTCAAGACTTCCGGCCAAACCGGGGTCGAGATGGAAGCACTGACCGCCGTCTCGACCGCCGCGCTGACCGTCTATGACATGGTCAAGGCCGTGGACAAGGCGATGGAGATTGGCGGCATCCGCGTGCTACTGAAAGACGGCGGCAAATCCGGACGTTTTGAGGCGACATGATCACCGTCACCCAGGCCCTAGACCACCTCTTTGCCCTTGCCACACCGCTGCCTGTGGAAACCGTACCGCTGGTTCAGGCTGCGGGCCGCGTGTTGGCGCGTCCCGTCACCGCGCGGCGAGATCAGCCTCCCTTTGCCGCCTCTGCGATGGATGGCTACGCCGTGACTGAGGCCGCGCCGGGGCAACGGTTCACCGTGATTGGGGAAAGTGCGGCGGGCAAGCGTTTTGACGGCTCCGTTGGCACGGGTCAGGCAGTGCGCATTTTTACCGGCGCGCCGGTGCCGCAGGGCGCGGCCCGCATCATCATTCAGGAAGATGTCACCCGCGACGGCGACACCATCACCCTGAACACCGATCTGGACAAAAACCCCTACATCCGCCCCGCCGGCACCGATTTCCGCATCGGCCAGACGGTCGATGCCCCCAAACGCCTCTCCCCGCAGGACGTGGCGCTGTTGGCGGCGATGAACATTGCCGAGGTGCCCGTCGCCCGCAAACCGAGGGTAGCGTTGATTTCCACCGGCAATGAACTGGTCATGCCCGGCGACACGCCCGGCCCCGATCAGATCATTGCCTCAAATACCTTTGGGCTACACGCGCTGTTGCGCGACCTTGGGGCAGAGGCGCGCATCCTGCCGATTGCGCGCGATACGAATGCCTCTCTCATCCACGGTTTTTCGCTGGTCGAAGATGCGGATCTTGTGATCACCATCGGCGGCGCCTCCGTCGGCGATCATGATCTTGTGGCGCAGGTGGCAGCCGAACTGGGCATGGAACGCGCCTTTCACAAGGTCGCCATGCGTCCGGGCAAACCGCTGATGTCGGGGCGTCTGAACGATGCCATGATGATCGGCCTGCCCGGCAATCCGGTGTCCGCGATGGTCTGTGGCCATGTCTTTGTGGCCCCGGTGATCCGCGCCATGTTGGGCCTTGGTGCGACACCTGCTCCGCACCACCGCGCTGAACTGGCCGCGCCGCTGACGCCGAACGGACCACGCGAACACTACATGCGTGCGATTGTTTCAGAGGCGGGCATCGCCGCCCTCGACCGTCAGGACTCCAGCCTGTTGAGCGTGCTGGGCCGTGCGAATGCGCTGCTGATCCGCCCTATGGGCGACGGCGCGCGTGCAGTCGGAGAGATCGTCTCATATCTGCCGCTGTGACCGCCGCGGGCAATGCCAGCGTTTGAAGCACCGCGAACGTGCGCAGCGCCAGCATTGCAAACAGCGATTTGACGCCAAGGCGCTACAAAATAGCGGCGTTTTTCACCCAATTGTTGACACAAAACAAGAACACCCGTAGAACAAAAGGTAACAAACACGGGGTTGCGCCATGCTGACGAAGAAACAACTCGATCTTCTGGACTTTATCAACAAGCGGATGACCCGTGACGGGGTGCCTCCTAGTTTCGATGAAATGAAGGACGCGCTTGATCTGCGGTCCAAGTCCGGCATTCACCGGCTGATCACGGCGCTTGAAGAACGCGGCTTTATCCGCCGTCTGGCCCACCGGGCGCGCGCCATCGAAATCGTAAAGCTGCCTGAAAGCCTGGGGGGTCATCCGGTCGGGTTTACACCCACAGTGATCGAAGGGGATCGGGCAGACTCCCGCCCCTCGGGTGCATTCAACCTTGGCGCGGCAAACCTGACGGAATTGCCGCTGGTCGGCAGCATCGCCGCCGGTCGCCCGATCGAGGCGATCAATGATCCCGCCCCCGGCGTGTCCGTGCCGGGGCAGATGTTGCGCGGTCAGGGACGGCACTACGCGCTGGAGGTCAAGGGCGACTCGATGATCGACGCGGGCATCAACGACGGCGACGTGGTGGTGATCCGCGAATCCCCCGACGCAACCGACGGCGATATCGTCGTCGCCCAGATTGAGGGCTATGAGGCCACGCTGAAGCGGTTCCGCCGCAAGGGTGACATGATCATCCTTGAGGCCGCAAACCCAGCCTATGAACCGCGCGTTCTGCCGCAGGGGTCCGTCACCGTTCAAGGGCGTCTTGTGGGGTTGATCCGCACCTACTGAGGCACCGTCACCCTACTGTGTCCGCCACGCCAGCCGAAACGGCTTGGGCGTGACCCCGTGCCAAAGCCGAGTTCCCGATGCATCGCGGTCTGTTACGATGCGCGGGGTGCCCTGTTCCATCCAGACGGCCACTGAGCCGCTGTGGCGCAGTCGTGCCGGATCAAACACCTCACAGCCGCCGGGCAGATCGATGTCGACGCTGGAGACAATAATCTGCCCCGGTTGGCATGTCTCGACGCGGGCAGCGGCGCGTTTGCCTTGCAGATGCATCAGGTGCAACCCGTCCAGTTCCGCCAGCGCCATTCGGTCCGCAACGGGCTCTGGCCACAACGCAGCCGCCTGTGGCTGGTCATAGCCCTGCCCGTCATTCTCCAGCCAGACACCGGCCACAAACGCCGACCCGCGATCAAGGGACAGCGCCCGGCCCTGTGGAGTCATCAGACCAACCAGAGTGCCGCTATCTGCGATCAGCACCGGGGGCCGCTCGGTCCCCGCCCACAGCACTGCCGCCAAACCCAGCGGCGCAAGCCCCGCCAATCGTCCCCGTCCGCGCCAAAGGCACAGGATCAAACCGCCCACCGCAATAAGCGGAAGTACAACCGGCGCTGGGGCCACGATGTGCCCTACCGATCCTTCCCAGCCCGCCACCGTATGCGCCACACCCAATATCCAGCCCAGCCCCAACGCCATGATCTCTAGCGCGATCCAGTCCAGTCCGAAGGGCATCAGCAATGCCGCCAGCACCGCCAGCGGCACCACCCAGATCCCCATGACCGGCACGGCGGCCAGATTGGCCAAGAGGCCGTACTGGGCGATCTGGTTGAAGTGCGCCATGCCCACCGGCGCGGTTGCCGCCCCCGCCACTGCCGAGGACACCACCACCGACAGCACCGGTGCAATCCAGCGTGGCAGCTCGTGATCCCGTTGCCAGATGGTCAATCGTTCAAACACCGCCACCAGCGCCGTTGTCGCCGCAAAGGACATCTGGAAACCGGGGCCCATCAGCGCCTCGGGCCGCATCACCAGCACCACCAGCGCCGCGATCGCCACGCTGCGCAGGCTCAACGCGCGACGATCCAGCATCATCGCGCACAGCGCGGCGGCCACCATCATAAAGGCACGCTCTGTCGCCACGTTGCCCCCCGACAGCGCGAGATATCCCGACGCCGCCAGCAGGGCACCGCCGGCCGCCAGTTTCTTGACCGGCCAATGGTGGCGGACATGAGGGTGCAGCAACAGCGCCACCCGCAGCGCGGCAAAGACAAAGCCCGCCAATAGTCCCATGTGCAGCCCGGAGATGGCCAGAATATGCGCCAGATTGCTGTCGCGCAGCACCTGCAAGGTGTCCTGCCCCATGCCAGAGCGGTCCCCGGTCATGATTGCGGCGGCAAAAGCGCCCCGCTCTCCCGGCAGGGCTGCCTGCACCCGCGCCGACAACCACAGGCGCAGTCGCGCCACACGCAGCCCCTCCCCAGCCGGTTCCAGCAACAGGACGGGTTTGCGCGTATACCCCACCGCGCCCAGCCGCAAAAACCATGCGTGTCGGCGAAAATCAAAACCGCCGGGTTCTACCGCGCCTCCGGGCGGCGACAGATGCCCCGTGAGGATCACCACCTGACCGGGTTTCGGATCAAGATAGCCCTGGGTGCCATGCAGAGAAACGCGGACCCGGGTCGGCACGTCATCAGGATCCATCCGCTCCAGCACCACGCGATCCAGCGTCAGGCGCACCGCGTCCGAGGCAGAGCGGTCGATTTGAATCACGCGCCCCTCAACCGCGCCGTAGTAGCGAAAATCCAGCACCGGACCGGCCACCTGATGCGCCCGCGCGCCCGCCAACGCGAATCCCAGCGATGCCAGCGCAATAGCCGCCAGCAGCGGCCCCCAGACCGGCCCGGCGCGGTGTTGCAGCACCGCCAACAGTCCAAGCGACCCGCACGCCCACAACAACGGCTCCGGCGGCTCAACCTTCAGGGCGAAAAAGATCCCGATACCGGTTGCAAGGCAGACCGGCGCCCAGGGAAACAGATGGCCGCGTTGGCCCAGAAGGACCGTTGCCAGCCAAGAGAGGGGGTGAGCCATGCTTGCCCCCCGTTGGGTGGCTCGTTAAGGAACGCCCTAACTTACCCTCCCCGCCGTTAGGAAAAGGTTAACCACGATGTCCGACGCTCAGGTCGTCACCCGCTTTGCTCCATCCCCCACCGGTTTCCTGCACATCGGCGGGGCGCGCACCGCACTGTTCAACTGGCTGTATGCCCGTGGCCGGGGCGGCAAGTTCCTGCTGCGGATCGAAGACACCGACCGCGCCCGTTCTACCCCCGAGGCAACAGAGGCGATCCTGCGCGGGCTGGACTGGCTGGGCCTGGATCACGACGGCGAGGTGATCAGCCAGTTCGAACGCGCCGACCGCCACGCCGAAGTGGCGCACGAGCTGCTCGCCAAGGGCGCGGCTTATAAATGTTTCTCGACTCAGGAAGAGATCGAATCCTTCCGTGAAGGCGCCCGTGCCGAAGGTCGCTCGACCCTGTTCGTCAGCCCTTGGCGTGACGCCGACGCGGCGACACATCCGGACGCGCCCTATGTCGTGCGGCTGAAGACCCCGACCGAGGGCCAAACGGTGATCGAGGACGAAGTCCAAGGCACCGTCACCATCCGCAATGACCAGCTGGACGATATGGTGCTGCTACGCTCTGACGGGACGCCGGTCTATATGCTGGCGGTGGTTGTGGACGATCACGATATGGGCGTGACCCATGTGATCCGGGGCGATGACCACCTGAACAACGCCGCGCGCCAGATGGGGATCTATCAGGCGATGGGTTGGCCGCTGCCGGTCTACGCCCATATCCCGCTGATTCACGGCCCCGACGGCAAAAAGCTGTCCAAACGCCACGGCGCGCTGGGGGCCGACGAGTATCAAAAGATGGGCTACCCGGCGGCAGGCATGCGCAACTACCTGGCCCGGCTGGGATGGTCGCACGGCGATGACGAATTCTTTACCGATGCACAGGCAAAAGACTGGTTCAATCTGGACGGAATCGGCAAGGCTCCGGCACGTTTCGATCTGAAGAAGCTGGAAAATCTGTGTGGTCAGCATATCGCCGTGGCGGACGATGCTGCACTGCTGCATGAAATCGAGGCTTACCTTGAGGCAACTGGTGCGGATAAACTGCCAATTGAAAAACACGATGGGCTGGAACGTGCGATGTATTGCCTCAAGGAACGGGCAAAAACCTTCCCGGAACTGATTGATAAAGCGCACTTTATTCTAACGGAAACGCCAATCGTCCCGAACGAGAAGGCCGCGAAAAACCTTGACCCGGTATCCCGTGGTATACTGGCTGCGTTGACGCCGCAGTTGCAAGATGCTAGCTGGACCAAGGATGAATTGGAGGCGGTGCTGAACCGTTTCGCCGAAGATCAGGGAACCAAATTCGGCAAGTTGGCCGGCCCGCTTCGGGCTGCGCTTGCCGGACGCGCGGTGACCCCATCGGTCTTTGACATGATGCTCGTCCTCGGCCGCGACGAAAGCCTCGCGCGGCTGGATCGGGCGGCGGTCGAAAAAGAGGGCTGAGGCCCCGTGGACGGCCATGTGACTTCAACCGGCAGGGCCGCAAACCGGCCCCGCCTCACGATATCAGAGGGATAAAAAGCATGGCTGAGACCAACAAGACCGCGACACTGACGATCGACGGGAACAGCTTTGAGCTGCCTATTCACGCGCCCACAGCCGGACCGGACGTGATCGACATTCGCAAGCTGTACGGACAGGCGGGCGTCTTCACCTACGATCCCGGCTTTACCTCGACCGCGTCCTGCGATTCGACCATAACCTTTATCGACGGCGACAAGGGTGAGCTGCTGCACCGGGGTTATCCGATCGACCAGCTGGCCGAAAAATCGCACTATCTCGAGGTCTGCTATCTGCTGCTCTACGGCTACCTGCCCAAGGCAGGTGAACTGGAAGAGTTCGAGAACACGATCACCCGCCACACGATGATCCACGAACAGATGTACAACTTCTTCCGTGGCTTCCGCCGGGACGCGCATCCGATGGCAGTTATGGTGGGTGTCGTTGGCGCAATGGCGGCCTTCTACCACGACAGCACCGACATCGCCGACCCGCGCCAGCGCGAAATCGCCAGCCACCGCCTGATCGCCAAAATGCCGACCATCGCCGCGATGGCTTACAAATACTCGATCGGCCAGCCCTTCGTGTACCCGCGCAACGATCTGGACTACGCGGCCAACTTTTTGCACATGTGCTTCAGCGTTCCGGCTGAGGAATATGTCGTCGACCCGATCCTTGCCCGCGCGATGGACCGGATCTTTACCCTGCACGCCGATCACGAACAGAACGCTTCGACCTCGACCGTGCGTCTGGCCTCGTCTTCGGGCGCGAACCCGTTTGCCTGTATCGCCGCTGGTGTTGCCTGCCTCTGGGGGCCGGCCCACGGTGGTGCCAACCAAGCCTGCCTTGAAATGCTCAAGGAAATTGGCTCGCCCGAGAATATCCCCGAGTATCTCGCCCGCGCCAAGGACAAGGACGACTCGTTCCGCCTGATGGGCTTTGGCCACCGCGTCTACAAGAACTTTGACCCGCGCGCCAAAGTGATGAAGCAGTCCGCCGATGAGGTGCTGGACCTCTTGGGCGTTGAGAACAACCCGGTTCTTGCCACCGCGAAAGAGCTGGAAAAGCAGGCGCTGGCCGATCCCTATTTCGCCGAGAAAAAGCTGTTCCCGAACGTCGATTTCTATTCGGGCATCATCCTTGAGGCGATGGGCTTTCCGACCTCGATGTTCACGCCGATCTTTGCGCTGTCGCGCACCGTTGGCTGGGTCAGCCAGTGGAAAGAGATGCTCAACGACCCGCAGAACAAGATTGGCCGCCCGCGCCAGTTGTATCTGGGTGAGACAGAGCGCGACTATGTGGACATCGAAAACCGCTAAACGCGATGAGGACGATACCAAACCAAAAGGCCCGGCATTGCGCCGGGCCTTTTTCGTATCACCAGACGGGATCGCCCCGCTCAGCGCCCTTCGTAGACCGCCGGGCGCTTTTCCATGAAGGCCACAACGCCCTCCTTGAAATCGCGGGTCTTGCCGCATTCGCCCTGCAATTTCGATTCGACGCCCAGTTGCGTGTCCAGATCGTTGTCATGGCTGGCGCGTAGCGCCTGTTTCACGCGCAGATAGGCCGCCGTCGGCCCCTTGGCCAGATGCGCGGCCCGTCCCGCCACATGTGCGACAAAGCCATCATCTGCGACCGCTTCCCAGATCATGCCCCAGTCATCCGCCTGCTTGGCCGAGATCTTTTCCGCAAACAGCGCCGCCCCCATCGCCTTGGCCAGCCCCATCTGACGCGGCAACAGCCATGTGCCGCCCGCGTCCGGGATCAGCCCGATGCGGGTAAAGGCCTGCAGGAAAAACGCCGATTCCGTGGCGATGACCACATCCGCCGACAGCGCCAGATTGGCCCCTGCCCCGGCGGCGGCACCGTTGACCGCGCTGACGGTTGGCACCGGGCAGTCATAGATCGCGCGCAGCATCGGCACATATTCGTCGCGCAGTGTACGTTCCAGATCAAGGTTCGCGACATTGGCCCGGTCGCCCAGATCCTGTCCTGAGCAAAAGGATTTGCCCGCCCCGGTCAGCACCACCACCCGCGCCTCACGTCCGCCGCGCGCCACCGCGTCGGTGATCTCGGCCCGCATCTGGGTGTTGAGGGCGTTCATCACGTCGGGCCGGTTCAGCGTCACTGTTGCGATGTTCTCGGACACCGCGTAGGTGATCATGTCGTAGTGCATTGGCGTGCTCCCATTTCCTTGCCGCGCATGAAACATCGGCGCCCCCGGAAAGGCAAAGCCAAACGCGGCGTCACAAGTGCCTCATGCGGGAAATCAGCGACCGCGCCACTGGCGTTGACGGCATAGCCGCCGCCCTGCAATCATGCCGCCATGACCTACAAACCCGATGGCTATACCGATCTGTCCCCCTACCTGATCCTGTCAGATCCGGAGGCGACACTGAAATTCTGCGAAGCCGTGTTTGACGCCACCCGCCTGCGTGTTTTTCACGACGGCGACCGTATCATGCACGCGGAATGCCGCATCGGCGATTCCGTCCTGATGATGGGTGGGGCAGACGGCGGTGCAGATGCGATGGTCCATCTGTACCTGCCAGATCCCGACGCCGCCTTTGCTCACGCACTGGACCACGGCGCGACAGAGATTCAGCCGATGATGGAAAAAGGCGATGGCGACCGGCGCGGCGGCTTTCGCTCTGCCTGCGGGACGCAGTGGTTTGTGGCCAAACAAATGGGCGCACCCGCCTGAACCGACCGTGAACTAGTCCTTCAGCAGTTCATCCAGCCGCTTTTGTTCTTCTTCGCTCAGCCCGGCCTCACCGCCCGCAGGCACCTGCCCGCGGCGGCGGATGTAAACAACGCCCATCCCCAGCGCGATCACAAACAACCCCGGACCAGAGGCCCAGAGCAGCCAGTTCCAGCCGCCGGTTGTCGGTTTCAGCAGAACAAACTCGCCATAGCGGTCGACGATAAAGGCCACCACTTCGGCGTCCGTATCCCCGGCCACCAGGCGTTCCCGCACCAGCAGCCGCAGATCCTTGGCCAGTGAGGCGTTGCTTTCGTCAATGCTCTCGTTCTGACAGACCAGACAGCGCAACCCTGCCGAGATGTCCCGCGCCCGCGCCTCCAGCGCCGGATCGTCCAACACCTCGTCGGGCTGCACCGCCAGTGCCACAGACGCCACAACGGCAAGAACACCGCCAAGGACATAGGGCCGGCACCGCATCACGAAATCCATCATTCCGCAGGCACCCCTTGCACCGGCGCCGCCTTGCGCGCGCCTGCCGCGATCCGGTAACGGCGGTCGCTGAGGCTCAGACAGCCGCCAAGCGCCATCAACAGCGATCCACCCCAGATCCAGTTCGCCAGCGGCTTGATATAGATCCGCATGACCCAACCGCCGCCGTCCTGCGCATCACCGATCACAACGTAGACATCGCGCATGAAACGGTAATCGATCGCTGCCTCGGTCGTCGGCATCCGCGCCACCGGATAGATGCGTTTCTCCGGTTTCAGCACCGCCACGTCACGGCCCGCCTTGGTCACCCGCACCTCTCCCATGGTCGAGATATAGTTCGGCCCCTGCACGCGCTGCACGTCCAGCAACGTGAACTCATAGGCCCCCACCGAATAAGGAGTGTTCAAGTCCGCAACCCGAATATCCTCTTGCTGCCAGGCCAGCATGGCCGCAACGCCCAGCATCGTGATCCCCAGACCCGAATGCGCCACCGCCTTGCCCCATTCAGAGCGCGGCAGGCGGAACAGCCGCGACAGATCGCGATTCTGGCCCGTTCGGCTGATCAGGTCCGTCGCCGCACCAGCCACCAGCCATGTGCCCAGAAAGACGCCAATCGGCCCCATCAGGCTGCGCCCGGTCTGCATCGCCCAGACCAGCCCCATCAGCGCCACCGCCAGCCCGAAGGCCGGCATCAACGACCGCATCACCCGGTCCAACTTGCCCCGTTTCCAGCTGATCATCGCGCCGATAGGCAGGATCAGCCCCAGCACCACCATGAACGGCGTAAAGGCCATATTAAAGAACGGCGGGCCAACCGACAGTTTCCGGTCAAACAGCATCTCGGCCACAAAGGGCCACATGGTGCCGACAAAGACGACAAAACTGGACACCGCTAGCAGCACATTGTTCGCCACCAGCGCGCTTTCACGGCTGACAACGCCAAAGACGCCCTTGGCCTCCATCACCTTGGCCCGTGCCGCAAACAGCGTCAGCGCGCCGCCGGTGAAGAACAGCAGGATAAACAGGATGTACTTGCCCCGCACGGGATCATTCGCAAAGGCATGGACCGATGTCAGCAATCCAGAGCGCACAATGAACGTGCCGATCAGAGAAAAGCCAAAGGCAAGAATCGCCAGCAGGATGGTCCAGCTTTTCAGCGACTCGCGTTTTTCTACCACGATGGCGGAATGCAGCAGCGCACCGGCAAAGAGCCAAGGCATGAACGACGCGTTTTCCACCGGGTCCCAGAACCAGAAGCCACCCCAGCCCAGTTCATAGTAGGCCCACCAAGATCCCAGCGCGATGCCGATGGTCAGAAAGATCCACGCCGCCAGCGTCCAGGGTCGCACCCAACGGCCCCAAGCCGCATCGACGCGCCCCTCGATCAGGGCGGCAACGGCAAAGCTGAAGCAGATAGATAGACCGACGTAGCCAAGATACAGAAACGGCGGATGAAAGGCCAAACCGGGGTCTTGCAACAGTGGGTTGAGGTCGGTGCCGTTGATCGGCGCGACGGACAGCCGCTGAAACGGGTTCGAGGTGAACAGGATAAAGGTATAGAACGCCGCCGAGATCGACGATTGCACCGCCAAAACCCGCGCCCGCAGCGTCGGCGGCACATTGGCCCCGAACCACGCGGCACAGGCCCCGAACAGCGCCAGAATCAGCACCCAGAGCAGCATGGACCCTTCGTGATTCCCCCACACGCCAGAGATTTTGTAGAGCATTGGTTTGTCGGAATGGCTGTTCTCGTAGACGATCCGCAATGAAAAATCGGAGACGACAAACGAATAGGTGAGCGCCGCGAAACTGACGGCGACCAGCAGGAATTGCAGCGTTGCTGCCGGTTCGCCCACAGCCATCCAGCCGGGCCATCGCTTGTGCGCGCCCACCATTGGCATGACCATTTGAACAATCGAGACCAAAAAGGCCAGGATGAGGGCGAAATGTCCGAGCTCTGTAATCATGAGCCGGACTATAGGGCCCGCAAAATTGCGGGCCAATCGAAATCGGCCCGCAGATCAGATCACAATGTCGCAATGTATGGCGCGCGTCAGCCGCGCCCGGACCGCCAGTCTGCCAGCGCCGGGTTGTTCAGCGGCGTCTCGAATCCGGCAGGCTCCACCGGGCCGTCTCCGGGGGTCACGTCGCGCAATGCCTCGACATTGCGTACCGTTTGAACGACCTGCGGAACCGCCGCCATCGTGGCCGCCAGATCACGCTGAAAATCCTGCCCCTTGGAAAGGTGACGGGCGCCAAAATAGAAACTGACAATCGCCCCCAGCAACCACCACAGCGGTTCCGGCACCAGTGCAATTCCTGCCATGCGCGCGGCGAACCAAACCGGATCCACCATCGCGGTTACAAATAGACCCAGCGTTCCCAGTGCCATCGCCGGGCGCGGCACACGGTTCAGCGCATCCATGAAGCGATCAAACCAACTCCGGCGCACCACCCGGAACTCTCCGGCCATCTGCGCCAGCGCCGCTCCTTGCGCATCATGGCCGCGCTGCGCCTGCGCCTCGGCGTTGATGCGGAACACCTCTGCCGTCTCAGCCACCACGTTGCGGCCGGACCCGAACAACGCTCCCAATAGTTGCCCCATCAGCCCCATGCTGCCACCCGTGCCTGAAACTCGGCATCCGTCATGTGGTAGCGGGCAGAAATGAACTGTTCGGCCCGTTTGATCCAACCGCCTTTGCCCCCCGACCGCGTCCGCGCGTATTTGCGCGAGGCGGGTCGATTATCGGCGATGCGGAAATAGTAGTTGCGCCGCGCAATCCCGTAGGCATCGACCATATGGCCCGGCGCCTTGCCAAAGGCGCGCGCGGTCGCGGCGACGGTTTGCGGGCCAATCGCGCCATCGACGCTGACCTCTTCACCCATCTGGTTCAGCAGACGTTGCAGGATTTTCACCGCGTTGCCGCCGGCGTTCACATACATGTCGAACACCGTCTCATGCAGCGGCTCCGGCAACTCTGCGATACGCGGCTTGATAAAGTAATGCGTCAGAAAGATCGTGACCGCCTGTTCGCGGGAAATCTGGCGCACGTCTTCGGCATCCACCCGCCCGTCGCCGGTCAGATCCAGCCCCAGCCGGCGCATGGTGTGGATCGTCACACCGTATTTTGTCGCCCCGCCGGGATCGTCCGGGTCGTTGACATAGCCCCCCTCGCGGGCAACGATTTCTTCAGCCATCTGGCGCACGTCGGTCGTCACAGTCGACATCTTGTCTCTCCTGCTCGGTTCAGTCTTGATGACCCAAAGGTGCGCGTAGGGCGTTAACCAAACCTCAGAGGACCGTACGTTGCATGACAGCTGATGAGATCATTGCCCTGCTGGACCTGTCACCTCACCCCGAGGGCGGGCACTATCGGCAGACGTGGCAGGCCGAAGGCGACGGCCGGCCACCCGGCACCTGCATCTATTTCGTGTTAAAAGCCGGAGAGCGCAGCCATTGGCACCGCGTCGATGCGGGCGAAATCTGGCACTTCTATTCTGGCGCACCGCTGCGCCTGATGCGCGCGCCAACGGACAGCGGTCCGCGTCAGGACATGATCCTTGGCCCCGATCTGGCCGCCGGGCAGCGTCCGCAGGGAATTGTGGAGCCGGGTCATTGGCAGGCGGCGGAAACGCTTGGCGACTGGACGCTGGTTGGCTGCACCGTCTCCCCCGGCTTCCAGTTTGAGGGGTTTGAACTGGCCGCCCCCGGTTTCGATATACCAGACCGCGCCAAATCCTGACCCCAAACGAAAAACGCCCGGGGACATGCCCCGGGCGTCATAGGTCAAGTCAAACAAATCACTCGACTTTTTCCATTTCAGTCAGTTGCTCGCTGGTGTACGGCGTCACGACCGAGTAGCTGTTTTCATCAACAGACACCATGCGGGTCTGGTCCAGCGGAAGCAACACAAGCGTGTCACCCATACCGAGGAAGCCGCCCACTTCGGCCACCAGCCCGGTGATCTTGCCATCTTCGCCCAAGACGAAGTCGTTGACCGACCCAATCCGGGTCCATTCGTCGGCAACGGTGTCATAGTCGACCGTCGGATCCCAATCGATCTGGTCTTCGGCGGCCAGCGTGTAGATCGGCGCGCCAATGATGACAGAGGCTTTGGTGGCCGCCATCAGGCCGATGGAATGGCCGACGGCATGATCGGTGTCAGCCATCTTGTCGGTGTCCATCGTGGGGGCAACCGGATCGGCGTCTTCGGCCATGTCGGTCGGCTCGGGATCGACGTCCGTTGCCATCGGATCGGCTGCCGGGTCGACTGTTTCGGTCACCTCGGGGGCGTCAGTCTGTTCCATCGGCACCGGATCAGCGGCCGGGTCCATGGTGTCACTTGCAGCGTGGCTTTCGGCCAGCGCAAGGGCGGGAACGAGGGCGGTTGTTGCGACAGTAAGCATGAAGCGTTTCATGGCAATCTCCTTTGTTTCGTTCGATCTGCCTTGATAACGCGCCTTTTTTCACCTTCGTTCCCGGAAATGTTTTTCCTTTTTGATGGAACTTCAGCCGCGCCCATGCGTATGCACAAACTTCAGCAATTGCGCGGTTGAGCCGTCCTTGCCATCGACCTTCTGTTCCCCTGTCACCATCGGTCCCAGCGCCGTCGCCAGCTCTTTGCCCAACTCTACTCCCCACTGGTCAAAAGAGTTGATGCCAAGGACCACGCCCTCGACAAACACCCGGTGTTCATACAGCGCCACGATCTTGCCCAGCGTCTCGGGGTCCAGCAGCGGATAGATCAGCGTGGTAGACGGGCGGTTGCCAGGGAACACCCGGTGCCGCGCCTGCCGTTCCAACTCATCGCCCTCGAACTTGTCCGCGACCTTGCCGCGTGCCTCGTCCAGCGACCGCCCCCGCATCAGCGCCTCTGACTGCGCAAGGCAGTTGGCGACCAGCAGGTCGTGATGATGCTTCAGGTCCGGCTCATGGCCTTTGGCCGCCACCAGAAACTCTGCCGGGATCACCCGCGTGCCCTGATGGATCAACTGGTAAAAGGCATGTTGACCGTTGGTGCCCGGCTCTCCCCAGACCACGGGCCCAGAGTTATAGGGCAGATCGGCACCATCCATGCTGACGCCCTTGCCATTCGATTCCATCTCTAGCTGTTGCAGATAGGCGGGCAACCGCATCAGACGGTTGTCATAGGGCAGCACCACGCGCGACGCATGACCCAAAACCTGATTGTGCCAGATCCCCACCAGCGCCAGCAGCACCGGCAGGTTTTCAGTCAGCGGAGCGGACTGAAAATGCCGGTCCATCTTCATGCCGCCGGTCAGAAAGGCGCGAAAGTTGTCCGGCCCCACAGCCAGCATCAGCGACAGGCCAATCGGCCCCCAGACAGAATAGCGCCCGCCAACCCAATCCTCAAAGCCAAAGACACGTTCTGCCGGAATGCCGAACTCACCCGCTTTTTCAAGGTTCGAAGACAGCGCAACAAACTTGCCCGCGTCCGATACGCCATGCTCCGCCAGCCACGCCTTGGCGCTGCGCGCGTTTGTCAGCGTCTCGATGGTGGTGAACGTCTTGGAGGCGACGATGAACAACGTGGTCTCCGGGTTGCACCGCTTCAGCGTGTCGGTGATATCCGCGCCATCCACGTTGGACACAAAATGGGTGCGCGGCCCGTCGTGATAGGGGGCCAGCGCCAGTACCGCCATGACCGGGCCAAGGTCGGACCCGCCGATACCGATATTCACAACGTCGGTGATGTCCGACGCGCGGATCTCTTTCGCCAGCGCCTCCATCCGGCTCAGCGTATCCAGCACCGGCGGCATGACATCCTCGCCGTCCACCTTGACCGTCGCGCCATCAAGGTTGCGCAACGCGGTGTGCAGCACCGCCCGCCCCTCAGTCTCGTTGATCTTTTCGCCGCCGAACATTGCGTCGCGCCGCGCCGCCACGCCGCGTGTCTCGGCCAGCGCCAGCAGGGCTGCGCGCGCCTCTGCGTCGATCTGCGTTTTGGAATAGTCGAACAGCACTCCCTCGGCTGTCAGGCTGAACTCTGCCGCCCGCGCCGTGTCACCAAACAGCGCCTCGATCCGGCGATCGCCTTGTGCCGCAGCCAAACCCTTGAGTTCTTCGAACATGGTGCCCCCTTGCCCGCCCTGTTGGCGGCGCATTTCGTTTCGTCTGGCCGCCCGTATGCGGGCAGCATGTCACAACCTGAAGACAGATCTCCGCCGTCAAGCGGCCCAATGCACAACGGCATCGGACAGAACCGCGTTGATCGGTGCCTCGGCGGGCGGCTTGCCGCGCGCACCTTCCAGCACCGCGCGTTTTTCGTCGCCGTAGATCAGGACGTGTTTGCGCAGAGCGCCGTTCAGCACCGGCGCGGTCAGCGTGATACGCGGCTCCGGCGCGCCGGGCGCGCGCATCGGCAACAGAATCGGGGCCTTGGGGGACAGCGCCTCTTCCAGCAGGTCCGCCCCGGGGAAAATCGAGGCCGTGTGCAGATCCGCCCCCATCCCCAGCAGGACCACCGCAAGCGGCAGTTCCGCCGCAATGGGCGCCGCCAGCGCGTCCAGTGCGCCCTCGGGTTCCGGCGCATCGGCATACAGCGGCAGATACCGCGCCTTGGCGGCACGATCGACCAACAGCCGTTCGCGCAACAGCGCAGTGTTCGACCGGGGATGATCCTCTGGCACCCAGCGTTCGTCCGTCAGCAAAACGTCCACCCGCGACCAGTCCAGATCGACCGCGCAGAGATGGTCAAAAACCGGCCCGGGAGAGGTTCCGCCCGGCACCGCCAGCGCCACGCGGTCCTCATGGCCCAGCGCGGCGCGCAGGTCGCCCGCCATCTGGTTGGCCAGATCGATGACCAGCATCTCACGATCCTGATATTCGATGAATTCATAGTTCATGGCTGGACCTTTCCCGTTTTTCCCGGATCTCCTAGACCCGGATCTCCCGCCACCGGCGTCCGTCCCGGTGCATCAGCATCAGCGCGTCTTCCGGCCCCGCCGTGCCCGCGTCATAGGGTTTGGGCACCTCTCCCCGGCTTTGCCAGCCGGCGATGATCGGATCGGTCCAGGCCCAGGCGGCCTCGACCTCGTCGCCGCGCATGAACAAGGTCTGATTGCCCCGGATCACGTCCATGATCAACCGTTCATAGGCGTCGGGCACCTCTTCGACCTCTGGTCCCAGCGCCTCTGCAAAGGACATGTCCAGTGGCACATCCACCAGACGCATACCGCCCGGCCCCGGTTCCTTGATGGTCACATCCAGCGTCATGCCCTCGTTCGGCTGCAACCGGATCGACAGCACATTGCGATGCCGCCCGGATTCGGAATCAAAGATCGAATGCGGCGCATCCTTGAACACCACCGCGATCTCGCTTGTGCGCCCGCGCAGCTTTTTGCCAGTGCGCAGGTAGAACGGGGTGCCCGCCCAGCGCCAGTTCGAAATATGGCATTTCATCGCCACAAAGCTCTCGGTGGTCGAGCGCGGGTTTTCCACATGCACCCGATATCCGGGCTGATGGTCGTCGGCGGCATACTGACCGCGCACGATGTGATGGTAATCCACCGGGTCCAGCGCGCGGATCACCTTCAGCTTTTCGTCGCGCACGGAATCGGGCTCAAACCGCGCGGGCGGTTCCATCGCGATCAGGCACAAAAGCTGCATCAAGTGGTTCTGCACCATGTCCCGCATCGCGCCGGACTTGTCGTAATAGCCGCCGCGCCCACCGACATCGACGGTCTCGGCCACTGTGATCTGGATGTGATCGACGTATTGCGCGTTCCACAGCGGTTCAAACAGCATGTTGCCAAACCGCACCGCCATCAGGTTCTGGACGGTTTCCTTGCCCAGATAATGGTCGATCCGGTAAATCTGATCCTCGGCAAAATGCTGACGCAGCGTAGCGTTCAGCGCCTTGGCGCTTTCCAGATCGTGACCAAAAGGCTTTTCCACCACCACGCGACTGTCATCATCGGCCAACCCGAAAGAGCGCAGCCGTTCCGCCAGCGCCCCGAACAGCGACGGCGCAACAGAGAAATAGAAGGCGCGCACAAACCCGCCGCGCAGATGCCCCTTCAGCGCCTCCCAGCCGCCGTCGCCCATGGCGTCCACCGCCTCATAGTCGACGATCTCGAGAAACTGCTCCAGTGTGCCATCCTCGCAATGGCGCCCACCGCCAAATTCGGCCACCGCCTCGGCCACCATCTGGCGAAAGCCCGCAGTGTCCATCTCGCTGCGGGCAGCCCCCAGAATGCGGGCATCCTCGGGCATTTGCCCGCTGCAATAACGCCGGAACAACCCCGGCAGAATCTTGCGCCGGGCCAGATCGCCCGTCGCCCCAAAGATAACCAGGTCGAAAGGCTCGACCGGAATAACGCGTGAAACCATAAGTCCCGTGCCTTTCCTGTTCGGTCGCCTGTGCCGTATTGGCACTAGCCGTTAGCGCTAACGACCCATGTCACGCACCGCATACCCCATGTCTAGATGAAAGTCTAACACCCATGTGTAGCTTCACAATGGCGTCAGCCAAAATCTTCGGACTGGCCCCGCCACCCCCGACGATCTAACTCATGGCGGAAGACGCGAAGGATGCTCCATGAAAGACACGGTTGCCGCAAACGTAGGTAAATTCAATGATCCCGATCGCACCGCGACGGGCAAGCCGCGCGCCAAGGTTGCCCTCAGCGACCCGCAAACGCTGTGGTTCAACACCGGAACGCTGTGCAACATCGCCTGTCTGAATTGCTACATCGAAAGCTCGCCCGAGAACGACAGCCTTGTCTATATTACCGCGGATGAGGTCACCAACTACCTTGACCAGCTAGAGGCGCGAAATTGGGGCGTTTCGGAAATCGGCTTTACCGGCGGTGAGCCGTTCATGAATCCGCAGATGATCGACATGACGCGCCGCTGTCTGGAGCGCGGCTATCAGGTGCTGATTCTGACCAATGCCATGCGCCCGATGATGCGCCCGGCCACGCGCGCCGGCCTCGAAGCACTGCACGCCGAATATCCTGATCACCTGACCATGCGAATTTCGCTGGACCATTGGTCGCGCACCAACCACGACGCCGAACGCGGCATCGGCACCTTTGACAAGACCCTCGAAGGCATGCGCTGGCTGCGGGACGCAGGGCTGCGCATGACCGTTGCGGGCCGCAGCATGTGGGGTGAGGCAGAGACAGACGCCCGCGCCGGCTTTGCACAGGTGTTCGAGACCGAAGGCTTTGCCATCGACGCTGCCGACCCCGCTCAATGCGTGCTGTTTCCGGAAATGGACATGACCGTTGAGGTGCCGGAAATTACCACCGCCTGCTGGGGCATCCTGAACAAATCGCCCCGCGACGTGATGTGCTCCTCCTCGCGCATGGTGGTCAAACGCAAGGGCGCGGCCACCCCGTCGGTCGTGGCCTGCACCCTGCTGCCCTACGATCCGCAGTTCGACATGGGCGAGACGCTGGAACAGGCAGAGGCCCCCGTTCCGCTCAACCACCCCCATTGCGCCAAGTTCTGCGTGTTGGGCGGGGCAAGCTGCTCTGCATAACGGCGCGCGACATCTTTCAGCCGCTGCTGGATGCCTATGTCGCAGCCTACCGATCCGGCGATGCTGACGGCTGCGCCGCCTGCTTTACCGCTGACGCGCAGATGCTGTCCCCCTACGCGCCGCCCACGCGGGGACGCACCGCCATTGCCGTGCTGCACGCCGACTGGGTGACAGACGGCCACGGCAAGGCGCTGAGCTTGACGGACGGCGGCCACGATGGTGATCTGGGCTGGGGTCTTGCGGAATTTTCCGAGGGCGCGGCAACAGGCACCGCCACAACCCTGTGCGTGTTCCGGCGTCAGCCGGATAGCGGCTGGCTGATCCACATGTGCAGCCTGACCGCAGAGACATCAGAGGGCTGAGACCCGCGAACGATCCCCCCGGCGAACCCTTGCCGACGCAGCGATCCATCTTGCACAGCCGTGGTTCGCGTGCGACTGCTCCGGCATCACGCAGGAGACCCCGGATGGCCCCGAAAAAGATCATCATCGACACCGATCCCGGTCAGGACGACGCCGTCGCCATCCTGTTGGCCCTCGCCTCTCCCGAAGAGATCGAGGTTCTGGGCATCACCTCCGTCGCGGGCAACGTGCCGCTGGCCCTGACCACTCTCAACGCCCGCAAGGTCTGCGAATTGGCGGGCAAGCCCGACACGCCGATCTACGCCGGTTGCGACCGTCCGCTGGCGCATACGCTGGTCACCGCCGAACATGTCCACGGCAAAACCGGCCTTGATGGCCCCGACCTGCCGGACCCCACCATGCCGGTGCAGGACCAGCACGCCGTCGATTTCATCATCGACACCCTGCGCGCGCAGCCGCCGGGCACCGTGACGCTCTGCCCGCTGGGGCCGCTGACCAATATCGCCACCGCGCTGCAAAAAGCCCCCGACATCGCCGCCCGCATCCGTGAGATCGTGCTGATGGGCGGTGCCTATTTCGAGGTCGGCAACATCACCCCCGCGGCCGAATTCAACATCTACGTCGACCCCGAAGCCGCGGACATCGTTTTCAAATGTGGCGCGCCGATCGTCGTCATGCCGCTGGACGTCACGCATAAGGCGCTGGTCACAACCGCCCGCAATGAAGCGTTCCGCGCGCTTGGCACCGATGTCGGCTATGCCGTCGCCCAGATGACCGATTTCTTCGAACGCTTCGACAAAGAGAAATATGGCTCTGACGGCGCGCCGCTTCATGACCCCTGTGTGACCGCCTACCTGATCCAGCCCGACCTGTTCACCGGACGCTTTGTCAACGTCGAGATCGAGACCCAGTCAGACCTGACACGCGGCATGACCGTCGCCGACTGGTGGCACGTCACCGACCGCCCCCGCAACGCCACCTTCATGGGCGACATCGACGCGGACGGCTTTTTCACCCTGCTGACGGAAAGACTGGCGCGGCTATGAAATCGCTTCATCTGGCGGGCGAGGACGACGCCGCCAAACTGCTGGCCCTCGTTGCCGCCTTTCACACCGAAATGGGCTTTGACACCAGCGACGAGCACCGCACAGCGGCCATCTCCCCGCTGCTGTCAGGCTCCCCGCATGGGGCGGTCTGGCTGATCGGGCCGCGCCGCGCGCCGGTGGGCTATATCGTGCTGACCTTTGGCTGGTCGGTGGAATTCGGCGGTCTGGATGCCATCGTGGATGAGCTTTACATCCGCCCCGCCGTGCGCGGGCGCGGCATGGGGCTAGAGGCATTGGACGGCATCGCCAAGGCGATGAAACCGGCGGGCGTACGCGCGCTCCACCTTGAGGCCAACCGCGAGGACGAGCGCGCCCAGCGCTTTTACGGCCGCGCCCGGTTTGCCCCTCGGGACAAGTATCTGTTTATGTCCCGCGTGCTCTAGGGGTCTTTTTGCGCCATTGCGCTGGCGCGACACAGCTGGCCCGCCTATATCCAGCCCATGACCCTGCACATCCCCTTTGACAACTCCTATGCCCGCCTGCCCGACGGTTTCTTTGCCCGTCAGGGGCCGACACCGGTCAAGGCCCCCAGCACCGTTGCCTTCAACAGCGATCTGGCCGCCCTGCTGGGCATCACCGGCGCGGACGACCCGGCGCTGGCGGCGATTCTAGGCGGCAACGCGATCCCCGAGGGGGCAGAGCCTCTGGCCCAACTCTACGCAGGCCACCAGTTCGGCCAGTTCAACCCGCAACTCGGCGATGGCCGCGCCCTGCTGCTGGGTGAGGTCATTGGCACCGACGGCCTCCGCCGCGACATCCAGCTCAAAGGCTCTGGCCCCACCCCGTTTTCCCGCCGGGGCGATGGCCGCGCATGGCTGGGCCCGGTGTTGCGCGAATATGTGGTGTCAGAGGCGATGCACGCCCTTGGCATCCCCACCACCCGCGCATTGGCCGCGATCCGCACCGGACAGGACGTCATCCGCGAACGCCCCCTGCCCGGCGCCGTTCTGACCCGCGTGGCGCAAAGCCATATCCGCGTCGGCACCTTTCAGGTCTTTGCCGCGCAGCGCGACACAGACCGCCTGCAAACGCTGTTCGACTACACGGTCGACCGCCACTATCCGCACGCCAAAGACCCGCTGGACCTGTTGACCGCCGTCATGGAACGGCAGGCCGATCTGATCACCCGCTGGATGGCCGTGGGCTTTATCCACGGGGTCATGAACACCGACAACTGCGCCCTGTCCGGTGAAACCATCGACTACGGTCCCTGCGCTTTTATGGATAACTATGACCCCGACACGGTGTTCAGTTCCATCGACCGCTTTGGCCGCTACGGATATGCCGCGCAGGCCGACATCATCGTTTGGAACATGGCGCAACTGGCCACGGCGCTGGTGCCTCTGATGCCCGACACTGACAAGGCGGTCGAGGATTTCACCAAAGCCATCCACACCATGCCCGACATGCTGCAACAACACTGGCGTCAGCGTTTTGGGCAAAAGATCGGACTGGCCGAGGCGACACAGGACGATCTGACCCTGATCGGCGACTTGCTGGTGTTGATGCATGAGAACAGCGCCGATTTCACCAACACCTTCCGCGCGCTGGCCGAAGGGGACGCACGCGACCAGTTCACCGACCGCGCAGGGTTTGACGCATGGCAGACGCGCTGGAAAACCCGGTTGGACCAAGAGACCGACCCGCAAACCCTCATGCAAAGCGTCAACCCGGTGCTGATCCCGCGCAACCACCGCATCGAACAGATGATCGAGGCGGCAGTTGCTGGCGATGACGCGCCGTTTCACCGTCTGAACGCGGCGCTTGCGGCCCCTTTCACAGTAGATGAGGCTTTTGCCGATCTGCGCCGCCCCCCGGCACAGGACGAACGTGTCCGGGCCACCTTCTGCGGCACCTGACAGGGCCGCAGACGTCAGGGGCGCCGTGTCAGGGGGCCGGAATCACCGGATCTTTGCGGCTCTTGCGCCGCCGGTTGATCAAAACGATCCCCAGCCCGACCAACACCAGCGCCCCGACAAAGCCCAGCCCCACAGGCTCGTCAAAGATCATCCAGCCAAATATCACCGCCATCACCGGCGACAAAAAGCTGAACGAGGCAATGTCAGAGGCCGGGTAGATCCCCATCAGCCGCAACCAGAACAGAAACCCGAATGACGCCACCAGCATGCCAAACACCAGCCCGAACAGGCTGAGCGCATCCGGCTCCCGCACCAATGGCCCGAACAACGGCGCCACCGCACACAGCACCACGGCAGACACCGCCAGTTGCCAGAACAATTGCCCCTCGGCGGGCAACTCTGACGCGCGCGTCAACCGCACGGTCAGCGCGATCCCCGCCCAAGACCACGAGGCCAGCAACGCCAGAACATCTCCCCGAAAATCCCCGGCTCCCCGGCTTTCGGGATTGGCCAAGGCCCAAGCAACGCCGATCATCGCCAACAGCAGACCCAGCGCGCACCGCGCCGACAGCGCCTCGCCCGGCAGGGTGAAATGCGCCACCAACGCCAACCAGACCGGCATCGCGTAAAAGGTGATAGAGGCACGAGAGACGCTGGTCAGGTCAAGCGCCAGAAACAGGAAAATGAACTCCAAGCTGAACAGCAGACCCAAAATCAGCCCAGCTCGCAACGTCCGCCGCAGATCGCCGGCGCTCCGTCCGCTGAACCGGATCCACAGACCCAGACAGGCCAGCGCCAGAACAGACCGCAGCCCGGCCGCAAAAATCGGGCCAAAGCCGTCGTTGATAAACTTGATCGCCACCTGATTGAAGGCCAGCGTCGTGGCAAAGCCCACCATGCCGAGGGCCCCGGCCAGATCCATTTGTTGCTTGCGTTCCATGGCCCCTTGGACACCCGCGCAGCGACAAGGTCAATCCGCCCACACCCGGATCTGCTGATAATTTCAGCACAGACTTCCTCTGTGCGAAACGCCGTTCTTCTGCCACAGTCGATCCCGACGCATCACCGGCAAGGAGGAGCTATCTAATGGGTCTCATGGGAACACTGGCCAAAGTGGCCATCGGCTATGCCGCCGCACGCGGCGTCGACAGGATGTCCGGCGGACAGGGGATCGGATCCCTGCTGGGCGGTGGCGCGCAGGTTCCGGCCAAGACACAGGCCGCCTCGCTTCAGGGCCAGATGGGCAAGCTGATGGGCGGACAGATGCCTCAGTGCGGCGGCATGCAAGAGATGATGGAAGCGATGCAAAAGGGCGGCATGGGGGCTATGCCCGGCGCGGCGGCGGGCGCGGACAATCCGATGGCCGACATGATGAAATCGCTTCAGTCCGGCGGCATGGACCTGTCGGCAATCATGGGCCGCGCGGGCAGCGGCAAGGGTGAGGGCCTGCTGTCGCAACTTGGTGCGGGCGGCACCGGCCTTGCGGGCATGTTCGCGGCCCTGGCCGGCACCACCGCCGACGCGCAGGGTCAGGGCGCCTCGGGTGTGCTGAACGCCATGTCGTCACAAAATGCCCCGCCAGAGGCGGAAGAGGCCGCTGGCCTCATGCTGCGCGCGATGATTCAGGCCGCGAAAAGCGACGGCGACATCGACCGTGCCGAACAGGCCAAGATCCTCGAAACCCTCGGCGACGATGCCGACCCGTCGGACCGCGCCTTCATTCAGGCCCAGCTCAAGGCCCCGGTTGATCCCGACGCGCTGGCCGCCGACACGCCAGAGCCGCAGCGCATGCAGGTCTATTCCGCCTCCCTCATGACCATCCGTGTCGACATGCAGGCCGAGGCGCAGTACCTCGACCGGCTCGCCCGCGCGCTGCAATTGGATGAGGCGGTGGTGAACATGCTGCACATGCAGATGGGCATGCAGCCACTCTACGCCTGAGGATCGCGCCTTGGCCCGCACGTCTGCTTTCGGCCTCGGCCTTGCCTTGGCCGGGGCGCTCATCCTGACACCGGATGCTCTGTTGATGCGCGTCTCCGGCATGGACGGCTTTCAGATGCTCGGCTGGCGCGGGATGTGCATGGGCGTGATCTTCATGGCCGCATGGGCCCTGACCGCCAGCAACCACCGCGCGGATCTTGCGCGCCTTGTCGGCCCGACCGCCGCACTGGTGATCCTGTGCCACGCGCTCAACGCCTCGCTGTTTCCGCTGGGCATCGCAATCTCGCCCGTGGCCCCGGTGTTGCTGGGGGTGGCGACGGTGCCGGTCTGGTCGGCGCTGCTGGCCCGCCTGCTGCACGGCGAAGCAACCTCAACCGCCACATGGGTGGCCATCACGCTGGTCATGGCGGGACTGGCCTATGCTGTCACCGACACCGGCGACGCAGCGCTTGATCCCGCCTCCCTCATCGGGGCCGCCTGCGGGCTGGGTGTCGCCCTCGCGCTCGCGCTGAACTTTGTCACCCTGCGCCACCACCCCGATCTGCCCCTGCTGCCGGTGATCGGCATCGGTGCCCTGATTGCGGGCGCGGCGGGCTGGACCCTCACCGGCCCGGCGCAGATGGCCCAAGGCCACCTCTGGGCCATCCTCACCGCCAGCATCGTGATCCTGCCTCTGTCCTTCTTCGCCCTCAGTCAGGCCTCACGCTACACCGCCGCCGCCAATGTCAGCCTGCTGCTGTTGCTGGAAACCGTCCTCGCCCCGATCTGGGTCTGGCTCGGCACCGGAGAGGCCCCTTCCCGCCGCATGGTCATCGGCGGCACGATTGTCGTACTTACCCTTGCGGTCTATGTCCTGCGCGCCCGACGCGTTCGAGGCTTGGCCTCACGCGCACCTTTGCCTAATACGGCCCCCAGACAAACCACGCCGGACTCATGACAGACACCATCGCCGACCGTTGCGCCGCCAAAGGCCTGCGCATGACAGAACAGCGCCGCACCATCGCCGATGTGCTGGACAGCGCCACCGATCACCCGGACGTAGAGGATCTCTACGCCCGCGCCTCGGCGCGTGACCCCAACATCTCGATCGCCACGGTCTACCGCACCGTCAAACTGTTCGAAGAGGCGGGCATCCTTGAACGCGTTGATTTCGGCGATGGCCGCGCCCGGTACGAGGACGCGGAACGCGAACACCACGACCACCTGATCGACCTCAACAGCGGCGAAGTGATCGAATTCGTCGACCCCGACATCGAAGCACTCCAAGAAAAGATCGCCGCAAAACTCGGCTACCGGCTCAAGGGCCACCGCATGGAACTCTACGGCGTCCCGCTCAAGAAACGCTAACCCGCAACCACACCCACACCCGATCTTCGTTCAGGTGAATCCAGAAGCTGTGCCCGCTCTCACCCGCACATGATCTTCAAGACACGTCTCCCCGCCCCCAGACCCGCGCCGCAGGCGCTGAACCTGTGCGCGCAAGCGCGCCTTTGGATCACGCCCGCACCCTGATCAACAAGACCCGCCATAGGTCTGTTGAAACGCAAGGTTCATGCACATGGAAAAATGCGCCAGCTGGGCGCACTCCGGGTCGCGATCAGCATAACGCACAATGGCTGTGGCGGCCTCGGTGGCGGTCATGTCGGGCATCAGGCAATAGCCCATTTCCGCTGACAGCGGCATGTAATCCGCGCCAAGCAGGCTAAAGGCTCCCAGCGCGCCTTCCAACATGGCCTCGCATGTCGCGCCGCCCGCGCGGCCTTGATGCAGGTCGCGGCAACTTTGGAGAAAGGCAGGGGTGTCGACCTCGGCGGAAACGGGCGCGACCGCCGCAAGGCCGCAAAATACCAAGACCAGGCGCATGTCGAAATCCTCCGGTTTGAAATCATTCAATCCCGGCAGAATACCGCGCCGCACCTGTTCTGCCCAGCCTGCGGCTGCGCCGACTCAAACCAACGCGATGTTCACCCGGCGGTTCTGCTTGCCCTTGTTTTCGATCTTGCCCAGCTTCAGCGCGCCGATCTCTCCGGTGCGCGCCACATGGGTGCCTCCGCAGGGTTGCAGATCCACCTGCTCAGACCCGGTGCCGATCCGGACCAAACGGATCTCGCCGGCACCGCGCGGCGGCTGCACCGACATGGTCTTGACCAGATCGGGCCGCGCATCCAGTTCGGCCTCGGAGATCCAGCCGTCGCTGACCTCCAGATCGCGGTCCACCAGCCGGTTCAGCGCCTGTTCGATTGCCTCGCGGTCCTGCGGCGGTTCGGGCATCAGGAAATCCAGCCGCCCGGTGCCCGCGCCAACCTGCCCACCCGTCACCGGCAGCGGCACCACCACGCTCAACAGATGCAGCGCGGTGTGCATCCGCATAAGCTTGTGACGGCGTTCCCAATCCAGTTCCTGCATCACCTGCGTGCCAACCGGCGGCAGCGACGCGGGTTCCGACGGCACCAGAACCGATGCGCCCGCTTCACCCTTTAACGTGGTGGCGATGGGCAGACGCTGCCCGCCCCATTCCAGCCAACCGCTATCGCCGGGCTGCCCGCCGCCCGTGGGGTAAAAGACAGATCGCGACAGGACAATCCCGCCCTCATCGGTCAGCGCCACCACCTCTGCGGGGGCGTCCCGCAGATAGGCATCCTCACGGTACAGATCCATCGTCAGCCCTCATCCTCATCGCCGACCCGTTCATCGCCCATCGTGGCAGTGGACTTGCGCGGCGTGGTGCTGCTTTGCGATTTTTCACGGTCGGACGCGGCGGCGGTCCATTTGCTTTCCACCGCTTCGGCCAACACATCGGGATTGCGCAGCCAGAGATCGCGTTGCGCAAACGGGATCTCGATGCCTTCTTCGGTAAAGCGCTCGACAATCTGGTGACGCATTTCGGTTTTCACCGCCATGCCCTGCCCGATATCGCGCAGCACCGCGCGGACGCGGAAATCCAGTGAATCCGCGCCGAAGTTCATGAAATCCACCGCCGGGGCGGGGTTCATCAACACCATGTCATGCTCGCGCGCGATGTTCAGCAGGATGCGTTCCACCTTGCGGGTGTCAGAGCCATAGGCCACCCCCACCTCGATGATGATCCGGCCCAGCGAATTGCCGCGCGTGTAGTTGGACACGGTGCCCGACACCAGATCGGCGTTGGGAATGATCACATCGAACCGGTCGAACGTCTCAATCCGGGTCGAGCGGACAGAGATGTCCTTGACGATGCCGTGGGTGCCGCCCACCTCGATCCAGTCGCCCTCACCGATGGGGCGCTCAATCAGCAGGATGATGCCAGAGACAAAGTTGGACACGATGTTTTGCAGGCCGAAACCGATACCGACAGACAGCGCACCGGCGACGATGGCCAGCGACGACAGATCCAGCCCGCCAGCGGTGACGGCGATGATCACCGCCAGAAACACCCCGACATACCCGATACCGGACACAATGGCGTTCTGCGCGCCTTGATCCATCTTGGTCTTGGGCAGCACAGAGGTGCGCAGCGCCCCCTGCATCAAACGCGTCAGCATGTAGCCTGCCGCGAATACAGCGATCACCACAATGATCGACGTCGGCGAGATCCGCGTATCCCCCAGCGAGATACCTTCCTGCGCCCGGTCCCAGATCTCTGTCAGATCGGCTTCCCGCGCGCCCCAGATCAGCGCCAGCATCGGCAGCGCAACCAACGACAGGATGAACCCTGCCAGAACCGGCAACAGGCTGTTGGTACTATCGGGATGCCGCCCGGTCGCCAACTCGTAGAGGTTGTTGATGAAGCGTTGCAGCACCATGACAAGGCCGACCAGCGCCAGCGTCGCAACGGCGGGATAGACCAGCGCCTCGCCGACCCTGAAATAGCCAATCGCGGCCATGATCGGCCCGATAACGCCCACAACCTGAATGATCCGACCCAACAGTTTGGCAAAGCGCAGTCGGAAATCTCCGGACGCTTCTTCCAGCGCGGCGGCAGAGCCCACAATCGGCGCGTCATTGCGCAACCGGCCCAGCCGCACCAGCAGCAGGCCCGACAACAGCAGCACCGGGAATTGCACCACAGCGGCAGTTGCGGCCGGATAGCCGTCAAATGCGATCAGCGTGGCTATGAAATCTTCCAGCACATACAAAAACGACAAGGCGTTCGCCAGTCGACGCGCCTTGGGCCGCTCGTCGGCGTGCAGCGGCAGGGCCGCCACGTCGTCGTCGTTGTTGAACGCCTGATCCGCCAGCCAGCGAATGCCGAACATCAGCGCCGCCCAGAACGGCAGCTTGCCCAGCAGCACGTTCCATTCGTCGACGGCAAAACCGGTCGCGTTCAACGCCTGCAGCAGCGCGACAATGCCCAGATAAGGCAACAGGATCTGCCCCAGCGACACCAGAAAGCGAAACACTCCGGTCCCTCGGCGCGTGCCGCTGCGCAACTTGTCGACGGCGGTACGGGCCCAGATCGATCCACGCGCAATCAACATGATGCCGACGATCAGATACAACAGGACCGTGGGCGCATTTTGCAGCGCCGCCTTCCGGGCCGACGACGATCCGACGTTTGCGGTGATTTCCCGCCAGAGCGACACAAACGTGGTTTGCAGGTTCTGTACCGCACCGGGCCAGTGGATCGGGTTCAGGGGCGATGGCCCGAACTCCAGCAGCGCGTCGGCCTGACGTTCCCGGATGATCCGGTCAATCTCGCCGACGATGGCATTTGCGCGCGAATAGGCCGCCTCGGCCCGCAACACCGGCGCACGCTGATCCGCCAACTGCGTGCTCAGCAACGAGCGCTGTTCCTTGATTTCAGCGGATTCTGTGCCGTCTTCCGGTTCCGGGCCCAAGGCCTTGATCTGCGCCTCAAGCGTCTGGATACGCGAGGCATTGACGTTCTGCGCGGCCTGAAACTGCTCACGCCACGTGGCGACCTGGGCGCGCAGCGTTTCCAGCCGCTCGTCCGAGGCACGTTCGGCATCGACCATGGATTCGGCGCGCGTCGCGATGGTTTCCCACGACGTATAGTCCGGCAAAGTCGATTGTTGCGCCCAAACCGTCGAGGCCCAGAGAAACAGGACAATCAGAAGGGCGGCGACGGGACGCAGAGCGGTACGGAAAAACAGGGTCATGCGTCCTCGAATACGCCGGGAATGCTGGACGGCCCGCGCGTCATCCAGGGCGGCGTCGGCAGCCCCTTGTCACGCAGGAAATCCGGGTTGAACAGCTTGGACTGATACCGCGTGCCGTAATCGCACAGCACCGTGACGATGGTGTGCCCCGGCCCCATCTCGCGCGCCATGTGGATGGCCCCCGCGACGTTGATGCCGGTCGATCCGCCCATGCACAGCCCCTCTTCGGACAGCAGGTCAAACACGATCGGCAGCGCCTCTTCGTCGCTGACCTGCGTCAGGAAATCGGGTTTGAAGCCCTCCAGGTTGGCGGTGATCCGCCCCTGCCCGATCCCCTCAGAGATCGAACTGCCCTCGGGTTTGGCCTCACCTTCGGTGTACAGCGTGTAGATCCCCGACCCCATCGGATCGACGATGCCGCATTTCACACCCTTGGGCTGCAACGCCATGCCAACGCCCGCCGCCGTGCCGCCGGAACCGACCGCACAGAGGAACCCATCCACCTTGCCGCCGGTCTGCTCCCAGATCTCGGGGCCGGTGGTTTCGATATGCGCCTGACGGTTGGCCACATTGTCGAACTGGTTCGCCCAGATCGCACCATGCGGCTCCGTCTTGGCCAGTTCTGCGGCCAGACGGCCCGAATAGCGCACATAGTTGTTCGGATTCTTGTAAGGTGCCGCCGGCACCAGCACCAATTCGGCACCGGCCAGCCGCAGCATGTCCTTCTTTTCCTGACTCTGCGTCTCGGGCATGACGATCACCGTCTTGAAGCCCATCGAGGCGCCGACCAGCGCAAGGCCAATGCCGGTGTTGCCTGCGGTGCCTTCGACAATCGTACCGCCCGGCTCCAGCTGGCCTTTGGCGATAGCGTCTTTGATGATGTACAGCGCCGCACGATCCTTGACCGACTGGCCGGGGTTCATGAACTCTGCCTTGCCCCAGATCTCACAGCCGGTCAGTTCCGACGCCTTGCGAAGCTTGATCAGCGGCGTATGCCCGACGGCCTGTGCGAGGTCCTGCGAATTGCGCATGACATGTCCTTTCGATCCCGGTTGCCCTTGGTTTAGGGCCCGTGTGGGGGGAACTCAAGCCGCCGAAGCTGTGGCCCGGCGCGGTCCATGCCCCCACAGCGGCTTGGCGTTTCAGATCGTGTCACCTGTTGTCGTTTCATATGATTTCAACCGCATGGCCTAAAAATTAATGGTCCATTCGCCCCGACCCCGTGCACACCCACTGCTGACACGCGCGGGTCACGGCAAGATTTCCGCATGTTTTTCTCGCACTAGCCCGCCGCCCTGCCCGCGGATCGCTCTAGGTCAGGACACTCAGGGCCAACTGCGGAACTCCGCATCACCCCCCCCTTGAACGCAGTACAAAACCATCGCTAAATGCTTGAATAGCTGCACATTCCCGAACCGTCGGGACAATTATTTTTGACACCGCATTCAGGAGACAACGTTGAAGGTTACACCCCGATTCCCTTGGTATGACAGCCCTTGGATGAACCGACATGCCGCCGCCAGAGAGTATCTGGCACAGAATACCCCCGACACGCTCCAGACCTTCGATACGGCCATGGACAAACTGCGGACACGGCCCGATTTCAAAGTGATCGAGATTGAGGACTTCATCGACGCCACCGATCATGCCGCCGCCAGAGATGTCATTCGTGACACCGGCAAGTCGCAATTCGAAATGCATGAGCTAAAGACCTTTGGCCGTTTGGTCATCCATAACCATACGCTTTTCAATGACTTGCAGGCGCGCATGGCTGAACGGGTCGGCGCGTTGGTCGGCTAAGAGGTTGAACCGTGCTACAACTTTCTGTCGATGTATTGGGCCATGGGGGTCTGCCCCATTCACATGGACGCCCCACAGGCCAAATGGACGGTCGATCTGTGTATCGATCAATCCGACATCTGGCCGATTCATTTCAGCCGCGTCGTCCCCTGGCCCGAGCCGGAAACAGGGTTTTCCGAAAACTGGCAGGAAGATCTGAAAAACGATCCGGACCTCGGCTTTCGGCCCTATGAATTGACACCGGGCAAGGCGATCATCTTTTCGGGCAGCTCCCAGTATCATTACCGGGACCGGATCGCAGGCACCGCACCGAACAAGGACGCCTTTTGCAACCTTGTGTTCCTGCACTATGTCCCCAAAGGAACCTCAGCCTATACCGACCCAAACGACTGGGCCGGATATTTTGGTGTTCCTGAACTGGTTTTCGACTAGATCGGACAGCCCAGCGCGTTTTCTGGCAAACCATAGCTGAGCCCGCGACCGATTCTGTGGGCCAGCGCCGACCATGATGCGGCCAGCATCGGCGGCAGTTCCTGTTCCAGCACAGCATCGAACAGCGACAGCCAGACCGTGAAATGCGCGCTTTTGACGTTGCCCGCAGCGGCATGCACCTGCATCGGATTGCCGTTGTAACACCGCTCCAGCAACAGGGCGTTGCGCCAGAACCGCACGATCTTGGCCTCATGCAGCGGCCAGTCTGTCACATGGGCGGCAAACACCGGCCCCAGAACCGGGTGGGCGCGCACGCGGGCGTAGAACTGTGCCACGACCGTTTCAATTTGCGCCACGGTCACGGGAATGCGCGGCGGCATACTCAAACAACCAGCACCCAGACAACGATCAGGCACAGCACCAGATAAACAAGCGTGTTGACCATCCAGCGCAGCAATCCTGCCTCCCCTTCCGGATCGACGCCCATTTTTTCGCAGGCCTTGGTGCCCGGCCACAGGAAGACTTCGGAAAGGGTCATGAGTTTCTCCAGAAACAGGCATTTTGGATGCGCATTCTCTAGCACATCTTATTGCGCATTTCAAATACCAAATAAACGCCCTACATCTGGATTGGCTTTATGCCCATTCGCAGCGGACCCTGTGCAGCCCGAAGTGAACCGAAACCCGGTCGCAAAGCGTTTCTGGATCACCACACCCCGCCCGATCCTGCGCCGTCGCAAAGGATCTCACACGTCCGGGTGCAAACGGCACGCCTTGCCACGGTCTACGCGGGTGTTCTAGCCGCCTGCCAAGCGGATCTCGCTGCTTGAAACAAGCGCAAGTGACCTATCGCAGGTCAGTGGCCGGGGACGGCGGGCGGGGCGATGTTTCGGTCGTTCAGACCGGGACTAGCGCCGTTCGTCGGCCCGCTCAAAAGTTACCGAAAGGTAAAACCGTCTCTGTAAGCCCTTGATTTTTCGTGACCGAACCGCTGTCCACGCGTGGACACCCATATTCAGCCCGCGCGCAACTGATCCCGCCGCGCTGCCACCCAATTGATCAGCATGACCAGTGGCAGGGCGTTGATTTCCCCCGTCTCCACCAGCTCCATCGCCTGATCGAAGGGGATCACATGGCTGCGGATATCCTCATTTTCCTCATCCAGTCCGGCCAGCCCCTTGTCCCGCCCGGACAGGTCACACAGACCCACATAGGAATGATAAAACTCGGTGGTATACCCGGGCGAGGCATAGCCCCGGCAGGCCAGACGCAACTCTTTCACGTCCACATGGGCCTCTTCCACAGCCTCACGCCGCGCCGCCTCTTCGGGGGCCTCCCCCGCATCGACCACGCCCGCCACCGCCTCCAATATCCAAGGGGCCGGATCGCCGCGATGGATCGGTCCAAAGCGCATCTGCTCGATCAGCAGCACCTTGTCCAGAACCGGATCATACGGCAGCACCAGCGCCACGTCGAAGGCAATGAAACACTCCCGCTCTAGCGGCGCGCTCCATTCGCCATCAAAGCGGCGATAGCGCAGCCGAAAGGGATCGATCCGAAAGAAGCCCTTGTACGGCGTGCCGCGCACCCCCTGATAATCCACATCTTCCATGCCACTGGCCCGACGCACCGTCTGCGGCGCGCCTTTGGCGGCGATCTGCTCTGCCCAGGCACGGGCGCGGAAAAACGGCAGCATCCCCGCCACCTCACGCGCATCATACGATCCACGCCGGTCCATCACCTCACGCGCGGCCCCCATGGTCACCGCGCCCCAACGCGCGGCCCAATCGTCCAGAGACCAATCTGCCCCCGGACGCCATCGGTCCGTCTGGGGGAAATACACCTCCGCCGCATGCGGCCCCTCGGCGGTGTCGACATTCACTGGGTGCAATGCATAGACAAAGCCACCCTCATAGAAATCCAACGCGGCGCGGTCCTCATCGCTGAGGCCGCGCACCAAAACGCCCTCTGCCATGCCGCCGTCGCGTTCGATCACCAGCGGAAAGGCCTGCCCCTCGGCCCAGACCACCGCGTGCCCCGGCAAGCGGGCAGGCACTATGTCAGGCACCCGGCCCAACACAAGCTCAAGCAGCGGCAGATGCCGCAGCGTGCCGTAGAAAAACAGATTTGACAGGGTTACCTCCAGCGTTTGCCCGCCATCTCGACCACCAGCGCAACCGCGATGGCCCCACCCAGCAGGGTCAGGATCAACTGCACATCCCCAAGGATCATCGCGTAGTCGATGCTTTTTTCGAAGATAGCTGCAATAGCTTCGAGAGGAGTATCATAGCGGCGCGCAAAGGACAGGCGCACCATCTCGTTCGTGCCCTGTACCAGAACCCCCAATACAACCATGGCGACCGCGCTGGTGATCCCGTTGTTGATCGCCGATGTCAGCCCGTCGCCGGCTCGCCGCCCCAGAAACAACCACCCCACCAGAGCGCCAAGACCGGCGTTGACGTAGTTGAAATAGCCAAAGTCAACGCTGAACGGCACAAGCGGACGGATCATATCCGATATAATCCAGCCCAGCGCCGCAAGGCCGAGGGCAGCAAGAAGTTTCGCAGCGTTGGGCATGTGTCAGGCGGGCTTTGCAATCGTGATCTGGGTCACGTCACAGTTACCGTTGTGAAAGGTCGCGGCGCAAGAGGCGAGGTAGAAATTCCACATCCGCCGGAACCGGTCATCGAACCCAAGCGCGGAAATCTCGTCCCACCGGGCCTCAAAGGTCTCATGCCAGCGGCGCAGCGTCTGCGAATAGCTCTCGCCGAATTCCAGACTGTGCACCACCTGCAGGCCCGCCCGTTCGATTTCCTGCCGCAACACCACCGGAGAGGGCAGCATCCCGCCGGGAAAGATGTATTTCTGAATGAAATCCACCCCGCGGCGATACACCTCCCACCGCTTGTGCTGCACCGTGATGATCTGCAACGTCGCGGATTTTCCGGGTTTGAGCCTGTCGCGGACCGTGTCGAAATAGATCGGCCAATATTTTTCGCCCACCGCCTCGAACATCTCGATAGAGGCGATTCCGTCATAACTGCCGCGCTCATCGCGGTAGTCCTGCAATTTCAGGTCCACACGGTCCGACAGCCCGGCCCGCGCGATCCGGTCCTGCGCATAGTCAAACTGTTCGCGGCTGATGGTCAGTCCGGTGACACGCAGCCCGCGTTCCTTGGCCGCATATTCGGCGAACCCGCCCCAGCCACAACCGATCTCAAGCACATGATCGCCGGGTTGCGCGCCCATCTGGTCAATCATCGAGGCGTATTTCAGCTCTTGCGCCCGTTCCAGCCCCTCTTGTCCGGTCTCAAACAATGCCGAAGAATAGGTCATCGTCTCATCCAGCCAGAGCCCGTAGAACGCATTGCCCAGATCGTAATGATGCGCGATGTTCTTTTTTGCCTGCCGCTTGCTGTTGGATTGCAACCAGAACCGCACCCGCTCCCACGCGCGCACGACGCCGCCTCCGGGATATGCGTCGAACATCTCTTCATTGGCGTGAACAAGGTCAAGAAAGCCCATCAGATCGGGTGTGGACCACCACTTATCCAGATACGCCTCGCAAAAGGCCAGATCGCCTTCGCGGATGAGCCGAGCGAATACATCATTGTTCAGCAAGTGCAATTCGGCAACCGGCCCGGCCTCACGGCCCTCGGCGCGAAACATGCGCCCATCCTGCAAAACAAAATCCAGCCGCCCGCGTTGCATGCTGCGGGCAAGGTCAAATACCCGCGCGAAATAGCGGGGCAGATCCGCTTGGCCATGAGTGTCTGTCAGGTACATATGGTGCTTTCAAAAGCCTGTTGTTTCACGAAGTTTATGTCCCAACACCTGCGAGACAAGCATTTGTGCTTTGGATTTTGGCAAACTTGGTGTTTTCTGGAGTCATTCCGGAGCGAAATGTTCCCTCATGCGGGAGACGACAGATGAAAAAGCAATTGGTGGCCGTTTTAATTTGTGCCCTTGCAACCTCTGGCTGCGGCAAGGTGATGAGTTTCGTCGGTGTGGAAAAGGCTGAGAAAACCGCGCCTGCGGCCCGTCCCGCCTTGACCCTTTCCGAACCCGTTCGTGTTGCGCAGCCCAAGACTGTGGCTGGCGGGTCGTGGGAGCGCAATGTGGCGCGCGACATTCCCTACTTCAACATGTCGGCCCTGCCCGTCGCGGTCTACAGCGATGTGGAGTTCACGCAAAAGACCGGCACCCTCGCCCCCGGCGAAGGCGGCTATATCGAGACCTGTTCGGATGCCAAGCCGGTGTGCAAGATCGCCTCGGCGGGCAACACGACCGGCTGGGTCAAGATGGATCGCATGGGCGGCGTCAGCAACTGAATGCCGGTTCAGAAATCGCGGTTCTGATAGGCTGACAACGCCCGTTTGCGGCCTTCGTCCACGGTCACGGTCGGCGTGGGATAGGGGTCTGTGGCCGACAGGCCCCAACTGCGCGGGATGGCGTCGAAGTAGCTTTGAGCCGTTTCAGTTGGTGTTTTGCGGCCTTCAGCGATCCAGCGATCTACATATTCCCGGTTGGTGTCGAACTTTTCGCGTTGCGTGATCGGGTTGAAGACCCGGAAATAGGGTGTCGCATCCGGCCCCGACCCCGCCGACCACTGCCAGCCCATCGCATTGGCCGCCGGATCCCAGTCGATCAGACAATCCTCGAACCAGCGCATCCCGATCTTCCAGTGGGTCATCAAGTGTTTTGTCAGATAGGAGGCCACGATCATCCGCGCCCGATTGTGCATCCGACCCGTCACATACATCTCACGCAGGCCCGCATCGACAAAGGGGATGCCCGTGCGCCCCTGTGTCCAGGCGATAACGTCAGGAGCGTTGGCATCCGTATTCCAAGGGAACGCCTCCCATTCCTCGCGCCAGTTACTGTCCAGCAGGCGGGGCGTGTGCCACATCAGGTGGTAGGCAAACTCACGCCAGACCAGCTCCTTGAGGAAGGTCTCGGCGCCCTTGCTGCCCTCTTCCATCGCCCTGCGTCCAGCGTGCCAGCATTGCGCGGGTGAAATTTCTCCCAGACTGAGGTTTTCGCTCAGGCAAGAGGTGCCATCGGTCCATGGCAAGTTGCGGGTTTGGTCATAGTCCGACACCTTGTGCGCAATAAAGGCCCCCAAACGCCCCTGCGCGGCCTGTTCACCCAGCTGGACCCAGGGGCGCACCACATCCGCCCCCCGGCGCATCGCGGCCCCCAGGTTCCAATCTTCAAGGGTTTCACTACCCGGCCAACTGTCCGGCGCAGGGATGCGCCCGGGCGCGGACACCGGCTCTGTGACGCCCCGGTCGCGGACCGCTTTCCAGAACGGCGTATAGACCTTGTAAAACGCCCCCTGCTTGGTCTCGACCGTCCATGGCTCGAACATCAGATGCCCGGCAAAGCTTTCTGCTTCTATCCCTCCCTCTTTCAACGCAGATTTGACCGCCGTGTCGCGGGCGACGCTGGCCGGGTCATAGGCCCGCATCCAGTAGACGGCCCCTGCCCCGGTTTCCTTGACCAGCGCATTCAACACTTCAACCGCATCGCCGGACCGCAGGACCAGACGCGATCCCGCCTTGGCATAGCGGTCTGCCAGATGGCCGATCCCCAGCCCCAGCCGCCACTTTGGTGCGGCCCCCAGATCATCGACGCCTTGGTCGCGGATCACCACCGGGATCACCGGGCGTCCGGTCTGGCAGGCCGCACTCAACGCGGGATGATCGGTCAGCCGCAAGTCGCGGCGAACCCAGACAAGGATTGGGGATCGGTCGGACACAGCGGGCTCCTTCATTGTTTTGCCCGTCAGTCAGATAGCGCGTGCTGGCAAAGGGCAAGGCCCGGATCAGAGCACCCGGTCGAGCGCCTCGATCAGTTGCGTGATTTCATCCTCACTGGTGTAGTGGACAAAGGACAGCCGCAGTACGCAGCGCTGCGGATCGATGCCCATAGCCTGCAAGGGACGCTGCGCATAGAAATCGCCGCCCCCCGCCATGATCCCGTGGGGCACCAGATCCGCCGCAGCATCTGCTGCAGAGCGCGGCAGGGACAGCGCCACGGTTGGCGCACGGCCTTCTGCCAACTTCGGTCCCAGCAAGCGTACGCCGTTGCGCCCCGCCACCGCGTCCAAAAGCGGCTGCAACAGGCGGACCTCATGCCCGCGCATCAGATCATGCACCTCGCCCGCCGCACAGCCGTGGTGCGCCGCCAGCGCGTCGATGTAGTCCACCATGCCCGCGCAGGCCGCAATCTGAGCGTGGTCCGGACCGGCAGGCGTGAACTTCTTGGTCAGGGTCGCCCCGTTGAAGACATGCCCCTGATTTGGCAGTACCTCGGCCAAGGTGCGTCGCACCACCATGATCCCCTGATGTGGGCCATAGGTCTTGTAACTGGAAAACAGGTAGATGTCCGGCCCCATCCCGCCAACATCGGGAAAGCCGTGCGGTGCATAGCTGACCCCGTCTACACAGACAAAGGCCCCCGCCGCATGGGCCAGCGCCGTGATCTCGACCACAGGGTTGATCTCTCCGACGACGTTGGAGCAATGCGGAAAGCAGACCAGCCGCACCTTTTCGTCCAGCAGGTCTTCCAGATCCTCAGGGTTCAGCGTGCCGGTGCCGGGGTCGATCTTCCACTCGCGGATCTCGATCCCTTCGGCCTCCAGCCGCCGCCACGGGCCAGAATTTGCCTCATGGTCCTGATTGGTGACAACAATCGCCTCACCCGGCTGCATGAATTGCCGAAAGGCGCGGGCCAGCACATAGGTGTTCTGCGTGGTCGAAGGGCCAAAGCTGAGCTCATCGGTGTCCACGCCCAGCAGCGCCGAAAGGCGGCGGCGGGCCTCATCCATTTCGGCCCCGGCGGCCTCACTGGCCGCAAAGGGACCGTAGGGTTGGACTTTGCGTTCGCGGTAGAACCGGGTCAGCCGGTCGATCACCGGCGCGCAGGTATACGACCCGCCAGCATTCTCGAAAAACGCCTGCCCCTGCAAGGATGGTTCAGCAAAGGCCGGAAACTGCGCCCGCACAAAATCGACATCCAGCATGATACCCTCCTTCATGTCCCGGAGCCTGAGACAAAGCCCGACGATCGAGCGGCGTCAACCCACCAGAACCCGGCAAAGGCAAAGGCCCCGACGTTTCCGCCGGGGCCTTGTTTCGCGTGTGTGAACCTGTGCGGTCCTCAGTGAGACCGGCGCTCGGCCATTAGGCCCTTCCAGATGGCATAGCACATCAACAGCAGCACCAGTGTGAACGGCAAACCCGTCGAGATCACCATGGCCTGCAGCGAGGTCAATCCGCCGCCAATCAGCAGCGCGATGGCCACAAGCCCCTCAAAGGTACACCAGAAAACCCGCTGCGGAACCGGCGCGTCGACCTTGCCGCCCGCCGTGATCGTGTCGATCACCAGCGACCCCGAGTCAGATGAGGTCACAAAGAACACGATGACCAGCACAATGCCGATGGTCGAAGTGATTGCGGTGAACGGCAAGCTGTCCAGCATCGCGAACAACGAGAGTTCGGGCACATAGCTGTCGATCACGTTCGCCTTCACAGCCGAATCCGCTCCATTGGCGATCATGTCGTTGATCGCGGCACCGCCGAACACGGCCATCCAGAATACGCAGACAAGGCTGGGGATGATCAGCACGCAGATGATGAACTCACGCACCGTCCGGCCCCGGCTAACGCGGGCGATGAACATGCCGACAAAGGGCGACCAGCTGATCCACCAGGCCCAGTAAAAGGCGGTCCACCCTTCACGATAGCCGTCATCCTCACGTCCAAACGGGTTCGACAGCGGAATGACCTCTTGGAAATAGGCCCCGATCCCCGAAACGAACTCTCCCAGAATGGCGGTTGCACCAGCGGCGAACAGCACAAAGAGCAGCAGGACAATGGCGATCACCATGTTGATTTCCGACAGCACTTTCACACCGCCGTCCAGCCCACGCAGCACCGACACAAGTGCAATCGCCGTGATCCCGATGATCAGGATGACCTGAACCGTGATGTTGTTCGGAATGCCATAGACAAACTCCAGACCGGCATTGGCCTGTTGCGCGCCAAGGCCCAGCGAAGTTGCCAGACCGAACAACGTGGCAAAGACCGCCAGCGTGTCGATCGCATGACCCCACCAGCCCCAGACTCGGTCGCCCAAGATCGGGTAAAAGGCAGAGCGGATCGAAAGCGGCAGACCCTTGTTGTAGGAAAACAGCGCCAGCGACAGCGCCACAACCGCGTAGATCGCCCAAGGGTGCAACGCCCAGTGATAGGAGGTGGCGGCCAGCGCCATCCGTCGTGCCTCTTGCACGTTTGCCTCGATCAGCGTTCCGTCTTCGGCAAAGGGCCGGACGACGCCCAATGGCTCATCCCCCCACGGGGTGCCAAAGTAATAGGCCGGTTCCAGCACGCCAAAGAACATCAGGCCGATGCCCATGCCAGCGGCGAACAGCATCGCAAACCACCCGAGATACCCGTAATCCGGCTTGGCATCCGCGCCACCTAACCGAACAGAGCCCATCGGCGTCACGACCAGCAGCAAGCAGAACAGCACGAATACGTTCGCCGCCATCAGAAAGAACCAGTCGAAGGTCGACGTCAGAAAGGCCCTGAGACCGATGTCACAAAACGCCCCCGGCTCACATCCTTCTACGGCGCTGGCATCCACGCCGGAAAAGAAGTTTCCGGCATGGGTCGGCGCGACCAATGCGTAAATCACAAAGAGAATGACGCTCAGCGCCGAGATTGCAAAAACCGGATTGTGGATATCGACCGGAAACGGCCCGACCCGGGTTTCGATATTGTCCTGACCGATGTCGTAGTCGGTCTTGATGATGTCAGAAGCCCCCTCCGGTTCGGGGATGCCTTGGTTGTTCGTATCATCGGTCATGCCTGACCCCCCTGTTCTTTTGTTTTTATGCCGGTGTTCCGGCCCCACGCGATCACGCGCGCACCACCATGACCGAGACCTTGGCATGGCCCGCAATCGTGCCGCCATTGGAGGGCCAGACATAGTCGGTGATGTTCGGGATGTGACTGGCCATAACCACCAGATCCGCCCCGGTTTCCCCGACCGCCTTCAGAAGCGTCGGGTCCAGATCGGTCGATGGGTCATGGCTTGTCATGGCGTGTGCCTCGGCGGTTACGCCGGTTTGCGCGGCCCTTGCCTCGGCAAAGGTTGTCAGCTTGGCTGCGAATTCCTCAGGCGAATGGGCCACAGAACTCGGCGTTGCCGCCGCGACACCAACATACACGACCGAAGCTCCGTAGTGTTGTGCCAGATCCTCTGCCACGCCCAACGCCTTTTCCAAGCGTTCGGCATGTGCAAGATCGACCGGCACCATGATCCGTTTGAACACGTCCCTCTCCTTTCTTGTTTTTTTAGGGGCCAGCGCGCCGAATGCACTTCGGTCCCGTGTAACATCGAACCGGAGCGTTTTTGTTCCCCACCATCGTCAAGATTATGGACGCTGCGCGGAAAGACGCGGACCGAATGGTCCCTTTATGGTACGAAAGCGACCATTTACGCCGCAAATCGAATTTGTTCAATCGAAAACCGGGATTTCTGGATGTTGGGATCGCTGCATCGAAGGGTGCGTTTAACCTAAAGCGGTGCGCAGCTTCCCCGCGAATTCAGCGATCCGCGTCATATTACCCGGTTGGCCCGGTGGGCGCAGGGACACGCCGGACCATCGAGGCAGTATGTGGAAATGCAGGTGAAAGACCTCCTGCCCGCCCGGTCCCTCGTTGAATTGCTGGACCGATATGCCGTCTGCCTGCAACGCTGCCATCGCGGCTTTGGCGACCTTTTGCGTGGTCGCCATGACGGCAGCCAGTTGCGCGGGTGAGGCATCGAGCAAATTGCGGCAAGGCGTCTTGGGGATCACCAGACAGTGCCCGTCCGCGCGCGGAAAGATGTCCATGAAACACAGCGTATCGTCGTCCTCAAAAACGCGCGTTGCAGGGATCTCGGCGCGCAGGATCTTGGCGAAGATGTTTTGGTCGTCATAGCTCATGCATGTATCTCCTTAACAATGCGGCTCGTGATCTGACCCTTGAGGATTTCGCCGCGCTGTTGCGCCACATCCGTCAGGGCGGCGGTCGAAATCTCCCACTCCAACTTGTCGTCGGGAGCATAGCCGTCGTTCGAGAATGCCTCGACCGTGCCCGCGAAATCCATACTCGGCATAAGTGGACAGGTACGGACCAGCCCGCCAACCGGCCCAATCCTCCGCCCATCCACGTCGTTCAAGGTGGTAAATTGGACCGCCAAAGTCCCCTCTGCCCCGGATACTATGTTCAAGGAAAACATCCGGGGAATAGCTGCTCGCTGGCAGAGGACTTGGCGCTCTCCTCGTGCCTTTTGCCAGTCAAAACCTTGAACATCGACCTCTCCTTTGATCCGATACAGCGTATCGTGCGGGCCTCGACGGGTCGGCGGGCGGGGCACCTTTCACTGCAAGGCGAAACAACGCACGTCTCGTGTCTCGCTATCTTACAGCCATGGCCCCTCTGCCGACATGAATGCCAGATCGCTAACTGGGGCCTCGACCCCGGCGGCCGTCAGCATGGCGTGGATCTGTCCGCGATGATGGGTCTGGTGGTTGAACATATGTGCCACACACAGCGCCTTGGGTTTCGACACCTCGCGTCCGACCGCCCCCGAATACCAGGTCAGGTCCCCGGTCAGATCGACCGCCCGGAGCCGTTCGGACCAGATCAGGATATCCGCATCCGCACGGAACCGTGCGATCTCCCATTCCTCACGCGTTGCGGTCAACGTCGGAGTATCCTTGATCCCGCCCGCAGGTGGTGGTGCCCCCGTGAACCGCGACATCCACATCAAGTCCCCCCAAAGCAGGTGGTTGGCCGTGCCCAAAAGCGATCCAAAAAACGCCTTGCGGTCCTGTTTCAATGCCACGGGATCCAGGTTTGCAAAAAACGCCTTCACCTGCCGGTTCTGCCAGGCGTTGTAGCGCGCCATCGTCAGGCAATACTCCGGCGTGATCATCATTTCCCCGGTCCTTTCCAGTCGATCGCACAAATCTCACCTGATTTGCCGGAAAAATCCCAGACCCGGCCATAGTCGCGCACCTTGCTTTTCAACCCCTTGGCCACGATCACGTCCGGCCCCATCCAGTATTTGGTGTTTTTGATCACGATAGGCTCTGCGGGTGAGGCCCCCTGCACCATCTCGATCTCGCCCTGTATCTTGCGCCCGATGTACAGCCCGCGCTTGGTGCCCTCGCGGACAATCTCGACCTTTTCGCGCTCGTGCCCGATGATCTGTGACACCAGCAAGGTGAACAGCCCGGTGGTGCCGCCCGCCTCACCTGACAGGATCTTGAGCAGACCGTTGTAGGCAGCGGGCGTGGCGCGCTCATCGATGTAGACGGCCACCTTCCAGTCGCCCTCCGCCATTTTGCCGGGGATCTCGACCATCAAGCCCACATTGACGCCAGTCAGGTCTTCACCCTCGAAATGCCCATCATCGATGGCGATCGCCATCCAGGCCTTGCAGTCGCCTTCGGTCGGATCGTGCTGACCCAGGCTGACGACGCAGGGACAGAACACGGTACAGGAGCAATTCAGGAACAACTCACCCCGGATTGCCCAGTCGGTTGGTCGCATCTGTCGACGTTTTGGGTTTGGCATCCGTTGGTCGATGCGTTGGCTGACCGGCAGTCGGTCCGCGTCAGGGCGTCGGTTCAGGCCCATGTCGTCTCCTTGTGATCAGGCGGGTCGGTAAGAGCCAACCCAGAAAGCACCAGATACCTGCACGCTAATCGCCGCACGGGGCGTCAAAGCGTGGACACACACACTCGCAGGTTTGCAGAGGCCCCGCCCAAGAGCAATCTGAATTGTCCTTTTCGGTGATCGGGGGCCCGTCACGATGCCGGGACAGAAAACCACGCGGCGCGTGTCGCGGCTCGGGCCGGTATTCCGCAAGATTGACCGATCCGCCCCGGGCTGGAGGTCTTTGTCAAAGTCACATCTGCCGCCAGCATCGACCGCCCGCACGCACCCGTGGCGCTGTTCATCGTGCCGGATGCGGGGTGCAATTCTTTCTGTCGATCAAGGTCTCACGGAATCAGTCCGCATCATACCCTCGATCTTACAGTCGGTGGCAGGCTGCTCACTGGCGTCGGCGTCGTCGCTGACATGTCCCGCGGTGACGACGTACCGGATCGGCGGCCCTAGGTCGTCGGTGACGGCATGCCATTTCGGGTTCATGGCACCGTCCGTGCGGCCGATCAGCTTTCCATGCCCCTCTTCCCCGACCGCGGGATGAAGGCTGTTCAGTCCCGGCATTTTGTCGATCGGCATTCTACGGCCTGGTTCACCGCGCCCAATCCGATGAACCGCTTGAGGACACCGATTGTGCGCAGCTTTTTGAACCGAGGACTTCGGTTTTTTTCGCCAGTTCAGGCAGGCAGGCCGAACAGCACGATGCCTTGTCCGGCCATAGCCGGACAACCGAATTCAGGTGTTGAAGAGGAAGTGCAGGACGTCGCCGTCCTTGACCTCATAACTCTTGCCCTCGGCGCGCATTTTGCCCGCATCCTTGGCGCCTGTCTCACCGTTGCAAGTGACGTAATCGTCAAATGCGATGGTTTCGGCCCGGATAAAGCCGCGTTCGAAATCGCCGTGGATTACCCCCGCCGCCTGCGGCGCCAACGTGCCTTCGCGGATCGTCCAGGCGCGGGCCTCTTTGGGTCCGACGGTGAAATAGGTTTGTAGGCCCAACAGCTCGTAGCCCGCCTTGATCAGACGATCCAGCCCGGCTTCCTGAAGTCCCAGTTCCGCCAAGAACTCAGTCGCCTCATCGGCGTCCAGCTGGCTGATCTCTTCTTCGATCTTGGCGCTGATCACGACATGAGAATTGCCCTGCGCGGCGGCCATCTCGCCCACCTTGCGCGACAGGTCGTTGCCCTCGGCCGCATCGCCCTCATCAACGTTGCAGACATAAAGCACCGGCTTGGAGGTCAGCAGTTGCAGCATCCGCCACGCCTTGAGGTCGTCCTCATCCACCTCGACAACGCGCGCAGGCTTGCCTTCTTCCAACGCGGCAAGGGCCAGCTTCATCAGGCGTTCTTGCTGGACTGCCTCCTTGTCGCCGCCGCGCACCTTGCGGACAATGTTCTGCAACCGCTTTTCCAGCGATTCCATGTCGGCGATGATCAGTTCCGTCTCGATCGTATCCGCATCAGAGACTGGATCGACCCGACCATCGACATGGGTCACGTCGTCATCCTCAAAGCAGCGCACCACATGGGCGATGGCATCCACCTCACGGATGTTGGCCAGAAACTGGTTGCCGAGACCCTCGCCCTTGGATGCGCCTTTAACCAGACCGGCGATGTCGACAAAGGTGATCCGAGTCGGGATGGTCTGTTTGGATTGCGCGATGCCCGCCAGTTGATCCAGCCGAGGATCAGGGACAGCCACGTCCCCGACGTTCGGTTCGATCGTGCAGAACGGAAAGTTTGCCGCCTGCGCAGCAGCGGTTCTGGTCAGCGCGTTGAACAGAGTCGACTTGCCCACGTTGGGCAGCCCCACGATTCCCATCCGAAAGCCCATGCGACACCCTCCATATTGCGTGACGCGCCGCTTCTAGTCGCCTGCTGGCAGCGGCGCAAGGCGAGACGCGACCCGCCAAATGCAAAACCCCTCTTCCAGATGGAAGAGGGGTTGTTTCTGTCACGTCAGACATTCGGATTAGCCGAAGCGGTTCGGACCCGGTGTCGGCTTTTGGACAAAGAAGTAGATCAGCACCAGCGCGCCGATGAGCGGAATCAGACCAATCAGCAGGAACCAGCCGGACTTGTCGATGTCATGCAGGCGGCGGATGCCGATGGCGATGCCCGGCACAAGCGTGGCAAGTGAAAAAATGCTACCAAACAGCGGCATGCCGATCATGCCGTCGACCACCGACAAAACAATTGAAATGAGGATGATGGCAAGAAAGGCCCACCAGTACTCACCGCGGTTCGAACGGCCCTCGAAATTGATGTAGTTCGCGAAGAAAAGTTTGAAAGCCTCGACCATGCCGACTTGGCGTGTGTATCCGCCCGCGTCCGTGGTGTGTGCCATTATGATGTCTCCTGAAAACTGTCCTGTGGTCCATGCGTGGTCAGGCCGCGTTCCCAGCCCGATGGACACACTTAATCACCAGCCCTGCGTCCACATCAATGGCGGAATACCTCCAGACGCCGCGCAATAGGCGAAAGGGTTACCCAAGCGTCATGTGACGTGACACGATGGTCGCGCTGCGTTGCCAGAACCGCAGCATCAGCAGAACCGCCGCCACGGCAAGCCCCAGCACAAGGCCCAGCCAGATCCCCTCACCACCCCAGCCAAGATGGATGCCGAACAGCCAAGCGCAGGGCATTCCGACTCCCCAATAGGCAACGCCAGCCACGATCATCGGCACGCGGGTGTCCTGCAACCCACGCAGCAGGCCAAGGTGGATGACCTGCGCGGCATCGACGACCTGAAACAGCGCCGCCATGGCCAGCAGGCCACGCCCTGTTGCAATGATCGCGTCTCGGTCCGGGTCAGCCGGGTCGATGAAGAATCCCATCAACGTCACGGGAAAGATCAGGAAGATCGCAACCGTCACGATAACGGCAATGGCACCCAGCAAAATGACCACCTCTGCCCCGCGCAGCAGGTTCGGGGTATCGCCCCGGCCCAGCGCCGCCCCGGCCCGTACCGTGGCCGCATTGGACAGGCCGATCTGGATCATAAAGGCTCCCGTCGCGATTTGGAGCGCAACGCCGTGCGCGGCCAACGGAATCGTGCCCAGCCACCCCATCAGAACAGCCGAAGCGGCGAACAGACCCACTTCGGCCAAGGTGGTCAAGCCGATGGGCCAGCCCAGTTGGAACACCCGCCCGAACATGTCCCAGTCCGGTTTCCAGAACCGGATGAACAGTTGATGTTCCGGCAGGATACGCACAGCATAGACAACAATCAGTCCCATAGAGACCAGTTGTACCGTGACCGAGGCCAGCGCCGCCCCTGCAATCCCCATCTCGGGGGCGCCCCAGTTGCCAAAGATCAGCATGTAGTTGACAAGCGCGTTGGCCCCTGCGGCAACAATGGTGATCCACAACACGACGCGGGTATGTTCCAGCCCCGCAAGATAGCTTTTCATCACCATCACGCCCAGCGCGGGCAACATGCCGAAGGCCAGCGTGCGCAAATAAACCTGCGCCATCTGTGCAATCTGCTCTGTCTGGCCAATGGCGGTCAGGATCGCCCCTGAGAACCACATCAGCGGCAGGACCAACAGGGCGTAAATGATCGACAGCCAAAGCGCCATGCGCGTGGCCCGGCGCACCTGCACCTCATCGTTCAGCGCAGCATAGCGCGCAACCATGGGCATAATCGCCCATGCAAACCCCGATCCGAACAGGAACAAGGTGAAAAAGAACGACCCGGCAAGCGTAAGCGCAGCCAGTTCCGGTACGCCGTACCACCCCATCATGATCGTGTCGGTCAGACCGATGGCAAATTGCGCCAGATGCCCGCCAATCAAAGGCAGGCCCAAGCGCAGAATGGACCGCATATGCGTTGAATGGTTGTCTGGGCGGATCATGGCCTGCCATTACGCATCGGATATGCCCATGACAAGGGCACTGGTGCGCCGCAAGCGAACCTGTGCTAGGCTGTCTGCAACCTCCCCGATGGAGCCGTTTCATGGCCGAACCTGTCGATCTCAACCGGCTCCTGCCGGACGCTCGCGTATTCCTGACCGAACTGGCCGAAAACAATGAGCGTGACTGGTTCAAGGCCAACAAGTCGCGCTATGACAGCAATCTGAAACGACCATCGGAAAAGCTGTTGGCGCAAATCGCCAACTGGATGCATGAAACGCAGGGCATGACCCCGCGCACCAAACTGTTCCGCCCGCACCGCGATGTGCGCTTTGCCGAGGACAAGACCCCCTACCACATCCATCTGCACATGATGTGGTCGCTGCCCGACGGGCGGGCGTGGATGCTGGGACTGTCTCCTGACTATGCCACCTTGGGCGCAGGCGTCATGGGGTTCGAGCCCGCGCAACTGGACCGCTGGCGCGCGGCTGTTGCTGCGGACCAAGGGGCGGCGCTTGGGGATATGATCGACGCCGCAGGTTGGCGGGTGGACCCGCCCACCCTGCAACGGGTGCCACCGCCGTACCCCGCCGACCACCCGCGTGAGGCTCTTTTGCGCTACAAGGGGTTTGTCGCATGGCGCGACGGTCTGGACGATGGCCTGACCGAAAACCCCGAAGACACCCTCCGGCAGGCTATCACCGATTTTGCGCCGCTTACCGACTGGTTAGGCGACGAGGTCGTCTGACCCTCAGACCCGCCGCGTGTCGGGATGCAGCGCCTTGCCCAAGATGTGATCCGATCGATGGATCACATGCCCCGCACCGCCTACAATCAGCGGGTCCGGCGCGCGGACAATCCTGCGATCCTTGTCCGGATAGTCCAGCGTTGACAGAAAGTGACGCATACAGTTCAGGCGGGCGCGTTTCTTGTCGTCGGATTTGATCACCGTCCAAGGCGCATCGGCGGTATCGGTGTAAAAGAACATCGCCTCCTTGGCCTCGGTATAGTCATCCCACTTGTGAAGGCTGGCCAGATCAATCGGCGACAGCTTCCACTGCTTTAGTGGATCTGTTTCGCGACTGGCAAAGCGCGCGCGCTGCTCGTCTTGAGTGACCGAGAACCAGTATTTGTACATATGGATGCCGGACCGCGTGAGCATCCGTTCGAAATCGGGTGTCTGACGCATGAACTCAAGATAATCGGTGGGCTCACAGAACCCCATCACCCGTTCGACCCCGGCCCGGTTGTACCACGACCGGTCATACAGCACGATTTCACCGCTGGTTGGCAAATGCTGAATGTAGCGCTGGAAATACCATTGGCCGCGCTCTTCGTCGGTGGGCTTGTTCAGCGCCACCACGCGGGCAGTCCGGGGGTTGAGGTGTTCAGTAAAACGTTTGATCGTGCCGCCCTTTCCGGCGGCATCCCGGCCCTCGAACAACAGCACGAATTTCTGTCCGGTTTCCTGCGCCCAATGCTGAACCTTCAGCAACTCAGCCTGCAGCCGCGCCTTTTCACGTTCATACGCCCGGCGTGACACCTTGGTGTCATAGGGGTATTCGCCGGTTTCAAACGCGCGTCGGATCTCATCCGGCGACGGGTGGCGCCGGTCAACCGGGACACGGGGGGGCGCTGGCGGATTGGTGGTGGAGCTGCCGGGAACAGGCGCCACTGTGGCCGGGACGACCGGATCGGCCGCATTGGTGGGATCAAGGGCGACGGGGGCGGAACTTTCAGACGGCATGGGGTCTCCTTTTGTCTCTCCCGCTCATTTTCGCAGATCCGGACCACCCCCGCCTTGCGGTACGTCAAGAAACCGTCACAAACCCTACATCTTTTGCGCGGATCGCGCCCGGCATTGCTTTTCCCGCGCGCATCCGGCAAGACGCGAAAGCCTTGCAGGGAGTGAACCATGACACGCATCGAATCCACCTTCGCCCGGTTGCAAGCCGAGGGACGGAAAGCTTTTGTCTCCTACATCATGGCCGGGGACCCCGATGTGGACACCTCACTGGCGGTGATGAAAGGTCTTCCCGGCGCTGGCGTGGACGTGATCGAACTGGGCCTGCCCTTTACCGATCCGATGGCCGACGGCGAGACAATCCAATTGGCCGGACAACGGGCCCTTGAGGGGGGCATGACGCTGGACCGCACCCTGCAAATGGTCCGCGATTTCCGCAAGGTCGACAACGAAACGCCGATCGTGATGATGGGCTACTACAACCCGATCTATGCGCGTGGCGTCGACACTTTTCTGGCACAAGCGAATGAGGCCGGAATCGACGGGCTAATCATTGTCGATCTGCCGCCCGAAGAGGATGAGGAACTGTGCATTCCCGCGCAGGCCGCCGGGCTGAACTTTATCCGCCTCGCCACCCCGACCACCGATGACAAGCGCCTGCCCAAGGTGCTGCAAAACACATCCGGGTTTGTCTACTACGTCTCGATCACCGGGATCACGGGTGCTGCGGCCGCACAGGCCGCCGATGTTGCCCCCGAAGTGGCGCGGATAAAGGCCAAGACCGATTTGCCGGTAATCGTGGGCTTTGGCATCCGCACGCCCGAGACCAGCCGCTCCATTGCCTCTGTCGCTGACGGGTGTGTCGTCGGATCGGCCATCGTGTCCGAGATCGCGGCGGGCAAACCGGTCGAGGACATCCTGTCGTTTGTCGCCTCACTGGCGGCGGGCGCGCATTCCGCCTGAGCTCACTGAGGTCGGCGCGGGTTCGCGTTGATCCTATCTGTAGAAAGCAGGTCTGCGGGGCCGCCGCAAAGCGCCGAGTGGCAGCGGCGGTTTACCCCGACGACTTTGGCTGATTTCTCCAGAACAGGGATGTTCACTGCCTCCGCGTCTTGACCTTGGCGGCGTTGCAGTAGCGCATTGGCGCAACCTGTCCCAAGAGTCGCATTGCCAGAAATCCTCTACATTGGTAATCGGACCTTACCAATTCCAAAGAAAGCGCCGTGTCATGCCCGTGATTACCGAAATCGAGGACCTCAAGCGCCTCTACCGCCGCCGCGTCCCCAAGATGTTTTACGACTACTGCGAATCCGGCAGCTGGACAGAACAGACCTTCCGCGAAAACTCTTCGGATTTCGACGACATCTACCTCCGGCAACGGGTGGCCATCGACATGGCGGGCCGATCGACGAAAACGCAAATGATCGGACAGGACGCAGCGATGCCCGTCGCACTTGCACCAGTGGGTTTGACCGGGATGCAGCACGCCGACGGTGAAATCCTAGCCGCCCGGGCCGCCGAGAAATTTGGCGTGCCCTTCTGCCTGTCGACCATGTCGATCTGCTCGATCGAAGACGTGGCCGAGAACACCACCAAACCTTTCTGGATGCAGGTCTACACGCTGAAGGACGACGCCTTCATGCAGAACCTGTTTGACCGGGCCAAGGCGGCAAACTGTTCGGCGGCGGTAATTACCGTGGATCTGCAATTGCAGGGCCAGCGTCACAAGGACCTCAAGAACGGCCTGTCCGCCCCACCCAAACTGACGCCGAAATCCATCGCCAACATGATGACCAAGGTGACCTGGGGCCTGAACATGCTCCAGACGAAACGTCGCTTTTTCGGCAATATCGTTGGCCACGCCAAAGGTGTGACAGACCCCTCTTCGTTGACGTCATGGACGGCAGAGAGCTTTGACCAGTCGCTGAACTGGGACCGCATCCGCCATTTCCGCAAGATGTGGGACGGGCCGCTGATCATCAAGGGGATCATGGACCCGCGCGATGCGCTGGAGGCCTGCAATGTCGGTGCGGATGCTATCGTCGTGTCCAACCACGGCGGTCGACAGTTGGACGGGGCGCTGTCCTCAATCCGTGCGCTTGAACCGATTGTGGACGCGGTCGGTGACAAGATCGAGGTCCACATGGACAGCGGTGTGCGGTCCGGGCAGGACGTGCTCAAGGCGCGGGCGCTGGGGGCCAAGACGGCCTGGATTGGTCGCGCGTTTGTCTACGGATTGGGCGCGCGCGGCGAACAGGGCGTCACAGAGGCGTTGCAGGTGATCCACAAGGAACTGGACCACTCCATGGCGCTGTGCGGGCATACGGATATCAACACCGTGGACCGCGACATTCTGATGGTGCCCAAAGGCTTTTCCGGCGACTGGAGCTAAGGCAGGTCAGGCCCGGCCCCACGCCGGGCCTGAAACACGTTAACACCATGTTAACAAAGGAATGTTTCGCGCGCGAAACATCGACGCCGAGGGTGCGTCACTCTGCAGGGCGCACCGCGCGCCCCTCAAACCGCATCGCCAGCGGCACCAGAACCAACGGGATCACCAACATCAGACCGCCCACCATGCTAAACGAGGCAGCCAAGCCAAAGGCCTCGGACAGGCCGCCCATCAGCGGCGGGCCGACAAAAAACCCTGCATAGCCCAGAACGGCCACCCGACTGATGGCAAGCGCCTTGTATTCTGGCGCGACCAACCGTCCGCACCAGGAAAAGGCCATCGGAGCGACCACGGACACACCAAACCCCAGAATCGCAAAGCCCAGATAGGCCACCGACAGAACCGGCGCCCAGGCCGCGCAGACCGCCCCCACCGCCGTCAACACGGCCGCCAGACGGATCACTGCCGCCTCTGACACCCGCTGCGCCACCACCTGCCCGCCAAATCGCCCGACCGCCATGGTCAGACCCAAGATCGCAGGCCCCAGCGCACCCATGGCCGCCCCAGCGCCCAATCCGCGCTCCAGATGCAACGCCGACCATCCCTCTGTCCCCTGCTCGGCCATAAAGGCCAGCAACACGATCAGCCCCAGCGGCCCCAGCAAAACCCAGGACAACGGCGCCGACTCGGGCGTGTCCTCGGCGCGCGGCGTTTCGCGCACCGGGGCGCGGGCCATCTGGACGCAGAGCGCCAAAACCGGCAGCGCCAACGCCGAAAACACTGCCAAGGGGGACCAACCCGCCTCTCGTGCGAGGCCCGTCGACAGCGCCGCCACCGCATACGACAGCGAGAAGAGCCCGTGATTCAGGTTCATCAGTGGCCGCCGAGACTGTCCTTCAAGCAGGGACAGCCGTGCATTCATCGATACGTCCAGCGTGCCAGAGGCCATCGCCCCCGCCATCATCGCCAGCGCGAACCCCGTGCCCGTCCCCGACAGGCCTGGCAATAGAAAAGCCGCCGCCATGACGACACCTAATACCGGCAGGTCCACCGCTCCTAACCGTCGTTGCACCCAAGGTGCCAGCCACATCGCCATGACTGCGCCGGTTGCCGACACCAGCATAGCCAGCCCGAACCCACCGTCCGACAGACCGACCTGCGGCTTCAGATCCGGCACCAGGGCTGCGAATGCGCCCCAATAGAGACCCACGGCAACAAAGGCTGCCGCCGGGCCACGGCTGATGTACAAGTCTCTCAACATGTCTTGCGGGTGCCATGCCCCGCGCGCCCCGTCCAGCGCGAAACCAGCCCCGCACGGTATGAAACCGCTTGCCTTGCGGGGCGATCCGGTTTACCGGCACGGCTTCACGCGGGGTGACAGCCTTGGAGGCACTCTGCACTTATAGATGGAGAATTAATATGGCTGGTGAGATTCCTGATCTCGAAGCTCTGGAACGGACGGGGACAGGCAAGGGCGCCGCTCGTCAGGCACGTCGCGACGGCATGGTTCCGGGGATTGTTTTTGGTGGCGAGAAAGACCCGCTACCGATCAACCTTCCGTTCAACAAACTGTTGCAGCGGCTTAAAGCCGGGCGGTTCAAGTCGACCCTATTCAACCTGAAGGTTGATGGCCATGAGGACGTACGCGTCATCTGCCGCGACGTTCAGCGCGACGTGGTCAAGGACCTGCCGACGCACGTCGATTTCATGCGCCTGCGCCGCACCTCGAAGATCAACCTCTTCATCCCGGTCGAGTTCATCGGCGAAGAAGAGACCCCCGGCCTCAAGCGCGGCGGCATGTTGACTGTTGTGCGCCCTGAGATCGAACTGATCGTCACGGCGGGCGACATCCCCGAGAAGGTCACCATTGACCTGACCGGCATGGAAATCGGCGACATCGTCCACATCTCGGACGTGACTTTGCCCGAGGGTGCGAAGCCGACGATCGACCGCGATTTCGTAATCTGCAACATCTCTGCTCCGTCGGGTCTGACAGCGGCCGAAGATGGTGATGACGCGGACGCCGACGAAGGTGAGACCGAGGCAGCCGAAGCCTGAGCCCCTTCTCAGTGTGAGTACGGAAAGCCCCCGCCAATGTGCGGGGGTTTTTTTGCGCCCAAGCAAGGTTTTCCGGACCTGCCCGCCGTGCCATCGTTCGATACCCATTGGTTCAATCGACGCAGATAGAGATTGTGTACATTGAGGGGACCAGCCGAATGCGTTTCTACAGGAAAACTTTATTTGTCTTTGGCTTGGTCCTTGTTGGCGGCGTTGGATCCAATCTTTATGCGGCGGGGTGCATTCTGTGGGTGGCCCCAGGGGTTTGTGGTGTCGAGGAAAAAAGAAAACCGGTCTACAAAACGCCACCTGCCCCAAATGCACTCCAAAGCTATGTGGCTGTAGCAACCTCAGCAGACGGGGCCAAAATCGCATCCTCTTTCGGTAAGTATAAAAGTGAAGCAGGAGCAATTAAGGACTCGATTTATTTTTGCCAAAAAAATTATGGTAAGGACGTAGGATGCAAATACTCGCTTTGGGCAATGAATGCCTGCGTGTCAGTCGCCGAGCCGGTCAAATGGAAATCCACATCGCGCCAAAGTGCGACTTGGGCACCAACCGTGAAGGCTGCCATAGAAAAAGCCTTGTCGGTTTGTACCAACGCAAACGGCAGCACCTGCATGCACCGAGCAACCTACTGTTCCGATGGAACAACCGATACGCGTAGAGTTGAAAAATCTTCTTTGAACAAGATCCCGGAGCCAAGCCGACCAAAACAAAGATGGATGGTTGTTCAATCTCCCGATGGGTCTTTGAACCTTCGCACAAAGCCAAACCTTGGCAACTCTTTGATACAAACCGCTTTGCCGAATGGCATGCGGGTGTCCGTAGCCGCTTGCGGCATCATTGATGGCAGCCGCGAATGGTGTCGCGTGTCAGTGAAAGCGCTGACTGGTTTCGTTGTAAGAAAGTACCTAAAGGAATGAAACTGCCTTAAAGGACCTCCAATGAGTATAGGCACTTCCAAACGGTGCCTTAACGCTCTGCGGAAAATTTAGTTTCTCCAGACCCTGGGCCTCCTCGAAGAACTTGAGTCCCGGCAGTCCGAGAAACGAGTGCACCGACCTTCATTCCCCGTCATGCGCGGCGCGAATTGCCTCTGAACAAAACTGCCAGCATAAATATGTTCGTCTTGCCAGATAGTATGCCGAGCAAACAACACATGGTCCGCCCGATCCTGACCATACAGCAGGGCACAGCTGACACAACTGGGGTCTAGTTTGACAAGGATGTCGCTGCGGGTTCAGAGGTCCTCCAACGAGCGCGCATCTAACGTGGCGCACATGAAGCGTTTGACGGCCAGGTACATCCTGCTCTCCCGTTGTGATCCTTGGTCTCTCTGGCCTACATAGGGCACACAGACGGTCTTGGAGGGCAGAGTGCAGATATTCGTGGGTCTCGGCAATCCCGGCGCAAAATACGCCGGCAACCGACACAACATCGGCTTTATGGCGCTGGACCGGATTGCCGGGGATCACGGCTTTGGCCCGTGGAAAGCAAAGTTTCAGGGGCAACTGGCAGAGGGTCTGCTGGGCCGCGAAAAAGTGCTGCTGCTGAAACCGGAAACCTTCATGAACCTGTCGGGGCAATCGGTCGGAGACGCCATGCGTTTCTACAAGTTGGACCCGGCAGATGTCACCGTGTTTCACGACGAACTGGATCTGGCGCCGGGCAAATGCAAGGTCAAGTCTGGCGGCGGACATGCGGGCCACAACGGGTTGCGTTCGATCCACGCCCATATCGGAGAGGCGTACCGGCGGGTGCGGCTCGGGATCGGCCATCCCGGGCGCAAGGAGCTGGTCGCGGCCTATGTGCTGCATGACTTTCACAAGGCCGATCAGGACTGGCTGGATGACTTGATGCGAGGCATGTCCGACGGTGCCCCACATCTCGCAGAGGGTGATCCGGGCAAGTTCATGAACGCGGTCGGGCTGCGCATGTCGCCGCCCCGACCTTCAAAGACACCCTCGAAACCCAAACCCGATGCGGCCCCAAAGGCGGCACCCGATGACAGTGCGAGCGGGGATGATACCCGCAATCCACTGCAACGGCTGGCGGACAAGTTCCGATGATCGGACGTCGCGCGGCCCGTCTTGGGCTGATCCTGATGATCGGGGTGGCCGCCCTAGGCTATAGCTATCGTGAAGACATACAGCGCCTTCGTGGAACCATGACGCTCTTTGACGAGGGCAAAATCGTGGAGAACTTCAGCCATATGGATCGTCTGTTCAAGACGATTCCGATCACTGTCCAAACCCGCGCTGCGCCCTTGGTGGATGGCCCCCGGACAGACATGCCCGCCGGATGGCAGGATTGGCTGACACGTCGCTCTGTCACCGGCGTAATTGTCCTCAAAAACGGCCTTTTGGCGCATGAGAGCTATCATCTGGGGACCGGCCCGGACGATCTGCGCATCTCCTGGTCGATTGCAAAGTCATACTTATCCTCTCTTTTCGGTATTTTGCTGGAACAAGGTCATGTGGAATCCTTGGACGATCCGGTGACAAAATACGTCCCCGATCTGGCAGGCAGCGCCTATGAGGGCGCGACAATCCGCAACGTCCTGCAGATGTCCACCGGCGTCGTTTTTGATGAGGACTATCTGGACTTCTGGAGTGACATCAACAAGATGGCACGCGTTCTGGCGCTTGGCGGGTCGATGGACGGCTTTGCTGCGGGACTAGATGTGCGGGACCAGCAGGCGGGAGAGGTCTGGCGCTATGTGTCCATCGACACGCATGTCCTGTCGATGGTGGCGCGGGGCGCGACCGGGCGCAGTCTGCCCGACCTGTTGGCCGAAAACGTGCTGGAGCCGATGGGCATTGTTAGGGAACCCTATTACTTGTCAGACGGTTACGGCGTGGCTTTTGCGCTTGGCGGTCTCAACTTGACGCTTCGCGATTACGCGCGACTGGGTGAGATGTTTCGCGATGGCGGACGCTTGAACGGCAAACAGATCGTGCCCGAGGCTTGGGTGACAGTGAGCACCACTCCGTCGGCCAAGACCGCTCCGGGCGCGTTGAAATATGGCTACCAATGGTGGATGCCTGCGGATGCGCGCGATGGTGAGTTCATGGCGCGTGGTATTTATGGCCAATACGTCTATATTGATCGCCAGAGCGCTACGGTGGTCGCGGTCACGTCAGCGGACCGCAGCTTTCGCGAGGCCGGAGCCTTTGACGACGCGCTTCAGATGCTGCGCCGACTTGCGGGCCAATGAAGGACAGTCAAACATGTTGAAAAAAGAACCCTCCTTCAACGTATTGGGCAGTGCGCTTGAGGCATGCTCACACGACCCGGTGACCGGGTTCTTTCGGGACGGTCACTGCAACACCTGCGCCGAAGATCAGGGCAGCCATACGGTCTGTGCGGTCATGACGGCCGAGTTTCTCGCCTATTCCAAATACGTCGGCAACGACCTGTCGACGCCGCGGCCAGAATACGGTTTTGCCGGGTTGAAACCGGGCGACCAATGGTGCCTGTGCGCGGCGCGCTTTTTGCAGGCACATGACGAAGGCTGCGCGCCCAAGGTCAATCTGGCGGCGACGCATCGTTCTGCTCTGGACATCGTGCGTCTGCCTATTCTCGAACAGAATGCCTTTGACGCGAAGACCTGACGATCAATCCAAATTGGCCAAATGCGGAAAATTACCGTCAAGCAGGGTATTTTCGGACTGAATTTCGTTTCCACACCATGAATGCAGCCCACATGCGTCGGATCACCTTACGCAAACGGCCCTGAGTCCCGTCGTGGACGGTGAGATGATCGACCTCGCCAGAGATCGCCTCCAGTGCCTTAAGCTCTTTCAGCCGTAGCATCATGGGGTTGTCCTCCGTGACCTTGTCAGTGTTCAGAAGCGACCGCATCGCGATCGTTTCCTCACGCCGCTGGATCACGTCCTGCAGGGCGATCAACTGCAGGTCGGCGCAGACACGCCGCACCGACAGAATCGCCCCACACATCATCGGATGAGCAAGCCGCTTCCGTCGATTTGGGTACCAAGGCAGCGTCAGCCCGCGTTGCGCCCTTCGGTGGCGGACATGTCAACGCCAAGGTGTTTGGCCACGGTAAAGATGTCCTTGTCGCCCCGGCCACACATGTTCATGCAGATGATGTGGTCCTTGGGCAGATCCGGCGCAATCTTGGCCACATGGGCCAGCGCGTGGCTGGGTTCTAGCGCGGGAATGATGCCCTCAGTCTCGCAGCACAGCTGGAAGGCGGCCAGCGCCTCCTTGTCGGTGATCGAGACGTATTGCGCGCGACCGACATCATGCAGCCAGCTGTGCTCTGGCCCGATACCGGGGTAGTCGAGGCCCGCGGAGATCGAAAATCCTTCGAGGATCTGACCGTCGTCGTCTTGCAACAGATAGGTGCGGTTGCCGTGCAGGACGCCGGGGCGGCCGCCGGTCAGTGAGGCGCAATGTTCCATCTTGGCGTTGACGCCTTTGCCGCCCGCCTCGACCCCGATGATGGCAACGTCCTTGTCATCAAGGAAGGGAAAGAACAGGCCCATGGCGTTGGAACCACCGCCGATGGCGGCAACCAGAGTGTCGGGCAAGCGGCCTTCGGCCTCTTGCATCTGCTCACGGGTTTCCTTGCCGATGATCGACTGGAAATCGCGGACCATGGCCGGATAGGGATGGGGTCCTGCGACGGTGCCGATGCAGTAGAACGTGTCGCGTACGTTGGTCACCCAGTCGCGCAGCGCGTCGTTCATCGCGTCCTTGAGCGTGCCACGGCCAGAGGTCACCGGGACAACCTCTGCGCCCAACAGCTTCATCCGGAAGACATTCGGCGCCTGCCGTTCCACGTCATGCGCGCCCATGTAGACCACGCATTTCAGACCGAACTTGGCGCAGACGGTTGCGGTGGCCACACCGTGCTGACCCGCACCGGTTTCGGCGATGATCCGCGTCTTGCCCATGCGGCGGGCAAGGATGATCTGGCCCAGCACGTTGTTGATCTTGTGTGCGCCGGTGTGGTTCAGCTCGTCCCGCTTCATGTAGACCTTGGCACCACCGAGGCGTTCGGTCAGGCGTTCGGCGAAATACAGCGGGCTGGGGCGACCGACATAGTGCTTCCAGAGGAAATCCATTTCCGCCCAAAAACTGTCGTCCGTCTTAGCCTTTTCGTATTCCTCTTCCAGAGAGAGGATCAACGGCATCAGTGTCTCGGAGACAAAGCGGCCCCCGAAGATGCCAAAGCGGCCCTTCTCATCCGGGCCGGTCATGAAGCTGTTTATGAGATCGTCCATTGCGCCACTCCTCTGTCTGGACGTCTGAATAGGGCATTTGGGGCAGTGGTGACCAGAGGCAAACCCAACGAAAAGCGCCCCCAGATTGGCTCTGGGGGCGCAAGGTGTGGAATTAGGCAGGTGAGGTCAGGTCCGGAACATGACCTTGCCCTTGCGGCCCGGAGTGCGCGCGGCGGCGGCAGCCTCTTGCCCCTGATCAAGGGTAAAGGTCTGATCCACGGTCAAAGGCAGTTTGCCTTGGGCGGCGAGTGTCACCAGTTCCGTCATCAGGCGGGTGCGGTCGTCGGCGGGCATCTCTTCGATGACCTTCTTGCCCCAGAACCCCTTGAGCGTGATGTGTTTGAAGATGATTGGCCCCGTATCAAGTTCCAAAGGCGCACCCGTGGCGGTGCCGAAGGTGACCAACAAGCCCTCTTGTCCCAGCAATTCAACCAGATCGGCGCCCATCTTACCCCCGACAGAATCCACGGCGGCGCGTGCGCCGTCCGGGCCAAGGATCGCCTTTGCCGCCTCAATCCAACCGTCGTCTTCGGTCGACAGAACATTGTCGATGCCTAGGTCTGTCAGCTCGGCCTTGGCCGCTGCGCGACGGACGAGGCTAAGAACCTTGACGCCACGCGCCTCAGCCAGCTTGGCAAGGATTTTGCCCACGGCACCATTTGCGGCGGTCTGTACGATCCAGTCGCCCGTTTTGACATGCAGGAATTCCAGCAAGGCGATAGCCGAAAAGGGCATGGCGACCAATTGCGCGCCCGCCTCATCGGAAATCGCGTCAGGCAATGGAATGATGCCCGTAGCGGGAGCGGTGAAATATTCGGCCCAAGTGCCCATCGCCCCGGCAGAAGTGACGCGCTTGCCCTTCAGGTCTTCGGGCACGCCATCGCCCAGCGCCTCAATCACCCCGACAGCCTCAGTTCCGCCGGTGGCAGGCAGATCGGGTTTCACGCCGTAACTGCCATGCACCGTCCAGAGGTCATGGTTGTGGATGGTCGACAGGATGGTGCGGATCAGCACCTGTCCCTTGCCGGGTTTGGGCGTGTCGATCATGGCGGTTTTCAGAACTTCGGCGGGGTCGCCGAATGTCTCGTGGATCACGGCTTTCATCGTGGTATTCCTTGTCTGGAGTGTTTGGGATTTTCAGGGTTTCAAACGCGATCGGGCGTCGTTCGTTGCATCGCGCAGCGCGACATCATCTCGCGAAATACGGGTCAAAATTGCCGCGCCCAGTAGGGACGCGTAGATGCGGCGGGCCTCGGATTGCGGATCGGCAAGGGTGCGCAGACTGCCATCTTCGGCCCCCTGCCCCAAGAGAACGGCAAGACGGCCAATGAACTGCTGCACGCCCCGGTCCATCGCCGCGCGCATTGCTTCGGACAGGTCGGACACCTCAGCCCCCAATTTGACCACAAGGCAGCGTTCCGCCAGTCCCGCGCTCGCGGCGTCAGACATCCAAGCGCCAAAGAACCGGTCAAGTTTGTCCGCCGCCGTTCCCGGCCCCTCAAGCAGTGCGTCAAGCCGGGTGATGTAGCTTTCGGAATAGACCTCAATCGCGGCACGGCCGAAATCTTCCTTGGACTCGAACCAATGATAGAACGACCCCTTTGGCACCCCCGCCGCCTTGAGCAGGGTTGAGAGGCCCAATCCTGCAAAGCCGGACGTCAGCATCAGGGCTTGACCGGCGTCAAGGATTGTCTGGCGGGTATTTGGCGTCTCTGTCATGAGGGGCAAATAGGAACGATTAGACCGGTCGTCTAGTTCTTTGCCATAGGTTTACGCCACGCCTCGCGTCTTTGTTACTGCATTGCCCGTTCCAGTGACGGATAACGCAGACCCAAGGTGACACCGCGCGCGATAAAGGCGATCATCAGCGCCGCCCACATGCCGTGCGGTCCCCAAAGCGGGATCAGCAACGTGGCGGCGACAAAATAAATCCCGACAGAAATAGCCATCATGTTGCGCATGTCGCGGGTCCGGGTCGCGCCGATAAATATGCCGTCCAGCATCCAGGCCGGCAGCCCAAGCACCGGTGCCAGCACGATCCATGGCAGAAACCGGCGGGCCGCCTGCTGCACTTCCGGATCTTTGGTCATCCCGTCGATGATCAGCCCGCCCAACAAGGCAAAGGCCAAGGCAAATGCAAAGTTCGACAGGAACCCCCAGAGGCTGGTCAGCCAGACCGCGCGTCTGAGCCGATCCAGTGCGCGCGCGCCAAAAGCCTGCCCCACCATCGCCTCGGCGGCAAAGGCGAACCCGTCCAGCGCGTAGGCCATGATCTGGATAAAATGCAGCAGCACATGGCTGGCCGCCAGCACCGCGACACCAAACCCCGCGCTATAGTAGAAGATGAAAGACAGCAGCACCGCCTCCAGCATCAGTGAGCGCAGCAGGATGTCGCTGTTGACCATCGCCATAACCCGCAGTCGGGCGCGGTCAAAGACGCGGGGCCAGTCGCGCCATGCCGGGTTGGCAAATGCCCCTCTGCACAGCCACAGCCCAAGGGCAAAGCCGGTCCAGTCGGCGCAGACCGTGGCCCATGCCAGCCCCGGAACCCCAAGATCCCAGCCCACGACAAACAGCAGGTTCAAGGCGACATTCAGGCTGACGATCCAGATTTGCAGGACCAGCATCGCGCGGGTGCGTTCCTGTGCGCCCAGCCAGCCGTTGATCCCGAAGATCGCCACCGCAGCCGGCGCTGACAGGATGCGGATGTCCATGTAGTCGCGGGCCAAGGACTTCACGTCGTCGGTGGCGGGTGAATAGGCAAAACCCAAATCGGCAATCGGTCCCATGAGGGGGATCAGTAACAGCCCCCCTGCCCCGCCGATCATCAACGCGCGTGTCAGCAGCGCTGCGACCTCGGCCCGGTTTCCGGCCCCATGCGCCTGCGCGGTCATGCCCGCCGTCCCCATCCGCAGGAACCCAAAGACCCACAGCAGGGTCGACAACAAAGCCGCGCCGACGGCCACGGCGGCAAGCGGTGTGGCATCGGGGATCTGGCCGATCACGGCGGTGTCGGCCACGCCTTGCAGCGGCACTGTCATGTTCGCCAGCACGATGGGAACGGCGATCCGCAGGACACGGGCGTGGGTGATGGGCTCTGGTGTGGTCATGGCACTTTGACTGTCGGACATCGTGGCGGAATCAAGCCTCCGCCACTGGATCAGATCCTTGGCATGTGAAAGGTGCGGCGGGGCGACAAGGACGGCATCACGGGCGGATCACTCTTCCCGACGCGGCATCAGGAAATGCGCCGTTGCCTCGGCGATGGGGCGGTCGCGATTGTCCTGCCACGCCTCGGCCTGAACGCTGGCATAGCGTCGGCCTGAACGGGTCACGCGGGCGCGGGCGTAGGCATCGCGCGGCAGGCCGGTGCGCAGGTAGTCGACGGTAAAGTCGATGGTCTTTGGCAGGCGTGGCAGCGCACCACGCGCCATGTCGTCGGGATCAAGTGCGCCGGATTCAATGTCCTGCCAGAGATAGGTCCAGCTTAGCGTGACCATGGCCGTCATCTCGAGAAAGGCGGCCGTTACACCGCCGTGGATCGCGGGCAGGAACGGGTTGCCGATCAGCTTTTCATCATAGGACAGAATTGCGGTGAGTTCATCGCCGCGACGGTCAAATTTCACCCCGAGATACTGCATGTAAGGCACGCCCGATACCAGCGCCGACAGGGCCGCATCCCGGCGCTGCTTGATGATCTGAACGGGTTCAGGAGGTGTGCGCGCCATCATTTGCCCTCGACTGTAAAGGTGCCTGCCGCCGTGGCCACCGGCCTGTCCGGGTCATCGTCCGTCGCAGTGGCCCGGACAAAGGCAACTGACCGGGTGATATGATAGCATTCGGCCCGCGCGGTGATGGTCTGGCCCGGCGTGGCTGGGCGCATGTAGTCGATGCGCAGGTCGATGGTGGCGGTGCCTGCCGGGGATCGCGGATGGCTCATGACGGCCGCGCCGCTGCAGGTGTCCATCAGCGCAGAGACCGCCCCGCCATGGATCACCCCGGTTTCGGGATCACCGATAAAGCGTGCGTCATATGGCAATTGGATCTCGGCCAAACCATCGCCGATTTCGGTGATTTCCATCCCCAGCGCACGGCAATGCGGTATGGAATCAATGAACTGGCGGGCAATCCGGGCTTTGTCTGCACTCATGGAGGGTCTCCTTGGCGGTCTTTATGGGCGCGCGGGCCGAGCGCTGCAAGCGGCCCGAAACGGGTACAGCCGTGACAGCGGGTTGTCTCGGGGTCGGCGGGGCCCTAAATTCCGTCTGGACGAGGGGAGACAGGACATGGGCGACACGCGACTGACGTTCAAGGAGATGTGCGCAAAGTTCGACGTCACACCGCGAACCCTGCGTTACTATGAATATATCGAGCTTCTGACACCGGACCGCGATGGCCGCGCGCGCCACTACGGCCCGCGTGAGATTGCGCGGATGACGCTGATTCTGCGCGGTCGCAAATTCGGGTTTCAGCTTGAAGACATCCGCCAATGGCTGTTGATCTACGAACATGAGGGCACAGAGGCGCAGATGCGCGCCTGGGTAGCCATGGCGGACCGGCAATTAGCGCAACTTGAAGATGAGCGCAGACAGCTGGACGAGGCGATGGGTGAACTGAAATCGCTGCGTGATGAGACTGCAGAGACCCTGAACAGCGCCGGTTGATCGGCGGGCGCTGCCGCCTGCTCTGTCGTCATCACAACAATCACAGCCATTCCACAGACAGAAATTTTACCCTTTGGTAAAATTGTTGCGCACCGGACGGCTTGACCTTGCCTTATCTTACGTCAAGAAGAAAGTGACGCAGCGTATGAGTTACGTCAACGAGAATTCCCATTGTATGAAAGCGGCACAACCTGCACCTCCTCAACGTGACGCCAATGTGACGAAAATGGAGATCCGGGGATGCGAGACATGACAGACGAGCAACTGATGACGATCCGGGAAATGTGCACAGCGTTTGAGGTAACCCCTCGGACCCTGCGCTTTTATGAGCAGAAGGAGCTGCTCTTCCCGATCCGCGAAGGCCAGAAAAGGCTGTTTACCCGGCGTGACCGGGCCCGGCTGAAACTGATCCTGCGCGGTAAGCGGTTTGGGTTCAGCCTGGAGGAGATCCGGCAGCTGCTGGACCTGTACCATGTGGGTGACCAGCAGCAGACGCAGCTGGAAGCAGCCTATGGGGTGGCCAAGGGCCGGCTGGCGGATCTGATCCGGCAGCGAGATGAACTGAACACCGCGATCGAAGAGTTGCAGGACCAGATGAAATGGGGCGAGCGGATGCTGGCCTCTATGGAGCAAAAGCGCGCGGCCCAATAGATCGGGTCGCGGGCAGGACTTTAGGGAGAGAGACATGCCCAGCTACACAGCGCCAACCGAGGATCAGGTTTTCATACTCGACGACGTGTTGAAGATCGGCACGCAAGAGATCCCAGGATATGAGGATCTGGACCGCGACACTCTGGAGGCGATCCTTGGCGAAGCCGCCAAGATGGCCGAAAACGTGCTGGCGCCGCTGAACCAGGTGGGCGACACAGAGGGCTGTGTGCTGGAAAACGGTGTGGTTCGCACACCAACTGGGTTTCTTGAAGCCTTTGACCAGATGCGTGAAGGCGGCTGGACGGCGCTGGACTGTGATCCGGAATATGGCGGCCAGGGCCTTCCCTACGTCTTGGCCACCGCTGTAGGCGAACAGTTCTCTGCCGCGAACATGGCCTTTAACATGTATCCGGGCCTGACCCACGGTGCCTACTCGGCGATCCACGCGCATGGGTCCAATGAGCAGAAGGCAATGTATCTGCCCAAGATGGTGACCTGCGAATGGACCGGCACCATGAACCTGACCGAACCGCATTGCGGCACGGATCTGGGCCTGATGCGCACCAAGGCCGTTCCGCAGGACGATGGCAGCTACAAAGTTACCGGACAGAAGATCTTTATCTCTGCCGGTGACCACGACATGAGCCAGAACGTGATCCATCTGGTTCTGGCCAAGATCCCCGGTGGCCCCGAGGGCATCAAGGGTGTATCGCTGTTCATCGTGCCCAAGTTCATCGTGGACGCCGAGGGTAACCCCGGCGCGCGCAATGGCGTCTCGGTCGGCAAGATCGAGGAAAAGATGGGCATCCACGGCAACTCGACCTGTGTCATGGATTACGACGAGGCCACCGGCTATCTGCTAGGCGACGAACACAAAGGCATGCGCGCCATGTTCACCATGATGAACGAGGCGCGGGTGGGTGTTGGCCTGCAAGGCTACGCCCAAGCCGAAGTCGCCTATCAGAACGCCGTGGAATACGCGAAGGACCGCCTTCAGGGCCGCGACGTCACCGGAGCGAAAAACCCTGACGGTCCCGCCGACCCGCTGATCGTGCACCCCGACATCCGCCGCAATCTGATGGACCAGAAAAGCTTTGTCGAAGCGGCGCGGGCTTTTGTCTTTTGGGGCGCGTCGATGATCGACCGCGCGCACAAGACGGACGACGCCGCCGCCGACGGGTTGATTTCGCTGCTGACCCCAGTGGTCAAGGGCTTCCTGACCGACAAGGGGTTCGAGATGGCCACCGCCGCGCAGCAGGTCTACGGCGGCCACGGCTATATCGAGGAATGGGGCATGTCGCAATTCGCCCGCGACGCCCGCATCGCCATGATCTACGAAGGCGCCAATGGCGTTCAGGCGCTGGACCTGGTGGGCCGCAAGCTGGCGCTGGACGGTGGCAAACACGTCATGGCCTTCTTCGACATGGTCAAGAGCTTTGCCAATGAGCACAAAGGCCAGGACGAAGAGTTTGACGCGCAATTCCTTGAACCGCTCAAGGCGGCATCCAAGGATCTGCAGGCGGCGGGCATGTATTTCATGCAAAACGGCATGAAGAACCCGAACAACGCGCTGTCCGGCTCGTATGACTTCATGCACCTCTTTGGGCATGTCTGCCTTGGGTTGATGTGGTCGAAAATGGCCTGGACTGCCAAAGCCAAGCTGGCCTCCGGCGAAGGGAATTCCGACTTTTACGCAACCAAGATCGCCACTGGGCGCTATTACATGGTCCGACAGCTGCCGATGACCGCGACACACCTCAAACGGATCGAGAGCGGCGCCGATACGGTCATGGCGCTTGAGGCTGACGCGTTCTGAGGCAAAGGTGGACGCGGCGGGACACCCCGCCGCGCGCACAGCCCCGGAGGATGCCATGCCGAAACGATTCCGCCTGACCCGCCGGTTCCCGGTCGCCATGACCGAGGACGGCTATCGCAAGTTGCGAAAATTTTCCCATGAGGCAGGCCTCGACGAAGGAGAGGCGCTGTCTTTCCTGTTCGAGCATTTCGACAGCGTGACAGACACCGACGCGCTGGCCCACCGTCTACGGCTGTTCAACGCCGAACTGGACGAGCGCAAAAGATAACGGAGGACCGATGCCGCAGAACTGGATGACCGACGAGCATGCCATGCTGGCCGAGATGACGGCAAAGTTCATCGAAACCGAATGGCAGCCGCTCTATGACAAATGGCGCAAGCAGGGCCAGATGGATCGCGAAACCTGGGCGCAGGCGGGCGAACTGGGCCTGCTGTGCCCGTCGATCCCCGAGGAATACGGCGGCGTCGGGGGCGACTTCGGCCACGAGGCCGTGATCCTGATCGAAGCCTCGCGCGCGAACCTCGCCAGCTGGGGCCACGGCATCCATTCCGGTATCGTTGCGCATTACATCCTGTCCTACGGTACCGAAGAGCAAAAGGCGCGCTGGTTGCCCAAGATGGTGACCGGTGAACTGATCGGCGCGCTGGCAATGACCGAACCGTCCGGTGGATCGGACGTTCAGCGGCTGAAAACCAAGGCCGTAAAAGAGGGCAACGCCTACCGCCTGAGTGGGCAAAAGACCTTTATCACCAATGGCCAACACGCAAACCTGATTGTCGTGGCCGCCAAGACCGACCCCAAGGAAGGTTCCAAAGGCATGTCCCTGATGGTGGTCGAAACCGATAGCGCCATAGGGTTCAGTCGTGGTCGCAACCTCGACAAGATCGGATGCCACGCCGCCGATACGTCCGAGCTGTTTTTCGACAATGTCGAGATCCCGCCGGAAAATTTGCTGGGCGGGGCCGAAGGTCAGGGGTTCTACCAAATGATGCAGCAACTCCCGCAGGAACGGCTGATCATTGCCTGTGGCGCCGTTGGGGCGATGGAAGGCGCGGTCGAACGCACAGTTCAATACTGCAAGGAACGCGAGGCCTTTGGCGGCCCGCTGACCCAGTTCCAGAACACACGTTTCAAGCTGGCCGAATGCCAGACCAAGACGACCGTCGCCCGTGCCTTCCTTGATGCCTGCATGGCCGAACATCTGGAGGGCAAATTGAGCGTCGAAAAGGCCGCCATGGCAAAATACTGGCTGACAGACACGCAGGGAGAAGTTCTGGACGAGTGCGTGCAACTGCATGGCGGCTATGGCTTTATGCAGGAATACGCGGTGGCCGAGATGTGGACGGATGCCCGGGTTCAACGCATCTATGGCGGAACAAACGAGATTATGAAGGAGCTGATTGCGCGGGCCCTCTAGTACGGTGCCGCGAGGTGAGGGGGATTGGGGTATTTGCCACAGAGAAGAAACAGGAAGGTCGCGTATCGGGCCCAATACACAGGGCTGCAGTCAACCTTCCCGCCTTGCCCGCGCCTTTGGCTAGGCACGGGGCTTCTCCTCTGGCGGTCATCGGCTCCCCAGCCTGTACCGCAAGAACAACCATGGCGCGTTAACCTTAACGCGCCGTTATCAGGGAAGGCGCCAGCTATTTCTTCTCTGGACAAATACGCCCACGGGGGTGCGGGGGTGTGAAACCCCCGCTCTGTCGGGAACAACAAGCGCGACGGGAGGCGCTGCGCGATGACAATGAAACTCTACTGCTTCGGTGAGTCAGGACATTCTTACAAGGCGGCATTGGCGCTGGAATTGGCAGGCCACGACTGGCAGCCAGTCAAGGTTGATTTCTTCAACGGAGAGACCCGTTCCGACCCCTACCGCCAAGACGTCAACGAGATGGGCGAATGCCCGGTCCTCGAAGATGGTGACATCCGGCTCAGCCAGTCCGGCGTCATTCAGCAGTATCTGTCAGAGACCTACGGCCATTACGGTGGCCGGTCCAAAGAGGAAGAGCGCGACGTGCTGCGCTGGATACTCTGGGACAATCACAAACTTTCCTCGGTGGCCGGCATGACCCGGTTCCTGATGAACTTCCTGCCCAGGGAGAAACAACCCGCTGAGGTGATCGGCTTCCTGCAGGGCCGGCTCAAGAGCGCCTACGGCATTCTCGACGCGCATTTGGCAAACCGTGACTGGATCGTGGGGGACGCGCCCACAAACGCCGATCTGACCTGTTGCGGCTATCTCTTTTATCCCGAACCTTTCGGTTTTGCGCGCAGCGATTGGCCTGCGATCGACCGTTGGCTGGCGAACCTCGAGGCACTGCCCCGATGGAAAAGCCCCTATGACCTGATGCCCGGCTCCCCAGCGGACCGGACTTGAAGAAAAAGGATCTCACATGACCGAAGCATATATCTATGACGCCGTTCGCACGCCGCGCGGCAAGGGCCGCAAGGAGGGCGCGCTGCACGAAGTCACCTCGTTGCGTCTGTCGGCGCAGGTTCTGAATGCCGTGAAAGAGCGCAATGGCCTTGACGGCCACGCGGTCGAGGATGTGATCTGGGGCAATGTCACCCAAGTGGGCGAACAGGGCGGCTGTCTTGCGCGCTCCGCCGTGCTGGCCTCTGATCTTGACGAGAGCATTCCCGGCCTTGCCATCAACCGCTTCTGCGCCTCGGGTCTGGAGGCGGTGAACCTTGCCGCCAACCAGGTCAAGGGCGGTGCGGGTCAGGCCTATATCGCTGGCGGGGTCGAGATGATGGGCCGCGTGGCCATGGGCAGCGATGGCGCTGCCATTGCCGTAGATCCGTCGATCGCAATGGACAGCTATTTTGTCCCGCAGGGCATCTCGGCCGATATCATCGCCACCGAATACGGGTTTTCCCGCGATGACGCGGACGGACTGGCGGTTGAGAGCCAGAAGCGGGCCGCCGCCGCCTGGGCGGACAAGCGTTTCGAAAAATCCATCGTCACAGTACGCGATGTGAACGGCTTGCCCATCCTTGATCACGATGAGTACATGCGTCCCGGCACCGACATGCAGACGCTGGGCGCGCTCAAGCCGTCGTTCAAGGACATGGGTGAGGTCATGCCGGGGTTCGATGCCATCGCGCTGATGAAGTACCCGCATCTTGAGCGGATCAACCACATTCACCATGCAGGCAACAGCTCCGGCATCGTCGATGGCTCTGCGGCTATGTTGATCGGCAACAAGGAGTTCGGTGAGAAATACGGGCTGAAGCCGCGTGCGCGCATCCGGGCGACCTGCAAAATCGGCACCGATCCGACCATCATGCTGACTGGTCCGGTCCCCGCGACACAGAAGATCCTCAAGGACAGCGGCATGTCGATCAGCGACATCGACCTGTTCGAGGTCAATGAGGCTTTTGCCTCGGTTGTGTTACGCTTCATGCAAGCCTTTGACGTGGATGACAGCAAGGTAAATGTGAACGGCGGTTCCATCGCCATGGGTCACCCGCTGGGCGCGACCGGGGCGATCATCCTCGGCACCATGCTGGACGAATTGGAGCGGTCCGGCAAAGGCACCGGGCTTGCCACGCTGTGTATTGCGTCCGGCATGGGTGCCGCGACCATCATCGAGCGCGTGTAAGCCGATGACGATGCCGCCAGATATCGCGCGAACTGTGGCGTCCAGCCTGCTGGGCGTCACTGGACGCGCGCGATTGTCCGGCGCAGCCGGCATTCTCAATACCCGAGTTGGACAGTTCGCTGTTTCCACTCATTTCAGGGTATCGGCGCTGCCCGTCGAGGAATCGCGAGGCATCGAATGACTGCAACCAGCCCGACAGACATTTATCAGGCCAGCCTCGACGCGATGGCCAGCATGTTTTTTTCCGGCGACATGTCCCGGCTTCAGGATTTGATCTCTGTCCCGCTGACGATCCATATGGCGGACGGATCTTTGCAGATCGAGCGATTGGAGGATGTGGTTTTCATGTTGTCGGAACAGCGGGACAACCTGTTGAACCTTGGCACAACTGAATACCACCGCATCTGCGTCGATGCGCGGTATCTGGATCCTGCTGCAACGCAGATCAGCGGACGCCACAAGACCTATGTGATGCGGGGCGCGACCTATCTGCTGGAACCATTCATCTGTGAAATGGATCTGACCAAGGATGCGGCCTTATGGCGGGTCAGCCTCCTGCGCTGCAACATGAACAACAGTGACTACACAGTGATCGGGACGAGAACCCTTGAACGCTTGCGGTCTGGACGGAGGATCTGATGCCAAAGATCGATTTGAACACGGTGCCTGTCCGCACGGGATCCAGCTACCCTGCCCCGCACGATATGGCCATGAAAGGACGTAGTCAGCAACGGTTGGGCGATGCCGCCGGGCTGACCCAGTTCGGCGCAAACCTGGTCCGGCTTGCGCCCGGCGCAATGTCTTCGCTGCGCCACTGGCACGAACGTCAGGATGAGTTTCTAGTCGTGACTGAGGGTGTTCTTACACTGGTCGACGATACCGGAGAGACATTGCTAACGCCCGGCGACTGCTGCGGTTTTCCCGCCGGCGACCAGAACGGGCACCATATCGTCAATCGGTCCATGGCCGAGGGTGCTTTTGTGGTCGTGGGCGCGCGCACCGACCGCGAGACGGGTTGGTATTCGGATGTCGACCTGCGGGTCGAGATCGAGGATGGCAAGATGCGCTTTTTGCGCCGGAATGGCGCGGAGGTGACTGAACCGTGAGCCAGACCTGTACCGCTACCGAATTCGAACGGTGCCAAGACGGCTTACCCGAACAGTTCGTCACCGGCGACATCGAAAAACGGCGCGCCCGATCAATGCCGCCGTTCAGTAAGGTGACCGGATGCGATACCGCCACCTTGGCCATCGTCCCCGACGCCCCACAGAGCTTTGATCCCTACCTAGGGACATACGAGGCAATGGCGCTTGTTCGTGTCGCCCGTGAACCGCTGCGTTTCGAAAACTGCGCAGACGGGACAGGACTGACCTCATACCGCATGAACCTGATGCGCAAAGGCCAGCGGATCACCGATCCTTTTACATCGACCGCATTTCTGCATCCCACTGGAGAGGGATGACAGATGTCGGCAAACCTCAACGTCCGAGACCGCCACGCGTGGACCGGGCGCCACCCGAAAAATACTGGAGAGTGAGAATGACTGATTTCACGATGGAAACGGACGCAGATGGCGTCGCGGTGATCACATGGGACGTGCCCGGCAAGTCGATGAATGTGATGACGCTGGAGGCCTGGGATGTCCTTGACGGGTTGATCGATCAGGCACTGGCCGACGATGCGATCAAGGGGATCGTTATCACCTCTGGCAAGGACAGCTTTGCGGGGGGCATGGACCTGAAGGTCATCGCAAAGATGAAGGAAATGGCAGGCGACGACCCGGCCAAGGGCCTCTTTGACGGGATCATGAACGCCCACCGCATCATGCGCAAGATCGAGCGTGCAGGCATGGATCCCAAGACCAATAAAGGCGGCAAGCCGATTGCTACCGCCCTGCCTGGCACAGCGCTTGGCATCGGTCTGGAAATTCCACTGTCAACGCACCGCATCTTTGCCGCCGACAACCCCAAGGCCAAGATCGGCCTGCCCGAAATCATGGTCGGCATCTTTCCGGGTGCAGGTGGCACCACGCGCCTTGTGCGCAAGATGGGCGCCATGGCAGCCTCTCCGCTGCTGCTGGAGGGCAAGCTGAACGACCCGAAAAAGGCCAAGGCCGCCGGAGTGATCGACGAGGTTGTCGAAGATCCGCTGGCCGCTGCCAAGGAATGGGTGCTGAATGCCAAGGACGCAGACATCCTCAAACCTTGGGACGCCAAGGGCTATAAGATGCCCGGCGGCGCGCCCTATCATCCTGCCGGTTTCATGACTTTTGTCGGTGCAAGCGCCATGGTCAACGGCAAGACCAAGGGCGTCTATCCGGCGGCCAAGGCGCTGCTGTCAGCGGTCTATGAAGGCGCGATGGTGCCCTTTGACACCGCGTTGAAAATCGAGGCGCGCTGGTTCACCAACGTGTTGATGAACCCCTCTTCGGCAAACATGATCCGGTCGCTGTTCATCAACAAGGAAGCGTTGGACAAAGGTGCCGTGCGTCCCGCCGACGTGGCCGATCAGAAAGTCACTAAAGTTGGCGTTCTGGGCGCAGGCATGATGGGCGCAGGCATCGCGCTGGTGTCGGCTCAGGCGGGCATCGAGGTAGTATTGCTGGACCGCGATCAGGCCGCCGCCGACAAAGGAAAGGCCTATAGCGCCGATTACGCCGCCAAAGGCGTGAGCCGTAAAAAGATCACGCAGGACAAGGCCGACGCGATGCTGGCGCGGATCACCGCGACCACATCTTACGACGACCTCAAGGGCTGTGACCTGATCGTCGAGGCAGTGTTTGAGGACCCAAAGATCAAGGCTGAGGTGACCAAGGCCGTCGACGCGGTAACAGGCGACGACTGCATCTTTGCCACCAACACGTCGACCTTGCCGATTTCGGAACTGGCGAAGGCGTCCAAGAACGCCGAGCAGTATATCGGCATCCACTTCTTCTCGCCGGTCGAGAAGATGATGCTGGTCGAGATCATCAAGGGTAAGGAAACCGGGGACCGCGCAGTGGCCAAGGCGCTGGATTTCGTGCGCCAGATCCGCAAGACGCCCATCGTGGTCAACGACGCCCGGTTCTTCTACGCCAACCGTTGCATCATTCCCTACATCAACGAAGGCATTCGCATGGTGAAGGAGGGTGTCTCTCCCGCCCTGATTGAGAATGCCGCCAAGATGATCGGCATGCCGCTGGGACCGCTGCAACTGGTCGATGAAACCTCGATCGATCTGGGGGCCAAGATCGCCCGCGCGACGAAGGCCGCGATGGGCGACACCTACCCCGATGGTGAGGTTGATGAGGTCATCTTCTGGATGGAAGGTGAAGGCCGGTTGGGCCGCAAGACCAAGGCTGGTTTCTACGACTACGACGAAAAGGGCAAGCGTCAGGGCCTGAGCCAGCTGGTGCAGGACAAGTACCCGCAGGCTGAAGACCAACCCACAGTGACCGAGGTGCAGCATCGGCTGTTGTTCGTGCAGTCTCTGGAGGCAGTTCGGGCATTGGAAGAGGGCGTTCTGATGGACATCCGCGAAGGCGATGTCGGCGCGATCCTCGGCTGGGGCTTTGCGCCGTGGTCCGGTGGACCGCTGTCGTGGCTGGACATGATTGGCGCGCCGTATGCGGCGGAGCGCTGCGACCAACTAACCGAAGCCTATGGCGCACGGTTTACTTGCCCGCCGCTGATGCGAGAAATGGCCGACAAATCGCAAAGCTTTTACGGCCGGTTTGGCCCGGAAAGTGCAGAGGCGGCCTGAAACAGGCTGTATTTGACGTTGCGCCGCGTCTTACGCGTCGCCTGATGGCGGGGCTGGTCCTGATGGACCGGCCCCGCCATGCGTTTGGGGCCCGACGGGTGTCGCCATGTGATTGCATCCGAAACTGTGCCACTCCACCCCCACCCGCTATGGCATTGGGTCCCTCAGCCTCGTCGCATCTGCTCCAGAGCAGAGCGTCACCCGAACCACCGATGTTTCGAATTTTCGACGTTCAGCAAGAGTGAGTTAAACAGCAGTGTCGCCCGGTTATCGCGGCACTTTTTCTCTTGTTGTTTCAACCACTTTTGACAACGACCCCAAAAATACTCGCCAGAAACGCCCCGATCCGGCGGACTGATGCCCGACGGACGTGTCCGTCGGAACCCTTTGTTAAGATCGCATCCCTATCTCTTCGGTTCATCAGATGTGTCAAGCCAAGACGCGCTCAATGCCACGGAGGATGCAGTACCGCGATGTCAGACATCAGTTTCCACGCTCTGGGTCCCGCACGGGCCCGCTCGGGTGAAGATCCGCTGGTTGCCTTCCTTTTGAACGCCCGGCGCATGCCGGTCACCGTCTCGGCACGCGATGTGGCACGGCTGGATTCCCACAGGCTGCAATTATTGCTCGTGGCGCAAAGGCAATGGACCGAAGACGGCATCGATTTCGATGTTACCGACATGGCGCCAGGATTTCGTGAGGGACTTGAAAGGCTGGGTCTCTCTTCTGAACATTTCGACAAGGAACCGCTGCAATGACGACAAAAGTTCTGGCAATCGACGATTCGCGCACGATCCGTAATCTGTTGCGTGTCTCCCTTGAAGGTGCCGGGTTCGAATTTCATTCCGCCTGCGACGGTCAAGAAGGCGTGGACATTTTCCCTGACGTCGACCCGGACGTGGTCATTACCGACATCAACATGCCCAAGCTGGACGGCTTCGGGGTAATCGACACGCTGCGCAGCGGTCCCAACCGCACCAATGTGCCAATCCTCGTTCTGACCACGGAAAGCTCGGATGACCTTAAAACGCGGGCGCGCACGGCCGGTGCAACTGGGTGGATTGTAAAGCCCTTCGACGACGGTTCTTTGGTGTCGGTCCTGCGCCGCCTGACGGGGCATGTGAGCTGAGATGTCGGTAAATTCGATCAGAGATACCTTCTTCGAAGAATGCGAAGAATTGCTAGAAGCGCTGGTCGAAGGGCTGGCCCAGATGGAGAACGCCTCCGACGATATGGAGGTCGTGAATGCGGTCTTCCGGTCCGTGCATTCGATCAAGGGCGGCGCAGGGGCCTTCGCCCTCGACCGGCTGGTGGCATTTGCGCACAGCTTTGAAACTGTCATGGACAAGGTGCGGGACCGCGCGCTGGCCGTCGACGAAAAACTGATGGGCGTGTTCCATCGCGCCGGGGACCACTTGGCAGATCTGGTCGCCTCGGCACGCGATGAAACAAATCTGGATGACGAGACCGAGTTCGGGCTTATAACCGAGTTGGAAAGCTATCTGGACGGCGATACCGCTGTAGAGGATTTCTGCTTTGACGCGGTCACGTTGGATTTTGGCGGTCCGCAGATTGATCTGGGTGTCGAAGATCCCGTGGCCAGCACGCGCGTTTTCCACATTCGCTTTGCCCCGACGCGCGCGCTGTATGAAAACGGGCATGAACCGTTGCTGATCTTCGACGCACTGGCCGAATTGGGCAGCCTATCGGTTGAGGCGGATCTCAGCCGGCTGCCGGAATTCGACGCTTTCGATCCGGCAGATGCGATTTTGTCCTGGCAGTTGACGCTGACAACCAGCGAACCGGAAACAACGCTGCATGAGGTTTTCGAATTTGTAGAGGGGCTTTGCACTCTGGAGATCACGATCGAGCAGTCGGCGGCTCTGCAGGCGGTCGAGCTGCCCGAACCAACTGCGTCTCCGGACGAGGCAACTTTGGCCGAACCGGACGAGACGGCACTGTCGCAGATCCCGACTGACTTTCCCGTCAGTGCGACTCCGTCAGAGACGCAAACCGGAAACAGGCCGGACGCCAGCACGGGAATGCCCTCACTTGCACCTGCATCCAAGGAGTCGCGCGGACCAAAACCCACCCTGAGGGTCGATCTGGACCGTGTTGACCGGCTGATCAACACGGTTGGGGAATTGATCATTAACCAGGCAATGATCTCGCAGCGGATCGAGGAACTGGACCTGCCCACAGTCGCCCATCTGACAAATGAACTGGAAGCCTACAAGTTGCTTGCGCGCGACATCCAAGAAGGCGTCATGGCGATCCGAGCGCAACCAGTCAAGCCGCTCTTCCAACGTATGTCGCGGATCGTGCGCGAGGCATCGGACGCAACCGGCAAGAAGGCCAAGATGGTCACCGTCGGTGACTCCACCGAAGTGGACAAGACGGTGATTGAGCGGCTGGCCGATCCGTTGACCCATATGGTGCGCAATGCGGTCGACCACGGTCTGGAATTGCCAACCGAACGGAACGAGGCAGGCAAGGATCAAACTGGGACAATCCGGCTGTCCGCTGCACACCGGTCCGGCAGCGTCTTCATCGAGATATCGGACGATGGCGCGGGGTTGAACCGCGAACGTATTCTCGCCAAAGCCATGGAAAAAGGGCTGGTGCCTCCGGACGTGGATCTCTCTGATCCGGAAATCGACAACCTTCTGTTTCTGCCCGGTTTTTCCACCGCAGGCCAAGTCTCGGCCTTGTCGGGTCGTGGCGTTGGCATGGATGTGGTCAAAAACGCGGTACATGCCTTGGGCGGGCGGGTATCGATCACTTCGACTCCCGGCAAAGGCACGACCTTTGCAATCGTCTTGCCACTGACCTTGGCGGTTATGGACGGGTTCGTGATCTCCGTGGCTGACCAGACCATGGTTATCCCGATTTCCTCCATTCTAGAGACCATTCGACCAAACCCACGCGACATTCACTTGGTCGGCACGGACAGCGAAGTCGTCAGCGTCCGCGGATCTTATGTTCCGATTGTCGATGTGGCCGACAGTCTTGGCCTCGAACGGCGCGACGACAAAAACAGCAACGGCATCCTGCTGCTGATCAGCACAGAGATGCAAGGATTGACCGCACTTCGCGTCACCGCAATCCACGACCAGCGACAAGTTGTGATCAAAAGCCTGGAAAGCAACTACGCCGCTATACCCGGTGTCTCGGCAGCGACCATCCTTGGCGACGGCAAGATTGCCCTGATCCTGGACCCCGAAGAACTGATCAAACTGGCCCAAGCCTCGGGTCACGATCCCTTTGCACTGCACAGCAGAATGGAGCTTCGTCATGGCTGAAACCGCCGAGGCACTTGCGGACACGCAATTCGAATTCATCACCTTCTCGGCGGGCGGCCAGAGTTATTGCCTCGAGATTACGCAAATCCGCGAAATCAGACGATGGACCCCGGTAACCGCCCTGCCCCACACACCTCAGGATGTGCTGGGCGTGATGAACTTGCGCGGCGCAGTGATCCCGATTTTCGACCTTTCTGCCCGGTTTGGTCTGGGGGCGACACCTGCGAATGAACGCAACGTGGTGATCGTGGCGGCTGTCGATGGCGCAACTATCGGCCTGCTGGTGGAGACGGTGTCCGAGATCCTCTCCGTTGACAAGAGCGCCATCCAAGAAACACCAGACATCAAGTCCGAAGCAACCCGAAATAGTATTCTCGGGATGATCTCGGTCGACGACTCCATGGTTCGGGTCGTCAACCTTGGCGCTGTTGTCGACAGCGGAAAGGGGCTGTCTGAATGAACTCCTCGGCGTCCAATACCTTTACGCGCGACATTCCGTTCAGCGACAACGACTTTCGTTCGATCGCCGATCTCGCGCGGGACCGTTTCGGCCTCAGCCTTGCGGAAAGCAAGAAGCCGCTGGTCTACTCGCGGTTGGCCCGACGCCTCAAGTCACGACAGGTCAGTAGTTTTTCCGACTATCTCGCGTTGCTCAACCGTACTGAAGAAGAAGAGGAAAGGCTGGAACTGATCTCGGCCTTGACCACAAATGTCACCAGCTTTTTTCGGGAAAATCACCATTTTGAGATGGTGCAAACGGTTTTGTCGCAAGGTCTTGCCGAAAAGGCCCGTGCGGGCGGACGCTTACGCATCTGGTCAGCCGGATGTTCGTCGGGCCAGGAACCCTTTTCCATAGCAATGACTCTACTGGAGGCGATCCCGGATGCGCCCTCAAAAAATGTGCGCATTCTTGCAACGGATATAGACCCCAAGATCGTGGCAAAGGCCCGGGCCGGCATATACTCTGCCGAAGACGTCTCCGGTATCCCTGCCCCGTTGCGAAAGAAATGGATGACGGCCGATGACGCGGCTGGAAAAACCTACGCCGTGGCGGACGGCTTGAAATCTCTGGTCACCTTCAACGAACTGAACCTGATGAATGATTGGCCCTTCGCAGGGCCGTTCGACGCCATCTTTTGCCGGAACGTCGCAATTTATTTCGCGCCCGACACGCAACGTCGCCTTTGGCAACGCTTGAGCGCCAAGCTGTCGCCGGGCGGTCTGCTGTTCATCGGGCATTCCGAACGCGTCACGGGCCCTGCACTGGAAGACCTCACAGGCGTCGGCATCACCAGTTACTGCAAGTCGCGCACCAACGCGCAGCCCACGCTGCAATAGGAGAGCATAATGGGATTGAAGGACTCTCTGAGGATCATGGTCGTCGATGACATGGCAACAAGCCGCGGCCTGATCACTCAGGCGCTCGACGATATCGGGATCAAGAACTACGTCACCGAAAACGATGGGCGTTCGGCACTGGGCAGACTATCGGCAAGTCCGGTGCATCTCATTCTGTCCGACTACAACATGCCCGGGCTGGACGGCCTGGGATTGTTGAAAGCAGTCCGAGGCAATCAGGCGCTCAGGAAAATGGGCTTTATCCTGGTCACCGGCAGGCCAACGCCAGAGATCGTGGCCGAAGCTAAACAGTTGGGTCTCAACAATATGATCAAGAAACCGTTCACCGCTGCGGCGATGAAACAATGCATTGAAAGCGTGGTCGGTCGTCTATGACAGCACAGTCTGAGACCACGCTGCCGCTGAAGGTCGCGACCCGGCGCGCTTCGGCCGAACTTGAGGGGCTCTACGTCCGGCTGGAACGATTGGAGCACGGGCTCGATACTGTCATTGTTCATGCAACGCATGCGTTTGACACCAAATCGATCGGAATGTTGCAGGAACTGGACATGCTGCGGCAATCGATTGGTGCACTGGCAGATTACCTTGAACAGATCTCGATCGGGACCGACGACGCGGGCATGGTAGATGTCGTGCAGGCCTTGTCTGACGTGCCTCTTCGCGACATGGCAACCAGGCTGAGCGGGACCGTCAACTCCGCGGTCAGTGTCGGCCATGCGGAGTTGTTCTGATGTGCCGCTTGTTTGCCCCGGTCCGGGTTTGAGCGTGCCCCTGCAGGAGATTTGTCATGCTCAGGAAGACCGTTGTCGTCGCTACACCAGATGCCGCGCTGCGTGCCAAGCTCGCGCGAATGGTCGATCAATTGCCTGAGTTCGAGGTGATCGCGCAAACTGGTGACTTGATGAACACCTACAACGTCGTTGAGGAGCGTTTGCCAAAGGCGATTTTGATTGCGGACGTCCTGGCCAATCTGCCCGAGTTCGAAGTCATGCGTGCCCTGTTTTCGACGCTTGATATTCGCTGGCTGGTCGTGACGATGCCCAACGCAGCGCAGTTGTCTCAAGCCTCGGTAGGGCATGATGAACCAAATTCGGACCTGTTCTCGATCCCGGCCAATGCGCCAGAAGAGATCTATATTCGACAACTCTGCGCGCTGACCCGTACCGCACGAAACGTCTCTCCAGCCCAGCACCTTCGAACGCCAGGCGCCCCACCCCTGATGCGCGCGCGCTCTCCGAAAACGACCGCAATTGAGTCAACCGTCGATCGACCAAAAGCCAGGCCGACAATTCGGCCACACGAACGTCGCCCATCCGACCACCCTCGGAACGACGTCAAATCTGCGTCAGGTCCTGCAACACGGGGGGCCACAGGTGGGCAAGTTGCCGAACCAAGCGTTCCGGCCAGGGCGCACCAAGTCGGCAGTCCAGACAAAACCGCCGATCGTGTGATCCTGATTGGCGCGAGTACTGGGGGTGTGGATGCCCTGCTTGCCGTGTTGTCGCGATTTCCAGAAAACTGCCCACCCACTCTGGTCGTGCAGCATACCGGGACCGGGTTCGGCGAAAGCCTTGCTGGGCTTTTGAACCGGCAGTGCCTGCCCAAAGTGCGCCTTGCAACGGAACCAGTGCCGATCCGCCGGGGCCAGATTCTGATAGGCGCAGGCACACGGACCCATCTGGTCATCGATGGCCGCGCCGGAACACGCGCGGCCTGTCTGGCGGATATGCCTGTTTCTGGACATATCCCTTCGGTCGACATGCTCTTTGCATCTGCGGTTCCTTTTGCATCCCGAATATCTGCGGCGCTCTTGACCGGAATGGGCCGTGATGGTGCCAACGGAATGAAGGCCCTGTATGATAGCGGGGCCTTCACAATCGCCCAGAACGAGGCAAGCTGCGTTGTTTACGGAATGCCGCGCGCCGCCGTCCAGAATGGTTCTGTTCACAAGATCCTGCCGCTTGACCGGATCGCGGAAGCGCTGCTTGCCGGCAAGGACGAGGCCCCACGCACAGCGAGGGAGTTGCAGTGATGACAAGAACCACTGAGACAGTCGTCAACGTCATCCAGGGCGAATACGAGATATCCGAGGATCCGACGGTGGTGATGACCACCGTTCTGGGGTCATGCATTGCGGTCTGCATGTTTGATACCACGCGCCGGATTGGCGGCCTGAACCACTTTCTCTTGCCCAACCGCGAGGGCGGCGGCGGGGCGAGTGTCCGATATGGTGCCTATGCAATGGAGCTGCTGATCAACGGGCTGCTGCGCAAAGGGGCCGAACGTGGCCGACTGCGGGCAAAAGTCTTTGGCGGAGCCAGCATGATAGGCAACCTGCGCGACATCGGTGCGTCAAACGCCGCATTCGCCAGGCAGTTCCTGTCTGATGAGGGGATTCCCTGCGTCGCAGAATGCGTGTCTGGCACGGCCGCGCGACGCATCCGCTTTTGGCCGACAGACGGGAGGGTGCGCCAGTTGTTGGTTTCGGCTGAGGCAATCTCTTTGCCACCGGAAAAACCGGCCCTGATCCCAAGGCCCGTCATGCAAGAGATCACACTTTTCTGAAAGGGACATCGGCGTTATGCGGGGGGCTGTCGCAGAATGCGGCACGGCATAGCGAAGGAGGCCGAGATGCAGTCAACGCCCCATCCCGCGACCCGCGATCTGGTGCTGGTCGGCGGAGGTCATACACATGCGCTGCTACTCCGATCCTGGGGCATGAAACCTCTGCCCGGAGCGCGACTGACGTTGATCAGCCCCAATCCGACGGCCGCCTATTCTGGAATGCTGCCCGGCCATATTGCCGGGCACTATACGCGTGAGGCTCTGGAAATCGATCTTGTACAGTTGGCGCGTTTCGCCAATGCCCGGTTTGTGCTCGGCGCCGCAACCGGCATCGATCTGCACCGCAGGGAAATCAGAGTTCCTGACCGTCCGCCCATTGAATACGATGTCGCCAGCATCGACATCGGCATAACAACCACCATGACTGAGCTGCCCGGATTTGCCGAACATGCGGTTCCTGCCAAACCGCTGGAGGCTTTCGCCGACGCTTGGCAGATCTTTCTGTCCACCACTGGCCCGGCCTCTGTCGCCGTCATCGGGGGCGGCGTTGCGGGGGCAGAACTGATTTTAGCGATGAGCCATGCCTTGACCCTGGCCGCCCGCCCTGCCCGGTTGCATTTGATCGAACGGGACACTTTACTAGATGCCCTGCCTGCACGCGCGTCCCGGAGGATGCGACGCGCCTTGATCGAGGCAGGCATTGAAATACACGAATCCGCAGAGGTCATCGCGGTCACCGCCGAAGTTGTCAGGCTGGCCGACCGGACAATCGAGGCCGGGTTCATCTGTGGTGCCGCCGGTGCACGCCCGCACCCATGGCTATCTCAGACCGGCCTGTCTCATCGCGACGGATTCGTCACTGTGGACCCAATGTTGCAAAGCTCGGGCAAGCATGTCTTTGCCGTTGGCGATTGCGCAGACATGGCCTTTGCCCCGCGCCCAAAGGCGGGCGTCTATGCGGTGCGGCAGGCTCCGGTTCTGGCCCACAACCTGCGCGCCGCATTGCAGGAAACCGGTCAAACGAAAAGATATCATCCACAAGCCGACTATCTGAAGCTTCTCTCGTTGGGGGATAAATCGGCTCTGGGCAACCGGTTTGGAGTGACCTTCTCAGGCCCGTGGGTCTGGCGATGGAAGGATCGGATCGACCAGAAATTCATGTCGAAATTCAGAGACCTGCCACAAATGCCGACACAATCTCTGCCTGCCGTTCGGGCCGCAGGGGCAGAGGCGCTTGGCGACAAGGTGCTGTGTGGCGGCTGCGGCGCCAAGTTGGGTCAAGATGCCTTGCTACAAGCGTTGGGAGCGGGTGGGCTGCCCGGGGATGACGCGGCGATCATCACCATGGGCGGAGCACGGACTGTGATCAGCACCGACCATCTGCGTGAGTTTGTCCGCGACCCCGTGACTATGACACGGATCGCCGCGCAGCATGCCTTGGGCGACATCTGGGCCATGGGCGCGCAACCCAACGCGGTTCTGACCAATCTCATTCTTCCTCGCATGGCCCCTGCTCTGGCCACGCGCACATTGCGCGAAATCATGACTGCCGCCCGCGAAGTGATGGCAGAGGCTGGCGCGGAAATTGTCGGCGGGCACAGTTCCCAAGGGTCGGAGCTGACAATCGGATTTACCGTCATTGGGAGATGTGATCACACGCCCATAGGTCTGACGGGTGCGCGCCCGGGCGATGCGTTGATCCTGACCAAACCGCTGGGCTCGGGCGTCGTGATGGCGGCCGAAATGGCCGGTCGCGCGCGTGGCGCGGATGTGCGCGCGGCACTGAATCTGATGATGCAGTCGCAGGCACAGGCATCGGCGATCCTGTCGGATTCCCACGCCATGACAGATGTCACCGGCTTTGGCTTGCTGGGCCATTTGCGCAACATCTGCCTGAATTCAGCCGTGGGCGCAGAAGTCGCCGTAAATCATGTGCCTCTGATGGCGGGCGCGCTTGACCTGTCTGCCAGCGGCATCCGCTCAAGCCTGTATCCCGACAACCGCGCCCCCGTCCCCGATCTTGACCACACGCCGCAACACGATCTGCTGATCGACCCTCAGACGGCTGGCGGTTTGTTGGCAGCGGTGGCGGGGGATGTGGACACGCACCTGACCGCCCTGCGCGCTGCGGGGTATCAGGCGTGCATCATTGGCCGCATCACGGACAAGACAGGTCAGATCCGGATCGTCTGAAGATGTACGGCCAACCGATCGGCCAGAGCATCCAACGCCCGAGGCGTCAGCGCGGTTGTCTCTTCGCGGTGAATGAAACGCGTCGCCTGCGCGCGCATCGATGTCCGATAAGCAGGATCATAGTGGTCCTCTGCCAGGGACCGGCAAAGCGCCAGCCGCTCCCCCGCTGCTATCATAGTGTCCCAGCGATCGACCAGTTCATGCCCCCTGTAGAACCGCAACGGTGCAAGCATTTCGGACAAGCGCGGCCCGTCAGCAAGAATATCGACGTAGGCCTCGGCCAGATATCGTGCGCGGGCCTCGACCGGGGCGGTGATCTCAATCCACGGAGCAATCTTCATCGCGTCCCAAAGAGCGGGCGGCAGGTTGATCTGACCGATCTTGCTGCTTTCCGCCTCGACCACCACCGGTGACGCCGGGTCGAGCGCATTCAAAGCCCGAATCAGATCGGATTCGAAACCCTTCTGTGCGGGCTGCCCTCCGGGCATTTCCCCCAGCAGCGAGCCGCGATGTCGCGCCAGACCTTCCAGATCCAGCGCCTGTATACCCCGCTCTGCCAATCGCGGCAGAAGTGCCGTTTTGGCCGTCCCGGTGTAACCCCCAAGTTGAATAAGGCGATGCGGCAACGCATTGTCGTAAAGCGCTCGCGTCACGAGGCGGCGATAGGTCTTGTATCCGCCCTGAACCACCTCTGCACGCCATCCAATTTCCCGCAGCATCCAAGTGAAAGCACCAGACCGTTGCCCGCCCCGCCAACAGTAGACCAGCGGACGCCAACCGCCATGATGATGTGCCAACGGCCCTGAGATATGTGCGGCGGCATTTCGAAACACCAAAGCGGCGCCGATCTTGCGGGCTTTGAACGGGCTTTCCTGTTTGTAGATCGTTCCGACCTGCGCCCGTTCTTCGTTGTCGAGAACGGGAAGATTGATAGCCCCTGGTACGCGATCTTCTGCAAATTCTGCCGGGCTGCGCACGTCGATGACGCAGTCGTAGTCATGCGTAAAAAAGGTGTTGAGGCTGTCCGCAATGAGAGTCATCCAAAGGATGTAGCCTGCCCTGTCAGCCATTGAAAGAGGTGGTTCTTCCGGATGAAAAAACAGTTGCAATACCCGCTGGACACCGGGTCAGACCTCGGCTAAACCGCCTCCACCCGAAGGTTTTCCTTCTCCCGTGCCCGGGTAGCTCAGGGGTAGAGCAGTGGATTGAAAATCCTCGTGTCGGTGGTTCGATTCCGCCCCCGGGCACCATTATAAACAGCTGAAATATATGAAAATTTCTGCTGTCTATTCTCACTCATTGCTGATTTCCATAGCGTCGGGACGACAGCGGGACGACAGACTTCTCTCCTTCATTCGTTGCATGAAGTCGACATTCTCGCACATTTGCACTTCCGGCGAAACCAGGTCGACATCATTTCATCTTCAGTCAATCACATGGAAATAACAGATGGACAGGTCAGCAACTGCACACGACGTTCTGCTACCGATCGGACGGGTTTGCGAAATCTTGTCGCGCTCGAAGGCGAGCATTTACCGAGACATCGAGCGTAAAACGTTCAGCATATACTGATCGACGAGGGCGGCGATGTTACGGCAGCCATTGCTCCTCATCCTTGTAAGGATCACTTTCCTGAAGACTATTGGATCAAAGCTGTAGCTGGTCAGGAGGGCCGAGTGAAATCCATCCTGATTAAATGTCTCGTCGTAGCGCAAATGTCAGTTCCTTGAATGCATCTTCATCGGAGCGCCAATCTGCATCCCGCCGTCTCTCACTGGGTCTCGAGATACTTCAGTCCCCTATCGGTGATGCAGCCATCTTCGAGAAGGCCGACATCCTCAAGGAAGATCCTTGCGGTGTGCAGGCGAGGACCACTGGGCTCGACCTTTATCCTGGAACGAGCGCGCAGGCGGGCATCCTCCAGCTCAATTAGATATGTATAGCCACCCTGAAGCCAGAGTTTCCTTGCCGCTACCTCGAGATGGCGACGGATGATCCGATCATTTATGAGGAGCCCCATAGCCTCACGAGCACTCATAGTCCTGTGTGCTTCGATCCATGACAGTTCCGTCGCACATGTCTGGAAGACTGGCTTGGCATTCAGGCTCTCAGCAAGCTCGGACGCCCTCCCCCCCATTTGCGCCACAGGCTTGCAAATACGGTCATGATCACCTCAAGAGATGGCTCTTCACCGCGGGCCTCTTCCTGCATCTCCTTGAGGCTTTTGTCCGACGCCGATAGTGTTGTCAGCCAGCCATCAAACGGGACGTCCGGCACGTCTTCCACCAGACGGCTTGCCAATACCGGCATAGCTACTCCATCGGCTGACTCCTCGATCCCGAAGATCGCATGGTTCATCAAAGCCTCATAAGCGACACGCAGCATGTCTGCCGCCTGGTAGTGCTGCCACGCGGTATGGACTTCAGCGAAATCACCATCTGGCTCGGTCTCCGCCCAGTACCAACGCAAGGCATCCTGGCCCACCGCTCCTCTGGCTGTTTTTCGTGAGACGTTCAGAATAGCCAAAAGAGTGTTCCGCCGCTTCTGCCCGGGATCCATGTTTTCGTCGCCACCAATCAGGATCTCACGAAGAAGCTCAGCCTCCTGGCTATCATGATCCAGTTTTGACGGGGCTAACGGCAACATCTCTGCGAGCTCGCCTCGGTCCACAACGCCCGCACGCGCGATCTCGAAGAATCGATCAATAGGAATGGGGAAGGATTCCTCGTAAGCTTCTGCCAGCAACTTGCCGATCTCAGTCGGGATTGGAATTTTGTGTTCTCTGGCACGAGTCAGCAAACCGCACTCGCGCATTTGGCCAAAATAAGTGCCAAGGAAATCGCCGCGCTTCGGGCTTATGTATCTTTTTTCCCGGGGCGTACTGAGGTCGGTCTCAGCACTGAAGTCTATCTTGCCGCTCCCCCCGTTTTTAACTTCCAATTGGCAAATCTCGAGCCAGCGATGCCGCTCTCGTAGGGGTGTTGCGCACAAGCGAGCGCATAAAGAGCTTCGATCCGGCGAACATGTGCATCGAACTCATCGGTAGATGTGATCCGCGTGTGCCTCAGGTTATGCGTGACCCACCAAGCGTGGAACGAATAATGCCGCAGACGGTAGTGATCGAGCTAAAGCCCGGAAGGAGCCCCTGATAAAAGTTTTCAATAGGTGAAAGCATCGCCAGGTGATTGAGGCCTGACGCAACACCCATCTCTGTCCATTCAACGCTACCGTCCATCGCCTATCTCCGCGCCACGATCTGATAAAACCTTATGACGCAGGTAATTACGAGGAAGCAACTATGAGCATCCTTGTTACCTTCCAGTAGGTTCTGCGCGTGATCTCTTGAGAAAGACGTTGCTTCCGGCCCAATCCGGACTTTCGCCGGCTCGGCTATCGCTGCGATGCAGTTTCCCCGAACCGGTCATCCACTGCATCGTGCAGCACGGCCTTGAAGACGAAGGTCAGGTAACTGAAACCAAGGCCACGAAATTATTGACAACAAGCCTCGGGCCACCCGGGACGGTTCAGTAGCTCAACGAACCATGCACCATCCCGAGCCGCCAGAAACGAAGGCTCCGGGCCTATTCCCCCAGAGAGTCCGGATCCGCCACAAGGCTAGCGAAGTCGCAGCCCTGATCGGCAAGGAGGATCTCATTTCCGAACATCCTTGCGTAACCGCGCTTGGCTGTTGCGGGCTGCAGAACCATTTCCTTGCGGCGTCGTTCGAGCTCTTGCTCATCGACCAGCAAATCAATGCGCCGCTCCTTTACCGAAACGCGAATCCGGTCGCCATTGAGCACATACGCCAGCGGACCGCCGGACGCCGAGTCAGGCGTAATGTGCAGAACGATCGTACCATAGGCCGTGCCCGACATCCGAGCATCGGAAATCCGGAGCATGTCCTTCACGCCCTTCTGCGCCAGCTTCTTGGGAATCGGAAGGTATCCCGCCTCAGGCATACGCGTTTCCGACATCGGTCCGGCATTTTGCAGAACGAGGCAATCGTCTTCGGTCACGTCGAGATCCGGGTCGTCAATCCGGGCGGCCAAATCCTCTAGTGAAGTGAAGACGACAGCGCGTGCCTCTTTCTCGAAAAGCTCGGGATCAGCTGCGGCCCGCTTCATGATCGCCCCACGAGGCGCAAGCGAACCGAACAGGGCTACCAGGCCCCCCATTGGCTGAAGAGGCTCTTCGAGCGAGCGCACGACTTCCCTATTTACCCAGCCCGGATCACCGTCGAGACGCTCGCGCAGGGTTTCGCCGGTAACGGTCATGCAGTCGAGATCAAGCAGCGGGCGCAGCTCGCGCAGAACAGCGCCAATGCCACCGGCGGCGTGCAGGTCTTCCATGTAGTAGGGGCCGGTTGGCTTGAGGTTGACCAGCACAGGGGTCGTATCCGACAGCTCGTTAAGCTCGTCGAGCGATACCTTAATTCCCGCGCGCCCAGCAATTGCCGTCAAATGGATGATCGCGTTTGTCGAGCCACCAATGGCAAGCAGTACGCGGAGCGCATTCTTGATCGCACCCTTGGTGATGATATCCCCGACCCCAATTCCGGATTGGATCAGCTTGATCGCCGCCCGGCCCGAGGCCTCAGCTGCCCGCAGCCTGTCCGCGTGGACGGCGGGGATTGCAGCGGTGCCAGGCAACATCATGCCAAGCCCTTCGGCGAGGGCGGCCATGGTAGACGCCGTGCCCATGACAGCGCATGTGCCTGCTGTGGCAATCAGGTTACCTTCAATCTCGTTGATCGTGGGTTCGTCGATCTCGCCGGAGCGGAACTTACCCCAGAACCGACGGCAATCCGTGCAAGCGCCCAGCCGCTCGTTGCGCCAACGGTTGGTCAGTTGGGGACCGGTCACCAGTTGCACTGCGGGCAGGCCCGCCGAAACGGCCCCCATGAGTTGCGCAGGCACCGTCTTGTCGCAACCACCGATCAATACCACTGCATCCATCGGCTGTCCGCGGATCATCTCCTCGGTGTCCATGGCCATGAGGTTGCGGAAGAACAGAGCGGTGGGGTTGAGATAGGGCTCACCGAGCGAGATCGTCGGAAACTCCAGCGGCAACCCCCCTGCCGCAATCACCCCACGCTTCACCGCCGCTACGAGTTCTGGCACACTGCGGTGGCAGTTATTGAACTCGTTAAAGGTCGACGTGATGCCGACAATCGGCTTGCTCAGCATCTCGTCGGAGAAGCCCATCGACTTGGCATTGGCTACGCGCAGGTAGCGCGAGAAATCCGCGTCCCCGTAGTTGGTCAGGCCACGGGATATCCCCGTTGCTTTGTTCGGACCGTCATCCATTTTCTGTCCCTTCTGGTCTCTATCAGTGCTTTGACTACCTTTGGCGGGCGGGAGCCCTACAGTTGGTCACCCAACCTGCAGGCAACCCTTCTCCTTCAGTGCCTTTGCTACCCAAGAGCGGTCCACCGTTCCGTTGGCAATTGCCTCCAATTCTTCCTCCTCCGCCACTTTCTTCCGTGCTGCGGCTGCGAGAACGTCATCAATGTCGTCGTAAGGAATTGAAAGCACGCCATCATCATCGCCGAGCACAAGGTCGCCGGGCTCTACCACCATGCCGTCAAAGGCGATGGGCGTGTTGATCTCTCCGGGACCATCCTTATAGGGGCCACGATGGGTGATGCCGGCAGCATAGAGGATCAGACCCATGCGGCGGATCTCGGAGGCATCTCGGATTGCGCCATTGATGACCATGCCGGCAACGCCATTCTTAAGGGCAACGGCGGCCATGATCTCTCCCATGATCGCCGATGTCAGATCGCCGGCGGCATCCACCACGATCACATCGCCGGGCTTGGCGATATCAAGTGCGTGGTGAACCATCAGGTTGTCGCCGGGGCGGCACCGCACCGTCAGGGCCGGGCCAGCCAGAACCTTGCCACCTTCATGGATCGGGCGGAGCTGCGGCCCACCTGCAAACATACGGCTCATGCAATCGCTGATGTTCGCCACGGGGAAGTTCTTTGCCCGCTGTGCGTTCTCGTCAGAGACGCAACGCTGACGCGACCGGACTTGAAAACCGATACTCATGGATTAATCCTCTATTTCTCTTGGTTTCTTGAGTTCTGAGATGACTCGCTCGGCGATAAGCATCCCCGTGCGCTTGAGCCCTGCTTCTGTGGAGCCACCAATGTGCGGTGTTCCAATAAACCGTCCGGCGCTGAACAACGCGTGCTGCGGATCGGGAGGCTCTGCCTCAAAGACATCGCTGGCAGCACCCGCGATATGACCGTCTGCAATTGCCTCGGCCAGCGCGACCTCATCCACGATCCCGCCGCGCGCGCAATTGACGACAAAAGAGCCACGCGGCATCAGCGCAAAGGCGCGCTCGTTCAACACATGGGTCGTTTCAGGCAAAAGCGGCAGGTGAAGGAACAGGATTCCGCTGCGCGACAGCACATCATCCACCGTTTCGGCGCGCTCCACCCGCTCTGGCCAGTCACTCGCAGGCAGCATCGGATCATAGGCCAGAACCTGGGCCCCAAAGCCATGCACCAGCCGCTGGGCCACCGCGCGGCCAATGGCACCCATCCCCAAGATGCCGGCCTGAAGCTCCGAAAGTTCAAAGCCGATCCTCTGGCGCGGCGCGAGCATCCGTCCGCCTCGCAGGGCCGCATCATGCAGATCCGGGGCACGGAGCAGGTTGAGCGCAAGGCAAATGGCCAAGTCGGCAACGGACTCTGCGTTTGTCCCCGCGGCTGTCAGTACAGGGATGCCAGCGGCGTTTGCCGCCTGTACGTCAATCGTGTCGGTGCCAGCGCCATGCTTGCCGATCACGCGAAGCCGCACTGCGCGCTGAAGTTGCTCCTGCGAAACGGGCGCACTGCGGACGATGACGGCCTCGGCTCTGGCGGGCCAATCATCCGCTTCTGGTCCGGGCCCAATGACATTGCCGATTTCTGCCAAACGCGCCATGGCGTCTGGGTGAATGTGCTCTGTCACACAGATGGTCGGGCGGTCTACCACCTCAAATCCTCCTCCCTGAAAGGCGCTCCATCCTTGGGGGCGATCTGGTGATCTGCTTAAGGGCGAACCTCTCTACAGTACCGAATCCGCCCGCAAGGTTGCGCCACGATTGTGAACAGTAAAAAAACAAAAAAGAGAAATCTTGCAAGCGCCATCGATACCCACCCGGAAGCATATCCTTGATCTTTTAATCTTAAGCAATTGTTATATATGCATTAATTATATTTTCGCGCAATGGCCTTCGTTTTGTTTTGATTGCATGGCAGCTATGCATTACTGATTTTCTGTATCCAAAACTGCGATTCGAGGAGGAGAACACATGCTTGGATCTTTGAAGGCCACTGCCGCTGCGACACTCATGCTAGCACTTGGGACAGGCGCCGCTCTGGCTGAGTATCCCGAGCGAACCATCGAAATGATCGTCGCCTACGGCGCTGGAGGGGGCACTGACATTGCGGCGCGCACACTGGTGCCTTTCGTTGAAAAGCATCTCGGCAACGATGCCTCGATCGCGGTGATCAACACGCCCGGCGCTGCCGGTGAGATCGGCTTCACCAAGCTGGCCCAGTCAGAGCCCGACGGTTACACCATCGGTTTCATCAACAACCCGAACCTGATCACCATCCCGATTCAGCGTAAAGCACGATATTCGTTGGATGATATCCAACCCATCGGCAATGTCGTCTATGACGCCAATGCCTTTGTCTCCCGCGCTGACGGCGAGTTTTCTGATCTGGCAGCCGTCGTCGCTTTCGCCAAGGAAAACCCTCGCAAGGTGACCTTTGGCACCACCGGGATTGGTGGCGATGACCACCTCGCCATGGCGAACTTCGCGCGCCTGGCCGGCATCGAACTCGTCCACGTCCCATTTCAGGACACTCCGTCGCTGCGCACGGCAATTCTAGGCGGGCACGTCCAGCTTGCCGGCCTGAACATCAGCGAAGTGATCGACGACGTGGATGAAGGCTCGCTCATCGCGCTTGGCCAAATGACGGACCAACCGTGGGAGCTTGCCACCGACGTGCCGACATTCGTCGGGCAGGGCTACGACCTCACCATGGGCTCGCAACGTGGCGTGGCCGCCCCCGCCGGCATCCCCGCAGATGTGCTTGCAAAGCTCGAAGAAGCCATTGAAAAGGCCATCGCCGACCCCGAATTCCGGGCGGCAGCTGAAAAGCAACGCCTGCCTCTTCAGTTCATCGACAGCGCCTCCTTCATCGAAGGGATGAAGCGTCAAGACAGCGATCTTCGTCAGATCTGGAACGAAGAGCCTTGGATCAAGTGATCTGACGGCGCAATTAAATCACTCAGTCGGACATGGTCACCCCATGTCCGACATGCCTCGTGAGCGGAGACCCCCATGAAAAACAGCGTGGCCGAGATGCTCGGCGCCTTAATCTCAGCTGGCATCAGCGTTTTTGGCCTTTTGGAGGCTCTGAACTACAGCGGGCAATCCGGGATGATGCCACAAGCGGTTACGGCATTTGCAATTTTTCTGTCCCTAATCTGGTTTGTGAACGCTGCAAAGTTTCACTTCTCCGGGCAGAGCGAATTCGAGTTCGCCGAGTTGCGCCTTGCCGGATTGGCAAAGATCATTGGCGGAATTCTCATCTATGTGCTGTCGGTGCGCTATGTCGGTTTTTTCACTGCCACCATCGTGGCGGTTCCGGCCTTCGCCTACCTGATCGGCTACCGGAACCTAAAGGTCAGCTTCGCCACCGCCGTTGGCTTCGTTCTCATTCTCTACGCCGTCTTCTCAATGCTTCTGAATGTCCCTCTGCCAGATGAAGCAATTGTCGACGTCATTACCCGGGCCACAAAATAATGGATATCATCAACTACATTCTCGAGGCCATTCCTCTCGTTCTCTCGATGGGTGTGATTGCCGCCATGGTCTTCGGCACAGCCGTCGGCATCGCCGTTGGGGCGCTGCCGGGACTGTCCGCCACTATGGGCATCGCCGTGCTCATCCCGCTGACCTTCTCGATGGAGCCACTTGTGGCTCTCGGGATGATCGCCGGTATCTATAACGGCGCCATGTATGGCGGGGCGATCCCGGCCATCCTGTTACGTATCCCGGGTACTCCGGCGGGCATTGCAACGGTATTCGATGGCTACCCCATGGCCCAGAAAGGGCAAGCCAAACTGGCGTTGAACATCGCAGTGGCCTCCTCCGCCATCGGCAGCGCGGCCAGTGCGATCGCCCTGCTGGTGCTCGCGCCGCCCCTCGCCGCTCTGGCGCTTAAATTCAGCCCGGCCAACTACTTTTGGCTGGCGACCTTTGGCCTTATGACAATCGCGGTACTTCTTTCTGACAGCGCCTACAAAGGCCTCCTGTCAGTCTGCTTGGGGCTCGTGCTCGGCATGGTCGGCATTGACCCGATCATGGGCAACGAGCGATTTGCCTTCAACGACATGCACCTGTTGAGCGGGATCGACATCATTGTCCTGCTCACCGGCCTCTATGCAATCCCGCCTGCAATCGAACTTGCTCTTTCGTCCAAGCCCGCCTCAGACAGCGAGCTGGAGATCTCTGACAAGAAGGAGCCCTTTGCGTGGCGATCGTTGATACCGGTCTGGGTCAAAGCCTCTGGCATCGGCGTGGTGACAGGGGTGATCCCGGCGCTGGGAGGAAACATTGCTGCGATCTTCGCCTGGAATGAGCAGCGTCGAGGCGATCCGGACAAGGAGAAATATGGCAAAGGTGCCCCCGAGGGGGTGGCCGCGGCAGAGTGCGCCAACAACGCGGACACTGCTGCAAGCCTGATCCCTGCCCTGACGCTCGGCATTCCAGGCAGCGGTGTTGCTGCGGTCATCCTCGGCGCGCTCCTCGTGCATGGCCTGCGCCCCGGCCCGCAACTCTTCCAACAGGACGCCCCGATCACCTACGGCTTCATGTTGACCTTGCTCATCACGGCAGGCTTGGTTTGGGTGCTTGGTCGATATGGTGCGATGGTTTTCGTAAACGTCCTGCGGCTACCACCGCGCCTGCTGGCACCCATGATCATTTGCATGACCGTCATCGGTGTCTATTCCATCCACAACAGCTTCTACGAGGTCTGGCTGATGCTCGGCTTCGGGATGCTGGGCTACGCAATGGAGCGGCTGAACATCCCTACACCGCCCGCTGTGCTCGCGGTCATTCTCGGGCCGATGGCCGAAAGCGCGCTACGCCGTTCGCTTCTGATCTCCGGAAACGACGTTGGGTATCTCTTCAGCGGAGTAATCTCTTGGCTGCTGATTTGCGCAATTCTGCTTTCGGTTGGCGTGCCTCTCTTCCGCAAGTTCCTGAACCGCAAATCGAAGGACAGCTCAGATCTTGCACAAACAGTAGAAAAGTAAGCCTCGTTTGTGTGTAATCTGCGTAGGAGGTGAACTGAATGGCTAGTCACATGACCGTTGGAGAGCGTGTCTACACTACTCTTCGCAGCCGCCTGACGTCCGGACATTATGACTCCGGGGAGCAACTAAAAGAGGTAGTCGTATCCGAAGAGCTCGGGGTCAGCCGGACCCCGGTCAGGGCGGCCTTCAGCAAGCTCATCTCTGAAGGACTGCTCACTCCCTCCCCCACTCGGGGCGCCATAGTCACGGAATGGCGCCCCGAGGACGCGCTCGACATATTCGAAATCCGAATTCTATTAGAGGGACACGGTGCGGCACTGGCGGCAAAAAACCGGTCCCAAGAGCAACTCGATGTGCTCAAGCGCAGCACAGATGACATGGAAGAGGCGTTCATCCGGCGCCGAGGGGATTTTCTTGCTGAACTCGACACGGCCAACCGAGTTTTCCACGACATGCTCTACGAAGCATCGGGCAGCGGCTACTTGAGAAAGAGTGGTCGAAACTTATTGGATTTTCCGATGGTCACAGGGTTCTACATCTATGAAGACAAAGACATTCTTCACAGTATCCAAGGGCACCGCGAGATCATCAAGGGAATAGAGGCTAGCAACGCAGGATGGGCGCGTGCCGGACTTCGGTGCCATTTGGACGCAGCGATGGAACGCTTCAAGAAGGTTCCGAAGTAATGTCAGGCTCGTGTATTCTCGGACCGATCCGGGATTGGCGGATGCACGAATTCTTGTAAACCACCTGTATTGCGTGCGCCGTTCTGCAGTAGTTAGCGCTGACCCTCATCATTTTGTTGTTCATGATCAGCAAGTTGCTCGCACGGGCGTTGACGTCTGGCGTATAGCCCAATCCTCGGCGCGGCTCTGCCCCACGATCGGTGAGGCGCTGTCGCGGGGATAGCTTTGGTGTCGCCGGCTGCGCAACAGCGCCTCTGTCAGAACGAGATCAATCGCGACGGGTGAATCCCCTTGGCAGTGACGGTCGGCGGCAGTTTCCGCCGTTTCAAAGAAGCGGCTCAGCGGCCGACCTGGCACTGCTGCAGGATGGATTATGTTCTACGAAACAACATTCTGCGGCGCATCGTTCAAAAAGGCCTCGATATTATCGATAAGCTGATCTGCAAGAGTCTGGATAGCCTCTTGGCTGGCCCACGCGACATGTGGCGTTAGGATCACGTTGCTGCGTTTAGCGATGCGCCGCATGACATGGTCTGCGCCCGGCGGCTCTGTTGTGACCACGTCGAACCCGGCCCCAGAGATCCGCCCGCCTTCAAGCGCGCGCTCCAGTGCCTCCTCATCCACAAGACCGCCCCGCGCAGTATTCAACAGCAAGGGGCGACGCTCCATCATATCGAATTCGGTGTCGGAGATCAGGTTGCGCGTCGACGGCATCAGTGGGCAATGCAAGGTGATGATGTCACTGCACCGCATGACTTCCTCGAAGGGCGTGTAAAGGGGGCCCATCCCCTCTACGCCTTTGTAGCCGGAAAACAGGACCCGCATACCAAAGGCTTCGGCGATTTTACCAACTGCCTTGCCCAAGGCGCCGTCCCCGACGATGCCCAAAACCTTTCCAGACAAATCAGCAATTGGATAATCGAAGTAGCAGAACTGGTTCGCCTCTGCCCAGCGTCCGTCGATAACCGACTGGCGATAGGGCACGATACTGCGTTGCAGGGCCAGAAGCAGTGCAAAGGTATGTTCGGGCACGGTGTTCCCGGCATATCCTTGGATGTTGCTGACGGTGACACCCTGCTCCCGGCAGGCTGCCAGATCGATGCGATCGTAGCCGGTGGCGGCGACGGCAATCAGCTTTAGCTTTGGCGCGGCGGCCAGCGCCTCGGCGTTGATTGGCACCTTGTTGGTAATCACCACATCTGCGTCAGCGATCCGTGCGGCGACCTGATCGGGATCCGTTTGCTGATGCTCTACGATCTGTGCGGCAAAGGCTGGCTGTCTCAACTTTGTCTCGGGCGACAGGGTCGCCCGATCTAGGAATACGATGCGGACAGGTGCTTGCGTCATTGAACAACCTCTTTGATCAGACCGGAGAGCGGCGCGCAGCCGAGCCCGGTGGCAATAGCGTCTAGATCGGCGATCACGTTGCTGGGCAGCGCAATACCTGCCTGACGTGTTCGGTCTTCGCGACCTTTTTCCAACTCACCCGGCATGAGGATGGCGTCGAAACCATCTGCGAGGGCGCAGTCCTTAAGGGCCGTCACCAGTTCACGCACCCTGTCGCCATGTGTATCTGACACATGGGTCCGCGACACATCGATGAGCAACATGAAATGTCCAACGTCCTGCGGCGTTACGAAGTCGCTATATAGATTGCCCAGCGAGCCTGCAAACCGTCCGCCAGACAGAACCCCGCACAGCACCTCTACCATGATAGCCAGCGCCGACCCCTTTGGGCCGGACAGCGGCAGCACGACGCCTTGTTCTGCTGCTACGCCGCTCGTGGTGGGTTTGCCGTCAGCGTCCAACGCCCATCCTTCGGGGATCGCCTCTCCGCGTTTGGCCGCTTCGACGATCTTGCCGCGCGCGACGACCGAGGTCGCCATGTCCAAAAGGACCGGGGTATCCCCGGTGATTGGCGTGCCAAAGGTGATCGGGTTTGTGCCAAGCACCGCTTGCCGACCGCCGAACACCGTCATCGAAGGCGGCGCATTGGTCATCGCGATGGCGATACAGCCCGCCGCAACGGCCTTTTCAACGTAAAACGACCCCGCACCGTTATGGTTCGAATGGCCGACGGTCGCAACGCAAACCCCGTTTTCCCGCGCAACATCCAGCGCGGCCTCCAGAGCACGGAGGCTGACCACAGGCCCCGGCCCGTTGTCGCCATCAACGACCAGAACGCCGGGCGATGGCCGGTCGAACTTGATGTCGGGGCGCGCTTTGACGACACCGGCCTTGATCCGTTCGGCGTAGATCGGGATGCGTGTCAGGCCATGAGAGCCGTGTCCGCGCAAGTCCGCATGGATTAGGACATCCGTCACGGTCTCCGCATCCTGTACGGTCAGCCCTGCGGCTTGGAAAACGGCGTTGGAGAATTCCCGGATCGTTTCCAGATCGAGCGTTTCCGTCATTGGCTGGTGTCCTCGTTGCGGCCGTTCAGGCGGTCATAAAGCAGGCCAAGTGCGGCACTGTCGCGTTTTGCAAACCCGGAGTTACAGGTCGCGATCATCAGTTGATGTGCGAGATCCGTGGCGGGTTGGCTGATATTGAAATGGGCGCCCACGGCATTGGCGATACCAAGATCTTTGCGCATGAGTTCGGAACGAAAACCGCCGTCAAGCTGGCCTTCGATATAGCGCAGTGCGTGCGCCTCCAGAACTCCGCTGCGGGCCGCGCCCGTGGACAGGACTTCGCGCATCACTTTGGGGTCGACTCCGGCGGCGCGGGCCAGGGCCACGGCCTCAAAGGCCCCCATCATGTTCACCGCGACCATCAGTTGGTTGCAGGCCTTTAGCGCCTGCCCTGCCCCAAGCGGCCCGACATGGTGGATGTTCTTGCCCATGGCCTGCAACACTGGGTCGGCGTCGGCCACGTCGTCCTCTGATCCCCCGCACATGATGGTCAGGGTGCCGCTGTCCGCGCCTTTCGCGCCACCGCTGACCGGCGCATCGACAAATCGTCCGCCGACGGTGGCCAGCCTTTGGGCCATGTCCTGCGCTTCAAAGGGGGCAATCGTCGAACAATCGATCAGCAGCCCGCCTTCCCACGACTGCGCTGCCAAACCGGTCTCTCCCTCGATCACATTGCCAAGCGCATTGGCGTCGGGCACGCATGTGACGATAACGCGGCACCGCGCGGCCAGGTCTGCGGGACTCGAACAGATCTCTGCGCCCAAAGCCCGGAATGTTTCTGCCTTCTCGGGCGACGACGTGGTGACCGCCAGTTTCAGACCGGATGCGGCGATGTTGCGCGCCATTCCGGCCCCCATCACGCCCAGACCAATAAATCCTATCATGTCACTCAAACCCCCATTCTTTCCATTTGTGCTTTTTTCGACCGCAGCTTTTTCTGCCGCCATAACGTCAAACCGACGAGTCCGATGACGATCGCCACCAAGGTAAGTGTGACCGGATTGGTCATGAACGGTTCGAACGAGCCGCGGCTGCGCGTCAGCGCCTGTCGCAACGCCTCTTCGAAAGAAGGCGTAATGATGAAGGAAATCAGCAAAGGTGCGACAGGTACTTTCGTGCGGTTGAAGATGAACCCCAAGATGCCCGCGCCCAGCATGACGTAGACGTCCAGGATATTGTTCCGGGCCACATAGCTGCCCGCCACGCAAACCAACGCCACACAGGGCATAAGGTAGATTTTGGGGATCCGCAGGGTCAGGGACAGCATACGCATGGCCGGGTAGCCAATCAAACCCATCAACAGCGTCGATCCAAGCAGGGCAAAGTAGATCGTGTAGACGATCTCAGGCGAGTTGACGAAGATCAATGGTCCGGGGCTGACCCCTTGCAGGACAAGCGCACCCAACAGGATGGCTGTGACGGCGTCACCCGGAATGCCAAGCGCCAAGGTCGGGATAAATGTCGCTCCGACGACTGCGTTGTTAGCGCTTTCGGATGCAACGACCCCCCGTGGATCACCCTTGCCAAAGTTGCCTTTGCTGCCTGCGGCCCGCTTGGCGTCGGCATAGGCCAGAAACGAGGCGATGGTGGCGCCAATACCGGGCAGGATGCCGATCGCCGATCCGATGGCAGATGCCCGTGTCATTGGCAGGATATTACGGAAAACCTCACCGAACGAGATCCGGTTGGCGGCGCGATCTTCGCCGGACAAATCCACCTTGCGTACGGATTGAGAGAAGCGCCGGGTGGCCTCTTCAATGATTTCGGCGACGGCGAAAAGCCCAACAAGAAGTGGCACATAGGTCAGTCCGTCCATCAGCGCGGTCGAGCCGAAGGTAAAGCGGGGAATGCCCAGCATAGGATCGCTGCCGACTGTTGCCAGCACCATCCCCAACGCCGCCGAGAACAATCCTTTGACCAACGAATTTCCCGACAAAATTCCGATCACGAGAAAGGTGAAGAACAGCAAAGAGGCGATCTCGACCGGGCCGAACCCGAGCGCAAAACTGGCCAGTTGCGGCGCAAGCAGGATCAAAAGGCCGATCGAGAACACAGCCCCGAAAACCGAACTGATCAGCGACAGGCGCAGAGCCTTGGTCGCCAGCCCCTGCTGTGCCATCGGGAAGCCGTCAAATATTGTGGCGGCAGAGGCCGGTGTGCCGGGGGCGTTCAAGAGGATCGCAGACACCGATCCTCCGAAGATACCGGCGCCATACAGGCCGATCAGCATCACCATCGCCTGATCGGTTGGCATGAAGATGGTCAGGGGCACCGCCAGGGCGACCGCGATATTGACCGACAGACCCGGGATTGCCCCGATAATTAGTCCGATAACCACTGACAGCAGCAGAGTCAGAAAGGTCACTGGCTCAGCGAGCCCATAGAGAGCTTGGAAAAGCGGATCCATGTCCAGCCTCCGGAAGAGTCAGAAGAATGAGGCGCCAGGGAGCGGAACCAGAAAAACCTTGCGCAGCAGGGCATCGACGAGGATTGGAATGCCGAGCGTCAGGGTGATTGCCAAGATCCAGTTTTCGGCGCGATACATCAGGAAAACAGCGGCCAGAAACAAGATGGAGGCCGGCAGGAACCCGATCAGTGACAGGCCGAGAGCGTAGGCGCCGAACAGGCCGATCTGAAGGAGCCCCAGACCAATCCCGGCGCTGAACGTGCCAGCCTCTTCCGGTACGGGGCGATCAGTGAACAGCATCACCACCCCGAACAACAGCACCATGGCCCCGGCGAAGGTCGGTAGGGCCGATGGCCCTACCGAATAAAAACCGCCACCCATACTGGCCTGCTGCTGGTTAAGGTCCGGCACCATCACGGTAAGAAAGACGATGGACGCAGCCACAAAGACCAGTGCGAGCATTCGGTTCGCGGTCATGCGCTTACTCGGTCGCAGGAGCGTTGGAGTCCAGAGCATCGGCCACCGCGTCTGACATGGACCGCATCGCCTGTTCAAAATCTGCGCCGGTCAGGAAGCTAGGCGTGATGTTGCTGCGCGCAGCCACCGTCGTAAAGGCATCCGATTTCATCGCCTCGGCGAACCGTTCTTGCAGATAGGCAACCGCCTCGTCCGGGGTACCGGCGGGCGCGACGAGACCCTTCATGTTCTCCAGATTGACGTCGTAGCCAAGCTCGCTCAACGAGGACACGTCGGGAATCTGGTCTGCGCGATCAGATGTCGTGGCAAGCACGTGGATCGTGCCGGCCTCCTGTTGGGCGCGTGCATCGCCGGGCGTGATGATCGTCAGATCCACATGCCCACCCAACAGGGCAGCAAGCGCCGGCGATCCGCCCTGGTAGGGAACGTGAACCATGTCGATCCCCGCCTCTTTGCCAAACACAAGGAATGCAGAGTGCAGAATGCCCGCAGGACCAGACGACCCATAGGCCAGGGCGCCGGGCTCTTGTTTGGCGCGTTCTACAACCGCGTCGATGCTGTCCAGACCACTGCCTGCCTTGCTCACGATAACCATGTGCTCGCGGTTGACACGGACAACGCCACGGAAATCATCGAGGCTGTACTGAGTTTTGCGGTGATGGGGGACCGAGGTGCTTTCGCTGCCGCCGGCAACCAACAACGTATAGCCGTCGGGCGCAGCCTTGGCGACCATTTCGGCTGCGAGAGTGCCCGAGGCTCCGGGGCGGTTTTCAACCACCAGCGGAACGGGGAACAGTTCTTGTGCAGCTGATGCGATCAGACGCGCGGTCTGGTCCGTTCCACCACCGGGCGCAAAGCCGACAACGATCCGGATCGGCTTTTCCGGTGTCCATTCCTGTGCGGCGACTGGCGCAGCGGCTGCCAGACCAACGGCAATGATAAGTCCTTTGAAGATATTCATGGTTTCCTCCCTTGAATTTTCGATATGCGACGGTTCAGAACGTCGACCGCCGTCTTTGTTGTGCAAGGCTGGTGATAGAGTTCAGACTCCTGCACACCCCTTCGCCTTGAGCGTTTCGTCGACCCAAGTGCGATCCCAAGCGGATAGCTGGATTGCCTTTTGAATGCTGCGTTCCTTTTCCTCTTGCGCACGGGCGAGTTTAAGAACGCGTGCTGCATCGGCTTTGGGGACGCAAAGAACGCCATCCATGTCGCCAATTATGATATCGCCGGGCTCGATAATCATGCCGTCGAGCGATATCGGAACATTCACCTCTCCGGGGCCGTCCTTGTAGGGGCCACGATGGTTAACACCCGCGCCGTAGACCGGGAACGTGTCCGCGCTGATGACATCCATGTCCCGAACCGCGCCATTGACCACGAAACCAACGCAGCCCCGCGTCCGGGCATGGGAAATGATGAGTTCTCCGATCAGGGCGTTGGTGAGATCGCCACCGGCATCCACGACGATCACATCGCCGGGCTGGACCATATCCGCTGCCTTGTGAATCAAAAGATTGTCGCCCGGGCGGGTCTTCACTGTCACTGCCGTTCCGGCCAGCGATCCCTCGCGATGCATCGGACGGACGGTAGGCCCTGCGGCAACCAAGCGGCTTAGATTGTCGCTGATGATTGCCGTTGGAATTTTCGAAAATGCCTCGACCATCGAGGCTTCGGCCCGTTCGTGCCCGTGGGCTACACGAAATCCATTCACTACGTCGCTCCTCCCTCAACTGCTGAGTGAGATATATGTTGCAAGAAGTTCATATGCTGTCCAATGCTGATTCAGACAACGAATAATGCCGAACGGACATAACACATGACCCTCGAACTGCGCCTAATCCGAAGCTTTGTCTGCCTGTCAGAAGAGTTGAATTTCTCACGAGCGGCAGAGCGACTGCACATCGCGCAGCCCGCGCTGAGCCGGCAGATCATGGCACTAGAGGCGACATTGGGCGTTCAGCTGCTTCACCGCACCAAACGAAAGGTGGAATTGACCACTGCCGGGGCGACCTTTCGCAATCGCTGTTACCGGCTGCTTTCGGACGTAACAGAGGCCGAGTATGAGGTGCGGCGTGTCGCTGCGGGCCAAGAAGGCGCACTGGCTATCAGCTTTATCCACTCCTCGACCTACGGAATGCTGCCGCCGATCCTAAACAACTTTCGGACCCGATTTCCCCGCGTTGAACTTAAACTTTTCGAGATGACGATTGCCGAACAGATCCAAGCATTGCGCGCAGGAAAGGTGGATATTGGATTGCTGCGCCCGCCAATCTCGGATGACACACTCGATTCGCGTCCGGTTGGCACGCAGAAATTCATGGTCGCGTTGCCAAGTTCGCACCCACATGCCCAGGCCGGGCGCATTTCGCTTTGCGCACTGAAGGACGATCCGTTTGTGCTATTCGAGCGGCAACAAAGCTCGCTGTTCTACTCGCGGATTATTGCGATGTGCGAAGCGGCTGGTTTCGTGCCAAAGGTCAGCCAGCAGGCAACGCAGATCCATACCGTTGTTGGTCTTGTTGGCGCAGGAATGGGCGTGTCGATCGTGCCCGAGGTCGCGAAAAACCTGCAGCTTCCGACCGTCTCTTTCGCTCAGATCGAAGACAATCCTGCCGGTGTCGACGTGTGTTTGGCGTGGCGCAAGGACAATACCCTGCCGACCCTTTCTTCCTTCGCCGACATCGCCGCAACGGCTGCGCGCGAGTACCTTGGCGGATCATGAAAGGTGGCGGCGTAAGGATAAGAGTTAATCATCAGCGCGTAGCCCCTAGTTCCCAGACACTGCTGCGGACCTACGAGGGGCAGTGGACGTACTGTATTAGACAGCTTGGGCTGCGCCTCATGGCGCGAGACTTCGACCGGCAAGTTGCCGAGGTCAAGGTTCGCGTCGCAGTCATGAACGGCTACACTGCGCTCAGAAAAACTGTCACAGTGCCCTCCGGGGAGGGAGGTAGCTTGGCCATCAGCCGGTTTGAGCATCGTGCCCTTCTGATCCCGTATCGACGCGCCGATGGGCCGCTCGAATTTCTCGAGGAAACCTCAGGGGCTAAAGCTTCCACAATCCAAACCAATATATGTCAAACGGCCCTCGCCCAGAAAAGAAGATGGCCACCGGCGTGGAACGCCGATGGCCTTGGGGGTCTTAGAACGGGCTGTCAGGATAGTAGAAATCCATCGCGTTCTCTTGCGTGACCAGCACAGAACCGATCACAAAAGTACCAGAAACCGGAGCGTTGGAGGTCAGGCCCACAGCCGTCAGTTCAATTGCGGTTGCGATCATGGACGGCGGATAAGTCACGTTGGCCGGGATCATCGTATCACCGTCGGCGGTCCGCTTGATCATTTCCTTCATGCCGGCACCGCCCAGAACGAACTGAACATCGTCACGGCCAGCGGCCTCAATCGCCGCCAGAACGCCGATCGCCATGTCGTCATCAGAGGCCCATACAGCATCGATGTTGGGATACTTCGACAGGAAATCCTGCATCACGGTAAAGCTGTCGTCACGGTTCCAATTGCCGTGCTCCATGTCCAGTACGTTGATGCCGGACCCTTCGATAGCCGCGGTGAATGCATCCACACGTTCGTTGTCGATGGTCGTCGGGATGCCGCGGAAGACGACGATGTCACCCCCATCGGGCATCGCGGAAACCATGTATTCACCGGACACCTTGCCAAAGCCGCTGTTGTCGCCGGCGACATAGAGGTCCTCGATGCCTTCGACGGACAGACCACGGTCAACAACTGTGACCCATGCGCCGCTTTCGGCAACAGCCTGCACAGGGGGCGTCAGGGGATCAGACTCAAACGGCAGCACCACCAGCGCGGCGATGTTGCGCGTGGCGACCATGTCTTCGATGTCATTGACCTGCTTGCCGGGGTCGGACGCCGTAGCAAGGACGAAATCCAGACCGGGATACACTTCCTCCAGGCGCTCGACGGTTTCCTTGGCGTGGAAGTTCATACCGCCGGCCCAGCCGTGTGTGGCGGCCGGAATGGACACGCCAATAACTTTGACGTCGTCCTGTGCGAATGCAGCACCGCTGACAGCGGTCGCCAGTGCAGCGGCGATAAGTGTCTGTGTGTATTTCATTGATTGCTCCTCCCGTGAAGCGTTGGCAGTTGGCTTAACTTACAGCCTTACGTTCGCGCTGCAGGATCACAGCGAGAATGATGATGACCCCTTGGATCGCGCCGTTCAGATAGGGTGAAACGAAGTCGGTCAGATTGAGGATGTTGCCGATCAAGCTCAAGATCAGGACACCGATGACAGTGCCCCAGACCCGGCCAAACCCGCCTTTCAAAACGGTGCCGCCGATGATCACCGCTGCAATGGCCTCCAATTCCCAAAGGACACCAGTGGACGCAGAGGCCGACCCAAGGCGCGGCACATACATGATTGTCGCAATCCCCACCAGAATTCCCAAGGCCGCATAGGAAATCAGGCGCGTGCGTTTGACGTTCACGTTGGAATAATGGGCCACATGTTCGTTCGAACCGGTCGCGGCACAATGGCGACCATAGACGCTGCGGGACATGATGATCTCACCCACGATCACGACCAGGGCGAAGACGATGATCGGCCAGCTGATGCCCAATATGCCGTCGAAATAGACCGGTCGGTAAAAGGTTCGCAGCCCGAAATCCAACGACAGTGTACCCCCATCGGCCAACCATGTGACCAGCGACCGATAGATGCCCATCGATCCAAGCGTAACGATGAACGCTTCGATTCCCAGCGTGGTGATCAGGAACCCATTCAGCAACCCCGCCAAGAGGCCCGCGACAATGGCCGTCAACATGCCAAGCAAGATGATCGGAATGCCGATTCCCATACTGGGCAGCGCCGCATTCATCACAAGGATCATCAGTCCGGCAATGAAGGCCGCCATCGACCCCACCGACAAATCCAAGCCACCTGCGGTGATAACAAAGGTCATGCCCACCGCGATAATTCCGATAAACGCAGACCGCGCCAAAACATTGGTGATGTTGGCCGCGCTCAAAAAGTTGGAGTTCAACATCGCGCCGATGCCCAGCAGGACCAATAGTGCAATGATCGGGCCAAGCACGGACATCGAAGGGATGCGCAGCCAAGCCGTTTGAGGTGTAGTTGTGACGGTCATCTGCTCTTTCCTCAGGCCATTTCTGGCGTTTGTTCGGCGCGCAATCCCATGGACAGGCGTACAATTGCGTCTTCGGTGATGTCTTTGCCTGCCAGCGCGCCGCTGATCTGGCCAAGGCGCATCACCAGCACGCGGTCCGCCAATCCGATCAATTCAGGCATTTCAGACGTAATCACGATGATGGCGTGCCCCGCATCAGCCAGACGGCGCAGGAAGGCGTAGATTTGTTGCTTGGTTCCGATGTCGATGCCGCGAGTGGGTTCATCGACGATCAGCACGCGGGGTTCAGACAGCATGACCTTGGCCAATAGCAACTTTTGCTGATTTCCGCCGGACATGTTGCCCACCTGCACGTCACGGGTACCGGCGCGAATGTCGAACTCGGCAATCGCATCCGTCAGCGCTTCTTCCTCGGCGGCGCGGTTGATCAGAATGCGGCCGAACTTGTGCAGATTGGCGAGCGTCAGGTTTTCCCGCATCCCACGTTCCAAAAGGAGGCCGCGCAACTTACGGTCCTCGGTCAGGTAGCACAGTCCCGCCCGCTGCGCATCGCCGGGGCGTTTGAAATGGACGGGGCGGTCAAACAGGGTGACCTTCGTTGCTGAGGCAAGGCGAAGGCCTGCAAGGCCCTCCATCAGCTCGGTCCGTCCAGATCCGATCAATCCGCCGATCCCGAGAATCTCGCCCTGCCGCAGGTTGAACGACACGTCCTGTGCAAAACCGGGCACGCTCAGGTTTTCGACAGTCAACACCACTGGCGCCTCGGCAGCCACGCCCGGTTTGGCTGGGTAAAGGTCGGACACATCGCGGCCTACCATTGCGGTGGCCATCGCGTCCTCGGTCATTTCAGCGGTCGGGCCCGCATGCACCACTTCGCCATCCCGCATGATGGTGATGTGATCCGAAAGAGCCGCAACCTCATCCAGTTTGTGCGACGTGAACAGAATGGCCGTCCCCGCATCGCGAAGCGCCGTGACCTGTTTGAACAGCACATCGGTCTCGCGGTTGGTCAGCACGGCCGTCGGTTCATCCATGATCAATACCCGCGCATCACGCGACAGGGCCTTTGCGATCTCAACCATCTGTTTTTCGGAGTTGGACAAGCCCGAGACCAGCGCATCCGGCGACACATCACAGGCGACACGCGAAAGGTATTCCCGCGTCAGGCGGCGCATTGCAGCCTTGTTCAGCAACAAACCTCTTTTTAGCTCACGCCCAAGAAAGATGTTCTGTTCGACTGTCAGCTGTTCGGCCAGATTGAATTCCTGATGGATCATCACGATGCCGGCGGCTTCGCCGTCCCGTAGGCTACCAAAGGTCACCGGCTGACCATCAAGCTGAACATTTCCCGATGTAGGCGGTTGATAGCCTGCCAAAATCTTCATCGCGGTCGACTTGCCAGCCCCGTTTTCGCCGATCAATGCGTGCACGCTGCCTGCGTGCAAAACAAGGTTCACGTCGTGCAAAACTTCGACCGGGCCGAAACTTTTTCTGACGCTATCCAAAGCCAGAACGGGGCGCGTGGTCATAGTTTTGTCCACGCCGCATCGTTTTTAGAGGACGCGACACAGGCGCCGATAAAACGCATGCCGTCCATCCCGGCCTTGATCCCAGGCAATACCCCCATGGCGGCTGCACGGACGGCACCGCCCTGAACAGATCGGATCGCGTCCGCGGCTTCGTTGTAGATTGTGGCAAAACCCTCCAGATAGCCTTCCGGGTGTCCGCCCGGAATGCGGCTGACCGCTTGGGACGGCCCAGTTGCACCGGCACCGTTACGGGTCAACAGACGCTTGGGTTCACCATGGGGCGTGAACCACAGGTAGTTGGGGTCTTCCTGCGACCATTCCAGCCCGCCCTTTTCCCCATAAACGCGCAATTTTAGCGCGTTTTCATTGCCGGGTGCCACTTGGCTTGACCAAAGCATGCCGCGCGCGCCACCGGTGAACCGCAACATCATATGGGCGTTGTCATCCAACGTCCTACCCACGCCAAACGCCTGCAAATCAGCGGCAAGGCTTTCGACCTCCAGCCCCGTGACAAAACACGCAAGGTTGTGGGCGTGAGTGCCAATATCGCCAATCGACCCACCCACACCCGACCGGGTCGGGTCGGTGCGCCATTCGGCTTGTTTCAGCCCTTCGTTTTCCAAGGATGAAGTCAGCCAATCTTGCGGGTATTCTACCTGTACGATGCGGATTGGGCCCAAGTCGCCAGAGGCCACCATATCGCGGGCCTGCCGGATCATTGGATAGCCGGTATAGTTGTGGGTCAGGATGAATAGGGCCTTGGATTGGGCCACTGCGTCTTCGAGGGCTGTGGCATCTTCCATTGTGGACGTCAGTGGCTTGTCACAGATTACATGTATGCCCCGCGCCAGAAAGGCTTTGGCCGCAGCCGCATGCACATGGTTGGGTGTCACGATAGACACCGCTTCAATCCCGTCCTCTCGTGCGGCCTCTGCCTTGGCCATATCTTCAAAGCTGCCATAGGACCGCGGAATTCCAAGCGCCTCAGCGCTCGCCGCCGATTTCTCAGGCGTGGAAGACAGTGCGCCCGCGACCAGTTCGAACCGATCATCAATCCGCGATGCGATGCGGTGGACCCCGCCAATAAAGGCGTCATTGCCGCCGCCCACCATGCCAAGACGAATACGGGCCATCAGTCGATCCCCAACATTTTTCGGTTGGCGGCCTCATCGGTTCCGCCATCAGCGAAATCGTCAAAGGCACGTTCTGTCACGCGGATGATGTGGTCCTTGACGAATTGCGCACCCTCGCGTGCACCGTCTTCTGGATGCTTCAGGCAGCATTCCCATTCGACCACGGCCCAACCGTCAAAGTCATTGGCCGCCATTTTCGAGAAGACTGCCCCGAAATCGACCTGCCCGTCGCCCAGCGACCGGAACCGGCCCGCGCGATCGACCCAGGGCTGATAGCCCGAGTAAACCCCCTGTCGTCCCGTCGGATTGAACTCTGCGTCCTTGACGTGGAACATCTTGATCCGGTCCTTGTAGATGTCTATATTATCAATGTAATCAAGGCATTGAAGAACATAGTGGCTGGGATCATACAGCATGTTGCAGCGCGCATGGTTGTCGACACGCTCCAGAAACATCTCAAAGGTGACACCGTCGTGCAGGTCTTCTCCCGGGTGGATTTCGTAGCAGACGTTGACGTCGTTGTCTTCGGCATGATCCAGAATGGGCCGCCAGCGCCGCGCCAACTCGTCAAAGGCGGTTTCGATCAGACCAGCGGGGCGCTGCGGCCACGGATAGATATAGGGCCATGCCAGCGCGCCCGAAAACGACGCGAGGTTCTTGATCCCCATGTTGGCCGAGGCAGAGATCGCCTTCTTCACCTGGTCGACCGCCCATTCCTGCCGCGCCTTGGGGTTGCCGTGTACGGAGGGGTCGGCAAAGCCGTCAAAGGCGGCGTCATAGGCGGGATGCACCGCTACAAGCTGGCCTTGCAAGTGGGTCGAGAGCTCGGTCACCTCAACGCCGTTTTCGGCAGCCTTGCCCTTGAATTCATCGCAGTAGTCTTTGCTGTTCGCGGCCTTGGCCAAGTCAATCAAACGGCCATCCCAGCTGGGCACCTGAACCCCCTTGTAGCCGCAATCTGCGGCCCATTTGGTGATACTGTCCCATGAGTTGAATGGTGCTTCGTTGCTGGCGAACTGCGCCAGGAACAATGCCGGTCCCTGAATGGTCTTCATGATGGTTCTCCCTGTCCGCTTAGACGAAACGGTTCACGATGTTTTCCAGAATCTCTTGTCGGCCCGAGCGCGGCTGAGGGTTGATGCCGTCGTCCACAACCTTGGCCGCAATCGCGGCGAAATCACTGTCCAACAGGGCTTTGCCGCCTGCACTGTCCCAGCCTGCGTAGCGTTCCGCCCGCATTGCCTCCAACGTGCCGTCTTCCAGCATCGCGACGGCCGCCTTGAACCCACGAGCGCAGACATCCATCGCGCCCGCATGACCTGCGATCAGATCCACGGGATCAAGCGATTGGCGGCGCAGTTTGGCATCGAAATTCGTACCACCGGTGGTGAACCCGCCAGCCTTCAGGACTTCGTAATAGGCCAATGCGACCTCCGGTACGTTATTGGGAAACTGGTCCGTGTCCCAACCTGATTGGTAATCGTTGCGGTTCATGTCGATAGAGCCGAAGATGCCCAGCGATGCCGCAAGCGCCAGTTCATGTTCGAACGAATGGCCCGCAAGGATCGCGTGTCCCTGCTCGATGTTCATCTGAACCTCGTCCTCTAGACCGAACTCTTTCAGGAACCCGTAGACCGTGGCCACGTCATAGTCATACTGATGCTTACTGGGCTCCTGCGGCTTTGGCTCTACCAGGATCGCGCCTTTGAACCCGATCTTGTGCTTGTATTCGACCACCATTTGCAGGAACCGCCCGGCTTGTTGGCGTTCCCGGCGCAAGTCCGTGTTCAGCAGGGTTTCATAGCCTTCCCGCCCGCCCCAAAGCACATAGTTTTCGCCGCCCAGTTTATGGGTCGCATCCATGCAATTTTTGACAGTGGCCGCAGACCAGGCAAAAATCTCGGGGTCAGGGTTGGTCGCCGCGCCGGACATGAACCTCCGGTGACTGAACAGATTTGCCGTTCCCCAAAGCAGTTTGGTGTTCGAGGCCTCCATTTTCGTGCCAAGATAATCGATCATCTCTTCGAAGTTACGCAAACTTTCCGCGAAGGTATCACCTTCTGGGCGAATGTCCGCGTCATGCCAGCAAAAGAACGGCACGTTCAGCAAATCGAACATCTCAAACGCCACGTCGGCTTTCAGACGGGCCGCATCCATAGTGTCGCCAAACCAAGGGCGATCAAAGGTTTGCCCACCAAACGGATCGCCCCCCGGCCAGGCAAACGAATGCCAATACGCGACCGCAAAGCGCAGATGGTCTTCCATGCGCTTACCCGCCACGACCTCATCAGGGTTATAGTGACGAAAGGCCAGCCCGGTGCTGTCGGGATCAAATGACAGGCGGCTCATATCTTTGAAGAAATCGGTCATGTATTCTGGGCTTCCATCACATCGTTAAATGAGTCAGCGGGCAAATTGTCCCGCACATAGATCGTTGGCATGAGGTCAGGCATGGGCGGCGGTTCTCTGTCGTCGACAAGCGACCGCAAGATGGCAAAGGCTCGGTTCACTTCGACGTCGGGGCGCTGGTCGATGACCAAATCAATGTGATTGTCGATCAAGGCCTGCTTTGAATGCGTTACCAATTCATGGACAACGCAAAATGGCCGCGCAACCGAGGCGTTAGCGATCGCGTCGATCAACCCGCTGTTCCCGGCCCCGACATTGTAAAACGCGGTCACGCCGTCTCCTCCAGCCAGTGTGGCAGTAGCTGCGGCGTTGAGAACAGTAGGATCGTCTTTTGTCAGGATCGGGTCCAACACAGTCAGATGTGGAAAGTCGGCCGCAATCACGTCGCTGAACCCTTGCAAACGCTCGGCATGGTCCCGCGCCTCCATAGATCCGACAAATGTCTGGATCGCCCCCGGACGGGCGGCACATGCCATCCCCGTGACACGGGCAGCCGTGCGCCCCGCCACCATATTATCAATCCCGATGTAGGCTGACCGACATTCTCGAGGCAGATCCGATATCAGACCGATGATCACAACACCGCGCGCGCGCAACTCAGCCAATGGCTCCTCAAGCAGACGATTTTGCAATCCAACAATGGCGACGCCATCAAAATCACACCCGGTTAGCTCACCAATACTGTCCTGCAGGGCATCGACCGAAAAAGCGGACACATCAACGATCTCGACGCTGATCCCATCCGCGCTGAGATGGCTGGCCGATTGCAGGATGTGGCCGCGGACGCGGCTGAAGAACGCATTCGACCCGGTTGGGATCAGGAACGCCAAACGGTAGACTCGTCTGCGGGACAAATTGGCGGCTGCAACATTGCGGACGTAACCCAACTTAGCGACCGCCTCATGCACCTTGTCGATAGACTTCTGCGCGACGTTCCCGCGTTTGTTAATGACTCGATCGGCCGTAGCATAGCTGACGCCCGCCGCATCCGCGACATCGCTCAATGTCGGACCTGCCATGTCTCCCCCCAGCAGCGGCACTCCCTTTTTTACCGCTTGCCTCCAAGGCTAGTGGATAAAAGTGCAAGACGTCAATCATTTTTTGACATACGCCAATCATTTTTACGGAAGAAAAGAGGGAACCCCATGACAAATAACATTATATCAATGCCTTAAACGGAACATCTCACTGCGAAATCTTCCGCCCCCATCGAAAGACGTCGACAATCCAAGGCTGCCGGGATTGCCGTGTACCGGCCGGCCGCACTTTAGATCAGATGAAATGAAGGCGCGCTCCGCCGGGCAAGCCTCTGCGAGTATTGGAATACGAAAGGCCGGGACATCGACGATGCGAATTCATACACTCTGGCCTATCGCCTGCCGATGCTGGTGTGCTTGGCCACCGATCAGCGAGCAGGATCCAGCCCCGCAAACCAGTCAGCCAGCATTTCGATGTTTGCATCGCTTAGATCTTGCGCTGCTTTTCGCATCGTCTCGGCGCGTTTCCCGCCTCCCCGTTCCCCCGCGCGCCATAGTCGCAACTGTGTTGCCAGATACTGTTGTGCCTGTCCGGACAAGGCAGGTGCCACAGGGGCGTCGGCCCGCCGCCCCGGCCCATGGCAAGCGATGCAGGCAGGCACGTCGTCGGTGCCTCGGGTGGCCAGCGCCCTGCCCTCATTGGCGGGTCCAAGCGACAGATCACCTCCGGAGTCGGGACCGTCCGGCCTGCCGAACCGGGTTGCAAGCGCCGTGATGGCGTCATCGTCCAGTACAACCGCGACCTCAGCCATTATACCGCTGCTGCGCGCGCCGCTGCGGTATTGAAAAAGGGCGTCGGCAATCTGTTCACGGGTCAGGATATCCAATCGGGGCACAAAGGCATTGGTACTGCGCCCGTCCTGACCGTGGCAGTCGGAACAGGTGCTACGCGCCATGTCCGCCCCGGGCAACGCCGATTTCTGATCAACGGCCATGTCGGGAACCGCGTTGAGGTAGGCCACAACCGACCAGATTTCGTCCTCGTGGCCCGGCACGGGCCAAGCCGGCATGCCACTCATTTTGATGCCTTCGCGGATGATCCAGAACAAATGGCGTGGCTGCCAGGCGGCCGCGATCTCGGCAATATGCGGTGGTGGCGGGTTCATTGCGCGCGACGTGGCGCTGCGCTCACGACCCGGCGCCGAATGGCAAAAGGCGCAGGCGGTCTGAAAGTGCATGGCGCCCAGCGCAATGCGGTCAGGGTGGTCAATGGTATCGGGAACCGCCTCGGGACCCGGAGCCCGCAGGCGGACTGACTGCTTGAACGTGGTATGCAGCACGATGCCGACGCCGGGCAGATGGCCCTGGCGCGCGGACACGTTGTACAGCCCGAAACCGACAACGCCAACCGCCCCCACCGCCCCGAACGCTGCCAGTGCGGCAAGGGTCTGTAAAACCTGTCTCATAGCCCGACCTCTTGGTGCTTCAACGCCTTCCCGGTCAGCAGCAGCCCAGAGATCAGGTAAACCGGGGTGCCGATCCCAAGCATGATGAACCCACCAATCTGCTGCGCATCAAGATCGGGCGCGCGGCCGCAGATTTCCGCGTACAGATCGCGTGGCGCCAAGATGATCAGTGCCCCCAACAACGTCATGTGCATTGATGTCAGCAACAGCCCGCCCGCGCCCGCCAACGGTTCCGCAGCGCGCAGCGCCCCGGCCCACACCAGCAGCCCCGCCAGAAAAAAGCTGCCCTGCTCCACAATCAGCCAGACCGTGTGACCATCCGCCAGCGCGTGCAGTCCCGGTAGATGCCAACCCCAGACAACGACAAATTCGACCACCGCCCCCAGCAGCGGCGAAAAGGCGAAAAACGACGTGGCGCGTGGGAAACCAAGCACCAACAGCGGCGCAACCACCGCCACCAGACCCATGTGCCGCAGCATGTGGTGGGGAAAATCGGACCCCAGCCAGCCGCCTAGCGGCAGCAGCCAGAGCACGGCCAACAGGCCAAGCCCGATGAATCCTGCCCCAATTTGTCCCGCAGCAGTCATTGGCAGGTCCCAATCAGCAACGCGGGCAGCGAGACATAAGTGACCCCGATAAAGGAGATAATTGCCAGCAGGAAAGCCGCGTGTCCCAGAAACTGGTGCCGATCTTGGCTGGTGCCGGAGTCGTTTTCCCAATCGCGGTTGTGCAGGACATCCCACTGCCGCCAAGCCTGCCAACCCAACCAGGCAATGCCCACAAGGGCCACCAGAGTGCCAATCCCAATTCCCAGCCGCAGCTCATCGACCTGCCCGTCCGTGGCGCAGATCAGCGAAGTCAGGCCGTAACATGCCACGAAATGCGTCGCCCAGATCACCGGACCAAAGGTGATGCGCCACAGGCTCAGCGCCTCGTCGCGGAATTCACGCACTTCCTGTTGTCGATTTGTCATGCCAGCCATCCCGGCACCAACCCAAGCACGGTGGCTGTCACCAGCGCCTCAAGCACGAGGAAATGCCAAAACAACGTCACGTTTTGCAGATCGGCGTCGTACAGCGATGTGAGCTTGCCAAAGAGGCTGCCTGCCAGACAATACCCCAGCATGATCACGCCCGCCCCCACATGCACCACGACCCAGACCATCAGCGCCCACATGATTGCCGGATAGACATGCGTGGTCGGGTCCAAAGCGGTCACGGATGCCGCCAGTGACGCGGCCCCACCCGCCGCCGCCGCCATGGCCACTAACAGCGCGCCACGCGCCAGTGCCACGCCTCCTCGGCGGTTCACCTCGCGCGCGGTGACAGTAAGTGCCCAGGTCAGGAACAGCGCCGCAGCGGCGCAAGCCACCCACAGCCCTGTCGGATGGGCCGCGCCTTCGGGGGGGAAATCGGGTCGGGCCGTCCAATAAAAGAAGAACCCGAACACGAGGCTGGCGTAGGCCGTGGCGTCCCCCAACATGGTAATCCACACCGCCCACCAGCCGACCGAATCCGGACCAGAGGCATAGGTCGGCAGACGTAGGCCCAACCCGACGTCGCGCATCTGGTCCTTTGGCGGGCGGGCGGTCGCCGTCCACAACCAATAGAGCACACAGACAATGGCAAAGGCACCGCAAACGATAGCTGGCGCATACATGTGGAATGTCGGAAAGATAAAGGCGCCGCCGGTGAACCCCGCCGCCCAGAGCGTGATCCAGGCCGGTCCGGTGACGCGCTGCACATACACCGGTTTTGCGTCGATAACCGAGGTCACGATGGTTTCGCGCTGATGATCCGGCGCATCCGGCAGGTAGTAGCGGCCCGCATCCATACGCTCGACGATCTTGTCCTGCTCCCACAACGGATAACGCGAGGTGACATGCGGGATCGACCGCACACCCCAGGCCTCGTCGGGGACGTCATGGCTGAACTCCAGTGTACCCGCCCCCCACGGGTTGCGCGGAATTTGTGGCTGGTTTTTCTTTGATCGCAGCAGGTCATAGACGAACACCGCAAACCCCGCAGCGATGACAAAGGCCCCAACGGTAGAGATCATGTTCAACGTGCCCCAGCCCGCGCTTTCGGGATAGGTAAAGATGCGGCGTGGCATCCCCCGCAACCCGGTCAGGTGCATCGGCAAGAAGGTGACATTGAACCCGGTAAAGATCAGCCAAAATGCCCAACGACCCAGCGTTTCGGACAGCAGTTTCTTGCGGAAGAACGGGTAGAAATAATAGACGCCCGCGATCACCGGAAACACCATGCCGCCAAACAGGGTGTAATGCAGATGAGCGACAATGAAATAGGTGTCGTGTACTTGCCAGTTGAACGGCACGATGGCCAGCATGACCCCGGTCAATCCGCCCGCCACAAAGATCGCCAGCGCGCCCGCAATCCACAGCATCGGAAGCGACATCTTTACCCGCCCGACCATCAGTGTCGCCACAAAGGCGAACAACTGAATGCCCGTAGGAATGACCACCGCCTCGCTGGCAGCGGAAAAGAACCCCAATGACAACTGCGGCAAGCCGGTGGTGAACATGTGGTGTACCCACAGCCCAAACGACAAGAAGCCGGTGCCGACCGCGCTGAGCACGATCCAAGAATACCCCACAATCGGCCGCTGCGCGACGGTGGGCACGATCATCGCGGCAATAGCGATCGAAGGCAGGAAGACGATGTAGACCTCTGGATGGCCAAAGATCCAGAACAGGTGCTGCCACAGCACCGGGTCGCCGCCACGAGTCGGATCAAAGAATGGCCAGTCAAAGCTGCGCTCAAGCTCGAACAGGAAATCACCTGCGATCAGGGGCGGAAAGGCGAACAGGATCATCCCGCCAACCACCATCACATACCACGCATACAGCGGCATGATGTTGACACGCATTCCCGGCGGACGACATTTGAGCGAGCCGACGATCAGTTCGACCGCCGCGGCAATGCTGGCGACCTCGATGAAGGACAGGCCCAGCAACCATACATCCGGCCCAATGCCCTCTTCCTTTGTAGCTAGGGGCGGATACATGAACCAACCCGCCTTTGGCCCGGCGTCAAAGATCAGCGAGCCTAGAACAAAGCACCCTCCGATCAGAAAACACCAGTAGCCAAAGGCCGAGAGGCGCGGAAACGGCATATCCCGCGCGCCGCAAAAGGCCGGCAGCAGTAGGATCGAAATGGCCTCGAACATCGGGACGGCGAACAGGAACATCATCGCCGAGCCATGCATGGTAAAGAACTGGTTGAACCGGTCGGCATCAAGGAACGTGTTGTCCGGAAACGCCAGTTGCACACGTATTGCCAGCGCCAGCAACCCGGCGATCAACATGAAGGCAAAGGCGGTCAAGCAATACCAGACGCCGACCTCGGTGTTGTTCACCGCCGAAAAGTAGCGCCAGCCTTCAGGCGTCTTCCATGCCGCCCGCAATTCGGCTTTGCCACGTTCTTGTTCTTCTTTGCTGACGGGTACTGCCAGCATCTCCTCGGTCGGAGGATAGGGGCCTGTGGCGACGGGCAAGTGTTCACGTTCGTTCATGTCAGCCCCTTCAGATAGGCCACGAGCGCGGCTAGGTCGGCGGGAGAGAGGTAATCATAAGTCGGCATGGCCACCTCGGGTTTGATGTCTTCGGCATGACCCAGCCACCGGGCGAAATCTTCTGGCGTGGTGCCCAGTGTTCCTGCGGCCAGCGATGCGCGGGTGCCGATGTGGGTCAAATCCGGCCCCACCTGCCCGATGGCGGCGGTGCCGCGTATCGCATGGCAGGCACCACACCCCTCTCGGGCAAAGACCCGCGCCCCCCGGATTGCCTGCGGCGTCGCGGGCGGCACAGCGTCGCCCGCCTCTGCCGCCAGCCAAACGGCAAAATCCTGCGGTGCCATCACCACGGTTTCAAACGCCATCAACGCATGGGACGCTCCGCAGAATTCGGCGCATTGGCCGCGGTACACTCCTGGCCTTTCTGGTGCCAAAGACATGAAGGTCTCGCGCCCGGGGATCATGTCGGTCTTGCCCCCCAGAGCAGGCACCCAGAAGGAATGGATCACTTTCTTTGCGTTAAGGACCAGCCCGGTGCGCGCGCCGACCGGCAGCCGCAATTCGTTGGCCGATACAATCCGTTCATCGCCCGGCAATTCATACTCGACCCGCCACCACCACTGCTCGGCGGTGACATGTACGCGCATCCCGTCATCGGCGACGCGCTGCGCCCCCATCATCGGCAAGCTGTAGACCAGCAGTCCGCTTAGCAAAAGCACCGGAAACACGAGGCCGCCGCCGATAATCACCATCTCGGCGGTGCGGCGTGGCATTTCCTGCGGGCGGATACGGGTGGCATAGATGAACAGCGCGCCGACCATCAGCCACAGAACAATTGCGCCAATGAACATGACACGCGCCAAGTCATAAACCGACAACGCATCGATGCCTGCGGGGTCAAGAACGGATTGTCGCCCCGCGCAGGACGACAACAGCAATACGCCTGCCAGAATGGCCAAGGCCCGGTTCAACGGATTTCTGTATGCCACACCCATCAGGACATCATTGCACCAAATCGCTCATGCCGTCGCCGCCCGGTGGGGCTGTCTTATTTGATTTCATGTAGAACACGGTCCCCGTCCACAGTACCATTCCAATGGCGATCAGGATCCCTGCGATCAGATATTGCACCGGGTCGCGACCCGTCCATGGACCAACAAAAAACGCGCAACTGGCCGCTCCCGCATAGGGCAGCCCCGCGGGGGCGGTGAAATGGTCGTGGTCCACGCTGTCTTTGCGCAATACAAGCACCGCGACGTTGACCACAGCAAACACCGCAAGCAACAACAACGCCGTCGTGCCGCCCAACGCCGGCACCGCGCCGACAAAGGTGACCAGCCCAGCGGCCAGCGCGGTGGTGAACAGGATGGCAATCCAGGGCGTCTGGCGTCCGGACAGCACCACGCCAAACGCCTTTGGCAGCACTCTTTCCTCGGCCATGCCATACAGCAGCCGCGACGCCATGAGCATGTTGATCAACGCCGAGTTGGCAACAGCACACATAGTGATCACACCAAACACGCTGATCGGAAACCATGGCGCTCCAGCCTCGACAACCTTGAGCAGCGGAGTGGCGCCTTCGCTCAGTTTTTCCGCATCAACCAATGCGATCGCAGTAATCGACACTAGCAGATAGATGACACCGGTGATCAGCAACCCACCCAGCAAGACCTTGGGAAAGATCCGCGACGGATTCTTTGATTCCTCGGCCATGTTCACCGAATCCTCAAAACCCACCATTGCGAAAAATGCCAGCGTCGTCGCGGCAATGACCGGCCAGAACAGTCCTTTGTCACCCGCCTGGCTGAAATCGAAAGCGCGGCCGAAATCGCCTTGTCCACCCGCCAATGCCCAAGCGCCAATGAGGATGATGATGACGAGGCCGGTCAATTCAACGCAGGTGAAGGCGACGTTCATCTTGACGCTTTCACCGACGCCGCGCACGTTGACTGCGGCAATGAGTGCGATGAAGGTCAGACTGACCGCCGTTACGCCGAATGCCCCGGTTCCCATGCCAGTGCTTTCGCCGAAATTCTCGGCAAACGCGCGCGACGCGGTAGCGGCTGACGTGATCCCCGAGGACATGACTGCAAACGCAACGAGAAACGTGACGAAATGGATGCCAAACGCCTTGTGGGTGTATAGGGCTGCACCCGCCGCGCGTGGGTATTTGGTCACAAGTTCCAGATAACTGCACGCCGTCACCGCAGCCAGCACAAAGGCCACGAGGAACGGCAACCAGACGATTCCACCGACTTCGTCTGCGACCTTTCCTGTCAGGGCATAGATACCAGTGCCAAGGACATCACCGACGATGAATAAGAGCAACAGACCCGGCCCCATGACTCGCTTGAGTTTGGTCTTTCCTCCCGCTTCAGCGCTTGAAGTTTCATCTGCCATGTCATGTGGCCCATCCGATTGCTGTGTTGTTTACCAGCGAAAACCGTTTCTTGTTGTGAACACGAAAAACTGAAATTGGTTCCTTGGCAATTCGATCCATGTCTCCCTCTCCGGCAGGCCTGTATCGAAACGGACGCCCCTGTCGTGACCGGGGCTCTGATTATGTGATCGCGCCCACTAACGCGGACCGATACCGAATAGTCGTCCGAAAAAAACGGCAACGCCGTTCGCTGTCTGTGAATTGGCAGGACAATCGGGCGCCACATTTGCACCCAGAACTGTACCGAGAACTGGCATGTGTCCGACCCTGTTGCGGAACTGGTGCCGCCGGCTGTGCGTTGCACGTTTGGAGGCACCCATGCTCAGTACACGCTCAAAATATCTGACCAAACCGATTTACAAATGGGCCAAGGCCGTATTACCCGCCCTGTCCCAAACCGAAAGCGAGGCGCTGACCGCAGGAGAGGTCTGGTGGGAAGCTGAGCTTTTCTCCGGCAACCCCGACTGGTCGAAATTGCATGCGGTCAAGGCGCCGAAGTTGGATCACGAGGAACAGGCGTTTTTCGACGGTCCCTGTCGCACCTTGTGCGAGATGATTGATGACTGGCAAATCAACCAGCATGACGGCGATTTGCCACCCGAGGTCTGGGAATTCCTGCGCGACAACAGGTTCTTCGGCATGATCATCCCGAAATCCTATGGCGGGCTGGGCTTTTCCGCCTTTGCCCATTCGGAAATCGTACGTTTCATATCGACACGGTCTGTCGCTGCCGCAGTGACGGTCATGGTTCCCAACTCTTTGGGGCCGGGCGAATTGCTGCATATGTTCGGCACAGATGCGCAAAAAGACCAATGGCTGCCGCGCCTTGCTGATGGCACAGAGTTGCCCGCCTTTGGGTTGACGAGCGCCGAGGCAGGGTCGGACGCGTCAGCAATGACCGACGAAGGCGTGGTCTGTCACGGACAATGGCAAGGACAGGAGGTGCTGGGGATACGGCTGAATTGGGCCAAACGCTATATCACGCTGTCGCCCGTCTGCACGGTGCTGGGATTGGCGTTCAAGTTGCGCGATCCGGATGGTTTGCTGGGGGACACCAAGGATATAGGCATTACCTGTGCGCTGGTCCCGACGCACCTTGACGGTGTCGAAACCGGCCGGCGCCATATCCCCTCATCGACAATGTTCATGAACGGTCCGACCACCGGCACCGACGTATTCATCCCCATCGATCACATCATCGGCGGGCAGGATTACGCCGGTAAGGGCTGGATGATGTTGATGTCGGCGCTGGCCGCCGGACGTGGGATCTCACTCCCGTCGATGGGCTGTGCGGCGATTGCGTTCAGCGCCCACACCACGGGGGCCTATGCCCGTATCCGCCAGCAGTTCAATCTGCCGATCGGAAAGTTCGGCGGTATTCAGGCCCGTTTGGGGCGGTTGGCGGCGGACGCCTATGCGATGGATGCCGCACGTCATCTGACCTGCGCCGGTCTGGACGAGGGCCGCGCGCTCTCAGTGATTTCCGCGATCATGAAGGCCCACGCGACCTTTCGTATGCGCGAGGCGGTCAATGACGCGATGGATGTGCATTCCGGCAAGGCCGTTATCGACGGTCCGTCGAACTACTTGCTGCCGCTGTACCGCGCGGTGCCCATCGGAATTACCGTCGAGGGCGCGAATATCGTAACCCGCAGTCTGATCATCTTCGGCCAGGGGTCGATCCGGGCCCACCCGCATATGCTGGATAATATGTTGGCCCTGCAAGAGGATGATCCGCAAATGTCGTTGGAGATGTTTGACACATCGCTGTGGGCGCATGTCGGCCACACCACAAGGACGATTTTCCGCGCTTGGGGTCGGGCGCTGACGGGCGGACGGTTCGCCCCTGCCCCGGATGCTGGTGCGGCAACCCCCATCTATCGTGAACTGTCGCGATGGTCTGCGGCCTATGCATTGACGGCGGATTTCTTGTTCCTGACCTTGGGCGGTGCCCTAAAACGCAAGGAAATGATCAGCGGCCGTATGGGCGATATCCTGTCTGAAATGTATATCCTGTCAGCGGCCCTGAAACGCTGGCAGGATGAAGGTCGCCAAGAGGCTGATCTGCCCTTGCTGAATTACGCAGCCGCGACCGCGTTTCAACGCATCCAGTCCGCGCTTGACGACGTGATCACCAACCTCCCCGCCCGCTGGGCCGCCTGGGTCTTGCGGTTTCTGACATGGTCCCGCCAGCGACGGCAGGGTCCGGATGATCGTTTGACGGTTGCCTGCAGTGAGTTGATTTACCAACCCTCCGCCACGCGAGACCGGATTGTCGGCGCTGTGTTCGAGGGCTGCAACCGCGACGGCGTCGGCACGCTCAACACATGCTATGCCATGGTGGTCCAGATGGCTCCGGTGATGAAACGACTACGCGAGGCAGGCAAAACCCCGCCAGAGGCTCTGGCAGAGGGGCTGATCGGCGAAAGCGAGAAAGCAGATATTGACAGGATGACCACGCTGGTCGCCGAAGTGATCGCCGTGGACGAATACTCGGCCGAGGAGCTGGCACGACTGTTTCCCGACGCCTCACCAACAACAGACGACGGAAACGATCCCTCAACGCAGGAGGCCGCGGAATGACCGACAATAGCCAACAGCGCGTTTATCTGATTGACGGTGCACGCACCCCGTTTCTCAAGGCGCGCGGACGCCCCGGCCCCTTCACCCCCGTCGATCTGGCGGTGCAATGCGGTCGGCCGTTATTGGCGCGGCAACCCTATGATCGCGACCTGTTCGATCTGGTGATCCTTGGTTGCGTCAATGTCATCGCTGACGAAATGAACCCGGCCCGCGTGGCGGCGCTGCGTCTGGGCCTGCCAGAGAAAACTGTCGCCTTTACGGTGCAGATCAATTGCGGGTCAGGCATGCAAAGCATCGACACCGCTTACCGATATATCCGCTCCGGCGACCACCAGATGATCCTTGCAGGTGGAACAGAGGCGCTGAGCCACGCACCGCTGACCCTGCGCCAGTCGGCGGTCGAATGGTTCGGGCAAATGAACGCCGCCAAGGGGCCGCTGGAACAGGCCAAGGCATTGGCCGGGCTGCGACCAGAGTTCCTGAAGCCGGTGATCGGTCTGGAACGCGGTCTGACGGATCCAATCACCCGTCTGAACATGGGCCAGACCGCCGAGGTGTTGGCGCATCGGTTCGGCATCGACCGCAGAAGCGCTGATACCTACGCCATGCAAAGCCACCACCGCCTTGCCGCGGCCCAGGCCGATGGCTCGCTGGACGACGAAGTCATGCCCGCCTTTGACCGCGACGGCACGGTGTACTCTCAGGACGACGGCGTGCGGCCCGACAGCGATTTGGACGGGCTAGCGAAACCGAAACCAGTTTTCGAAGAACCGTTTGGCCAAGTCACTGCCGGGAACTCCAGCCAGATCACCGATGGCGCAAGTTGGTGCATCCTGGCCTCGGAACGGGCGGTGGCAGATCACGGCCTTACTCCGTTGGCTCAGATCGTCGACAGCGAATGGGCCGGTCTTGACCCGTCGATCATGGGTCTGGGTCCTGTGCTGGCTGCCACGCCTATGGCTCAGCGCAATGAGTTGGGCGTAGATGACGTCGACCTGTGGGAATTGAACGAAGCCTTTGCCGCGCAGGTGCTATCCTGTCTTGCGGCGTGGAACGACGACGCGTTCTGCCAAGACGTGTTGGGTCTGGACAGGGCGTTCGGCCAGATTGATCGCGACCGGTTGAATATCGATGGTGGTGCGATTTCGCTGGGCCACCCGGTCGGTACCAGCGGCAATCGGATCGTCCTGCATCTGGCAAATGCCATGAAAAAACGCGGTGCCAAACGCGGCATTGCCACGGAATGCATCGGCGGCGGTCTTGGCGGTGCGATGTTGTTGGAGGCTGTGCAATGAAGGCCGAAGTTCTGACATTTCTGGGCGAAACCAAGCTGGAATTGGGGGCTGCCGGAATTCCTGACGGCAACTGGCGGACAGGCCGCGATGCAAACGGCATCCTCTGGCTGGCGCTGGACAGGGCCGGCACCGGAACCAACACCGTGTCCGAGGACGTGATCCGCGAATTGGACGCCCACATCGCCGCTGCTGAGACTGATCTGCCAACCGCGCTGGTGATCCGGTCGGCCAAACCGTCCGGGTTTGCCGCCGGGGCGGACATAACCGGCTTTGACAGTTTGTCCGACACGGGCGCATCCGGCTTGTTGAAGCAGGGTCATGATGTCTTGGATCGGATAGAGGCGCTTACTTGCCCGACGATATGCGTGGTGCATGGTGCCGCGCTGGGGGCGGGTTTTGAAATCGCGCTGGCCTGTGACTACCGCATTGCGGTGGATGGCGCATCGTTCGGCTTTCCCGAGGTTTTGCTGGGCCTGCATCCCGGCCTTGGCGGCACGTTTCGCCTGCCCGCGACGATCGACCCGACCGAGGCAATGACAATGATGCTGACCGGCAAGACCGCACATACAGAACGCGCAAGGTCTCTGGGTATTGTCGATGTCGTGACGCAAGAACGGCATGTGGCCGCCGCTGTGGCTGCCGCCGCCGATGGTACGATCGAAAAGCATGAGCAGGGTCTGAAAGCGCGCGCGCTAGGATTCGATCAGACACGCGGCTTCGCAGCACGCCAGATGCGCCGCCAGATCGAAAAGAAAGCGCCGGAGCATCACTATCCTGCCCCCCATGCGCTGATTGATCTTTGGGAGGAACACGGCGGTGACCGCTCCGCCATGCAGCGCAACGAGATCATCAGCTTTGCGGCCTTGCTGAAAACCGAGACCTCGCGAAACTTGCGCCGGGTGTTTTTTCTCCGTCAGGGGTTGAAGGACGCGGGGCGAGGCACCGATGGCATCGCCCATGTTCATGTGATTGGTGCCGGGGCGATGGGTGCCGAAATCGCGGCTATGGCTGCTATCAAGGGCAAGACCGTCTCGCTGGCGGATTTGGATCCTAAGGCGCTGGGACAGGCCATAAAACACGCAGCAGGCATCTGCCGGGACAACCATTTGGACGACATCGAAAGCCGTGATGCGCTGGATCGGTTGATGCCCGATCCCAACGGCTATGGCGTCGCTCGCGCAGATCTGATTATCGAGGCCGCGCCCGAAGAAATGGCGATCAAGGAAGCGATCTACGAAAGTTTGCGCGGCCGGATGAAGGACGGCGCAATCCTCGCTTCCAACACATCCAGCTTGTCGGTGGATGAGCTGGCGACAAAAGCACCAAATGCGGCAGATTTCGCCGGTTTGCATTTCTTCAACCCGGTGTCGAAAATCGACCTGGTGGAGGTGGTGAAAGGCGCCGAAACCTCTGGCGCAACACTGGACAGATTGGCGGCCTTCTGCGGCGCTATCGGAAAATTGCCCGCGAAAATAACCGACTATCCGGGCTTTGTCGTCAACCGCGCGCTGACCCCCTACCTGATGGAAGCCATGGCCCTGATGGAAGAGGGCGTATCAAAGGAAGTCATCGACACCGCCGCCCTTCGGTTCGGGATGCCGATGGGGCCTGTCACGCTGGCCGATCAAGTGGGCCTGGACATCGGGCTACATGTGGCGGAATCGCTGCGGGAAAACATCGACAAACCGATGGCCCCGATCTTTGAAACATTGCGAAAAAAGGTCGCCGCCGGAGATTTGGGAAAGAAATCAGGCAAGGGATTTTATGATTGGTCCAACGGCCCGCCGAATCCGGACGAGGATTTGGAGAATGCCCCGGACGACCTGACCGACAGATTGATCCTGCCAATGCTGGATGCCCTGGTCGAAGTGCTTCGGTGCGGTGTCGCGCAAACCGAGGATGACGTCGATGCTGCCATGATCCTCGCCACTGGCTGGGCACCGTTTCGAGGCGGGCCGATGCACTATGCACGTCTCCGCGGCACAGAAAATATCGTGGCCCGACTGAAAGAACTGGAAGCCACCCATGGCCCCCGGTTTACCCCCGATAAAGGGTGGCTGGACCTTGTCTGACCGTCCGCGCCTTTTCAGCGATCCAGATATTGCGGCGGGCGCGATATTCGACGCTGTCGGCGGAGAAGTTCGGCTTGCTTTGCCGCTTGGGCTGGGCAAGCCCGTTCCCTTGGTCAATGCGCTGACCCGTGCCGCCATTGCCGATCCAAAGCGCAAACTGTCGATCTTCACCGCGCTGACGTTGCAACGCCCGGTCCCCGCGACGGACATCGAAAAACGATTTCTGGAACCAGCGATGGACCGGCTGTTCGGGGCCTACCCCCCGTTGCTCTATGCAGAGATGATCCGCGACGGCACCCTGCCGGACAATATCTCAGTGTCGGAATTCTTCTTTCAAGCCGGGATATGGCTTGGCACAGCTTATGCGCAACGCCAATACATCGCCGCAAATTACACCCATGCCCTGCACGTCCTGATCGCGCAAAAACCCAACGTGCTGACCCAAGCGATGCCGCGACAGGAGGGGCGGTTCAGTCTGTCGTGCAACGCGGACATTTCCGCCGATCTGTTCGCACGGCGGCGCGCAGGCGCAATGGATTTCCTTGCCGTGGCAGAGGTCAACAACGCTCTGCCTTTCATGGCTGGCCCGGCGGAAATTGACGGCGACGAGATCGACATGGTTCTGGAAAGCGACCCATTCGAGCTTTTCTCGGCGGTGCGCCGACCAGTCTCTGACGCGCAATACGGCATCGGCTTGCATGTCTCGCGGCACATCGTTGACGGCGGCACGATCCAGATCGGCATAGGCGCGATCGGCGACGCAGTGGCCCATGTGTTGATGTTGCGTGATCAGGCCGCACTGGAGGACATCTGGTCCGTTGCACCTTTTCCTCTGTCTGGCGACGGCACCGCGCCTTTCGACAAAGGTCTGTATGCGGTGACCGAAATGCTGGTTGGCGGTTTATTGGCACTGTTTCAGGCTGGCATCATCCGCCGCGAGGTCGATGGCGCGTCAATCCACGCAGGCTTTTTCGTCGAAGCGCGGGACATGTATGAGCAATTGCGCATGATGGACCCGGAACGCCGCACAAAAATCCAAATGATGCCCGTCAGCTTTACCAATGCGCTATACGGCGATGAAGATGCCAAACGTGCCGCCCGTGTCCACGCCCGCTTTGTCAACGGCGCAATGCAGGTCAGTCTATTGGGCGATGCAATGTCGGATTCCGCAAAGCCCGGTCAAGTGGTCAGCGGCGTCGGCGGACAGTTCAATTTTTTCGAACAAGCTTTTGCGCTGGACGACGGTCGGGCAGTGTTGACCCTGCCCGCGACGCGCACCAGCGGTGGCAAAGTGACGTCCAACATCGTCTGGCAGTTGCCGTTGACCACGGTGCCGCGTCACATGCGCGATATCGTGGTCACGGAATATGGTTCGGCAGATCTGCGCGGCCAGACTGATGAGCAAGTAATCCTGCGCCTGATCGCCATCGCCGACAGCCGTTTTCAGGACGACTTGCTGCAAAAGGCAAAAGCCGCGGGCAAAATTGCCGCCGACGCCTCAGTGCCGGCCGCCCATCGGACCAACACGCCTGAGAAACTAAGGGATTGGTTGACCCCGCACCGGAAACATCTGCTTCCGGATTTTCCACTGGGAACCGATTTTGACGACATCGAACGAGAGCTGCTGCCCGCCCTTGGCAGATTGGGCAATGCGGCGGGCAATTCCCGCAGCCTTGCCGCCCTGATGTGGCATTCGGTTATGAGCGCGCCACATCCGCGCGAAAGCGACGCCATGCAACGCATGGGATTTCGAGCAGAGCCAACTTTGACAGAACCGCTGCAAGCGCGCGCCTTGCGAGGCGCATTGCGAATTAGCGGACAAAGCTAGGAGGCTGGGACGATGCCCTTTCCCGCTATTTGTCCGACCTCACCAGCTGTCGGGACACATCTCGGCGGCAAAGCGACTGGAAAAAACGGCTTTGATGCCAAAAATAATGCGCCTCCCATTGGCACCGGCAAGTGCCAACAGGACGTTTTTCAAGAGCACCACTGACAGAAAGCAGACCCATGCCCAGCCCCCGGTGACAACGCCGAAACGACCGAACAGAAGGAGAATGGAATGTTTTTTGAAGCACCCGTCGTCGACGCTATTGCCAAAGGTGCATTGCTGAGCGGGATCGGGCTTGCCTGGATCATAGTGCTGGTTCGCATCGTCGGGCTGCGGTCGTTCTCCAAATTGACCAATTTTGATTTTGTCATGACAATCGCCATGGGGTCGCTCCTTGCGGGATCATCGCAATCACAAGAATGGATCGGCTTTTTGCAGACAGTGACGGCGATGGCCTGCCTGTTCGCCGTTCAATATTCGGTCTCCCGGCTTCGAAGATGGTCACCGCGTCTAGACTCGCAGGTTGAGAATACGCCGGTCCTGCTCGTGAAAGATGGTGCTGTACAGCACGATACCTTGCGGGCAACCCGCGTGGCCGAGGAGGATCTGATGGCAAAACTGCGCGAAGCGAACGCGCTTCATTTGTCCTCTGTTCGTGCCGCGGTGCTGGAAACGACTGGCAATATCTCGGTGCTCTACGGTGAACGGATGGACGAGGCGCTGTTGAAAGGTGTTGCCCCGGTGAAACATGGACGTTGACCCGTTCTTCGGCTTCGAAACATATCATCTGACACTGACGGTCGTCGGATTTCTCGTCATCCTTGCCCTTTGGGTTCCAAGGCTCGTATCTTCTCGTGAACCGGCCTACGCCCCTATGCTGATCCTGTTTGGTGCTGTGGCTGCCCTGACAATACCCGGATTGCCCACACCGCCTGATCCGCGCAGTAGCCCGCTGCCGTGGGAGGTCATTGCCGAGATCACCGTCATCGTGGCGCTGTTTGCGGCGGGCTTACGGGTGGACAGGCTTCGACCGTGGGGAAAATGGCTTCCGACCATGCGGCTGCTTCTCGTTGCAATGCCGTTGACGATCGCGGCGGTTGCCTGTCTGGGCGTGTTCCTGGGTGGATTGACAGCAGGCGGTGCCGTTCTGCTCGCTGCCGTACTGGCCCCCACGGACCCGGTTCTTGCTGCCGACGTCCAGATCGCACCACCTCATGAGGGAAACGAGCACCCGGTGCGCTTTTCCCTGACCACAGAGGCCGCCTTAAACGACGGGTTGGCGTTTCCTTTTGTCTATCTTGGCCTGATCGTCATGGCACAGGGGTTAAACCCGGATTCGTGGGGCCCGCATTGGGTGATGGAAGACGTGATTTATCGGATCACTGTCGGAACCGTGATGGGCTGCGCCGGGGGATGGCTGTTGGGGCAGATCCTGTTCAATCTGCCCAAACGCACCCGCCTGGCCGACACCGGATCTGGGGTAATTGCGATGGCAGGGGTGTTTCTATGCTACGGCTCAACCGAATTGGCGGAAGGCTACGGGTTCATCGCTGTGGCCACGATGGGCCTGTCGCTCAGACGTGTCGAAAGCGAGCATGAATACCATCGGCATCTGCACGATTTCTCGGAATCCATCGAACACGCCCTGACCGCTCTGTTGTTGATCGCGCTTGGCGCCGTACTGCCTGCCCTGTCGGCCGATCTGGACTGGAGCCATGTCGCCATTGCGCTCCTGCTTATTCTGGTCGTTCGGCCGTTGGCTGGTTGGGTATCGTTGACAGGATGCAAACTCGCCCGACAGGAACGTGCGATCGTCGCAATCTTCGGCGTGCGTGGGATCGGATCAATTTACTATCTGGCTTTTGCCACGAGCCACACCAACCACGATAGCCTGTCCGATCTTTGGATCATAACGGCGCTGACGATCTTTCTATCGACCATCCTGCACGGCTTCTCGGTGGGATGGAGCATGCAAAAGATCGGCAGGTGATCATCAGCCTGCTCGTTTCGGTAAATGACGAAACGTGAGCGTTTCCAGCCACTTACACGTCCAGTCCGGTAACTGCCTGTTCGTTGGAAGGCATGCTAAGAAATCGCCACGCGACCAGATCTTATTAGTTGATCATTCTACGTCCGTGCCGCCCTTCGAATGAAATCTGCGGGCTGGCAACATGTCCGTTGCAGACGGGACAGAAGCTCGTCTGCCGTTTCGTTGGCCAGAGCGAGAAATCGGAAAAATCGCCCTGTTCTCCATACCGTCGCGTCCGATTGACATACAACGGACATGTCGGAAACAAAACCATTGCCACGGTCAATTGGTTCCCCGCCCGAAGACCTTCACATATCGCCGTAGTCTGTCACGCACAATGAACGTGAACATCTGGGATAGCAGAGCACGAAAGCGTGTCGAAAAATGGAAAGTGGCAGCCCGTAGGGGAATCGAACCCCTCTTTCCAGGTTGAAAACCTGGCGTCCTAACCGATAGACGAACGGGCCACTCTGATACGCAGCAGTATCGGCTTGTGTGCCAGCCCTGCGGCGTGAGGCGGGTTCTATGAAATGCGCGCGATGCTTGCAAGCGGAAAATGCAGATTTCTCCGACCGTTTTCCACCCCCCGCAAAAGAGGTTCCCTCACGCGGTCCGCGCCGCCGGAGCAGCATCGTCAAGGCGCAATTGCACCGTAGATCGACCCTGCCAGAAATTGATGTCCAGCTTGCCGGCAAGGTGAAAGCGCGCGCCGCGATGGGACTCCAAAGCCGGTCCCAACGGGCCGTCAAACGCGGAAAACAGAATTGCATCCAGCGAGGCCCCAATTCCGTCTGAAACTGTCAGCTTGAGATGCGCGCTGCCCACCCTCTTGACATAGCGGATCTGCATGTCCGGCAGCACAAAACGCGGCCCCGGCACCGCCGCCCCGAACGGTCCGGCGCTTTCCAACAGTTCGACCAGTTCAACGCTGGCCGCGCCGGGCATCAACAGGCCATCAACCCGCAAATCCGCAGCACCGCCCTGCCCTGCGCCCTGCCGCTCCAGCAGTTCGGACAGGCGCGCCATCGCGGGTTCCAGCTGATCGCGCATCACGGTCAGCCCGGCGGCCATCTTGTGCCCGCCCCCCTTGACCAGCAACCCTTCGGCCGCCAGCCGCTGGATCGCGGCGCCAAGGTCAACGCCCGGCACCGAACGCCCCGAGCCTTTGCCCTCGTCGCCGTCAAATCCGATCACAATTGAGGGACGCCCTGTCTGCTCTTTCAGACGCGAGGCGACAATACCCACGACACCGGGGTGCCAGCCTTCCTTTGCCGCCCAGACCAATGGCATGTCCAACCCGCGCGCCTCCGCCTGCGCCAATGCAGCCTCGCGAACGGCCCCCTCGATCTCGCGCCGTTCGGTGTTGAGCAAATCCAGCTGTTCGGCCATGGCCTGTGCCTCGACCGGGTTGTCACAGGCCAGCAACCGAGCACCTAGATCCGCCTTCCCGATCCGGCCACCCGCATTGACACGCGGCCCCAGAACATAGCCCAAATGATACGCCGCAGGCGCGCGTTCCAGCCGGGCCACATCTGACAGTGCCACCAGTCCGGGCCGCGCCCGGCGCGCCATACTCCGCAACCCCTGATGCACAAAAGCGCGGTTCACACCTTTGAGCGGTGCCACATCTGCCACTGTGGCCAGCGCCACAAGATCCAGCGCGGCCATCAGGTCTGGGCCCTTTGTTCCCGCGTCGCGCAATTGCCGACCAGACTCGACCAGCATCAAGAACACCACCGCAGCGGCGCACAGATGCGCCAGCGCCCCATCTTCGTCCTGACGGTTGGGATTCACGACCGCCAGCGCATCTGGCAGAGTCTCCCCCCCAAGGTGGTGGTCCAGCACGATCACTTCTGCCACCCCCTTGGCCGCGGCAATCGGGTCATGCGACAGTGTTCCGCAATCCACGCAAATGATCAGGTCATGCGCCTCGGCCAGTTTCCGCATTGCGGGGACGTTTGGCCCATAGCCTTCGTCGATCCGATCGGGCACATACAAGGTCGCCCGCTGTCCCATTTGCCGCAGCCAGTCGATCAGCAGCGCCGCCGAGGTGCCCCCATCCACGTCATAGTCGGCAAAGATGGCAATCCGCTCGCGCCGGGACACGGCCTGCAAGAACCGCGCCGCCGCAGTTTCCATGTCCTTAAGGGAACGCGGATCAGGCAAGAGCGCCCGCAATGTCGGCGCCAGATAGTCGTCAACGTCCTCTGCCGTCACACCCAAACGCGCCAGCACGGCGCAAAGAGCGTGGGCACGCCCTGTCCGCTGTACCAAACTCTCGGCCTGCCGCGTCTCTTCCGGGCCTGGACCCACCCAGCGCCGCCCGGTCAGACTGCTCTCCACCCCCAGATAGGACAAGGCTTCTCCCGGTTTCTTTTCTGTTCAAATTCCCACGGGGGACCGCCCGCAGAGGCGGCGCCCCCCAAAAAAACGCGATTTTACGACGACAAACCGCCTCCGCTCGTGTCGATCAACCCTGCGGGTTGAACGGGTTACGATAGTTCATACGCCGCACCGATCCGGTCTTGGACCGCATCAGCAAAGTCTCGGTGGTGATCCAGCCGACTTCGCGCTTGATGCCGGGCAACAATGTTCCGCCCGTAACCCCGGTCGCGGCAAAGATCACATCCGCCGTCACCATCTCGTCGCGCGTATAAACCTTGTCCAGATTGGTGATTCCGGCCTTGGCTGCGCGTCCGCGTTCATCGTCGTTGCGGAACAATAGACGTCCGTAGATCTGACCGCCCATGCACTTAAGTGCCGCAGCCGCCAGCACGCCTTCGGGTGCCCCGCCGGATCCCATGTACATGTCGATGCCGGTCAGATGCGGCTCGGCGCAATGCATCACGCCGGCCACATCGCCGTCGGTGATCAGACGGATCGACGCGCCAGTGGCGCGGACCTCGACGATCATCTCTTCATGCCGGGGACGCTCCAGAATGCAGACGGTGATGTCGGACGGCAAACAGCCCTTGGCCGCCGCCAGCGCCGCGACCCGTTCTGCGGGCGACATGTCCAGCGTCACGACGCCTTCGGGATAACCCGGTCCGACGGCCAGCTTATCCATATAGACATCCGGCGCGTGCAACATCGACCCGCGCGGTCCCATGGCAATCACGGTCAGCGCGTTGGGCATGTCCTTGGCGGTCAGTGTTGTGCCTTCCAGCGGGTCCAGCGCAATGTCCACGCCGGGGCCGTTGCCGTTGCCCACTTCTTCGCCGATATACAGCATGGGGGCTTCGTCGCGCTCCCCCTCGCCGATCACCACGACGCCTTTGATATCCAGTTTGTTGAGCTGCTCGCGCATGGCGTTGACAGCGGCCTGATCTGCGGCTTTCTCATCCCCGCGCCCGATCCAGTCAGCGCTGGCAATGGCGGCCTGTTCGGCCACGCGGGCAAGGCCCAGGGAAAGCATTCGGTCATTGAAATCAATTGGGGTGGACATCGCCGTAAATCCTTCGTGAGAGCCGCGTCTCCTGTTGAGTACCCCGTGCCGGGACAAAGCCGCAAGGGGATAGCGGGGTCGCGACCGTACAGCTGTGGTGGATGCACGGCCCCTGCCCAGTGAACCGCCCCTTTGGCAAAGGAAGGTCGACAGACACTTTTGCCCGGTCCATGACCAAACATGCCCAGAAAGGCCAGACGCCCCGACGCAATAATTGAACCTCGCCTGACGCACCCCGCGCCGGTGCGGATCAGACCTCTTCGATCCGCAACGCGACCGGCGATGACATCATCACACCGGTAGCCTCCATACCGGCCAGCGCCTGATCCAGTGCGGCGCGCGTGGTGCGATGGGTCACGATCAGAACCGGGGCGCTGTCGTTTGTGTGATCGTATTGCCGCATCCGGTTGATCGACACGCCCGCCTCACCCAATGCTGTGGCCACCTTGGCAAGCGCGCCCGGCTTGTCCGCCAGCGCGGTGCGCAGGTAGTAGGGCGCCGGGGTCGAGACCATGGCAGGCACAGCCGGCTTCAGCGCCCCTGCAGGCCTGCCAAAGGTCGACACCCGCAATCCACGCGCAATGTCCATGACATCGCCCATGACGGCGCTGGCGGTCGGGCCCTCGCCCGCCCCCGCACCACGCATCACGATCTGACCAACCTGATCGCCCTCGATCACCACCATGTTTGTGCCACCCTGCAACTGACCCAGCGGCGAATTGGCAGGTACAAGACAAGGTGCCATGCTCTGCTCCAGCCCACGACCCGTCATCCGCGCCACACCCAGCAGTTTGATCCGGAATCCCATGTCCGCTGCCTGGCGGATGTCCTCGATGGTAACGCTGCCGATCCCTTCGAGCTCCACGGCGCTGAACGCCACCTGGGTGCCAAAGGCAATCGACGACAGCAATGACAGCTTATGCCCCGCGTCAATCCCGCCCACATCCAGCTGCGGATCCGCCTCCAGAAAGCCCAGCCCATCCGCCTCGGCAAATGCCTCATCGTAGCTGAGACCGCCATCCTCCATCCGCGTCAGGATGTAGTTGCAGGTGCCGTTCATCACGCCCATGACGCGCTCGATCTCATTGCCGGCCAGTCCTTCGGTCAGCGCCTTGATGACCGGGATACCCCCGGCCACAGCCGCCTCGAACCGCAGTACTGCGCCGGTGGATTCCGCCAGCTCTGCCAAGGCCTGGCCGTGATGGGCCAACATCGCCTTGTTGGCGGTGACCACATCCTTGCCCGCCTTCAGCGCCGCCTCGACAGCGGCCTTGGCCGGTCCATCGCTACCGCCCATAAGTTCGACAAAGACATCCACGTCATCGCGTGTCGCCAGTGCAACTGGATCGTCTTCCCATGCGTAAGACGCCAGCGACACGCCGCGATCCTTGTCCCTCGTCCGGGCGGACACGGCGCTGATCTCGATGGCGCGCCCGGCGCGCTCTGCCAAAAGGACCGATTTCTGGCGCAGGATCTTGACGACCCCGGTGCCCACGGTCCCCAGACCGGCAATACCAAGACGAAGTGGCTGGGACATGGGACGGGCTCCTGTTTTGCCTGGATCAAACACAGCCCCGGTTATCGCCAAGCAGCCGCAGGGACAAGAGCATGCAACGCACGGTCAGCCGTTGGACCGCCTCCCGCCCTTTGAAAAGGCAAATGCCCAGACTATTGCGCCCGCAAATCCGCAGCTTTGCGCCGCAACCGCGCCACACGCCCGTCAACGCCGCGCGGCGCAATCGACACGCGCTGCAAGCGATCTGCCCGCGCGCGCAATGCGCCGACACGCCCCTCGACCGCGGCAATCTCTGCCGCCGAGGCCCGCGGCACCGCGCCGTTCAGCAAATCTCCCAGCGGCAGGAAATCCGGATAGGCTGCGGTGGCGACACCGGGCGTCGCCACCGCATCCAGTTCAGGAAACTGGGTGCAACCGACGAGGCCGCCCGAAGCGGCCAGCCAAATCAGCAAATGACACGACGTTTTGCGCATGTGACTGTCATGCCCCAGCCTGCGCAAACTGGCAAGTATCCCGCTTGATCTGAACGTATGTTCAGATAACCATGTCCGCCATGGCACGCACCCAGGGAAGCCACTCCGAGATCACCGGCCCGCGCATCCGCGAGGCCGCACTTCGGCTGTTCGCCGAGCGCGGCTATGCCGCCGTCTCTATGCGCCAGATCGCGGCAGAGGTCGGTCTGCAGGCGGGCGCGCTGTACAATTACACCCCCGACAAGCAGGCCCTTCTGTTCTCGCTGATGCGTGACCACATGGACGACCTGCTAACCGAATGGCGCGCACGACCCGCAGCTGGCACCGCGCAAAACCGGCTAGAGGATTTCGTACGCTTTCACATCGGCTTTCACCTCGAACGGCCAGAGCTGGTATTCATCGCCTACATGGAATTGCGCAACCTGACGCCAGACCATTTCGCCGTGATCGAAAGACTGCGGCGCGACTACGAAAACGCGCTCGAGGACATCCTGCGTCAAGGCCGCGACACGGGCTTGTTCGACGTCGCAGACACCAAGCTAACGACACTTGCGGTGATCGCGATGCTGACCGGAATCACCACCTGGTATCGTCCCGGCGGTCGCCTCGGCGTCTCCCAAGTGCAGGATCTCTACTGTGACATGGTGCGCAAGGCAGTCGCCGCATAGGCCTGCGCCGCACCGCCAGCCTGTTCACGGGTGAATCGCGAAGCGAAAAGCGCGCCGTCAGGCGCGCCCCGGCGGGGTTGGCGGGCGGGCGATGTTGCGGCCCGCAGGGTCGGGACGAGCCCCGCACGACGCCCGACAAACACCCGCACGCACTGTAACAACGTCAGGGCGTCCGACGCGCCTGTATCGATTCGAGATACTCTGCCAGCGCCACCAGCTTGCGCGGCGTCGGCGTCGGCTTGCCATCACCACTGTCGTAGGGCACCAGATCGCCGTCCAGCAACGCGCCGAACTCTGGCATCCCCGGTCCGGCCAGATCAGATCGCGCATAGCCGTCGATGGTCGACATGATCTTGGCGCGCGGGAAAACATCCCCATTTCGCAGTTGGATCAGCGTCAGGTTCTTGGGTGGCGTCTTCATCGCCCGCGCCATAACCCCGTCGCCCTTGCCGTCCGCCCCGTGACAGACCGCGCAATTCGTCATGAACAGCGCGCGCCCATCCTGCGCCTCGGGCATCGCTCCGTCTTCCATACAACCGGCCAGCCCCAATGCCGCCGCCAGCCCGATGATCACCCTGTGCATTTCTGCCCCCAAATTTCCGTGTCTCTTCCCGCCTCGTGCCAAAGCGTGGCGTCGGGAACAAGCCCTGTCAGCTGCCTTCATCTGCCTGAAGGCTGTCCACATAGGCAACCACATCCATCAACCCCTCGGGCGTCATGATGATCTCGCCCGAAGGCGCGCGCCATTCCACTACTGGGCCTTTCAGCTCCTGCCCAAACTCCGGCATCGAGCCGCGATGGAACTTACCGGGATAGCCATGGATCGTCTCCAACACCCTTTCCGCCGGAAAGACCCCGCCATTGGCCAGTGCAAGATCGGTCAGGTCTGGCGGCACAACCGGCAGGTCCGCTCCCAGTGGGCCGTCGCCCTGCCCGGTATCGCCATGGCAATAGGCGCAATTGGCGGCATAGGCCTCTGCCCCGGGGTGAACGTCCACTTGATCCAGATCCGACCGCGACGGTGCAAACCACGCCCGGCTTGTGCCATCCTTGTTGCCCCAGAATGGCGCGCAGGCGGTTGTTGTCATCAGCGCCGCTACGGCCAGTGCCTTGATATACATGTCCCGCTCCGTTCTTGTTCTTGTCGCTCAGGGACGGCCTGTCGCCCCGAGGAAACCAGTCACCGCCCAACAGGTGGTGACAGCCGCCTCAGGTCCGGTCATAGTCGCCGCCGGACAGAGGGGAGGTCCTCATGCTTGATCCTGCCACCGCGCAGCGCCTGTTGGAAGAGAATTTCGCACCTTGGGTGCAAGCGTTGCAGCCAACCATCACCGCAATCGGGCCAGACGAGGCCGTGCTGGAGATCCCTGTCACGTCCGAGATCGCCCGTGTGGGCGGGATTGTTTGCGGGCAGGCGCTGGCGACGCTGGCCGATACATCGATGGTGTTTGCCTGCGCCGGGCGGTTGGGCGCGTTCAAACCTGTGGCCACCACCAACCTCGAGACGCGTTTTCTTAGCGCCGCGCGGGGCGATAGGGTGCGCTGTACCGCGCGGGTGATCAAGGCCGGGCGGGCACTGCTCTTTGCCGAGGCGACGCTGATCCGCCTGCCTGATGCGGTCCCGGTGGCGGCGGCCAGCGCGACGTTTTATCTTGCTGAATAAATGAAAGACCGGACATGAGCCAATATGCCCTTGTGATGCTGCTGGCCGGGATCGGCATTCCGACGCTGGCGGCGTTGAATGCTGCGCTTGGGATGCGGTTGGGGTCGCCCGTCTCGGCGGCGGTGGTGCTGTTTTGTGTGGCGCTGTCCTCGACCCTCGCGGTCTGGCTGGCGAGCGGGGCCAAGGGGTTGGGCGGCGTGACAGAGGCACCGCGGCATCTGTTTCTGGGCGGGTGTTTCGTGGCCTTCTACGTTCTGTCCGTGACGATGATCGCGCCGAAATTCGGGATAGGGAACGCGATCTTTTTCGTGCTCGTCGGGCAATTGATCAGTGCCGCCGTGATTGATCATTTCGGACTGTTCGGGGCGCGACTCTCGCCCCTCACGCTGACCCGTGCCACGGGGATTGCGGTGATGGCACTGGGGGTTTGGATCACCCAGCGGGCCTGAGCCTGTCCACGCGTGGACAGACCGCAGGCGACGAAAAATCAAGGGGTTACAGAGACGAATTTACCTTTTGGTGACAAAGACGCCCCTGTGACCGGGCGGCGTACGGGGCGTTAACCCGGCGGCACAGCACCACGCGGATCAGGCAGGTTCACCCGCCAGATCGCGCAGTTGCTGCCAGAGCGCCTCTGGCACGTCTGCCGTCTCGGCGGGCACGCGGCCCGCGCCGGGCATCCGTGCGCCCTCATCCCGCGTGACCACCTCTGCCAACCCCGACAACCGATCAAAGAAATCGCCCTGTCCGGGGTCGATGATCAGGAAATACTGGCCAAGGTCATGCGGCGCGCCCTCTGGCGCTTTCAACGGTTTGACATCCTTGCTGAGAATGCCGCCGCCCAGACAGGCGGCGAGGATCTCGGCCATCAGGCCAAGGCCCCAGCCCTTGTAGCCGCCCGCAGAACACAGCGAGCCTTTCAGCGCGGCGTCGGGGTCTGTCGTCGGGCGACCATCGACGTCCACGGCCCAGCCTTCGGGGATCTGTTCGCCTGCCGCCTTGGCCATGGTGATCCGGCCAAGGGCGACGGTTGTCGTGCTCTGGTCGAACATCATCGCCACACCGCCCTGCCCGTCCGGCACCGCGAAGGCGACGGGATTGGTGCCGATCACACGGGTCTTGCCGCCGGGAGCCGCGACGATGGGCGAGGCATTGGTCAGACCAAGGCCCAGCGCACCGCCCTTGGCAATCTGTTCGGTGAAATAGCCCAGCGCGGTACAGGTGTGGGCGTGGCGCAGCGCAAGGCTGGCGATCCCGGTGTCGCGCGCGGCCTGCAACGCCTGCGGCAGCGCGGCGGCAAAGGCAGGCTGGGCAAAACCATGTGCCGCATCCACCCGGATTTCGGACGCGCGGGGTTGGCTGATTTCCGGCACGGCCGCGCCATCGACGCGCCCAGATTTCAACTGCTGGCAATAGCTTTCGAGGTAGTACAGCCCGCAAATCCGGTTTCCCCGCGCCTCGGCCCAAGCGATGGCACGGGCCATTTCGGCGGCAATGGCGGGCTGCGCCCCATGTGCCGCCAACGCGGTTTCGGACAGGCGAAAAATCTCGGTGATGGTGATGTTGGGCATGGCTTGGCTCCTGCGTTTGGCGGACCCTATGCCCCACGCAGCAAAACGGAAACCGGATTTGCAGGGATCAGATGCCGCGAAACCGGCTGTCCCGGCGGCGGCGGACGGTGTCGATCCGCGTGATCAGATGATTGAGCAGCACCGCAAGGATCAGCACCACGCCCAGCCCCCAAAAGGACCAGAGCGCCACAAAAACCCATAGCATGTTCGCAAAAATCAGGATCATGTTGACGGTCGTGTAATCCTCGACCGGCTTCGATGGACGGTTTTTCATTGCGCGGCCTCCTACACCTGCAATCTCCGCTTGCAGAGGGTAGCGCAGCAGGACGACAAGTCAGGTCAGGATTTCGCGAGGTGGTGAAAATTGTTGCAGTTTGCCGGAAATGCTTAGGGGTTGAGGGTGATCCGCGCCGCGAGCAACGCCTTTGGCAGGGCCTCGGCCAGGATTTCCAGATCCTCGGGCCGGCCCGCGCTGATGCGGATGCACCGGTCCTGCGGGGCCACAAAGGGCATCCGGACAAAGACACCCTGATCAATCAGACCCGCCAGAACGGCGCGGGCAAAATCCCCATCCCTGCCACAGTCGACCGCCACAAAATTGGTCGCCGAAGGCAGTGTGGTCAGGCCGTTGTCCTTGGCGATGCGCGCGATTCCATCCCGCCCTTCGGCGGTCAGGCGGATCACCTCATTCAACCATTCGGTATCGCCAAGCGCGGCCAGCGCCCCGGCCAGTGCAATGCGGTTCATGCCGAAATGATTGCGAATCCGGTCAAACGCCTTGATCGTCTCTGCCGCGCCGACGACATATCCGATCCGCGCGCCCGCCATGCCGTAAGCCTTGGAAAAGGTGCGGAACCGCAGAACGCGGGGATCTTCGGCATCCAGATCGGGGGTTGTGCCCTCCGGGGCGAATTCCACATAGGCCTCATCCAGCGCCAGCACGCAGCCGTCGGGCAGCGTGTCCAGCGCCGCCGCAATGGCAGCCCCGCTGTGCCATGTGCCCATCGGATTGTCGGGGTTGGCAAGGTAGACGATCTTGGCGTCGACCTCTGCCGCTTTGGCGATCAGGGCGGAAAGGTCTTCGTGATCCCCTGTGTAGGGGATCTTGTGCAACACGCCGCCAAAGCCGGTCACATGGTAGTTGAAGGTCGGGTACGCCCCGTCCGAGGTGACAACCGCATCGCCCTGCCCCACCAGCAGCCGCACCAGATAGCCCAGCAGCCCGTCGATGCCCTCACCGATCAGGATGTTTTGTGGCGTGCAGCGCAGGTGGTCCGCCAGCGCGGCTTTCAAGTCCAGATGCGAAGGATCGGCGTATTTCCAGATCTCTGCCGCCTCATCCTGCATGGCGGCGACGGCAAAGGGCGACGGGCCAAAGACGTTTTCGTTGGCGCCAAGGCGGGCTTGAAAACGCATGCCACGGGCGCGCTCCTGCAATTCGGGGCCGACAAAGGGCACGGTTGAAGGAAGCGAGGCGATGAGGGCGGGGTAACGGGGTCCAGTCATGGGCGCAAATATGGCGGCGCGGGCGGCCGCGTCAACGAGGGATTTCGGGCGGCGCGGGTGGCGGTTGGGCCGCCTTGGCCCCGCGGCGGCGGCCACAACTGGCGGATGGTCGCGCGGCAGGGGCGCGGACTGGTTGACCCGGACCGGGCAAAAGGCCAGTTTCCGCCACGAGCAGGACCAGAAAGAGCCCCATGACGCGCCAGCCGCCGCCCTTTGCCCCGTTTGAATGGATGATCGCCTGGCGCTATCTGCGCGCCAAACGCGCCGAGGGTGGGGTGTCGGTGATGACGTGGATCTCGCTGATCGGGATTACGCTGGCGGTGTTTGCGCTGATCGCGACGCTGGCGGTGCGGTCGGGCTTTCGGGCGGAATTTGTGGACACGATCGTGGGGGCCAATGCCCATGTCACGGTCTACCACATCCAGCATGTAGATGAGGCCGGGATACCGACGCGGACCCTGCCCGACTATGCCGCCATGGCCGAGAGCGTGCGCGGCGTGCCGGGCGTCACGCGGGTGGCGCCTTTGGTCAAGGGACAGGTCATGGCGACGGGCAATGGCCGCAATGCCGGGGTTGAGGTCTTTGGCATCGCACAGGAGGATCTGGTTGAGATCCCGCGCATCGCCGATCCCGAGACGGGCCGTGGCAACCTGACAGATTTTGACGGCGGCCTGGCCATCGGGTCGGGTGTGGCGCAGATGCTGGGGGTGGGTCTGGGCGACAAGATCGACCTGATCTCTCCCAACGGGGTCAAGACGCCGTTTGGGGTTTCGCCGCGGGTCAAGACCTATGACGTAACCTATATCTTTACCGCCGGGCGCTATGACATTGACCGCACGCGGATCTACATGCCCTTCGCCGAGGCGCAGTTGTATTTCAACCGCGAGGGCGTGGCGGATGAGCTGGAGATCACCGTCGAAGACCCCGAGGAGGTCGAGCGATACAGCAGCCCCATCGGACAGGCCGCCGGTGCGGGCGCGCTGGTCTGGACGTGGCAGGACGCCAGCGGCGGGTTCCTGCGGGCGCTGGATATAGAAGACAACGTGATGTTCGTGATCCTGTCGGTGCTGGTGCTGATCGCCACGATGAACATCGTGTCCGGGCTGATCATGCTGGTCAAGAACAAGGGCCGCGACATCGGCATCCTGCGCACCATGGGCCTGACCGAAGGGTCCGTCATGCGTATCTTTTTCATCTGCGGGTCGTTTACCGGGCTGATCGGCACAGCACTGGGGGTGCTGCTGGGCACGCTGTTTGCCATCTACATCGACCCGATCTTTGCCGCAGTGAACTACCTGTCAGGCGGCGGGGTCTGGGACCCGTCGATCCGGGGCATCTATGCCCTGCCCGCCGAGTTGCACCTGAAAGACGTGTTGTCGGCGGTGTCGCTGTCGCTGGGTCTCAGCTTTATCGTCACGATCTTTCCGGCGCGCCGTGCGGCCCGGATGAACCCGGTGGAGGCGCTGCGCTATGAGTGACACGGTTCTGCGCCTGACGGGCATTGAGAAGAGCTATAACAAGGGCAAGCCGAACGAGGTGAACGTACTACGCGGCATCGACCTGACGGTCGGACGCGGTGAGGTCGTGGCGCTGGTCGCGCCCTCAGGCGCGGGCAAGTCGACGCTGCTGCATATTGCTGGGCTGCTGGACACACCCGATGCGGGCACGGTCGAGATTGGCGGCGAGGCGATGCAAGGTCAAAGCGACCGGCGGCGCACGGCAGTGCGGCGGGCGGATGTCGGGTTTGTCTATCAGTTCCACCACCTGCTGCCAGAATTCACCGCGCTGGAAAATATCGTGCTGCCGCAACTGGCCAATGGTGCGAGCCGCGCCGAGGCTGAGGCGCGGGCGCTGACCCTGCTGGACAGCGTTGGCATCAAGGATCGCGCAGAACACCGCCCTGCCGCGCTGTCAGGCGGTGAACAACAGCGCGTCGCCTTTTGCCGCGCGATGGCGAACACGCCGCGCCTGTTGCTGGCGGATGAACCGACCGGGAACCTTGACCCCACCACATCGGACCGGGTGTTTGGCGCGCTGATGACGCTGGTGCGCGAAACCGGCCTGTCGGCGCTGATCGCCACCCATAATCTGGAACTCGCGGCGCAGATGGACCGACGGTTGCGACTGGACAGCGGCGGGCTGCACGCGGAGTGATCCGCGTGCTGTGAGCATCAGGCAGCGGTCAGTGCCTTGACCGCCGCATCCATCGCCCCTGCCCCATGCGGAATGTCCAGCACGGTCAATCCCGTCTCCACCGTGCCGATCAGGCCAAGGATGCCGTGGGCGTTGACATGCCCCATGTGGCCAAAACGGAAATAGCCCGAGTTTGTCGGGTCTTCGGGATCACCCACGCCCAGCCCGATGCCCAGCACCAGCCCCGCCTCATCGCGGCACCATGCGCGCAGGCGGTCGCCGTCCGGCGCACCCAAGGCCGCCGCCGTCACCGCATGAGAGCGGTGCGCGGGGTCTGCCACGTTCAGGCGGAACGGCCCCTCTGCCCCCCATGCCTCTCCCGCCGCCCAGATGGCGCGGGCCAGCCGGGCATGGCGCGCCCAGACGTGTTCCATGCCCTCTTCGTGGATCATGTCCAGAGCCGCGCGCAGGCCGTACAGGTGGTGCGTCGGCGCGGTGCCGCCGAAATACTGATAGAACATCTCAGGCTCGGCGCGCGCCGCCCAGTCCCAATAGCGCGACACGCGGGGCATGGCGCGGCGCACCTCTGCCGCGCGGTCATTGAAGAACACAAAGGCCATGCCCGGCGGCACCATCAGCCCCTTTTGCGAGCCGGTGATCATCACGTCGACGCCCCATGCGTCCATCTCAAACGCATCGCAGCCCAGCGAGGCGATGCAATCGGCCATCAGCAAGGCCGGGTGCCCGACCTCATCCAGCACCCTGCGCAGGGCCGCGATGTCGGAGCGAATCGACGAGGAGGTATCGACATGGACCGCCAGCACCGCCTTGATCCTGTGGCCCTTGTCCGCCGCCAGCGCGGCGCACACCCGGTCCGGGTCAATCGGGGTGGTGCGACCGTGTTCGACAATCTCGACCTCGGCCCCCAGCCCGCGCGCCATTTCCGCCCAGCCATGGCCAAAGGCACCGGTGGTGGGCACAAGCACCGTCTCATCGGGCGCCACGGTGTTGGACAGGGCCGCCTCCCATGCACCATGGCCGTTGCAGATGTACATCGCCACATGGCCATCGGTGCGCGCCACACGGCGCAAATCCGGCACCAGACTGGCCACCATGTCGTGCAGATCAAGGTCATAGATGTCCGGCGCGGGCCGATGCATCGCCTGCAATACGCGGTCCGGCATCATGGAGGGCCCCGGAAGGGCCATGTGGGGGCGTCCATTGGACAGCGGCATTGGGGAACTCCTGTCTATCGCGGCGCGACGTTACCCGGCGGCGGCCTGCCGTCAATACGCGCTTTGCTGGACAGCCCACCGAATGCCGCGTAAACCGCCCGCCGGAACGCTGGGAACCCATCGCACATGCTGGCACGACTCTGGAGCAGGTTGGACAAGGCGGAACGCAAGCTGCGCCGGTCTTTTGGCACGGATATTTCGACGCCCGCTGCGCGGCGGTGGTCAAGGCTGCATTACCACCTGTTCGACCATGCGTTTCTGCGGGTGCTCTGGACCAATTTCTTTCAGATCGCGCCGGGGGTGTACCGGTCGAACCAGCCAACGCACCGGCGGTTTGAACGCTATGCGGCCATGGGGATCAAGACGGTGGTGAACCTGCGCGGCGAGGACCGGTTTGCCCATTACCTGTTCGAGCGGGAAAGCCTGCAGCAGTTGGGCATGACGATGGTCGACGCCAAGCTGTGGGCGCGTGAGGCGGCCCCGCGCAAGCGCATCGTCGGTGTGATCGACGCGCTGCGGGCGGCGGAAAAGCCGATGATGTTTCACTGCAAGTCCGGCGCCGACCGGGCCGGGTTTGTTGCGGCTATGTATCTGCTGGTGTTCGAGGATGTCCCGATCGCGGAGGCCAAGAAACAGTTGGGCCTGCGCTACATCCACCTCGATTTCACCAAGACCGGGGTGCAGGATTACATCCTGCGTGTCTATGAGGCGCGTCTGTCGTTGGGCGAGATCGGGTTTGAGGACTGGATCCGCACCGAATACGCCGCCAAGATCATTCAGCCCGCATGGGACGCGCGCCGCCCCGAGATAGACTGCGCGCGGGAGCTGATGGGTGGCTGATCCGGTTCCCCCTCCCAAGCGGCTGTTTCTCTGGCTCTGGCAGCGCTACCTGAAACGCTATGCGGGGCTGATGGCTATCGCCATGGTCTTTATGGCGCTTGAGGGCAGCATGTTCGGCCTGCTCAGCTACATGATGAAGCCGATGTTCGACGATGTCTTTGTCGGCGGCAATGCCGATGCGCTGGTCTGGGTCGGCGTGATCGTCATGGGCATCTTTGTTGTGCGGGCGGTGGCCAGCGTGGTGCAAAAGGTGCTGCTGACGCGGGTTAGCCAGATGTCGATGGGCGATATCCGGCAGGACATGCTGCAACACCTGATGACGCTGGACCCGGAGTTTCACAACGAACACGGGCCGGGCTACCTGATCCAGCGGGTCGAGGGCGATGTAAACGCCATCTCCAAGGTCTGGAGCACTTTGGTGACGGGAGCCGGGCGCGACGTGGTGGCGCTGATCTCATTGTTCGGGGTGGCGCTGTTCATCGATTGGCGCTGGACGCTGGTGGCGCTGGTGGGCGCGCCGTTGCTGGTGTTTCCGTCGGTGCTGTTGCAACGGTTTGTGCGCAAGAACGCCCGCAACGTGCGGGACATTGCGGCGCGGCTGTCGACCCGTCTGAACGAGGTGTTTCACGGCATCACGCCGGTCAAACTGAACCAGTTGGAACGCTGGATGGGCAAGAAATACCGCGCCCTGACGCGCCAACGCATCCGGGCGGAAACGCGGTCGGCGGCGGGTCAGGCCTCTCTCCCCGGTCTGATCGACCTGATGTCGGGGATTGGGTTTGTCGGGGTGCTGTATTTCGGCGGCGGCGAGATTCTGGCCGGCGAAAAGACGGTGGGCGATTTCATGGCCTTCTTCACCGCCATCGGACTGGCGTTTGAGCCGCTGCGCCGGTTGGGCGCTGTATCGGGCGTCTGGCAGGTGGCCGCCGCCAGCATCGAGCGGATCATCGAGATGCTGAACACCCAGCCCCGGCTGCGCGATCCCGACAGCCCCGTGCCCCCGCCCGAAGGCACGCCGGGGATTTCCCTGCGCGATGTCAACTTGCGGTTTGGCGACACGCAGGTGCTGCAGGGCCTGAGCTTTGAGGCGGCGCCGGGACAGACAACGGCGCTGGTCGGGGCGTCCGGCGCGGGGAAATCGACAGTGTTCAATCTGCTGACCCGGATGGCAGAGGCGCAGGACGGCGACGTCGAGATCGGCGGCGTGCCCGTGGCCGCGATGAAACTGCGCACATTGCGCGGGATGATCTCTGTCGTCAGCCAAGAGGCGCTGCTGTTCGATGAGACGCTGCGCGACAATATCGTGCTGGACCGCAATGTCACCGATGCGGAACTGGACAGCGCCCTGCGTGCGGCGCATGTGGCCGATTTCCTGCCCCGGCTGGAGGCCGGTCTGGACACACAGGTCGGCCCGCGCGGATCGCGCCTGTCGGGTGGTCAGCGGCAGCGGGTGGCAATTGCCCGCGCCCTGCTGCGGGACACGCCAATCCTGCTGCTGGACGAGGCCACAAGCGCGCTGGACGCCCAGTCTGAGGCCGTGGTGCAAGCGGCGCTGGAACAGCTGTCACAGGGGCGCACAACGCTGGTGATCGCGCACCGGCTGTCCACCGTGCGCAATGCCGACAAGATCGTGGTGATGGAGGCGGGCCGTGTGGTCGAGCAAGGCACCCATGACGCGCTGATCGCACAGGGCGGTGCCTATGCCGATCTGTACCGGCTTCAGTTCGACTCGCCGGAATAAGGGCGTTAGCGGCGGTAGGACCGCGCCAGCCTCTCTGGATCGGCCCCGGCAAAGTAGCGCGCCAGAGTGGTCAGGTTTCGCGCCCCGCGCCGCAACCAGCCCTGGCGTTGGTACTTCTCTGCCGAGGTGATCGCCGTTGCGGGCAGCGGTTTGAGCACGCGGCCAAGGCGGCGCGCCAGCGCCACATCCTCCATCAGCGGCAGGTCGGGATACCCGCCGACAGCCTCCAATGTCTTGCGATCAATCAACAGGCCCTGATCGCCGTAGGGCAGCCGGAAAAGCCGCGATCGCAGGTTGGCCCAGCAGGCCACCCAAGTGGGCATCACACCCGCCACATCAAAAGCCAGCCGGAAATGATAGGCACCGGGCTGCGAAAGAGCGGTGGTCACGGCCCCGGTCCAGCCCTCTGCCAGTCGGGTGTCCGCGTGCAGCACCAGCAGCCAATCCCCCTCTGCCGCCTGCGTGCCGCGCACCAACTGCCCGCCACGCGACGCGGCACCCGTCACGACCCGCGCGCCCGCCTGTTGGGCAATGGACAGCGTGCCATCGGTGGACCCCCCGTCAGAGATCACAAGTTCACGGATCAGCCCGGCTTGCAGTCCCTCGGACAGGCTGCCAAGGCAGAGCGGCAGGCTGTCGCCCGCGTTGAGCGTGGGGATGACAATGGAAATCGGTGCGCGCATGGGCCTGTTCGGAAGTTGCCTAGGGGCCTATATGCGACCCGAGGACGAAAGGGAAAGCGAATGGCGGATGATAACCGAAAAGTGCTGCGGGTGCGGGGCGCCGGGGCACGCGATTTTCTGCAAGGGCTGGTGACCAATGACGTGGCCCGTCTGGACCACGGCGCAGTCTATGCCGCGCTGCTGACACCGCAGGGCAAATATCTGGCCGACTTCTTTCTGGTACCCGACGGTGAAGACGTGCTGATTGATGCAGACGCCGAACAGGTGGCGGCGCTGAAACAACGTCTGATGATGTATAAACTGCGCTCTCCGGTAGAAATCGAAGAGACCGACATTGAGGTCAGTCGGGGCCTTGGCGACACGCCCGAGGGTGCCTTTGCCGATCCGCGCCATCCGTCGCTGGGATGGCGCGGCTATGCCGGTCAGCCGGGCGAGGCCGTGGATTGGGATGCGTTGCGAGTGGCAGCCTGCGTGCCCCAGACGGGCATCGAACTGACGCCGGACACCTTTATCCTTGAAGTCGGCTTTGAGCGGTTAAACGGCGTCGATCACCGCAAAGGGTGTTACGTCGGGCAGGAAGTCACTGCGCGGATGAAACACAAGACAGAGTTGCGCAAAGGCCTGACACGGGTCGCGGTCGACGGCTCGGCCCCCGTGGGGACCGAGATCCTGTCCGGCGAAAAGGTTGCCGGAACGCTTTTGACACAGGCGGACGGTTTTGGCCTTGCCTACTTGCGGTTTGACCGCGCCGGCGAGGACATGTCGGCGGGTGAGGCCAAGGTCCACTGGCGCGGCTGAGGCTCAAAGCCGTTTTTCATAGACCTCTACCGCCAAATGCGCCCCCGCGCCGCGCATCAGCGCCGCGCTGGGGGTGTTGAAGGCGTGAACACGCGTGATCCAGCCCGTGCAGCCCTGAGCGCGGCTGTCCTGTTCAAACCGCGCGATTAGCCGCCGCGCAAGACCACGATGCCGCCAGATCGGCTGGACGTAGATATGGTCCAGCAAAGCCTGCCGCCTTGGATGCTCTAACGCGGTCCCGGCATGATCCAGGATCTGCCACATCAGGTAGGCACGCGGCACGCCCTCTGTGCGGTACAGCAGGACACACGCGCCCTGCCCCAGCTTTTGTGCAAAGAACGTCCTCAGCGCGGCCTCTGTGCCGTCTGTGTGGAACCGGCCGGGCAGGTCGGCGGCGTGATGCGCGTTGAGCGCATACAGCATGTCGGCCAGCGTGGGAATGTCGTGGTCTGTTGCGGTGTCGATCATCAAAAGGCCTCCTGGCGATGCGCCGGAGGCCTTAGATCAGTTCAGTTGTCACCCCCGGCAAAGACGGGGGATTTGCGCGCGAGCCCCGAGGTCAGGCGCGCTCTGCATATTCCATGGTTTCGGTGTTCACGACGACGTCTTCGTCCTGTCCAACAAAGGGCGGCACCGTGATGCGCACACCGTTGTCGAGAACGGCAGGCTTAAAGCTGTTGGCAGCGGTCTGTCCTTTGACCACCGGCTCTGTCTCGACGATCTTGCAGACGACCTTTTGCGGCAGCGTGGCGTTCAGTGCCTCTGTGTCGTGGAATTCCACCACGATGGTCATGCCGTCCTGCAGAAAGGGTCGACGTTCGCCAAGGATGTCGGCGGGCAGTTCGACCTGATCAAAGGTTTCGGTGTCCATGAAGGTCAGCATGCCGTCTGTCTCGAACAGGAACTGCATGTCCTTTTGTTCAAGGCGCACGCGCTCTACCTTGTCGGCGCTGCGGAAGCGTTCGTTCAACTTGGAGCCGTTGCGCAGGTTCTTCATCTCGACCTGAGCGAATGCGCCGCCCTTGCCGGGCTTCACATGATCGACCTTCACGGCGACCCAGAGACCGTCGTTATGCTCCAGCACGTTACCGGGGCGAATTTCGTTACCGTTGATCTTTGGCATGGGGCAAAACCGTGTCAAAAGGTTGATGATTGATTGACGGACCCTATATCTGGCGTTCAGCCATCATGCAAGGCAACGTATCTCGTGCTGCACTCGCAGAATGTTATGCAAATTTTGCATAGGTGGTATGCAGCATCGGGGTATCCGAATCGATACGAATACGCCATAACCCGCGTCACGCCTAAAAACGCAAGAGCAATAATCAAAGGTCGAAACATGAAGGATTTCGTTGACAGCACCGCGTTCAACGCCGAGCAAGGCAACCGCGCTCGCAAACTGTTTGCGGCTGTGGTGCTGGCTGCCCTCGACGATGCAATCGCCGACGACAAGAAGTATGGAAATGGCCCCGAGCAGATCGCCCGCTGGGCGCGGTCCCGCGATGGCCGCGAAGTATTGAGCTGTGCCGGGATCGACCCCAATGAACGTGTCGTATCCGGCCTGATGGATTTCGTGTCGAAAGGTGTTCGCACCTCTGTCGCGCTGTCCCGCGAAGAAAGCGAGCGTCGCAACGCCGCACAGCAAGCCGAAGCCGCCTGACCATTTCCCTGACCCACCTGAAAATGCGCGCCCTTTACGGGCGCGTTTTTTTCATTTTGGGGAGGGTGTTGGTTTGGGCGCGCGTTGGTATGCCCGGCGCAGCGCGCCGGACGCAAAGGATCAGTCCAGATCCTTGCTCATCAGAACGCGGTGAATCTCACGCCGGACCAGTTTGCGCACGTTGCGGGTGATGCGTTCGCCCAATGCACCCTGAAGCTCTTGGCGCACGATCTCTGACACAATGGCCTGTAAGGCCTCTTCGCTCAGCTTCGTGACGGCAGCCGACTGGTCGGGTTCTGCCTCTGGAACAGGATCGGGGAGCGAGTCTGCCCCCGGCGCATGATCTTCCCAATCCAGCGCCTCTGACGGGGCGTGGCGGACAAATGCAGGGCGTGCGTCGCCCGGAACCGCGCTGGTGGCGGCGGGTGTCTCTGCCGAGTCCTCAGGCTCAAGAGCATCGACAGCGGAAATGTCGCCATCCGGTATCGCCGTTGCCATGTCTGGCGATGGGTCGACCGGCCCTGCCCCGTTCAACGGATCGTCCGAGACGGCACCCGCCACGGCGGAAACCACCTCTTGCAACGCGGTGTCCGCGTCGTCTGCTCCGTCCGACGTCACATCCGCGCCGTCACCCATCGCTGTTGCATCATCGGGATCAGCCGTTGGCGCGACAGCGGCCTCCGAAGGCTCCGAGGGATCGGTATCGTCTGCGGATGGCGTGGTGGGTGCCCAATCTTGAGATTGACGTGCCAACATCTGTTCCAGCGTGGCAATCTTCCGGTCAAGTTCTGTGTCGGTGCCAGAATCAACGTCAACATCGGCATGTGCAAACAGCTGAGCGGCGTACCCATTGGGGTCATCTGCCGTTTCGAGGACGTCGTCGTCCCCTGCCCCCGGATCAGGCGCAAGGATATCTGACAGGCTGGCACGCAGCGCGGCGATCTGCCCGGCCTCAGTGTCATGCTCGATATCTTCAGGCTCGATTTCCTCTGGCCCGATGTCCTCTGTCACGTTTCCTGTAAGGTCGGCGTCATCGGCGATCATCTGGTCAGCGTCAGGGTCCACCGGAACAAGCGCTGCATCGGCTTCGCCAAGGTCATCTTCGGGCAGGGCCGGAGCCAGATCGATCGGCTTGTCCGATGTCCCGTCCGGATCGGCGGACCAAACGGCCAGCGGATCGACGGTCTCAGCAACCTGAGTGTCTGCCGGTTCGGGTGCGGTGGCCTCAGCGCTGTCCTCTGCCCCAAGAACCAGTGTGGCAATCTCATCGGGCTCGGGCACTGTCGGTGGCGGCGGTGGCCTGTGCGCGACGGGGGTGACAGAGGGTTCCGTCAGGACCATGGGCGCATGCGCCTCACGACCTCGGCCGGGTGCCTTGGTCGGCGGATCCGCCGCATCCGGCACACGCAGCGCAGGCGACAGGACCAGACGTTCTGGAACAGACCGCTGCGCGCCGCGGGGCGGCCGCTCTTCTTCGGAGACCAGTCGACGGATTGACGACAGGACGTCCTCTATTTCGACGTTTGTAACGGGGTCTGACATTGTTCTTGCCACTCTTGCCTCGGGACAGAGTGTACCCGCAAAACAGGTCTCCGCACAACAGACGCAGACAAAACTACTCTTTTCCCAGAGCCTTCAGGACACGGTCCAGTTCTGCGCCCTGCTTTGACCGGGCGCGTGGCGCGGTTTTGACCATGTTGTAATAGGCAGCCGGGTCAAAGACAGGCACGTTCAGGTGCAGCGCCTCAGCGGTCAGCAAACCCAGCGACGACAACACCTGATAGGACGCGATGGCCTCATCGACCTGCGCCGAAATCAGGCTGGCACGGGCGTCCAGCAATTCCTGTTCCGCGTCCAGCACGTCCAGCGTGGTGCGCGCGCCCAGCTTGGCCTCTTCGCGGACCCCCTGAAATGCGACGGTTGCAGCGCGCACTTGTTCTTCGAACGAAGTGCGGTTGGCCTGCGAGACACGCAAGTTGGCGTAGGCTTGACCGACGTTCTGCTCAATCTGGCGCAGTACAACATGCAAACGACCGCGCGCCGCGTCCCGGTTGGCAACCGACTTGCGGACCGCCGAATCGAGCGCGCCGCCGGAATAGATCGGACCACTTGCGCCCAGTGTGATCGACCCACCGTGCGAAAAGTCGCCATCGTCAAAGTCTTCGGTCACGCCGTAGGAGCCCTGCAACGACACCGTCGGCTTTTTGGCCCCTTCTGCGATCAGAATGGTCAGTTCCGCGGCGGTCACACTGTGTTGTTGGGCCGTCAGATCCGGGTGCTGGCGCAGCGCCTGACGTTTGGCGTCGGCCACGCTGCCGGGCAGCTTTGGCAGCGAACGCGGGTTGATCAGATTGCGCGGCGGCTTGCCCACGGCGGCAAGATACTCTTCTCCCGCCACAAGCAGATCGCCCTGCGCGGCCGCCAAGGCAGCGCGCGCCGCGGCCAACCGCGCCTCTGCAAGGGCCACGTCGGTGCGGGTCACTTCGCCAACCTCAAACCGGTCCCGCGCGGCGCGCACCTCTTGCTGAATCACGCGCACGTTGTTTTCGCGCAAACCGACAGTTTCGGAATACCGGCGAATGTTCATAAAGGCCGCGGCGGCACGCAACAGGACCTGTTGTTCAATGGCGACCAAATCGGCGCGGGTGGCAAGCACCTGCTCCTTTGTCGCCTCAAGCGCCAGTTTGTTACGGCCGCCTGCGTAAAGAACGATTTCCGCGATCAGGTTGATGCTGGCATCGTTGGTGACGCTGCCGCCCTGCACAAACCGCCCGGCTGACGAACTGAAACTGCCCGACCGGCCATAGCTGCGCTGAACGTTGCCCGTCCATCGAAGAACAGGCCGCAGCTCTGCCAAGGCCTGTGCGACGTCCTCATCTGCGGCGCGCAACGTTGCCCTGTTTTGCTCCAGCAGGCCGCTGTTCATATACGCAGCTTCCAGCGCCTCGGCGAGGGTATCGGCCCAAGCGGGTGTTACTGCTCCGGTCAAAAGAACAAGGCACACAGCCCCGCGCGCCATGTTATTGCGAATCCTGCCCAGCACCGGCTTCCCCATCTTTTCGTTTGCCCTCAGGCCCTGCGCGACTTGCTCAAAGAGCGAAAGCCGCCGTTTTTTCGAAGCCGTTGACCACTGGAGCCGTTCCATTGAAGGCATAGCGCCAAGTGATCCGGCCGTCCCGTTTGTGTCCAACCCGCACAGTCCCCAGCGCCTGCTCCATAAAGATGATAGCAATACGCCCGCCATCCTTGAGCTGCGCGGCAAGGCTGTCCGGAAGAACCTCGACACCGCCCTCGACGATAATCGCGTCATAGGGACCGTGTTCCGGCGCCCCTTCGGTCAGCGGCCCCATGTGGAGGACAACATTGTCGGCATGATGTTCGCTGAGCAGCGATTGCGCCTCTTCGGCCAGCGTCTCATCCGCCTCGACGGCGACGACGGCCTCGGCGATGCGCGCGATCACGGCAGAGGAGTACCCCAGACCGGCCCCGACATCGAGCACAAGATCGCTGTTGGTCAGGTTCAGGGCGTCCAGCATCTTGGCAAAAACGCGCGGGTCCAGCAGGACCCTGCCCTCTCCAAGATCGACATCCTCGCTGGCGTAGGCAGCTTCGACCTTGTCGCGCGGCACGAACGCCTCACGCGGAATATCGAGCATGGCGTCGATGATCGGAAATTCGGTGACGTCCGACGGGCGCACCTGTGTGTCGACCATCATCCGGCGGCGGGTAGTAAAGTCAGTCATGTACTAAACTCTTCCGTTCAGAACCTGTGATGGCGGTTGTGCCACACCTGCTGCGCGGCGGCAATGACCCAAGCCACCAAACTTGGCAAATGTGGCCCTTCGGCCCACCTGACGGCGGCAAAGATATCTGCTTGACGGAAGCGGCGGTAGCGCCTAATCAGACCGCCACTCTGGCGAGTTGGCGGAGTGGTTACGCAGCGGATTGCAAATCCGTGTACACCGGTTCGATTCCGGTACTCGCCTCCATTTACTTTCAATGACTTAGACGATAATTGGCCGATTTACAGAGAGTCATTTTACAGGGCATTTTACAATTACGTTCTTGAGGCGTTCTTTTCGGCGCGTTGAACCAGTTCCAAAATCCTGTCGGTTTTGTCACTTCCGACCACAGCATAGACCTCAATCATCTGCGTGGCATAACGCAAGTTCCAGCCGAACACCGTGGCCAGTTGAAACGCGTCCGCTCCCGCTTCGAGCAATTTCGTAGTCGCCGTCCCACGACAATCGTGCATGTGGAGGCTGTAACCCAGCGCCTCTTTAGTCAGACCTGCTTTGTTCTTCCAATGGCTCAACCGCTGCGAAGCATAGCGCTCCGTCCACTGCTTCCCTGACGGATTAGTCAGGATATATTCCTGTCCATCTGGCGCACTATCAATGATCTCAGCCATTTTTGGCGTGATCGGTATGTGTGCGTAAACGCCCCTCTTCTGCGTGGGGATGCGAAGACGTCGATTTCCGGAGGGCAAGATTTCGACGTTGAAGCGACGAAGCTGGACGAGATCGGCAGGACGCAAACCGGTTTCTGTCGCAGCAATCAGAACGCGCCCGATGTTATCCGGTGCAACAGACAGGAATTTCTCGATGTAGGCAGGCGTCCATGTGATGTGGGCACGGTCGGCCTTGTAGACCTTGTCGAAAGTGCAGTGATGCCGCCTGATCTTACCTTGCTTGACCCCCCAATTCATCAAGATCGTGACAACCGTGCCAGCGTAGTCGTATTGTTTTGGGCTGTCCTTCCAAGCATCACGCCAGTCGTTAACTTCTCCAAGAGATTCCCACTCTTCGAACATCGCCGCCGGATCATCGCCAAACTCATGCGAAAATCGATCCAACCAGCCTAAATAGTCTTTTTGGGTGCGCTGTTTGAGACGCTTGAATTTCGGTGACACCAAGTAGTCATCAACCAAACTTGACGTCAGATATGAAGAAACGCGCGGCATAGCTGCCTCTATCGCTGCAACATACGCCTCATGAAACTCGCGTTCTTTTGGGAGCCGCTCCGATGATCGGTAGAAACCAGTACCTTTTCGTCCTCGTAAGCTGAAGTAGTACCGAAACCTACCATTGGATAACCGGCATCGTACTCGATGCACTTCGGGGGGCAAACTATCATTCGGCATGTTTGCGCTTCCTTCTTTGAGAAACTAGAGAATCCGATGGCGTTTCAATTAAATTAGCTTCGGGCAAGACATCTCCGGCTTGATCAAGTCGCTCCCTCACGTGCTTAGGATCGTAAACACCTCTTCGCCCAGGGAGAGGCTTGATACCAAGCCCCCTCCACCAAGCTCGACACTGGGAAGTTACGTTTGCATACCCGTGAAGTTTTGCAAGATCCGCGCTTGTTATAAGTGCAATATCACGAAAATTCATTTCAGTTACCTCCCGCCAAGTTCAGAGAAGTCGCCTCAACCGATGCAACTCTTTCCAATCTATAGTGTCCGGTATGATTTATCACTTGATGCAACAATCTGAGGTCACCGATCTTTCTACCGCGGAGCCGTGCAAGATGAATTCCCACAGATTGTGGCGACAATGGGCCTGTTCGTCCCGTTAATCCCTTAACCTGAATTTCCAACAACCTGTCATCAGCACTCGACGCTAGAATATCTGATGCCGTGAAAGTATCACTTCCAAATGTCCTTTCGAGGCTCTCAAGGAGAGGATATATCTCTTGGCGTTCCGGCGCCGTTGCCATCGCCGACTGCATAATTGTGAGTGGATCAATGTAACTTTTCCCAAGTGTCCTATTGATCCAAAGCACCGTCCGACGGACTACTCTATCCCATTCCGAATAACTAGGAATACCTGGTCCTTCATGGCTGTCTTGACTGCAAAGCGCTGCGCTCAGTAGCGTCAAGCCGGCGACCACAAAGCTTTCACGCTCTTCGAGGATCATTTTGACAACATCGTTTCTATATTTTCGCGAAAAAACTCCATTTTCATTTACCCTAAGCGTCATTTTTAAAATCCGGCGAGACAGCTCTTCAGAGAATTCAATATTATTTCCACTCATTAAAATAAGGACACGGTTTGGTATTTCTGATGCCAATTTACTCTGACCTAACAGCCGGTCTGTCATCGCTGAAGAGGTCAGTAGCTGGCTCAACACTGGACTATCTACCCGACCATTTTGATTGTCGATATTGAACACCGGCTCAGCTGGCGGCAACAAACCAGACATGACGCGCTTACGTGTTTCGTCCTCCCTACCTTCGCCTAGTGGCGCCATCGTCGCCGGCCGACGACCGAGAGCTATCGCTCCAATTGCCTCGCAAAGCATAGATTTGCCCGCGCCGGGGTCGGAGGCGTCAACCACAAATGCAGGTGCCTTATCCAAACTGGCACGAACGATTGCAGTAAAAATAGCGGCAAGTAATGCTGTTTCTGATTCCTTGTTCGCAAATTCAAATTCATCGAAGGGACTAAGCAACTTTTCAAGCGCCTGATTATAATCGGAATCTGTTTGATATTGTGGGATTTCTCCAAAAATATCGCTATCAAAGTCGCCATAGATTTGTGAATGAGGATCGTATCCAGCCTGAGATTGAATAGAACCATCTAGGCGGATTATTGGCAGGTTGGAAGTGCCCCGGAGGGGCAACAAATCGCGTGTAGAACGTAGTTCCAGTATCTGCTTAATGATTTCTGGGGGAGGGTCTATATTTTGAGAACCCGTCACGCCTCGAGTTGGCTTGGTGAATTGCGCAATCTTAGCGATCTGGTAGGAAAAAGCGCTAGAAAGTAATGCCTCTGGCCGTCCTTTTACGACGGTAACGAGGACATCACCCAAATCGTAATATTGACCACTTTCTTTCATAGTTCTTATCGTTTCGTCGGTTGCAAGATATGTTTCCCCTGGGATGGTTCGCGTCCGCGCCAACTTGTAGGTCATTCCACCGCGAGCAAATGAATGGAGGCGTGGAGATCCACCGAGGTACAATTTTCCCACCGGTTCGCCATCCCTGTAGTCTGGCTCCAACGGGTCACGACAAAGGGCCTGATCATATCTTCTTGTTTCACTCAGGATTTCTCCAACTGAAATCTTGTCGAAGTCCATTCGTCCTTTGAGTTGTACCTCAAGTATGAAATCCTTGTTCAGGATTCTCTTATCCAGGGCCAAATCCAGTGTTTTGTTCGTCTCGAGTTCAAGGTCGGCTGCAAACTCACCCAATGCTAGTGCGCGCTGGCGCTTCCATTGGATTCTCCTCTGAGTTGCCTCAGGTTCAGAAAGGTGTCTTGCGGTTTTTTTAGCGTGTTCTGCCCTTTGGACCATATCTCTAGGTGCATCTGATACTAGGTTTTCTGAATCGAAAAGACCGCTTTCCCCGTCCAGCGCATTGAAGATTCGCGGACGGCTCCTACATTGTTGCAGCCCATCTCCAAGCTCTGCACCTGCTGGAAAGTCAATTCTGTTTTCTTGATAGACACTACCATCGATAGTGGTCCTCTCAAGCATCGTACCGCTTTTCGAAATTTTTATGTATCCGCGACCAGAAGCCCATAATCTTATTGCAATCTGCTCGGCTAAACGCGGAATATCCACTCCCAATTTTACGGCAATGTAAACTCGATGCCCCCGCTCCCCAGTCAGCTGTTTCCCTTCGCTATCGTAGATCATCGAGGACGAAGAATGAGTGTGAAGCATGTTGGCACTATTTAGCTCTGGTATGGCTGTGCGCAGCTCTGCTATCAGCTCGTCACTCGTGTATGACGCTTGACCTTCATCGTAATCGATATCCATCATAAAAATCGATGGACCTTCTCTCCATTTGAAAAAAGTCTTGGTTCTCGCAATCGTATTCGGTCCGCTATTCGATTCCTCGAGTTGCCTGCTGGTTATTACCTCAGAATTTCGTCCGGACTTGGTCACACCATACATTAAGGCTTGCGAGGTATTGATTGTCTCAAGAAATTTTCCGAAATCCTCCAAATCCGAAACGGATCGAAGTGAAACCCGTCCCTTGGATAAGTGTGCGGAGGTTTCCTTTCGCAGCTCCCCATTTTTAATGTGATATTTTTTCGCCAACACCTTCGGCTTTACAGCGTCCAAGAGTGTAAACATGATTTTATCGGTCATTGGGTTCTCCTTTTCAGGAATATCTTCCCAAGTCCGTCAGACGAAAGCGGGAGCGCGATAAGCCTTATCGCACCCTTGACTTTTAATGCGGGATGTGAGCCGAAATGGATGCGGTCACTTATTTGAGACGTAGTGGAAGCCAGGACAAGCTGCTGTCCTTATCTATCCATTCTTCAAATTGCATTGTGAGGCTGGCATCCCTCGCTCCTTCTTCTTCAGTATGGCCCCCACTCAAAATCAAGCCATCTAAACCTTTGACACTTGGTTTTATAAACCCCGCGGCTGCCCCGTTATTAATGGCCTGCAAGAACGCTAGGGCGCGAAACTCTTCTCCGGCCGGCTGCTCCACATCAGGGAACAGATCTTTCATCTCGTCGATTGCTGGCATTAATGCCTTTGCGAAGCCAGCCAGCCGGGCTGGAATGCTTTCCTGGCGGTAGGGTGCCAATGCAGAAATGAAATCAACTAATTCTTGATCCTCATGCAGTGAGAAATCAAAAAATAACCAAAACGCTTCGGCTGGAAAGAGATTATCAGTCAAAGGTTCAAACAGGTTTTTTGCACGAACATGCAATTCACGCATATAAGTCATTTGCTCCGCAATAGTTAAACGATCAAGTTCTGCCGGAATCGCGAGTGCAGTTGTGCGGAGTGCGAAATCCTTCGTAAATATTGGGTTAAAATTTCGATTTTTGATGCGCCAATATTTTACTTGGTCTTCCCCTACACCTTCAGGGTTATGCCATCTTCCAGGCCTCTCTAAGTAGCGGGAAACTAAATTGAGTCGTGTTTTGCGCTTGCCGATAGCTTCGGCCTGCGCCAATTTCATTAAGATAACTATCGAAGGGAGCCATGCATTCACATCAAACCTTTTTCCAGGCTTGCGTACATGACGGCTGTCTGTACGTAGATCGTCACGCTCTTCTATTGTAGACAGCAGCATGTCAGAGACATAATTCACAAAATTGACTAGAGAAGATTGCAAAACCCCCTGATCAATCGGTGGTACTATGCCAACTTTCGGACCGCCGATCCTGGATAAATTTGAAGCATTTCGCGCAATATCTAGAAGCAGCGGTAGGATCGGCATCTCTGCCGTACCAGCTTGACACAACAGCGGCGCTAATGGTTTTTGTTTTCGCATGGCCTAGTTACCTCTTCGGAAACGGGGATTAGGGAAGTTAGGGAAGTAGTTTCTAAAAAAGAAAGAACAAGTAAGAATAGATTCTATCGACACCTCTCAACCTCCCTACAAACCAAAATGAAGTAGTGTGAACGGATCCATCATGTTTAGGGCGGCGGCGGTGCTGTTCACGGCCCACAGCAGGCGTTGCCCCCCTCGACAGTGCTGCGGTGCGGCCGTCGAACCGGATGGGCCGGTCGTCAAGGACGGCCCAAAGGAGGCATGCAGTCACTGAAGGCTATGCTGCCGCGCGACCCGTCAAACTGGACGTTCGCCGCAGTTGTCGCAAAAAACTAAGGACCGCAAATCGACCAGTGGAAGAAACAGTCGATTGGGGCCGCTATTCGGATGGCGCGAACTCGATCCCCTTATCTGGAAATGCCTTGAGCAGATTGACAATGGCTTGCTTCCAGTCCGCCCCGCCCCATTGGTTCAGGAAAGCGTATGTCCGGCCATCGAAGTGGAGGAGCTCATCCTCACCGCAGAAGTATCGAGTCGGGTCGAAGCTGCGCCCCTCCTTCGCCCGCGCGTCTTTCGCGAGGCGATAGAAGTCTTTCGCGTTTACTTCCCCATCAACAGAAACGAGCGCCCTTTTGGCGCGCGGGCCGCAATATTCGGCGACCTTCTCCGGGGCGATGCCTTCCTCCACGAGATGGCGGAATATTTGATAAATGGCGTGCCGCTTCCGCACCCCGGAGAGCTTACGTCCACCGAGACTGACATCGTAGCTGGTCCAGTCTCGGGTGTCCGAGCGCGCCTCGCGCTCCTTGCGCTTCTTCTCGGTGACCCGAACCTGGTATTCCGCCATCTCCGGGAGCGGGATGATCTGCTGGACATCGACGAAAACTCGGCCGTCGTGGTCGTAAGGCTGGAGGCGCACACAGCGGATGTCGATGCCGCGCTCGATGAGCCAGAGAACCGATGTCGTTAGCTCGCGAGCGAACTCGGCCGAGGCCAAGACGATCCGGGCGTCTTGCGCGAATGCATCTTCATCGGGCTCCTCCCACCCGAGGAACTCGAGCAGCTCGGTCCGTGCATCCGTGTCGGCCTTGCCGATCTGTGCCAAATAGCGACTGAAAACGTCGGCGGCCTGATCGAAGGTCATGGTCGAGACCATCGCGGCATAGCGGATGGCCTGAAGTTCCATATGGCCGCCGTCTTCCGTTCGCTTGAGCTCGACCACGACGAGGTTCGCATCGCGATCGATTCCAAGAAGGTCGATGCGCCGCCGCGACTCGTCCCAGTCCCCGAACTCCTCCGCGATGACCAGCGTGTCGGGTGCAACCACTGAGATGTTCGCCCTAAGAAGGCGCTGAAGATCACGCCGCTCCTGCAGCTGCATTTGGCTGAACGTGGTCCTGAGCAGGGGGCGGATTTCTTCGCTGGCAAACTCGTAGATTGGCATGAGCACTTCTGACCTTATGAAAATTACTGCTATTCAATCTCGGTGCAAACCCATGGGCAAGCGCCATCGTCACTCCCGGCCCTTTTCGGACCTGAAGTAAGGTTGACAGATGCTGCGGTGCGGCCCGCTAAAGTGAGCATTCGCTGCATGTGCGAAATCGGGTGGTCACTAAGTGTCACGTCGTCTAGGCTAGTCTTTGAGTTTAATCGGCCCAGACACGCATTCGTCGCGAGGGCTGATCATCAAAGAGTTAACACATGTTCGAACGCACCAAACCTTTTGCCGCCGCTATATGGAAACGGTTTCGCGGTTACCCGCTTTTCGTTCAGCTACTTTTGATCGTACCCATCCTATGCGCGATTGCGCTCACGTTGTTGGTTGGAAACATTGGGCTAGCGTTGATGGGGACTGCTGTTGCGATAAATTCGGTTGTCGCGGGCTGGATCGGTGGCGTTCTAATTCTGGTCTTGGGCAAGGCTGGCATCATTGTCGCCAAAGAACACAAAAAGAAGGGGTAAATCCTCTTCGTTGTTGAATCCGGCCCAAACCGGACCTTGTCGATACCATCAATCGCCACGCTGCAACTTCACCAGACCGGACTTTCGCTTCGGCTGCGTGATCTTGGCGCCCCCGAACTCACAACTTGCGGACCATCCGGGATGCCCAGTTGAGTTAATCGCCCGGCCGCTCTATCATCAAAGCATGAAATTCCTCATCTTTTTGGGTTCAGCCCGTGACAGTACTCCGCCCCGACCGGCAAGGCTGGGCCAGCGCGTCAGTATGATGTGTCACCGTCTTATCGCCGACCGCGCTCATGACGCGCAGATCATCGATCCGCTGGATTACAACATGGGGGGCGTCTTCAAGCCGCATTTCGCCTATGCCGAGGGACGCGCGCCCCAGACATTGAGCGATCTGGCGGAGGCAATCCTGGCCGCAGACGGCTATGTGATGGTCAGCCCGGAATACAACCACTCCATGTCCCCAGCACTCGCACATCTTCTGAACCACTTTGGGGCGTCGCGCTTTGCGTGGAAGCCGAGCGCCATTGTCACCTATTCGGCCGGCCAATGGGGCGGTGCGCGCGCGGCCATAGGTATGCGCGGGTTTCTCTCTGAGCTTGGGTGCCTGCCGGTGTCGGCAATGTCCCACCTTCCCAAGGCACAAGAGATCCTCGACAACGAAGGGGCATGGAACTCGGACTCCGTGAAATGGGACGGCTACGTCGGGCGCACGTTCCATCAGCTGGAATGGTGGGCAGAGGCCGCGCAGCGTCAGCGCCTGGAGGGCGATACCGCCGCGACGGGCGCATTCAACCGCGACCCGTCACAACGCAACGCGCCATGACAGGCCCGAAGGTCTGGGCGCTTAGGGCCGGTGCGGGCAGCAAGCCTATCCCGCGATGCCCATTGAAAATGGCGACTTGATCATGACAGAAGTCAAAGTAGCTGCGTCTTTGCTAGAGCCGACATCAGCGCAAGCTTGGTCAATGGCCTGTTCGAGGCCGAATTCCGGCCCATACCTGCCGTTGGCCAGAGAGGCGAGATGTTGCGGTCGCAACCCGCATTCCCGACATTCGCTGCAACCGCGAAAATTGATGCAGGTCGAACTTACAGTCTGTGGAGAGGCTGTGTGTACAGGCCGAGACTACTAGCGTGGTTTACGACAGCCCTCCCCGATAGTTGCCCAGAAAAATCAACGGGAGAAACTAATTGCGTTATTATTTCTCTTTTTATCCATGATGGGCGACATCAGATAGAGCAAAAGGCTTGCATGAATAATTGGTTGAATGGCAACGTAGATCAATCTAATTTGATATGGCGCTTTTTATGAAGATAATTAATGACACCATACAACTCAGCGCCACAGACCTTGTTGGTCATCTCAATTGCGGCCACCTAACAGCACTTGATGTGCAGGTTGCGACGGGTGCGATAAAGAGGCCTGAGAACTACGATCCTCTGCTCGAGATCCTCCGTGAAAGAGGCCAAAGGCATGAAGACGCATATATTCAACATCTTCGGGATGCGGGTCATCAACTGACCAAAATCGAAGGCGTTGATATCACCGACTCTACTGTTGATGCGACCCTCGAAGCCATGCGCAATGGCTCAGAAATTATTATTCAAGCGGCACTCCGACATGGACGATGGAGTGGCCGAGCGGATGTTCTACGGCGAGTGGAGGTCCCGAGTGATTTGGGGGATTTTTCCTATGAGATCATCGACACCAAGCTGGCACGAGAAACAAAAGGCGGCACAGTCCATCAGCTTTGCCTTTATGCTGATCTTCTCGCCAATGCGCAGGGGCGTCCGCCTGAAAAGGTTTTTGTCGTCGCGCCGTGGTCTGACTATCAGCCGCAGGAGTTTCGGTTTGCGGACTATGCTGCGTATTTCAGGCGTGTGAAGGCGGCTGCAGAAAATGCTCTGGAGTTGCCAGAAGACCAAATCGAATATCCTGACCCAAAAAGTCACTGCGATGTGTGTCGATGGGAACAGCAGTGTGACAACAGGCGACGTGCCGATGATCATCTCTGCTTGGTGGCGGGCATATCAAAAAACCAAATCTCCGAGCTCCAAGCCAATGGCTTCGGTACCGCAAAGACGTTGGCAGACATGCCAAGCCCAGTGCCTTTCCAACCTCAACGAGGTGCACCGGCATCATTTGAGAGAGTGCGTGCGCAAGCTGCAATCCAGGTGTTTGCGCGAGAGACAGGTGAGCGGAAGTTTGAGTTTTTGGATGTAGTTCCCGAATTCGGGTTTGCTGCACTGCCCAAACCCTCGACTGGAGACGTCTTCTTTGACATTGAAAGTGATCAGTTTGTTGGCGAGCAAGGGTTAGAATATCTGTTCGGCTACAGCTACTTTGATGATGCCGGTGCTGAGCAATACGAACAAGGTTGGGCATTTGATCGCGTGAGCGAGAAAGCTTGCTTTGAACGCTTTGTTAATTTTGTGACAGCGCGGCGCGCGGATCACCCAGACATGCACATCTATCACTTTGGCGGCTATGAAGCCGGGGCTCTGAAACGTCTAATGGGACGCTACGCAACGCGTGAAGATGAAGTGGACAATCTTCTCCGAGGCAAGGTTCTGGTCGATCTTTTGACAGTCACAAAACACGCTATTCGTGCCAGCGTTGAAAGCTATTCACTTAAGAAACTTGAGCCATTCTGTGGATATGAACGCAAGGTTTCATTGCGGGATGCCAACATGGCACTGACGAGAGTGACCGCAGGCTTAGAGCTTGACGACATTCCATCTATTGACGCGGACACTATGGCGGTTGTCGCAGCTTACAATGCTGATGATTGCTTTGCGACGAAGAGCTTGCGTGACTGGCTCGAAGACTTAAGGGCCTCAAGAGTGGCAGACGGTGCTGAAATTCCGCGTCCTGAGCCTGGACAGGATGGCCCAAGCGAGGAACTCAGCGAACAGCAACAGCGCGTTCTGGCTCTGATTGAACAGCTTGCCAATGACATCCCCGTTGATCCTGAAGAGCGCTCATCAGAACAACAAGCGCGCTGGATATTGGCTTATGTTCTTGATTGGCATCGCCGTGAAAACAAAGCTGTTTGGTGGGAAAAATTCCGACTTCAAGCATTGAGCGGTATCGAACTTCTGGAAGAAAAGGCGGGCATTGGTCGCCTGCAATTGATCGATGTTGTTGAGACATCCAAAACCGGAATTCCCACACATCGCTATAAATTTGACGCGCAGGATACAGACGTCAGAGGCGGCGAAGGCCTGCATAATGTTGGTGGCGATAAAGTTGGTACTGCTGTCGCTGTATCGTCAGAAAATCAAACAGTCGATATAAAGAAGTCAAAAGCGACTGCCGATGTTCATCCCGAAGCCGTTTTCGCGCACAAGTTCATCGATCCTAAGGAACAAGCGGCCTCGCTGTTTCGCCTGGGTGAATACGTCGCCGAAAACGGCATCGAAGGTGATGGCCCTTATAAAAGCGCGCGCGAATTATTGCTTCGCGCACCGATGGATATTGGTGGCCAACCCTTCCAAGCCGATGGTGAAGGAACCCTTGATGCAGCATTGCGTATCGCAAGGGAAATGAATGGCGGTGTGCTACCCATTCAGGGACCTCCAGGGACAGGAAAATCTTTCACTGGCGCTCGGATGGTCTGTGAGCTTGTGCGGCAAGGTAAGAAGGTTGGGATAACGGCAAACAGCCACAAAGTGATCCGCAACCTGATTGATAAAGTGATTGAAGCTGCGCCAACAATGGGCGTCGATCTGACCTGCATTCAAAAGCCCGAGCAGGGTAATCAGGAGGCCGACGGACCGAACCTCATCTTCGCAAAAAACAATGATGATGTTTTAGGCAAGCTTGCTAACGGTGAAGCTCATGTCGCTGGTGCGACCCACTTCTTCTGGGCAAGAGAAGATGCTTTTGAAGCCGCTGATGTGCTTGTTGTTGATGAAGCTGGTCAGATGTCTCTTGCTAATGTTTTGGCCGTTTCCCAAGCGGCACAAACTGTGATCATGCTAGGTGATCCACAGCAACTTGAACAGCCAACGCAAGGGACGCATCCAGATGGAACAGGCGTTTCAGCACTGGATCACTTGCTTGGGGGTCGTCAAACAATCGAGCCGAGCCAAGGCCTTTTCCTTGGAACGACCTATCGCCTACACCCAGAGATTTGCGCGTTTAATTCCGAACTTTTCTACGAAAGCAAACTGCATGCAGTTGAAGGGTGCGAGCAGCAACTCGTTGAAACGGAGAGCGCTGCATCGGGTGCTGGAATGCGCTTTCTACCGGTAGCACATAGCGGCAACACCAGCTCGTCTATTGAAGAGGCCGACATAGTCAAATCCTTGGTGGAAGATATTTTAAACCAAGGCGCAGCATGGACGGATCGGAATGGAGTGACCAAGCCGGTCACACTTGAGGATATTCTGATCATTGCGCCATACAACGCGCAAGTGATTGAAATTCAGAAATGTCTGCCGACTGCACGTGTTGGAACCGTTGATAAATTCCAAGGTCAGGAGGCACCGATTGCGATTTATTCGATGGCAACGTCAAATCATGCCGAGGCGCCAAGAGGCATGGAGTTTCTTTACAGCGGGAACCGCTTCAACGTGGCCATTTCTCGGGCGCAGTGTCTGGCCATTTTGGTCGCGTCGCCTCAGGTTTTTGAGGCTGATTGTCAGACACCACGCCAAATGCAGTTGATCAATGCATTCTGCCGGTATCTTGAGATGAGTCAGAAAATCGAGACTTGAAGCTTTCACAAGCTGCAACGACGCGTTGGCGTCAGACCAAAGCGTGCAGCAGCCCAATTGCGCATGTTTCCCGCCATGAATGTAGAACGACAAGTCTGACCCGTTTCCGACATTGGATCCGAGCCCAGTATGCTGCATTGCGGCGCGCCGAAGCTGCTATTTGTATAGAACATATATAAGCTGAGGGCGGCATCAAATTCAGTGATGGCACGGGAGCGAGATACTCAGTACACGTTGAGATTGAAAGCCTACTGGCTCTACAGCTTCTACAAATTAATTTTTTGGGTTGGGGTTGAGTGACACGAACGGCCCAGCGGACATTCAACCACAACCTGAAATGCTGCGGTACGGCCCGTCGAAGTCGCCGTTCGCTGCGCTTGCAAATTCAAGTAGCCGTTGCAGAAGGTCAGCTATGCAGATTTGCGGCAGATTGGAATGATGACCGCACTCATGCCATTGGGGGAAATAATTGCGTGCCTCGCGTCTCACTCCCTTCAAAGTGAACTTTTGGTAGTCAACACTCCCTTCATACATTCGGCGGCTTGGAGCATAAGTTCGCGGAACACGTCGTCTGGTTTGTTACCCTTAGCAAAGTTTACCCACTTACAGACGATTTGAACTTTGCCGTCTGCGTATTCGCGATCATCGCTATCGATCCGATCAGGTGATGGCGCGTTCCACCCACTTGGCTCGAACGGAATGTTTGTGATTTTGCACCGGTGACCTTGTTCATGTGCGAGCCGCTTGATTAAGGTTTCAATATCGCAACCCGCCTTCAACGCGACTGCCTTAACGGTCTTTTGAACTTGAATCTCGCGGTCGCTATCGTGTTTGGTGCGATACTTTACACCTGCGGCGATTTTCTCGTACGCTTCGGACAGCAACTCGTCCTGCGTTGTGTGCTTTGCAATCCGCTTCTGGTTCGTATTGCACCACTGCGACCACGCGCGCGCACCGGTGCCCCATTCCACCTCTACGCGACCGACAAACTCTTCGAATTCAGGCAAGCGCTCCAGGTCAAACCGAGAGTGCGGATGATCGTCGTTTTCGCCGAACTCCGCGCGATACAGAATATGTTGACGTTGATCTTCAGGGAACTTCCATTGATCTAGCACCCGATATGCACCAACGAATAAGGCAGTCGCAGAGTTTTCGCTTGGGATGAATTGAAACACGACTTCCGCGTTATGATACGGGTTGGCGTTGTCGTCACGCTGATACCCAAAATAATGTTCAAGGTTCGCCCGTGATTTTTTCCAAAGACCGACCGATTTTGGGGAGTGACGAACAAAACGACAGGTCGAGAGATCATAGCCGGACGTTTCTTCGATCAGTGCGTTGAAAGTACCGGATTCTGCTTTCTGTATTGGTTCAAGAACCGTGTTGGGATCATCTTGCAGGACCAACCACATCAGGTGGTCGAGTTCCCATTGGGTGACGTTCAGTTGCTCCCCTAAGTCTATCAGAACGTCGCTCACGACTAGGTAGCGACCACCAATGGTTAGACCGCGCTCGAAGATCGGCCAAAGCCCGAGTTTTTTCAATGCAGCTTCCGTTGTGCCGTTCCATACTCCCCAACGGCCGTCAATCGTGCAGAGCAGCGCGGACGCGGTCCCAATGCCCACACCCGGAACGTCAGTTGCTTCGTCAATGCGGCCGGCGACATTTACTTCGTCAGCAGTAAGCGCGGCCAGAGCGAGACGAAAGTTATTGTTGTCCAGTGAAAGGGCGACCTGCCGATACAACGTGGTCCAATGCTGGTTCACGTCGAAATCCAAGAACCTGCGGTACTGCTGTGGCGTGATCCTTTCGTAATCACGCAGAATAGGTCCCCACGTTTCCTGGACATGTCCAGAATTCTGGCACGCAACCCGATAGGGTTGAGTTTCGGTCAAGTCTTTAAGTGTCTCTATTGCATTCTGCACGTGAGGTTCCTTGTGCCGGATTGGAAAACCGCATTGTTCATTTTCAGAGCTATGTTTGCAGAAATTTGTCCCCTAATAAAGGCGTCTACTCACTTGGAATCGGCCCAGAGGAGACATTCAAAGGGTGTCATCTCAGAAAAACAGCAACAAGCGCCATTGCCGCGCGAGCGGCTTCGTCCTTCCGCCCATTGTGTTGAAAAACTCGGTTTTCGACTTGGAAGGTGCTAATCGGCGGAACAACTTCCCGCGATGGCGCCATTCTGCGAACGACGTTGGCCAGAAGACGCCTTGCGAGAACGATGTTCCGGATTTTCGGGGCGAATTTCCGATGGCCGAGTTTTTCAACAAAATCCGCCCCATTTTACACTGTCATTCGGCGCAGATCGATCCATCGCCAGTATTCAACCATCAAAACCCTCATAAAAAATCGCGAGTCGTTTCTGCAGCTTAGCGCGCGTGGCACGATTTTCTTGGCCTTTGACTCTTGGAAGCCAAAATCTCAGCCATAGATTCTTAATGGGAGCGCTGAACATGTAGCGTTCTTTAAGTCGGGCGAAGCGGGAGTTGGTCCCTCCCACAACGCCCTAACCACGCCAATCTTCTGAGGAGATCAACATGGCTGATTCAATCCCTACCACGCCCGATGGCGTGCATGAAGTCCCACATTCACACACCCCTGTAAGCCACGCGTTTCGCGGGTTGCTGCGCGCCGCGCATCACGCGGTGACGTCAGAGAACGACCTGGAGCTCGCTGGCGGTGCCCGTTTTGATCCAGCACTGGCGCTGTTCCAGAGCGAGGCCGATGAGGCTTGGTCTGCGCTTGATGCGGCGCTGGAGACAGTGCTCAACACGCCCAACCGCCGCGCTGCCGATCACGCTCTCAAACAGATCGCGCAGGTCTATCAGTTGTGCCTGTCCTTGACCGATTATGGCGACATGCTTGCGCTTTATGAGCGCTACATCCGTCACAGTGGTTTGTTCCGTGTGCGTGGCGCGACCGCGTCTGATCTTGCTGTAAATGCGTTGATCGATGAGGCCGATACTCTACTGAACGCGCTCTTTGCATTGGAGCGGTTTGGTGCTGTCGCCTATCACCGCGATGATGATCCTGATCCCACCCCGAGCGAGGCCCTTACAGCGCTGGCGGCATAGCCCGCCGCGCCTGTCAGTCGCGTGTCGAACCTCCGCGCCAGTCTTGGCGTGACGTTCGGCACGCCCTCCCTCTTTCGAAAGGATCAGATCATGATCACACAACCCTATTTGCGTGGGCTCGATTTGCCGCGCGACCCCGCGCCGCGCGCAGACGCGCTTGTTCCGCTCACCGAGCTGCACGCGTTTCCCGACATCTCGACGGCGGCCAAAACCCACCACGCGAAACGCTTTGGCAGCGCCGCTGAGCTGCTCTGCGATAGCCTCTTGATGCGCCTTGGCATCGACAGTCATCCGTCGCCTGAGTTTCAAGCTTTCGACCGCCTCATTTATCTGAACGACCGCCCTTTGCGGTTGCAGATCAAGGTCCGCTTGAGCGCAGAGAACAACGCCTTCTGGTTCAAGGTCGCCCATGGCAACCCTCGCCACGCCAGCGGGGTGCGCGGCTATCGCCACGATGCCTTCGATCTTCTGGCACTGGTGATCCTGCATCATAATGTGGTCAAGTTCAGCGCCTCCAAGGCCTCACAGCAGCAGATCGCATTGTCGGAGATCCCACGCCTGCGGAACCACCCGTTTGAGAGCCTGCGCAGCGCGTTCAACGCACTCGAGGTGAGCGAGACGCTTGATGAGGCTCCCGCGCAGCTGAACGCCGCCTGAACGGTTCACCCTCCCTCTTTATAAGGCCACGACGCTGTCGCCGTGGTCTGCATTCCAATGCTTTGGAGGTCTACCATGACCCAGAATTTTTCCTCACTCCCCGGTTTCGCCGCTGCCAAGTCCCATCTGCTCGAGCATGCCCTGACTGTCAGTGATCTCTTTGAGCGGATCAGTCACGTCGACGATGAAGTTCCGGGCTGGCCTGAACCTGAAGCTGCCCCCCAAGACGCGCCCTTGCTCGATCCGCCGACGCCCGCGCCGCTCAACGGCACACATTGCATGCAGGCTCTGGCGATCTTGCAGCTCGCCAAGACCTTTAAGGATCGCGCCCTGACAGCGCTGATGCGAGATGGGCGGCCAGTCTGTCTCACCTTGCCCGATCACGATATGGGTGAGATCGTCGAGATTGCTGCTCAAGCGCTATATCCAGAAGCTTTTGCGGTTGGGCGCTCCGGCAAAATCTGGCGCGCGCCAGAGGCGGCCACCAGCGGCAAGACCATCATCGCGCTTGCGGAAGTCAAACTGCGCAGCTTCCTGCATGAGGGGCACAGCGTCTTGATACTCACCCCCTCCGAACAGATCACCTCTCCCCAAGTGCAGGACCTGGTTGGGCATGATCTACGTCTCGCGCCTATCAGTCACGAGATGATCCTCGCTGTACTGTCGCTGACGCATACGCCGACCAGCCCAGGTGTCACCGGTGCGCTTGTGGACACATTGCCGACGATGACAGAGCTTGGCCGCCTCACGAGTTTAAAACTCATCATGGCCTTCCAGGCCGATACCGCAATCGAGGTCGCGCAGCGCCTGTCGCGGTTTGCCGCCGCCGCCCCGCAAGAGGCAGAGCCAAAGCTCAGTGATGTCTTTGGTCAGGATGAGGCCGTCGCGGCTTTTATGCAGCTACAAGAGGATGTGGAGGCCTGGCAAGCCGGCGACGTGGCGTGGGATCAGATCACATCCAGCCTGCTGCTTTATGGTGCGCCCGGCACTGGAAAAACCCTTCTGCCGACCGCCTTCGCGAACAACGCCAAGCTGCCGCTGATCAAGACAAGTTACGCAGATTGCCAAAAAGCAGGTCATCAGGGTGACATGCTGCGCGCCCTCGACATGGCTGTCAACGAGGCCATCAACAGCGCGCCTTCGGTGCTCTTTATTGATGAGATAGACGCCTTCTATGCTCGAAACAGTGAGGTCCATAATAGCCGATACATGATCGGGGTCGTCACAGGCTTGCTGACACAAATCGACCGCGTGAATGCGACGGCGGGCGTGGTTCTTGTCGGGGCCACAAACCACCTGACTGTCGTGGATGAGGCGGTGGTCCGCGCCGGGCGCTTTGATCGTCACATTGCAATTGCTCCGCTAAATCTCGCGGCAATCACCTCGTTTCTTCAGGCCAAGCTCGGACACGTGGTTGAGGCGCGCGAACTACGCCACATCGCGGCACGCATGATCGGGGCGACAGGGGCAGAAATTGATGACTTTATTCGCAAAACCCGGACACTCGCGCGCGAGGCGCAGAGCGATATCTCGGACAGGCTTTTAAGGCGCGCGGCCGACCTTTATCTACCGTGTCCGGACACCCCCTTGCTGCGCCGGATTGCAGCACACGAGGCCGGACATCTCCTCATTGGTCACGTTCTAGGGTTGCCACGTGCCACCCTCGCGCGGGTCACGCCGAAAGGCGGCGCGGTGCTGCGTGACCAACGGGTGATGCAGACCAACAAGACCTTGAACGACGACCTGGCGATGCTGCTCGCGGGCCGCGCGGCCGAACACCTCTTGTGCAACTCGATCTCAAACGGTGCGGGCTGCGGGATCGACAGCGATCTCGCCAAGGCCACCCGGCTGGCCCTGCAAGCCGAAGCACAGTTTGGATTCGATGAAACCACACTGCTCTGGCACGACATACCCCATCCACCGCGCCCCTATGATATCCCGCATGATCTGGCTGTCCGGGCCACAGCACGGCTTAAGGCTGCAGAGGCAAAGGCGACCGCACTGTTCACGGAAAACCAACCCGCTCTGTTGAAAATCGCAGACACCCTGTTTGAGCAACGCGAAATGGAGGGGCGGGCGTTGGAGGTGCTGCTGGGAGAGGCGGTCGGTCGCGCGGATGATGGCAGGGTTCTTAAGGAGTGTCCGGACATACCTGAGACATCTGATATCGCGGAACATCAACTGTACTCCAAGTTCGTTTAATTGGCAAAAGTCTGAAGACGCTGCACGTGACTTTACGGTGCATTTAGTCAATCATTGTTCCAAATTGGGCTTCCTCCATTATTGAATGTCTTATCATGAGAAAAAACATATGGTTATGAAAAATGCCCCTTTTGTACTGCAGACTATTCGGCTTGACTGAGTTGCGCCTCAGCCACCTGATCTGACCGAATACGCATGTATTCGGCGGAACAGAGTGGGAGAGGGCAAATCCCGAGCCATGGCCCTGAACGGGACTGTCAATCGACCACATTTGCGAAGAAAGTGTCTGCGCCAAAATCAGATGCCAATTTGCCTCGCGAGGAATGGCTCGCCTGCGAGACAGGAACAATTGGTGGCTGATTTTAGGGATGGACTAAGGTTGACCGCCACGGTCAGGGATCTTGGACGGACCAAACAAAAAAAGAATGCCTGGACCGGGGTGAGCGGGCCAACGACCCGTTGAGTCCCGTTCCAGTCCGTTTGTAAAAGCCGCCCCGACGGGACGACAATCATGTAATTTCGTGGTTAAAGTGTGCTGTGTAAGAAATTATTAGAATCGTGTTTTCAAGGAAGAATCGTGCAAACAGAGGGCTCATTCGGTCGAACAATCCAGCTTTTCCTCGTCGACGGGAAGCCAACTGGGCTGCGAAAAGCGACAATCCATGGTTGGACAGGTTTGCTTTTTGTAAGCGGTGCTTCCGCTTTCGGTGACCTTACCGCTCGTGAAGAGGTCGATCGGACCGGCATCTACATCCTATCGGGTCCTGATCCCGAAAAAGCAGGTACAACCCGCACCTATATTGGCTCTGGAAACTCCGTAGCTGAGAGGATCAAGCAAAGCGCGATCAAAAGAGACTTTTGGGAAACGGCTATCACCATTACCACAAGTGACGATGACCTCTCCAAAGGACACGCGGAATACCTAGAGGCGCGCCTCATAGAGCAAACCGCCCGAGCAGGTCGCGTCACGTTGGATAACGGCACACAACCGGACACAAGCCGGCGGCGACTGCCAGAAGCTGATGTTGCCAACATGGAGCAGTTTCTTTCAAACCTGCGCATCATACTGCCTGTGATCGGCTTGGATATGCTCAAGCCACAACCGCGTGCGGTGACGCAGACAGCGAAGCCTGTGGACGAACGAACAAAAGGTGAAGTGCAGTTTGAGATCCGTCATAAGAGCGGAGTCAAAGCGACGGCTGTCGAGGAAGATGGTGAATTTGTTGTACTGGAAGGGTCCGAAGCACTTACCGAGACCGGCTATGTTCAACAAAGTTACGGCAGCTTGAAGGGCAAGCTTATCTCAGACGGCATCTTGGTCGCGGATGGCAATCAAAAGCTCAAATTCACGAAACCTTGGTCTTTCAACAGTCCTTCAGCCGCCGCTGCTGTGGTATTGGATCGAAACAGCAACGGACGTCTGGAGTGGAAGGTCAAAGGATCGAAGCAGACGTATCACGACTGGCAACAAGCAGAAGCGACCCCTCCCGCCTGAGTGACGCCCCCCCAACATGACAGGACTTTTCCTCCAGTCCTTAAAGCCACATTGATAGATGCCGAGCCCCGATTGAGGGTAAGTAGGTTCTCACGTCTCAGGCGTGAGTTCTGCAACAACGCCCACACGGACAATCCGTTTACATAGTTAGAATTTGGGCTGTGAACACAGGCCGTTACACGTTACGCTTAGGAAAAACCGTCCGAATTCAAGGCAAATCTATTGAAAATCATCGACAACATTTCTGTCCTCTTGGGAGATGAGCTGAAAGCAGGGTCCGAAGCCGGTGCGAAAATCCGAGTGGCGGCCAGTTGCTTTTCAATATTTGCATACGAAGCGCTGCGGGATGAATTGGAAAGCGTAAGAGAGCTCGAGTTTATCCTAACCGATCCAACGTTCATACCGAACGAGGCTCTTGGGCGCTCGAAAAAAGAGAAAAGAGAGTTCTTTATCCCCAAGCAGCTTAGAGAAACGGCCCTCTTCGGCACGGAGTTTGAGATTCATCTTCGGAACAAATTAACCCAGAAAGCCATTGCAAGACAGTGCGCGGATTGGATCCGGAAAAAGGCCACATTCAAATCCAACGCTACTGACGCCCCGATGCAGCAATTTGCGACCATCGAAGCACGGAAGGGGAACAAGGTTTTCTCACCTATCAGTGGGTTTTCAGCCGTTGATTTGGGTTACCAACCAGGCAACGCCGTTTCAAATTTCACGCATGCTTTTGATGACGATCTTTCTGCAAAGACTTATCTTTCGTTGTTTGATCAGGTCTGGGCCAACCCTGCAAACGTCCAAGATGTAACGGAGCAAGTCCTTCAACACATTGAGACCGTTTACCAAGAAAACTCGCCACAACGAATATATTTCCTTATCCTGTACAACATCTTCAGGGAATTCCTCGAGGAGATCGACGAGGATGTGCTGCCCAATGATCAGACGGGCTATCTGGACAGCCTCGTTTGGAACAAGTTGTTTAACTATCAAAGAGATGCTGCCACTGGGGTAATCAACAAGCTAGAAACCTATAACGGCTGCATCCTTGCGGACAGTGTTGGTTTAGGAAAGACATTCACCGCACTTGCCGTAGTCAAATATTATGAACTACGGAACAAATCTGTTCTGGTTCTCTGCCCCAAGAAGCTCGCCGACAATTGGCGCAACTACAACACCAATCTCAAGACAAACCTATTTGCTGCCGACCGTTTCAACTACGATGTCCTCTGCCACACCGACCTATCAAGAACATCGGGCGAGTCACTTGGAATACCTCTCGATCGGGTTAATTGGGGAAATTACGATCTGGTCGTAATCGATGAGTCTCACAATTTCCGAAATAATGATGTCTACAAAGATCGGGAAACTCGGTATCAGAAGTTGATGAACAAGGTAATCAGATCCGGAGTAAAGACGAAGGTTCTAATGCTTTCTGCGACCCCCGTGAACAACAGGTTCACTGACCTTCGTAATCAGCTGGCATTGGCCTATGAAGGGCACTCGGATACGCTGAGCCGAAACCTAAAGACCAAAACCAGTGTTGAAGAGATTTTCCGCAAGGCCCAAGCGGCTTTCAATACTTGGTCGGAGCTTCCTCCGGCGGAACGCACGGCGCAATCCATACTCCGAGCTTTAGATCTTGATTTCTTTGAGCTTTTGGATTCGGTGACAATTGCGCGTTCTCGCAAACATATCGAGCAATTTTACGACACGGCCGATATCGGGAAATTCCCGGAGCGCAAAAAGCCAATTTCCCATCATCTCCCAATTACGTTCCGCGAGGATGTCGTAGGGTTTGACGAGATTTATGGCGACCTATCCCTGCTAAAAATGGCCGTTTACGCGCCGGTAAACTACATCCAGCCAAGCCGCCTTAGGAAATACGAGGAGCTCTACGACACCAAGACAGAAGGTTCCAAAGGAACGTTGCGCCAGGCCGATCGCGAGCGCAGCCTCCAAGCGTTAATGACGACGAACCTTCTGAAGCGCCTTGAAAGTTCTGTAGAGGCATTCCGCCTGACATTGGGTGCGCTGGACCGAAACATTGGCGCGATGCTGGAAGCTATCGATCGCTTTGAGGCGAGTGGCGGCAACGGCAGGATTGAAGACGTTTTCAATGACGTGGATAACCTGGATACTGACGATGACGACCTTTCGGGACTTGGCGAATTTACCATCGGCAAGAAAATCCAGATCGACCTCGCTGACATGGATATCCCAGCTTGGAAAGTCGACTTGGGCGGTGACCGTGAGATCATTCAAGGCCTGTTGACCGAAATGGATAAGGTTGGCGTCGCAGAGGACGCCAAACTTCAGCACCTGATTGACGTCATCAAGCAGAAGATGGCCGCCCCCTTGAACCCTGGCAATCGCAAGGTTTTGATCTTCACAGCCTACGCAGATACGGCGGAATACCTTTATCGACATGTCGCACCAGTCCTGAAGGCTGCGATGGATTCCGAAACCGGCATCGTCACGGGCTCGGGCAACCCTAAAACGACCTTGAAGCCTCACTACGACTTCCAGTCGGTTCTGACGCTCTTCGCCCCCAAGGCGAAAGAGAAGGCGCTGATCATGCCAGAGGTGCCAGAAGAGCTGGACATCCTCATCGGCACCGACTGCATTTCCGAAGGGCAAAACCTGCAGGATTGCGATTATCTGATCAACTACGACATCCACTGGAACCCGGTCAGGATCGTTCAGCGGTTCGGCCGCGTGGATCGCATTGGATCGCCCAACTCTGCTATCCAGCTGGTCAACTACTGGCCGGACATCTCGCTGGACGAATACATCAACCTCAAAGAACGCGTCGAAAACCGGATGCACATTGTCGACCTCGCAGGCACTGGCGAAGACAACGTTTTGACGGCAAAAAGCAGTGACGTCGCCTATCGCAAGGACCAGCTGCAGCGCCTACAGGACGAGGTCATCGAGCTTGAGGACGTCAAAACCGGCGTTTCGATCACCGACCTTGGCCTCAACGACTTCCGCATGGACCTGCTGAACTACACCAAGGAACATGGCGATCTGGCGGGCCAACCCAAGGGCCTGCACGCCATCGTTCCGTCCAACCCCGCCACGGGGCTGCGATCCGGTGTGATCTTTGCCCTGCGCAACATCCACCCGGACGTGAACGTCAACCAGCAGAACCGGCTGCACCCCTACTACCTGATCTACCTCGACAACGATGCGAACGTCATCGTGGATCACACCGAGGTGAAGCGCCTGCTCGACCTTATCCGCTCAAGCTGCAAGGGTCTGGACAAACCGATCAAGGCGCTCTGCGACGCCTTCAACGCTGAAACCCGCGACGGGCGCGAGATGGGCAAGTATTCTGAACTGCTCAGTGACGCGATCAAATCCATGATCGAGGTGAAGGAAGAACGCGACCTCGACAGCCTCTTTTCCGGCGGTCACACGACCGCGCTGACCCACACCATTGCCGGGCTCGATGATTTTGAGCTGCTCGCCTTCATCGTCATACGAGACCCCGCATGACCACGCTCTACGATTTCCCCAAATCGGCGATGTTGAAACGCGTCGTGCCCAAAACGCGGATTTATGACCGTGTGCAGGCCAGCACCGCGCTCAAGGATAAATTCGTCGCGCAGGTCGATCAGATCACATGGCGCGCCAAGCTAGCTCCAGAAACGATCAACCTCGCCGCCACCAAATCCGTGCCAGAGATACAGGTGTTCCGCGTCACGCTGAAGAACGATACGGGGCAGGACGACGTCCTGAAGGCCATCGACCGTGCCATCCCCTTTCCGATCCTGTTTGAGCTGGAACAAAACGGCCAGATCCAAATCGTCGCCGCCCATAAACGCCCGTCAGAGGCGGATACCGCCAAATGGGTGCTCTCGGACTATCTGCGCTCGGACTGGTTTCCCATCGACACGCCCCGCAGCCCATTGCCAGTGGCGCTCAACCTCGGCGTGCTTTATGAACAAATCCTGACGGCGCTCATGCCGATTGTGCCGCAAACCGCGGAAACTTTGAGCGCGCGGATGGACCGGACGCACGCCCTCAGAACCAAAGAGCGTGAGATCAGCCAGCTAAAATCCAAGTTGAAACGCGAGACGCAATTCAACATCAAAATGACACTGCACGGTCAGCTGCGTGAGGCGCAGGCGGACTTCGAGCATCTGAAAAAGCCGGAATAGGCAGAGGGAAGACATGACGGACGAGATCGAAAAGCTGAAAATGCACAGCCCTGACCTGACGCAGGACAACATCGCCAAGATCCGCGCGCTCTTCCCCGGCTGCGTGACCGAAGCGGCGGGTGAGGATGGCAAGCTGCGTATGGCGGTGGATTTTGACCAGCTGCGTCAGGAATTGTCGGACAGCATCATCGAGGGGCCGCAGGAACGTTATCACCTGAACTGGCCGGGCAAGCGCGAGGCGCTGATCACCGCCAACGCCCCCATCGCCAAAACCTTGCGCCCCGCGCGCGATGAAAGCGTGGATTTTGACACAACCCAGAACCTGTTTATCGAAGGCGACAACCTTGAGGCGCTGAAGCTGCTGCAAGAGACCTATCTGGGCAAGGTCAAGATGATCTACATCGACCCGCCGTATAACACCGGGAATGACTTTGTTTATGACGATGATTTTGCCGACAGCTCCGAGGATTTCCTTGAGAAATCTCTACAAGTCGATGACGACAAAAACCGTCTTGTAGCCAATACCGAAGCGAACGGGCGGTTTCACTCCGACTGGTTGTCAATGATGTACGCACGCCTCAAGCTGGCGCGCTCGCTGCTCACCGAAAACGGGATGATTTTCATAAGCATCGACGACAACGAACAGTCTTCTTTGAAGGCGGTTTGCGATGAGGTTTTCGGCAAGGATAACTTCGTAGAGTGCTTCGTTTGGAAGAAGAGCTACGGCGGCGGCCCAAAGGAAAAGTATGCCGTTACCCAACACGAGTACGTTCTGATGTATGCTCGGAGTTTGCCCGACCTCGAACCATTCTCACTCCCGTACGATCCGCAAAAGGTTGAACGGTACTACAAAGGTACGGATGAACACTTCGAGATACGTGGTCCGTTTCGCTTAAAGCCGCTCGAAGCGACAAAGAGCATGGATGCCCGACCCAACCTTGTCTACGATGTGGAACTGGAGAGCGGTGAACTAGTAAGCCCACAGCGGCAGTGGCTATGGGGCCGTGATCGGGTGATTCAAGCACTTAAAGACAACCATGTGATCGTTGTGCGCAACGGTGAGAAAACAACGCTCAACTACAAGCAATATTTGCGTGACGAAAACGGCGTCGAGCGAGGCGAAAAGCCGTTCAGTGTGATCGATGGGATTTACACGCAACACGGCACTGCAGACTTGAGTAAACATTTTCCTGAAGCCGTTGTGGTTCAGTTTCCAAAGCCCGTTCAATTGATCCGTCAATTTATTCAGATCGCAACCTCAAGCGATCCGAACGTAATCGTACTAGACTTTTTTGCTGGTAGTGGAACCACTGCCGAGGCTGTTTTCTCCTTACCAACTCCGGTTCGCAACCAAGTCAAATTCGTTCTTGTGCAAATTCCTGAGCAAACACCTGACCAATCATCTGCCAGCAAAGCGGGCTTTGAAACGATTGCCGAAATCACCAAAGAGAGAATTCGACGTGCTGGAGCCCTATCTGAAATAAGCGAAGGTGATGTCGGCTTCCGTGTGCTCAAGATCGACACCTCCAACATGGCCGATGTGTTCTACACGCCGGATCAAACCTCTCAGGCCGATCTGCTGTCCCGCGTCGACAATGTCAAACCGGGCCGCACGGGCGAGGATCTGCTCTTTCAAGTCCTGCTCGACTGGGGCGTTGACCTGACCCTGCCCATCCGCCGCGAGACCGTGCAGGGTAAAACCGTCTTCTTCGTCGCCGACACCGCCCTGATGGCCTGTTTCGACGATGGCATCTCCGAAGACTTGGTCAAAGAGCTGGCAGGCCACGCCCCTATGCGGATCGTGTTCAAGGACACCGGCTTTGCCGACGATCAGACCAAGATCAACGTGCGCCAGATCTTCAAAGCCATGTCGCCCGAGACCGAAGTAAAGGCGATTTGACCCCATGAAGATCAAGTTCAAGTCGCAACCCTATCAGACAGCGGCGGTCGAGGCCGTGGTCGATTGTTTCGAAGGTCAGCCCAACACAGCTGCCCAGGTCTACCGGATCGATCCCGGTGTCCGCGCGCAAATGCGGTCCGATGAAGACGGCTTTCGCAATGCCGACATCGCCATGCCTGTGGCCCAAGTGCTGGAAAACATCCGCAAGGTGCAGCAGCGCCAGAACCTGCCGTTGTCGGAGAGCCTGACCCACTTTGTCGATCAAAACGGCCGCACGAAACCCGCCAGCTACAAACCCGGCGCGGCCATCAACCTCGACATCGAGATGGAGACCGGCACGGGCAAGACCTATTGCTACATCAAGTCCATCTTCGAGATGAACAAGCGCTATGGCTGGTCCAAGTTCATCATCATGGTCCCGTCAATTGCGATCCGCGAAGGGGTGGCCAAGTCGCTGGAGATGACGGCTGAGCATTTTGTCGAAAGCTACGGCAAGAAGGCACGGTTCTTCATTTATAATTCCAAGCGTTTGCACGAGCTGGAGAGCTTTTCCTCGGACGCAGGCATCAATGTAATGGTGATCAACGTGCAGGCCTTCAACGCGTCAGGAGCCGACAACCGACGGATCTACGAAGAGCTGGATGATTTCCAGTCGCGTAAGCCAATCGATGTGATTGCCAAGAACCGCCCCATCCTGATCCTCGACGAGCCGCAGAAGATGGAAGGCACGGCGACACAGAACGCCCTGCCCAAGTTCAATCCGCTGTTCATACTGCGCTATTCTGCGACCCACAAGACAACCCACAGCAAAGTGCATCGTCTGGATGCGGTCGATGCGTTCAGCCAAAAGCTAGTCAAGAAGATCGAGGTGCGCGGCATTCAGGCCAAGGGTCTGACCGGCACGAATGCGTATCTGTACCTTGAGGGCATCCAGATTTCCAAAAGCGACCCCGTTGCAAGGGTTGAGATGGAAGTAAAAACCAACTCGGGCATCAAGCGGGTGCTGCGCAAGGTTGAGAAAGGACGCAATCTGTTCGACCTGTCCAAGGGACTTGATCAGTATCTCGACTTCGTCGTCTCTGACATCGATGCACGCGTGGACGAGGTGCATTTCACAAACGGAGCCGTTCTGAAAGCCGGTGAAGCCAATGGCGACATCACCGAACGCGACATCCGCCGCATTCAGATCCGCGAGACAATCTCGGCCCACTTTGAGCGCGAAAAGCAGCTGTTCGACAAAGGCATCAAGGTGCTTTCCCTGTTTTTCATCGACGAGGTGGCCAAGTATCGGGACTACGACGCCGAGGACGAAAAAGGCGAATATGCCCGCGTCTTCGAAGAGGAATACGAAGCGCTGAAAGCCGAATACCTTGGCGAGCTGCCCTTGGAGGATGAGGCTTACCGAAAGCATCTGGACAGCATCGACGTCGGAGCAACCCACAACGGCTATTTCTCGATCGACAAGAAGGGCAAGCTGGTTGATCCAAAGGTCAAAGCGCGCGGCGAGTTCGCCGGATTGACTGATGACGTTTCAGCCTACGATCTGATCCTGAAGGACAAGGAGCGCCTGCTTTCCTTCGAAGAGCCGACGCGGTTCATCTTCTCCCACTCCGCGTTGCGCGAGGGCTGGGACAATCCGAACGTCTTTGTGATGTGCATGCTCAAGCACAGCGACAACACCATATCGCGTCGTCAAGAGGTCGGCCGGGGCCTCCGCATTTCGGTCAACAAGAACGGCGACCGTATGGATCACGCGGCAACCGTGCATGACGTCAACGTCCTGACCGTTGTGGCTAGCGAAAGCTACAAAGACTTTGTTGGCGGCCTTCAGAAAGAAATCGCCGAAAACCTGTCGGAGCGCCCGCGCCAGGCTAACGCGGAATACTTTGAGGGTAAGTCGATCACGGTCAACGGAAGTGAAACCACTGTGTCCAAGGACATGGCCAAACGCATCGAGCGTTATCTCGTCAAGAACGACTACATCGATGACAACGATGGCATCACGCAAGCGTATCATGACGCGCGTGAGGCGGGCACGCTGGCTTCATTACCCGATGAACTCCTCGACCAACAGGAACAGATCCTGCAGCTGATCGATACCGTCTTCAACGGAAGCCAGCTCGAGGGCATGGTGGGCGATGGCCGCAAACCCAAAGCGATCCCGCGAAACAAGAACTTCGAAAAGAAGGAGTTTCAGGAACTTTGGCAGCGCATCAACCGGAAGGCTGTCTATCAGGTCGAATTTGACTCCCAGGATCTCATCAAGCGTTGCATCAATGCTTTGGATAGCAATCTGTTTGTCTCGCCTCTGCAATACGTCGTCACCGAAGGGAAACTTTCGGATGAGCTGACTGAGGCCCAACTTCGATCCGGAGCTGCGTTTAAGCAATCAGGTATACGCAGCGAAAAAAGCAGCTCTGCCCACTCGCTTGTTTCATATGATGTCATCGGCAAACTTGCCGAAGGTGCGGACTTGACGCGTGGGACGATCGGGAAAATCTTAACCGGAATGAGTGCTGCGAAGTTCTCGACGTTCCAGGCCAATCCGGAACAGTTCATCTCCGAAGCCTCACGCATAATCAAGGAGCAGAAAGCCACGACTGTCATCGAGCATCTGACATATGATGCAACTGCCGACAGATACGACACAGATATTTTCCCCGCGACCCAGAGTGGCACCGACCTGACGCAGGCCGTCGGGAAGTTGCGAAACCACATTTACGATTATGCTGTGGTCGAATCCGGAGTCGAACGAAAATTTGTCGAAGACCTGGATACAAGCAAAGAAATCGTCGTCTATTCGAAGCTACCGCAGGGGTTTCTGATCCCCACGCCCGTCGGTGACTACAACCCCGACTGGGCGATAGCTTTCAAAGAGAAAGCGGTTCAGCACATCTATTTTGTCGCGGAAACAAAGGGCTCTCAGCCGTCTCTCAAGTTCCGCGAGTTGGAGCGCGAGAAAATCAAGTGCGCCAGAAAGTTCTTCGCGGAGATCGCGAACAGCGTCCCAAATGACCGCGTGAAGTATGATGTCGTTTCTGATTTTTCTGAACTTATGTCAGCTGTTCGGGGCGCTTAGTGATGCTTTGGAGATAGCTATGGTCCGCGTTGATTTGAGCGAGGGACATTTTCCTCGCCTTTCGCAGATCGGCCTCATCACTTGACAGCAAACATCTTTTTGCGAAATGTCGCGATCAGAGTAGACTACGTAACAGCGAAAGCGGTTTTACTGTCCGTTATATGCTGTTTTCATTTTACAACTAGACAGTTAACCCATTGATATTTCACGGGCGTTGATAATCTCTTTTTATGAGAAAATTCAATGAAATCAACAAAATTACACGGATTGCAAATCCGTGTACAGGAGTTCGATTCTCCTACTCGCCTCCATTTATTTTCAAGCACTTGGCTCACCTCTCTCATTGCGCGGGGTGCGCGGTTTGCAGGTCGGTTGATAGTTTTGTTCACTGTCCCCCCCCTTGCGATTGAGCCAACTTGATCAGCACAGAGTCCGTTTCGCTCAGTGAAACGCGGTCGCAATGTTCAATTACGTTAGCGGCACGGCGGATAGACCACCCCATTTGATTACCGATTTCTGACAAACTCAAACCCGCGTTCAGCAATCGGGTGCGGCGGTGCCCCGGCAATCCTGTAATCGAAGATCGCGGCTCAGCGCCTCTAACGCGACCTTCGTCTTAAAGGCTGGGTGATGTTGCTTCCGTTTTGACCTCTTTGATCTCCATCGTATTGAAGACCAACAGACTACAAGTCGCGGCTTACGTCAGTGTCCGAATTTCTGGGCGTAGCTCAGGTTGATGAAGATAATTCCGCTCAAATCCCGCCCGTCATCAAGCCGGGGCTTCCCGTGCGACATCGGAAAGAAAGGTTCCAGACGTCCCACCTGAGCGTCGTTCAGCCAGAAAAGAGCAGTCATACTACAGTTCCGGTATCGAAGACGTGAATCACACAGTGCGACCACGATCAATGCATCCTGAGCCTCGCTGATGTCGCCCGCCCTTTTTTGGTTCGGTCGATCTACCGCAAAATTCCGATCCAGTCCTCGGGTGTCAAAAGAGCTTTCTATCCCTCCCGTCAGCCAAACAGCCCCTCCGCTGCCTCGAAGCCACCCGAACCATCAAGAACAGACATGTCGCAACATGAAATCTGGCGTCCAAGCCGAAGACCTCGCCCACGAGGTCTTCGGCTTGGCGATGTGAGCCGTCCCTGAAGCCTTTGAGGTCGGTCCGCTCGGAATTAGTGAAACAGTCTCCTTCAGACGTAGCAGGGCCCCTCAATCAACGGATGCGCCTCGACAAAGGCCTCATTGATTTCCACCCCAAGGCCCGGTTTGTCTTTTGGCGATACACAGCCGCTTGCGTCGATTTCGTAGGGCGTGCCGCAGACCTCGTCCCGGAACGGATTGTGCCGGGCAAGATCGCCTTCGAAGTAGCCGGGGTTGTCCACCGCGGACAGCATGTGGATCGACGCAACCATATTGATTCCGGTCGCCGAAGTGTGCGGGTTGAAGCTCATCTTCCACGCGGAACACATGGTTGCGATGCGGGCGCATTCGGTGACGCCGCCTGCCTTGGACAAGTCGGGCTGGGCAAAGCGGACCACGCCGTCGTCAATCATCCGGGTAAACTCGAACCGCGTGAAATGGTTCTCACCTGCGGCGAGAGGGACCGTGCCGTATTCGGCGGCGTGCCGATAGTCGCGATAATCATGCGGGGGAAACGGCTCTTCCAGCCAGCCGATGCCCAGCTCTTGGTAGGCGGGCATGACTCGGCGCACGTCGTCCAGCGAATAGCCGGTATTGGCGTCGACCAGTATGTCGATTTCGTCGCCGACCGCCTGCCGTACCGCGCTTACCCGCGCCACGTCGATCGCAGCACTGTCGCCGACCCGAAGTTTCAGCGCACGGTAGCCCATTCCGACGTATTCCTGCGCCTCGTCGGCCAGACTTTCGGGCGGTTGCCAGCCAAGAGAAATACCGCCCGCATATGCGGGTGTCGGACGCGAACCGCCGCCGAGCAGGCGGTAGATCGGCAATCCGGCCGCTTTGCCGCGAATATCCCACAGGGCGATGTCGATGCCCGAAAGAGCCATCGCCGCCGCCGCGCCCATCCCGTGACTGGCAAGCTGCATCCGGTACACCTTTGCCCAGACGCCGTTTGAATCCAGAGGGTCGGCACCCAGCACCAGTTCTTGCATGGTGGTGTCGATCAGCTTGGCGATTGCGCCGGGGCAGCGCCCGTGGTGTGCCTCGCCCCAGCCGGTGATCCCTTCGTCGGTCGATACCTTGACCAGAACCGCATCGCGCTTGACCGCGCGCCCGATACCCAGCCGAACATTCTGCCCCTGAGGAACACGGAACGAGACGGGAACCGCCTTGATTTCGGTGATACGCATGTGAACTGAAGTCTCCTTAGGGCTTTCGGCGTCACGCGCCGCGAATTTCCGGATTGACGAAATTGACGGGGCTTTCGCCAGACAGGATGCGGCGCATCTCCTCGGCGGCGCCGACGCTCATTGCCCGCATGCTGGTTGCAGTGATTGCGGCGACATGCGGGGACAGCAGCAGGTTGGGGCAGGAAAACACGTCGTCGTCGGGTGACAGCGGGTGGGTCTGATGCACATCAAGAGCCGCCCCAGCCAGCCGCCCCTCTTTCAGCGCCGCGACAAGCGCCGACGTGTCCACGACAGGCCCACGCGAAACGTTGATCAGCACTGCACCGGGCTTCATCAAAGCCAGTCGCTGCGCATCCACCAAGCCCCGAGTTTCGTCGGTCAGCGCGCAACTCAGGACCACGGCGTCCGCTTCGGCGAAAAGTCTGTCCAGAGTTGCCTCTTCGACGCCTTCAGGCATGGCGCTGCGGCGCGATGCTCCCAGAACCCGCATACCAAAGCCGTTTCCGGCGATCTGTGCCACCCTTGACCCGATCGCGCCCACTCCGACAACGCCCAGTACGCTGCGACGGACCTCGGAGTTGCTGCCTGCTGCGGCTCGCGCTTTGTCCCAGCCTTCGGCGCGCAGTGCGGAGTCAAAGCGGGCATGCGGCCTTCGAAGGTTAAGAAGCGCTGCGATGACGAACTCAGCCACTGAATCCGTGTTGCTGCCGGGCAGGTTCGCCACGACGATGCCACGTTCGGTGGCACGAGCGACGGGGATAAAATCCAGCCCAACGCCGTGTCGCACCATGCCCCGCAGTCGCGGCGCATGATCGGCGATATCCTCAGGCATTTGCGCCCTAACGATGATGCCGGTCGCGTCCTGTGCCAAGCGCCGCAACGTGTCGGGCTGCGTGTCAGGCGCGACGATCAGTCGGGCGTGCCCCTGGAGGATTTTTTCACCGTCGGGATGGATCGGATTGGTAAGAAGTACGATGTCATCCGACATTGACGGATCTCCCATTTTCAACCGGATTGACAAGCTGCCCAAGCCCTTCGATGGCGACGGTCATGACTGTTCCGGGCTCAAGCCATGTTGGTGGAGTCTGGACGGGGGCAACACCGGCGGGCGTGCCTGTGGCGATCACCGTGCCCGGCTCCAGCGCGGAGGCGTGTGAGAGGCGGGAGATCAGCTCGGCCACGCCGAACAGCAGATCGGCTGTTGTTCCATCCTGACGGTAAACGCCGTCCACCTCGAGTGTCACGCGATGGCCTCCGCTCGGGTTCACCTCGTCAGGTGTGGCAAGCCACGGCCCCATCGGTCCGAATGTCGGAAAGTTCTTGCCCCGGTCAAAGCTGCCATCGGCGCGGATGATCTCGGACGCGCTGATGTCGTTGAACAGCGTGTAGCCTGCCACGAATTCCATCGCCTCTTGCGGGGTGATCTCCTTGGCGCGGCGACCGATGACCACGGCCAATTCGGCCTCGTAGGTGATCCCTCCTGCGCCTTCGGGCAGTATCACGGTCGCGCCCGGGCCGATGACGGTCAAGGCGGACTTTTCGAACAGAACCGGTGCTTTTGGTGCGGGCACGCCGCGCTCTTTCAGGGCGCAGGTGTAGTTGTGTGCCGCGCCCACGATACGGGGCGGGTTCGGCAGCGGTGCCAGCAACTGAACTGTCTGCAAGGGCAAACAGGCCGATGCCGAAGGCTGCCCCAGCGCGGCAAGGCGCCGGGCGATCGGATCAAGGCCCGCCGACACCATTTCAAGCAGGTCGGGCGCGACACCGCCCAAGCAATCCTTGAGGGTGTGGTGGGCGAGGTCCAATACCTCGCCCTGCTCGGCTGAATCGTCGTCAGCCTGCCCTGTCAGCACGCCGGCGCGCGTGCGACCGCCTTCGTTGAAGGTGACAAAGCGCATCAGGCCACCCGGTATTTCTGGATAACATCGCGATCGACCTCGATCCCCAACCCGGGTCCGCCCGGCACGGCAACCACGCCGGATTTCTGTACGATCGGCTCTTTGGCCAGAAAGTCGCGGAAGGGGTTTTCCTCTTGCTCGAACTCCAGCAGGACAGGTTGTGGCACAAGGCATGGAGGCTGATCCGGAAGCGACGCGAGAAAGTGGATCGTCGCGGCAAGGCCAACCGCTGACCCCCAGGCATGCGGCACGCATTCGACACCATGTGCGCTGGCCATGGCGGCGATCTTCTTGCATTCGGTCAGTCCGCCCGCAGCGCAGACGTCGGGTTGTACAATATCCATCGCCTTGCGCACGATCTTGTCGCGAAAACCGAAACGGGTGAAGTCGTTCTCACCGCCCGCCACGGCCATATCGAGCGCGCGCGATACCTCGACGTAGCCGTCGATGTCCTCGGGTGAAATCGGTTCTTCGAACCAGTCGATATCCAATTCTTGGAGCTTGCGACCGAGGCGTATCGCGTTCGGCACCGAGTAGCAGTGGTTGGCGTCGACCATGAGGCGCACATCGGGGCCGATGGCGTCGCGTACGGCGGCGACACGGTCGATGTCCTTTTGCAGCGACCCCAGGCCAATTTTCATCTTGATGGCCCGAAAGCCTTCCGAGACGAATTTCTGAGCCTCTTCGACGGCTTCCTCGGTCACCCGGTCCATGTCGATGAAATACAGGCCGGTGGCGTATGCCTGAACCTCGTTGCGGAACGCGCCGCCAATCAGCTTGTGAACAGGCTTGTCGGTGACCTTGCCGATGATGTCCCACAGCGCGATATCGATACCGCTGATCGCCGCGATGGCCATCCCTGTTTGACCGTAGTCCTTGATGCGATTGTAAAGGTGTTCCCAGATCACCTCGACGTCAAACGGATCCCTGCCGATGATCTGGCCGGCCAGTTGCGTCTCGATAAACGCCTTGGCAACGGCAGAGGGGCCATAGCATTCTCCCCATCCGACGACGCCATCGTCGGTCTCGATCTCGACCAGGCAGGTGTTGCGTGTGCTGTAAAGCCAGCCACGCGACGACGTGAATGGGCGTTCGACAGGCGCGCTCAGCCAATGGCAGGTTACCTTCTTAATCTTCATGTTCTCTCCTAGAGTCGATGGGTTGAGTTTCCGGGTCCGCGCCGCCGGAACGGCGTCGGAGGAATTTCGTGATGGTCGGGCCGATGAGGATCGCGATTGCGACCGTCACGAGCACGGCCGAGACAGGTCGTGTGAGGAATGTCGTCCAGTCGCCGCCGCTGATGACCAATGCGCGCCTGGTTTCCGATTCCAGCAAGGGCCCAAGGATGACCCCGATCACCATGGGATAGACGGGGATGGATCCAAGCGTGGCGAGAAAGCCAAAAACACCGAGGCCCAGCATGATGACCACATCAAACCAGCTGTTCGACAGCGAGTAGGTTCCAACTACGGCCAGAACGAACAGCGCGGGCGCCAACAGATGTTTTGGCACATCCAGAACCCGCACAAAGAAGCGGAACCCGATCGCGCCGACGATGATGATCGCCATGTTGGCCAGCAGCACGGCTGCAAGGATATTCCACACGATGTCGCCGCTGGTATCGAACAGGCGCGGCCCCGGTTGCAGGCCGTGGATCATCAAGCCACCGAGGAGCATCGCCGTCACCGTATCGCCGGGAATGCCCAACGTCAGAAGCGGGATCAGCGCGCCGCCGGTCACACCGTTGTTGGCGCTTTCAGAGGCGACGACACCTTCGGGTTCGCCCTTGCCAAAGTTGTCGCGGTTTTTCGAGAAACGCTTGGCCTGATCGTAGGCGATCAGGGCACCGACACTGCCGCCAAGGGCGGGAATGATCCCGGTCACGACCCCGATCACCGACGAGCGTATCATGTTCACCAGTTGACCAAGAAAGCCGGCAAGCGTCGGGAACATGCCCTTGACCGTCTTTGGTGCCTCGGCATGCGCCTCTCGCTGAAACAGCGTCATCATAAGTTCGGGGATCACCAGCAGCCCGATCAGGGCCGGCATGATCCCGATCCCGCGGGTCAACTGAAGGCTGTCAAAGGTCCAGCGCCCTTGCCCGGTGATCTGGTCAAAGCCGACGACCGAAAGGCCAAGGCCGATGACTGTGGCCAACACACCTTTGACCAGCGGAGCCGGGACCACCGAAGAGATGATCGCCAGCCCCAGAAACGCAACGGCGGCATATTCCGCCGAGCCAAGCTTGAGCGCCAAGCGAGCCAATGCCGGGGCAAGGCTGACCAGCGCCACCCAGGCCACCACGCCGCCCACGACCGAGGCCACCAATGCCCATCCGTAGGCCTCGACCGCGCGGCCGTTCTTGGTCATCGGATAGCCATCGATGGTTGTGACCACTGCCGAGGGGGTGCCCGGAATGTTTATCAGGATGGCCGGAATCGCCCCGCCCGCCATCGAACCGCAGTAAAGCGCGATCATCATGCTGATCGCCATGTCCGGCGGCAGCGGGAATGTCAGCGGGATGAACAATGCGACGCCCATCGTGGCCGTCAGTCCGGGGGTCGCCCCGAAGGTGAACCCGACCATGACGCCAACAAGGATCAACCCCAACGACAACGGGCTTGAAAGTTCGTTGCCAAAGGCAACGGCAAGATTGTTTAGAATTTCCATGGGATCACCGCAGCGGGACGTTCAGGACAAAAGTAAAGATCAGCCAGACCCCGGTGGAAAACAGCAGCCCGGTAAGCGCTATCTTTGAGTAGCCTCGCAGGGTGCGTTCGGTGGGTGGAGACAGGATGGCGCCCACAGCCGTGAAGAAGACGAATGAAATCAGCGGGAACGGCAATGGACCCCAGGCAAAGACATAGGCCGCGAGCAACACCAGAACGCTGCCTCCGACTGCCACCACCTGGCGGACCGGCGCAAAGGGTTGTTCGGGCATGTGTCCCGGCCGACGGTCGGCGCGCCACTTGACGACATCATTGATGACCGACAGCACGGCCAAGGCGATGACGACGACCACGACAAACTGCGGCAAAGTCCCCGCCCGCAACCCACCTTTCGGACCCAGACCGGGCAGATCGAACGCAGGCCCCGCGAGAAACAAGGACAACCCGACAAGCAGCGCGCTTGTCGCGATGCTCGCGACGAGATTAAGAGTCGGCATGTTGTTGGTCTTCCTGATGGCCACGCGCCGGCAGTGCGCCGGTCGCGTGGTACTTTGACAAGGAACTACAAGGCAGGACGGATCACTCCGCGAAGACCTGCTTCGCCACTTCGGCGATGGCCCCGGCAACGCCTGCAACTTCCGCGTCCAGCTCATCACCGCGCAGCGGGTCGATGACAAAGCCGTTTTTGTCCGCGAACTCACGGAACTGCTCGCTGGTCAGGGCCGCCTCAAAGGCGTCGGCCAGCGCTTTTTCGGTTTCGGGGTCAAGCCCTGCGGGCGCCTGAATGTAGGCCATCTGCACCACTGGACCGTAGGGGAAGACATCCACGCCCGCTTCGCCAAAGGTCGGTATGTCCGGCAAGATTTCCAGCCGTTCGTTCGAGAAAGCGCCCAATGGTTTCAGTTCGCCGGCTTGAATTTGCTCGATGGTTTCAGACGGCTTCAGCACACCGGCCTGGATCTGGTTCCCCATCAATTCGGCGATCACGCGCGAACCACCGGGGAACGGCACATGGCGATAGTCGACTCCAGCGCCCCGCGCCGTCATTGCTGCAAAGATATGGTTCAGGTTGTTGGTGCCCGGCGTGCCGATCGTCACGTCGCCCGGGTTGTCCTTCATGTGCGCAAGAAACTGGTCAAGCGTGTCGATCTCGCTGTCACCAGGAACCACCAGGATCAGCGGATCGACCGACACACGGATCACGTTGGTGAAATCGTCATTGCTGAGCGGTGCCTTGCCCTGTGCAATGATTGACAAGGTCGAACTGGTTCCGTTGCCGATGGTGTAGCCGTCAGCTCGCGAGGTGGCGACAGCGCCCATGCCGACCGCCCCGGTGCCGCCGGGCAGGTTCTCAATCACGACTGAAACACCCTGCTCCTCCAGAATCGGCTGCAGGTAGCGCGCCATGATGTCGTTGGACCCACCCGCATTCCACGGGATCACCCATCTGACTTCCTTGCTGGGATAGTCCTGCGCCATGCCGGGGCCGGCGACGAAGGTCGCTGCAAGTGCAACGGTGGCGGCGCGAAGAATCGAATTTATCAACATGTCTTTCCTCCCTGTTGTGTGTTATAACAAACATGATGCAAAACATTTGTCAAACCCCCGGCGTGGATGTATCAGTGACTGCCGACAGAAGGCCCGTGTGATGATGAAAATGGCGACCCCCTTTAATAAGCTGGACAATGCTCCCCTATGGACGCGGGTGCATCACCAGATAAAGAATGCGCTTCTTGCCGGCCGGTTCGAACCGGGCGAGACGCTGACCCTGCGGGCTTTGTCGGAAATGTTCGGCACCTCGGTCACGCCGGTCCGCGACGCGGTAAACCATCTGGTCGCGCAGGGCGTGCTGGACGCGGGTCCGCGCAACGCGGCGGTCGTGCCTGATGTGGCCGCTCTGCAGTTGCGTGAGATCATTCTGATTCGGACAGAGTTAGAAGGGCGCGCCGCACGCGAGACTGCTCAGCGCGTCACCCCCGAATTGGTTACCAACCTAAGCGAACAGCTCGACACCATGCGACGGCTGATCCGTGACCGCGATCTTTCGGGTTACCTGGATGTACATCGCGATTTCCATTTCACGATCTATGGCAATGCCGGAGTGCCGCTGCTCAACGAGATCATTGAAAATCTGTGGCTGCGCACCGGTCCGATCCTGACTTATGTGATCCCGGAATACGTCCTCACGCTGCGCGGTTCTGACCATCACGAACGGATTGTCGAGGCCATCGCAGCCGGAGACGCGGAAACATCCGAATCGGAGACCATCGCCGATATCGAGGCAGCCGCAAATTATCTGTTAAGTTGCGCGGATCATACCGGCCGAATTCGCAGGCCCGGGCCAGCTTGAGCCTGTGCAAAGTCGTGGTGAAGGTCGCGGCAAACGTCCCTTGATGTCCGATCAGCACCCAATCTCGCAAACTGGGCGAGTGAATGTGACAACACCGGCTTTTGCCATGACGTTTCGGCATCCCCGAATGAACACCCCCCTCTTCTCAAGTGCGCGCGCCGCCTTACTAGAGCCCGCGCCGCCATGAATTATGGACCGGTGACAACCAACCCGCCGCCGTGCATATCTGCGACATGGAATTCACGGCCCTTCGCTACTTTCACGAAACCGCCCGTGCCGGATCAATCCGGCGTGCCGCCGAGGCATTGCATGTCACGGCCTCCTCTGTCAGTCGCGGGATTGCAGGACTAGAGCATCAATTCGGCGCGCCGCTTTTTGAACGCAGCCGCAAGGGCATGACGCTGACAGCGGCAGGAACGCTATTGGCGCGGCAAACGCACCGCACCTTTCGCGATCTTGATCGGGTCCGGGACGCCATCGACGATCTGCGCGGACTGCGGCGCGGCCAGGTGACGCTTTATGCCGCCGAGGGGTTGGTCGCAGAATTTCTGCCCGCCGTCGTCAACGACTTCATGGCGCAATACCCGCAGATCGGTTTTGAAATCCGGCTGGATTCCACCGATGGCATCGTTGGTGCCTTGCTGGACGACGTGGCGGACATTGGCATCACCTTCAACGGCCCGCACCGAAACGACATTGGCGTGGTGACCGAACACGTCGAACCGATCTGCTGTCTTGTTCGGCCGGGGCACCCGTTAGAACAGTTCGCCGTGCAAGGCAGCCTGAAGCTGGATACGGTCCTGAAATGGCCTTTGGCGCTGCCAGAGCAATCCTTCGGGATGCGCCGAATGGTGGACTCGGCGATTGCACGGGCCTCTGGCAAACAGCAGATCGCGATGAACACCAATTCCATCGAGCTGACCAAAAGGGTCGCGATGAATGGGGACGCCGTCGCGTTTATGCCGGCCTTTATGGTGCGCAAGGACATCGCCGCCAACCGGCTGCGGGCGCTGTCGCTGGACTGTCCCGATCTGGACGCCGCGCGCGTGACTGTCTGCGTTCACCGTGACCGAGAGCTGTCATTTGCGGCCAAAGCACTTCTGACGGCCCTGACTGCGCATTTCTCGGCGATTGGGGCGCCCGTCTAGACATGTTGCGCACAGCGCAACGCCGTCGTGCCACATCAGCACTTTTCGAAACACCCTCCTGAGGTAAGCTGCAAACATCCGGTCGGAAAACATCTTTCCAAGGCCGGTTTCCAGATCGAACCAACAGGAGTTGTCCATGACGCTATCGTCCACGGACCGGCGGAGCTTTGTCTTAGGCCTGGCCGGCGCAGCCGCCAGTGCCGGCCTCACCCTGCCCCGCATGGCGCAGGCCGCCACACCCGCCCGCATTTCCGAGGCCATCCACCTTGGGCTGTACATGCCTCTATACGTCGCCATCAACCGCGGCCTGTTTGACAAGCATGGAATGACCCCGGACCTGAAAACCGCTGGCGGCATTGCACAGCCGGTGCCCGCGCTGCTGTCCGGGGCCGCCGATTTCGCCGTCACCGGCACAGGCATGTCGATCAACGCGACCGTCGAGGGCGCCGAGATGGTCAATATCGCCAAGATCGCCGGGATGATCTCTGTCTGGGTGGTGGCCAAAAAGGGCACGACCTTTGCCGGGCCACAGGATTTCGCGGGCAAGACAATCGCCACGCTGAAATTCCCCTCCAACACCTACACCACGCCCTATTACGCCATGAAACAGGCGGGCCTCGACCCCGAAAGCGATGTAAAATGGATGTCCCTGCCCTTTGGTGCGCAGCTTCAGGCGGTTGCAGACGGGCGCGCGGATTATGCGACCGTCTTTGAATGGGACGCCTCGATCGGCGCGACGCAGTTCGATCTGGACGTGGTCTATTCTCTGGGCGAGGCGCTTGGCCCGGCGGTCTTTTCCTCGACCTTTGTCACCCGTGATTTTCTGGAAACCAGCCCCGAGGCGGTACAGGCCTACTGCAACGCCATCGCCGAGGCCGAGCGTATGCTGCACGAGGACGAACAGGTCTTTATCGACGTGGCGGCAGAGGAATTCCCGACAGTCGATCCGGCCGTGATCGCCGCCGCCCGCCCGCGCTTTTTTGGCGATGTGCCGCTGGTGCCGCGCAACCCGGTCATCACCGAACAGGAATGGGCCACGCTGGTCGCGCACGAAAGCGGCGCAGGCACGCTGCGCGCCAACCTGCCCTACGCGCAGATGGTCGACAGCAGTTTTGCGGAAAAAGCCGCCAAGGAGTTCGGCCTGTCATGATGCAAGACTCCCAAGCGCGCCGGCTGGATTTGCCGGCGCTGCCCCAGACGGTCAGTCTGGACCCGACCACAACGGCGCTGATCGTCGTGGACATGCAGAACGCCTATGCCTCGCACGGGGGCTATCTGGATCTGGCCGGGTTCGACCTGACCGGCGCCGAAACGGTCAACAGCAATGTCGCAACCCTGACCCAGCTTTGCCGGGACAGCGGCGTGCAGGTGGTGTTCCTGCAAAATGGCTGGGACCCGGACTATGTCGAGGCCGGCGGCCCGACCTCGGTCAATCAGGCGAAATCGAACGCCTTGCGCCTGATGCGGGAACGCCCCGAACTCAAGGGGCAATTGCTGGCCAAAGGCGGCTGGGATTACGCCCTGATTGACGCGCTAGAGGTGAAAGAAGGTGACATTCTGGTGCCCAAGTCGCGGTACTCGGGCTTTGTGAACACGCCGCTGGATTCGATCCTGCGGTCGCGCGGGATCCAGACCTTGCTGGTCTGCGGCGTCGCCACCAACGTCTGCGTCGAAACCACGATCCGCGATGCCTTTGGGTTGGAATACCACCCCGTCATGGTCGAGGACTGCTGTCTTCAGGCGGGCCCGTCCCAGATGCAGGACGCCACGATCTTTGCCATCCGCACTTTCTTTGGCTGGACCACCACGCTGGACGAAGTGACCGCAACGCTGACCAGCTAAGCGCACCGACCAAGCCCATACAAAAGGAGACATGCCAATGTTCACTCCCGTCATTCCCGAAGGCGCGCCGACGCCCATTGCCCCCTTTGTCCCCGGCTCACGTGTCGGCGACACCCTATACGTCGCGGGTATGCTTGCCCTTGGGCCAAATGGCGAAAGCCTGCACAAGGGCGATGTCAAAGCCCAGACACGCTATGTCATCGAAGAGATCCTGCGCGTGGTCAAAGCCTCTGGCGGCGACCTGTCAGACATCTGCTACAACGCGATCTTTCTCAAGAACCGCGATGATTATGCCGCCTTCAATGAGGTCTACGCCGAATATTTCGGGAAAAACCCGCCCGCGCGCTACTGCATCATCGCGGAACTGGTCCGCGAAGAATTGCTGGTCGAAATCGCCACCACCGCCTACTTCGGACAGCCCGGATGACCATGGCAGTCGAAACAGAGCCCCCCGCCAAGGCCCCCTCCCCGCCCAGACAACGCAGCAATCTGGGCGAGGCCCTGCGCATCCGCGCGTATCAGGCGGGCGTCCTGCTTGCCCTGATCGCCTTTTGGCAGATCGGTCTGTGGGTCGGCTGGCTGAAACCCTTTATCTACGGCACCCCCTTGGGGGTGCTGCAATCCTTCATCAGCCTGATCGCTGACGGCAGTCTGCTGCGACATTTCTGGGTGACAGGCCAAGAGGTTGTGATTGGCTTTATCATTGGCTGCACGCTGGGCAGCGCCGGGGGTCTTTTACTGTGGCTTTCACCGCTCTGGGCCAAGATCCTGCACCCCTACATGATCGCCCTGAACGGGGTGCCCAAGATCGCGCTGGCACCGCTGATTATCGTCTGGTTCGGGCTGGGAATGGAAAGCAAGATCGCCATCGCGTCGATCATCACCTTTATCGTTGCCTTCCTTCAGGCGCACAAAGGCTCTCAGGAAATCGACCCCGACCTGATCCGGCTGATGAAATCGCTGGGCGCGACCCCGTGGCAGACCTTCCGCACCATCGTCGTCCCCGGCAGCGTGCCGTGGATCGTTTCGGCCCTGCGTCTCAACGTCGGCTTTGCGCTGATCGGGGCCGTTGTCGGCGAATACATCTCTGCCGAAGAGGGCCTTGGCTACATGGTTTACTACGCAGGCCAGCTTTACGACCTGAACGCGGTCTGGGTGGGCATCTTCAGCCTCATGATCATGGCGCTTTTGCTAGAGGCCATCGTCGCGCGCCTTGAACGTTTCATCGACCTGGAGCACTAAAATGTCCGAACTCATCCTTCCTGACGGCGAAACGCTATACTACGAGGAACACGGCACGGGTCGGCCGCTGATGATGGTCGCTGGACTGGGCGGGATCGGGGCCTATTGGGCCCCCCAGATCGCCCCCTTTTCCAAACAGTTCCGCGTCATTCTGCACGATCATCGCGGCACCGGCGGGTCAAGCCGGTCGCAGATCAAATACTCGGTCGAGCAGATGGCCGAGGACACTCTGGCGCTGATGGACGCGCTGGACATCGAGCAGGCGGATTTCATCGGCCATTCCACCGGCGCGGCCATTGCGCAGGTCATCGCGCTGGATCACCCGGACCGGCTGGGGCGGATCATCCTTGCCTCGGGCTGGACCACCGCCGACGGCTTTTTCCGCCGCTGCTTTGAAACCCGCAAACAGTTGCTGATGACCGCCGGACCAGAGGCCTACATCAAGGCGACGCCATTGTTCCTGCACCCCAGTTGGTGGATTCGCGACAACATCGACCAGATCGAAAGCGGCGAAAGCGGCGTCTATGGCGGCCACCACGATGTCGGCATCATGGCCAGCCGGATCGACGCGCTGCTGGCCTTTGACCGCAGCGCCGACCTGCCGAAAATCCCCCATCAGGTGCTGGTCATGGGGGTCGCCAACGACCACCTCACCCCGGCCTATTTCTCCGAAGCGCTTGCAGCGGCAATCCCCAATGCGTCGCTGTCGATCATGCAAGACGGCGCACATGCAGCCAGCCAGATCCTGCCGGACGAATTCAACGCCATTGCCATGGATTTCCTCAAAGGAGGCCACGCATGACCCCTGCCCCCACCGTCCTGACCGCCCAAAGCGCGCGCGTCGTCTACAACCAACACAGCGATCATCCCGTCGAGGCCGTCCGCGACATCACGCTGGATCTGCGCCAAGGCGAAATCCTTGCGCTGGTCGGCCCGTCGGGCTGCGGCAAGACCACCTTGTTCAACGCCATTGCCGGGCTGATCCCCTTGCAGGGCGGCCACGTCACCGTGGGCGAGACGCAGGTTTCAAAAGCCACCGGCCATGTCGGTTACATGCTGCAAAAAGACCTGCTGCTGCCTTGGCGCAGCGTGATCGACAACATCACACTTGGGCTGGAGATCCGGGGCGTGCCCAAAGTCCGCGCGCGTGAACGGGCGCAAGAGCTGATCGACCGCTACGGGCTGACGGGTTTTGAGCGGTCCAAACCCTCGGGCCTGTCCGGCGGGATGCGCCAGCGCGCCGCCTTGATGCGGACACTGGCCTTTGATCCCGATGTCATCCTGCTGGACGAACCTTTTTCCGCTCTGGACTTTCAGACCCGCATCCTGCTGCAGGCGGATGTCAAACGCATCATTCGCGACGAAGGGCGCAGCGTGATCCTGATCACCCATGACATTGGCGAGGCGATCTCTATGGCGAACCGGATCGTCGTCCTGACAAACCGGCCTGCCACCGTCAAAACAATCCACGAAACCCCTTGGGGCAATGAGGATGTTGACCCTGTCACGGTGCGTGACCGGCCGGAATACCAACAGCTCTTTTCGACCATCTGGCAAGAGTTGGAACTGACGCCCCGGCAATAGCCCCCCTGCCCGATCGCCGGATCAGGGTCTGACGATACCCACCAGATCCCTGTCCGGCATCACACCATCGGTTGGCAGTGCCGCCGCCTGGACTGTTGCATTATCGGTCCATTTGACGAATCTCAGGTTCTTGAGGTAGATCATGCCCCGCATTTCGCCGCTCAAACATCTTCCTGTGCACCGCGCCCTGAAACCTGCAACAGCCCCCAGTACCATACACCCGTAATGGACATGGTTTGTAAGGGTTACTTGCCTGATCAGAGATCAGGCAAGTAACTGCGATCCTCATCGTGCGTTTCGCGCCCGCTAAGGGGCGGATCAAAAGTGCAAATCAGTTTCATTTCGGTGAAGGACGCAAAGCGATGGCGATCGTTGTCATTCAGCGCATAGAAAGAGCCGGGTTTGATCGGATGTATCTCTTCGGTTTCAAAATTCTCGATCTCGCCCTCGCCGGAGATGACATAGACTGCTTCGATGTGGTGCTTGTACCAAAGGATATGGTCGACCCCGGCATCGATTGTCGTTTCGGTCATGGTAAAGCCGAGCTTATCGCTCTTCAGACCGAAACGGAGAGAGCGCCATCCAGGGCCGGAGGCGTCGGCATCGGTGCCTTTGATGTTGTCAACGTGCGATACGATCATCTGATTTCTCTTTCTTGACCTTATTCGTTTAATCTTGTTGCGCCGTCACCGGATGACGGCCGAGGAAAATTTCGCCAAGTTCGTCAAGTGTCACTGCCTCGGTTGGGCGGTCCAGCACCTTGCTTCCTTCGGCGAGGACAATAACGCGATCAGCGATGCGCAGGGCGTGGGTGACATTCTGTTCGACCAGCAGCACCGGAATGCCCATCCGTTCTCGCAGGTCAGTGATACAGGCGAAGACCTCTTCGACCAGTTTGGGCGACAGATCGCTGCTCGGTTCATCCATCAGGAGAATGCGGGGCTTGATCATCAGAGTCTGCGCAATGGAGAGCATTCGGCGCTCGCCGCCGCTAAGGAGACGGGCGGCTTTGCGCAGATGTGGCTTTAACTGGGGAAACAACTCCAGCGCCTGTTCGCGCAGTGCCGGCGTTTCCTGCGGATGCAGGAACGCCCCCATGCGCAGGTTGTCATCAACCGAAAGATCGCCGAACACGTTGTCGACCTGTGGAACATAGCCAAGGCCAAGCGACACGCGGCGATGGACAGGCATTTTCGTGATGTCCTCATCCCCAAGGCGAATGGTCCCGCCGGTGAGGCTGGCAAGCCCCATCAAGGCCTTCAGGCAGGTTGATTTGCCGCTGCCGTTGGCGCCAAGGATGGTCAGTATTCCGCCCGGGTCGGTCGCAAAAGAGAGCCGACTGAGGATCGCGACCTTACCGTACCCCGCATCGACATCGGTTAGGGAGAGGCTGGTGGTGTGCCGACTGGTCATTGGTGGGCCTCCTGACTCTTGGCAGGTGCCTGTTCGGGCTGCATGCTAAGATAGGACGCAATAACGCGAGGATCGCGCTGCACCGTTTCGGGATCGCCATGAGCGATCTTTATTCCTGAATCCAGCACACAAACGCTGTCGCATAGCCGCGAGATCATGCCCATGTTGTGTTCTACCAGCAGGATCGCCCGCCCCTCATCGCGCAGCGATTGCAAGAGAAGGATCTGCTCTTCGATCAAAGCGGGATTGACCCCGGCGGCGGGCTCATCAAGAAGCAAAACCTTGCAATCGCTCATCAACAGCATCCCCATGGTCAACAGCTTTTGCTGCCCACCAGACAATTCGCCGGCGAGGGTGTTCAGTTTTGCCGCAAGGCCGATGCGCTTGAGGATGGCATGGGCGCGTTTTTCAATGGAGCGTTCGGCATCCGCGACGCGGCGGGGCCGGAAGAATAGGCTGAACAGCTGTTCGCCCGGTTGGTCGCGCGCACCCGCCAGCAGATTCTGAAATACCGTGAGGCGGCGGGCGAGACGCGGAATTTGAAAGGTTCGGCCAAGGCCAGCTCTGGCGGTATCGCCTGGGCGACCCGGGTGCAGCAGTTTGTCTTTGATGTGGATGCTGCCGCGGTCAGGCACCAGCACCCCGGTAGCTGCGTTCATTACTGTAGATTTACCTGACCCGTTGGGGCCTACGAGGCCGGTGATTTGGCCAGCAGGGACATCCAGCGAAACATCATCGACGGCGGTTTGTCCGCCAAAGCGGACGGTGAGGTTCTTAATCTTCAGCGACATGGCGCGCCCTCCGTTCCGCAAAAATACCGGCAGGGCGGTAGACGATCATCAACACCAACACCAACCCGACGAGTGCCAGACGTAGGTTGGCGACAACGTCTGATGGAAGATCTGTCCATTGTGCGATGAACCGCGTCGAAGTGGTAAGCGCCTGAACAAAGAACGCGCCCGCGATGACGCCGATGGTGCGTCCGGCACCGCCAAGGATCATTGCGGTCCAGATTACAAACGTCTCGATCACCATGAAGGACGATTCATGCACATAGCCGGTAACATGGGCATAGAGGTTGCCTGCCAGACCCGCGAGCACCCAAGAGAGCATTACGATACTGCGTTGATAGCGGAATGGATCACGCCCGAGGGTGGAGGCTAGGATTTCATCCTCCCGGATGACATTCAGCATGCGTCCAAGCGGAGATCTTATGACACGTTCCGAGATGACATAGGCGACCGCGAGCAGGGCCAGTGTCAGGCTGAACGAGATGCTCCAGCCCGGCATCCGTGTGACCGAGAGGCCGTAGACTCCGCCGCCGAGGGCAGGAACATTCATCATCAGCAGGCGGAATATTTCAGCGAGGCCAAGGGTGATCAGCGCCCAGTAATCCTGTGCCATGCGGCGCGCGGGCCAAACCACCAGAGCGCCAAACACAGGGGCAGCGATCAGGCTGATCAAGACCCCCGCCGGAATGCCCAATTCGTGGCGGGTCGCGATTCCGGCACCATACGCGCCGATTGCGAAGGGTAGGACCTGACCAAAGTTCACGAGACCGGTGATCCCGAATTGCAGGTTGAGACTTATGGCCAAGACGGCCCAAATGCCCGCGATGGTGCCCATATAGATCAGGAATTCGATCATGCTGTCGCCTTTCCCCAGCGGGCCAATCGACCCTGAAGGTTTGCCATGAGGACGATGACCAATGCTGTGACCGCGACCAGATCCTTGAATTGTGCGGGCAGATACCAAGGGTTGCCGCCCAAGAGAGAGCCAAAGTCGATGGCGATGAGCACGTTTTGGGTGAAGGACAACAAGAAGGCCCCGGCAACCGCGCCAAAAATATTGCTCATCCCGCCGATGGCGACGGCCGCAAAGACCGGCAGCAGGATCGACAGATCCATGTTGGGCGTGAGCTGTGTCTGAAGCGCGACAAGGATGCCACCCATCGCCGCAAATGCGCCAACGATGAACCACATGAGGCGGATCATTGTCTCGGTTGGGATGCCCCGCGCGCGCGACAGGCCGAGGTTGCTCGACATGGCGCGCAAAGCTGTGCCAAGGCGCGTGCGTACCAGCGCAAGGTGCAGAACAACCATACTGCCAAGCGATGCGAGAACGACGAAGATATCCAGCGATGTGATGAAAACGCCGGACAGGGGCAAGAGGCTGATGTTCGTTTCGATATACAGCGCGGAACCGCCAAAGATCGCCGCGATGACCGAGCGGATGAACAGAGCGACACCCCAAGAGGCGATCATCTTCGACTCCGCTGTGGCCTCGCGCATCTTGGCAAAGACCAGCATGTCGATGGCAACAGCCAAAAGTCCGGTACCGGCCATGGCCAGAATTGCCGCGGGCAGGATCGGGAGACCAAGCAGCGCGCTCAAAACATAAAGCAGATAACCGCCGACGACAGCGTATTGGATCTGAGCGAAATTCGTGAAGCGAAGAATTGAATAGCACATCGATACGCCAAGGGCGATGACGGCGATCTGGCTCGCATAGATCATGGAATTGACGATGACCTGCACTGTTGGTGGACTCCCCGGAAGGTGTTTTATTGTCGGATGGGAGGCACCCGGACCAAAGCGGCCCGGGTGCCGAAAAAAGCGTTAGTCCATACTCATGAACTGACCGTCTTTGTATTCGATCAGGTCAAGCGGCGGGTCGATGCGCTGGTTCTTTTCATCCCAGACGATCTTGCCTGTCAGGGCTTCATAGGTCGGGACAACACCAGGCAGAGCCGCGGATATGTCTGCGGCATCGGTGCCTTCAGCCTTCATTGCGGCGGCGAGAATGCCGATCGCGTCATAGGCATAAAGGTAATGCGCGAGCATGTCTTCGCCGTGCTCTGCCTTATAGGCTTCAACCGCTGCCTTGGCTGGACCTTGGTTCAGGCCACCGTTGTCGATACCAAAGAGCTTTCCGTCCATCCACTCGGGATTTTCAATCGAGAGAATGGAGGGATACGCGGCATACCATGGCACATCGAGGCCAAGGGTGCGCGCGAGGCGGAACCATTTATGGGAGTCGTCGCCATACCCGGTGACGATGATCGCATCGGGTCCGGTTTGAACAACGGACTGGACCTCGGCGCGGTAGTCTGGCTGACCTTCGGTGTAAGCGACCTTGGTGGCCACCTCTCCACCCTTCGCGGTAAAGGCTGCGGCTGCAGCTTCCATCAATCCGGTGCCGAAGGCGTTGTTCGGCACGACAAAGGCAGCTTTGCGGACGCCGCGATCATAGGTCCACTCTCCGAGCGCCTTGCCGACGATATTGTCGAGCGGCAGAACGCTGAACAGGGTGCCGGTGAAATCCGCGAGGGTCGGCGAGGACGAAGAGACGTTGATCAGGACACGGCCCTTGTCGCGGGCCATTTCGGCGACCGGGATCATCAGGTTGGAGCCACCGAACATAATTGCGGACTGGACGCCATCGACATCATACAGCTTTGTCGCGGCATTCAACGCCTCCTGAACCCGGTATTCCGAATCCTCGATGATGAGATTGATCTGCGCGCCGTTGATGCCACCGTCGGCATTGATCGCCTTGGCCGCAGCTTCTGCCCCACGAACGAGATTGACGCTGGGAAGGACATTCGATCCGGTGAGGTTGGCAATGACACCGATGTCAACTGTGTCTTGCGCAACAGCCGGGCTGATGCCGGCAAACGTTGCAAGCGCCGCGGCTGCGACGAATGATAGTGTGGTTCTTCTAGGCAGTCTGGTCATTTTTCTCTCCTGTCAGTGTTGGTTCCGGGCAATTCCGGAGGAAGATGGCAGTGACGTTCTGTTGCGTCTTTTTCCAGTCGTTCAATCGCTCATGTCAGCGCCTCCTCTCCACGGCCATTGCCGCGTGTCGCGGAGGCAAGGATATCGGCGACGCGCACCATGTCGCTGTGGTGGCCGACCGAAATACGCAAATGATCAGGCAGGCCGTAATCCTCGTTGGCGCGGATCAGATAGCCGTTTTTCGCCAGAACGGTGACGCAGTCGGCCGCCGAAATGGCAGAATCACGCGGGATGCGGGCAAAGACAAAATTGGTCGCGCTTCGGAGCACGTCAAAGTGTGCTTCTGCGAGGCGCCGTTCCAGATATTCGCGTTGTTCGATCGCGTGTTCGACAACGCGCTGCACATGGTCCTGTGCTTGAATTGCGACGGCGGCGGCGGCCTGTGCCGGACCGTTGAGGTTGCCGATTCCGCGCATGTTGTCGAGTGCTGCAATTAGAACGCGTGGGCCGTACCCCCAGCCGCAGCGCAGCCCTGCCATTCCGTAAGCCTTTGAGAAAGTGCGAGTTACGAGAACGTTGGGAAAAGTGCGGGCGAGGTGAATTGCATCATCTGCTGCCTCTTGATCCGCGAATTCTGCATAGGCGCAATCGAGCACCAGCAGAATGTCAGGGCGCAAACGCGCGGCGAGTTTGCGCACATCCGCAGCGGGAACGGGCACGCCGGTCGGGTTGTTGGGATTTGCCAGAAACACGATGCGGGTGCGCGGTGTAACGGCGGCCAGCAGCGCCTCTACATCAACGGTGAAATCTGGGCCAAGCGGGGCCTCAACCGCTGTCGCACCGATGCGGTAGGCAACGATGGAGAATTGCAGGAAGGAATGTGCCGGATAAAGGATTTCGTCGCCCGGACGCGCATAGACGCGCCCCGCCATGTCGAGAATTTCCTCAGACCCGTTGCCGCAGATGATGCGGTCTGCTTCGATCCCGAAATGGCCCGAGATTGCGGCGCGCATGTCGCGGCAACCCACGTCCGCATAGCGGTGAACATTGGCGCCAGCGGCAGCAACGGCTTCGGCCACGCCGGTTGCAGGGCCGTGAACACTCTCGTTCGTAGCAAGGTTTACGGCTTTGGATACGTCTATCCCGACCACCGGTTTGACAACGGTTTGGGTTTTGCCGGTGACATAGGGCCGTGGCGCAATCGGGGCGTCCGTGGTGGTCATAGCGCACCTTCCTTTTCGGGTTTGCGTTTAACTTTTCCTGGTGCGTTTGCGGGCTTTTTGGCCTGGTCCAGATATGCGTCGAGCATCTGATCGAGCGTTTCTCCAGCAGCCACGAGGCCATCGTGCTTTACCGGGCCAAATCCACGCACATTTCCGGGCATCAGTGCGATTTGGTAGGCCATGTCACGCGTGTCAGGGCTGAGAGAGGGTAGAATGGCGCGGATCGTGCGCTCGTACCGGTCGACCAGGGCGCGTTCCGTCCGACGCTCTAGGCTATGGCCGAAGGGGTCAAAAGCGGTGCCGCGCAATCCCTTGAAACGCGCGAGCAGCCGTAGCGGCGTACCCAACCATGACCCGAAACGCATTTTTGCCGGACGCCCACGAGAGTCGCGGCGCCATGCCAACAACGGCGGTGCGAGGTGGTAGGTGACCTTGGCCTCGGGCCCGTGTTCGCGGCGAATTTCTTCGACAAACTCATCCGAGGAGAGAAGACGCGCCACCTCGTATTCGTCTTTGTACGTCATCAGGCGAAAGGCGGTTTTAGAGACTGCCTCGGTCAGTGCGCCGGGTGCGCCAACAAGGGGGGTTTCGGCCTCTGCGACCGCACGCACCAATGCGGCATGACGGTCCGCCCAGGCCGTACTCTGAAAAGCCGTGAGAAACTTGTGCCGACGCGTTGCGAGGTCGGCGTCATCGCCCAATTGTTCGGCGGGCGTCAACAGGTCGGGTGCTGCCACTGCGGCACGACCAATCGCAAAGGCCAAAAGATTTTGACGCACGGCAACGCCATTCAACGTGATAGCCTGTTCAAGAGCGTCCTGGCTGAGGGGGATGGCTCCACTTTGCCATGCGGCCCCCACAAGAATGACGTTGGCGAATGCCCCACTCCCAATCAACTGCACGGCGAGATGCTGGGCATCTATCTGGCAGAAAGAGCGCCCGGCTGATTTGAGAACGCCAATTGCGGCCTCAGGACCGGTTTCGACATTGCGGTCGGACAAAAATTCCACCGGCGGTGGGGCAGAGCCATTGGCGATGATCGCCGTTTGAGGCCCGATCACGCCAATGGCATTCGGATCGGCAGCAGTAAAGACATCAGCGGCGATCAGCAGGCTGGCCGATCCGGCGGTCAGCCGGGCGGGTTGGTTCTGTATGTCAGGGTGGCCAATACGCACATGCGAGCGCACCGCGCCATTCTTTTGCGCAAGACCTGATTGATCCAGCAAGGTCACAGACTGGTTGGACAAATGCGCCGCCATGCCGAGAATTGCAGACATCGTCAGCACGCCGGTGCCCCCGATCCCCGCAATCAAGATATCGGCGGGCCTGTCCATAGTGAGGGCCGGCTGCGGGAGTATGGCCCCGGCAAGTCGTGTCTCTATGCCGGATATTTCGGGCTTTTGCGTCGCGCCATTGGTGATGGTGACAAAGCTGGGGCAAAATCCGCCGAGGCAACTTTTGTCAGTGTTGCAGGTGGATTGATTTATCTGGCGCTTAAGGCCCTTCCACGTTTCGCGTGGTTCTACCGCGACGCAGTTAGAGACCAGGGTGCAGTCGCCGCAGCCCTCGCAAACGTCAGAGTTGATCGCGATGCGTTCTGTTGGAACCGGGGCCTTTCCGCGCTTGCGGCGGCGGCGCAACTCGGTCGCGCAGGTCTGATCATAGACGATAGCGGTTATGCCCGGCGTGTCGCGCATCTCTTGGCTGACGCGATCCAGCATATCCCGGTGATGGATTTTCACACCGGGCGGCAGGCCAGATGCGCGGGTGCGGGCCGGATCGTCCGAAACGATGGCGACGTGGCGCACGCCTTCGGCTTGGATCTGTGCGCCGATTGCGCCGGGCGTCAGGGTTCCGTCATGTGTCTGGCCGCCCGTCATTGCGACGGCGTCGTTGAACAGCACCTTGTAGGTTGCGTTCACTTTTGCGGCGACAGCGGCACGGATCGCCAGCAGGCCAGAGTGAAAATAGGTGCCGTCGCCCATGTTCACAAACACATGGTTTTCATCGCAAAAGGGCGATTGGCCAAGCCATACCACCCCTTCGGCACCCATTTGGGTGAAACCGTCGGTGTTGCGTCCGGTGCCGATCACCATCGAATGACAGCCAATACCCGCAAAAGCGCGGCTGCCCTCGGGCAGATTGGTCGAGCTGTTGTGCGGGCAACCGGCGCAAAAGAACGGGCGACGGCGCGGCAGAGTGGGGACGGCCAAGGTCTGTTTCGCCGGCGCCGGAGCGTCCCGCCCAAGAAAACGGGCGACGGCGGTTGCGATCAATTGTGGATCAAGCGCCCCGGTCGCAGGCAAAAGGACCTCTCCGGTGGCGTCGCGTTTGCCCATAATTTGCGGCATGGCGCTGCTCAACCGTTCTGACAGAAGGGCGCGCAGTTGAGTTTCAACAAAGGCGTCTTTTTCTTCGACCACCAGAATTTGTTTCAGGCCGGAAGCAAACCGCAGCGCACCTGTAGGTTCCAGCGGCCAGACCAGTGCCGGACGGTAGATGCGGATGCCTGCGTCTTCGGGCGAGAGGCCCAGAGCGAGGAGTGCGCCGTTCAGATCGATCGAGGCCTTGCCGGTCGCGATGATGCCGATGGTCGCATTCGGCGCCTCGGTCGTGATCCGGTCCAGTCCGGCCTCTGCCACCAGCCTTTGCACGGCAGCAATGCGCGGTGCGATGCGCAATTCGGCCATAGGCGGCATTTCGATGACCGCGGTGTGCAGTGCGGGATCGGGTTCTGAGGTGCCAAGAAGGGTCGGTGGCAATTCCTCGTCCAAGTCGATGGAGCCAGAAATTTCCATCAGTTCGGTTTGGCACTTCAGCGCCACCCAAGCACCGGATTGGCGGCTAATCTCTATTGCGGCGCGCCCGAGAAGGCGTAAATTCTGCAGGGTTGTCGGATGCAGGACCGGCACATGTGCAGCCGCGAGCATCGCATCACTTTGATGCGCCACGGTTGAGGAGGATGCGGCGTGGTCATCTCCGACCAACATCACGACACCACCAAGAGGTGAGGCCCCATATGCAGCGCCGTGACGCACAGCATCCATTGACCGATCAAGCCCCGGCCCCTTGCCATACCAAAGGCCAAACACACCATCCAGACGGCGTGTAGGGTTCTGCGCCAGTTGCTGCGTGCCCCATATCGCAGTCGCGGCGAGATCCTCGTTCACGGCTGGGTGAAATTGGACGTCATGCGCAGCAAATTCTGCGGAAAGGCGCATCAATTCCCGGTCCAGCCCCGCCAACGGAGAGCCCCGATAGCCCGAGACATAGCCACCGGTCTTGAGCCCGCGAGCCCTGTCGGCGCGACTTTGATCCAGCGCGAGTCGCGCCAGAACCTGTACTCCGCTGAGAAAGACAGTGCCTTTTGCGCAAGACAGCCTTTCGTCAACATCAAGAGATTGATGCAATGACATGTTTTACCTGGAAGGAAAGATGCGGATTTATAGTGAAATCACGATAGCCTCGGCGCGTGCGTTCAAACGCACTTAGCCGAGCAAGCGGCAGGCATATGATGCCCTAGGCCTGGCTATCCCGCGAACCGCTTCCTTCGGAAGCCGAAATGACGTGCCATCACGAAGCCAACGGAAGACGTCGCCGCGCGGGCGATCAATCCGTTATCTTTGGTGACTGGCAGGGGTGTCATTCGGTCAGGTGCTCCTATGCGTTTGAGGCTAGTGCGTGTGTGAATTTCAAGCAAACAGAAATTGGCAAAATTTCCCCTGCTCTGGCTCAGGCGCCTAAATTAGGTGCATCGCCTTTTGCGCCGATCAGAAATTGCCAAGTCTGAGTAGGAAAAGTGCTGTTCGAAGCAGGGGTAACCAGACGGCACCAGTGAATGACGTTGATGAAACGTAGCACGGGATTGACCCGCCAAATCACCGAAAATCCTCAAGAAGACATCCTTCTGGGCCAATTGGCAGCTGGTTCGCAGCTTTCCGCACAGGCCGATTGATCGCCGAGATGTGAGGTTTCGCCACCAACGGTAGGCAAGGCGATGACGGGCAGGTGCGAACTCGATCCGCAGCTGTTCAAGAAATAGGCATACCACCTTCTGCGAAGGTGGCACCTGACGGAGCAGAGTTCTCAGGCTTCATTCCCGATGCGGAGGCGGGAGAAGTTTCGACCAGAAACCAGATCGTGCACAGATGGGTTCACCGTAGTGTGCTGCGCGCTTCGCGGACACTCTGGGTGGACGGCGCGGCCTCACCTTTTGGGGGGAGGCCGTCAGTTCGTTTAATCCAGTTCGCGAAAGGGGCCATCGCGCGTGTCCAGAAACTCGCGCAAGGACTTTTCCTTGAGCAGGCGCATCCAGTGTTTGCCTTCTTCCGTTCCGTGCAAGATCGCAGTGGTTTCGCGATTGTAGGACCATGAAGATTCGAGGCCGGCAGTCTGTTGCATATGATTTAGAGCCGCCTTTGCGTATTTTATCGCCGTTCCCGGCATGCGGGCACATTTGCGTGCCAGACGCTCTGTCTCTGCTTTAAGCTCGGACAGCGGGACTGCCTTGTTGGCAAGGTGGATGCGTGCGGCCTCTTTCCCGTCGATCAGATCACCCGTGTACATCAGATAGCGGGCATGAAGCATCGGCACGGTCCATGGCAACATCAAGGTTGGCGGTGCAGAGACATGGCGCACTTCCGGCTCGCCCAATTGGGCATCTTCAGCGACGACAACCATGTCGCAACACATCATCAACTCCAAACCGCCCGCCAAGGCATAGCCATTGACCGCAGCGATGATCGGAATCGGAACCTCGCGGATCACCCCGAGCCGACGCATGTTTTCGCCAATGTCGGCGCGCCACTGATCGGCGTCCATCTCAAAATCTTCGCCGCCAAGATCAAAACCGGAGGTAAAGGCCCGCCCGGCACCCGTCAGGATTATGGCGCGCACATCGGGATCCTTGACCGCGCGCAGGATCGCCGCCTCCAGCGCGTCACCAAGCTGTTGATCCATCGCGTTCATCTTTTCAGGGCGGTTCATGACGAGGGTCACAAAGGCATCGTCCGGATCTTTTTGCCACAAAATAAGGTCGTCAGTCATTTCTGATACTCCTGAAGTAAAATTCGTTTGCCGCCCTGTCCTTATTGACCAGAACGGAGTTTCTGAGAGCAGATCGCCTATCTCTATACAGAAATATCCGTTTCCGTCTCAATGCAGCCCAAGTCGGAACTGTGGATGTCTATGAAGTACGCATGATCGTTTCGCCACCGATGCCTATTTTGTTCTCATTTCCACGAGCGGGAGCTCTGTTGCACAAATCTTGCGACGGATTCATCTCGTAATTCCAGCATGGTGGCAGGGATTGATCTGCTCCCCGACCAACAAGACCGGGAACTGGCGGTATTGTTGCGCAAAAGAGTTGAACCCCGGATCTCCCCTTCCCCAGACGCACTTATCCTGCGGGCCCTGTGACAGGTATTCCGAGCGCGGTGTCGCCATTCAGGACGGAGTCGCGGACTTGGTGACCGCCTCCGTCTTCAGCTAGCCGGCAAGCTTCTCCGCGAAAGGGTCAAGCAGCGTGTGCCAAAGTTGGGGGGGGTAAGCTTATCCCAATAGGTGACCTGCCCATTGCCAGAAAGGGGGCGGTTTTCTTACGACTAGGTCTGTCAGCCGAATTCGCATTACAGGCTCATTAATCCTGCACGCAACGACGCACTCCCACGTTCAATCGCGCACGATCCTTCTCAAACTAACTCAATACCTTATGCGCACAATGCGCGCGAATTCTCTACCCAGACCATCTTTAGTTCCGGATTGAACATCCGCGTACAAAAGTTCGTTTCTCTTACTCGCCTCCAACTTACCCTCCCAGACGCCCTGCCCCTGCCCGCGTCAGATCGTCGTTTGATCCGCCAGACGCGGCGGATCAGCAATAATCTTCAGGGCCGATGGATTGATCCGCAGAATAGCGTGCGCCGTGAATCCAGCCCACCGGCAGGCGCGCCTCTATCTCTGCCTTCAGGTCGTCGCCCAGCATCATGCTGGCCCCGCGCACCAGATCGTGCAGGTGGCCGGGGCTGCGGGTGCCGGGGATGGCGTGTACGATGCGTCCCTGTGACAACACCCATGCGATGGCCAGCGTCGCCGTGGGATAGCCCGCCTCGGCGGCCAGTTCGCGCAGCGGTTTGCTGGCCTCGATGTTGCGGTCCAGCGCGTCACCGGCGAACCGTGGATTGGCCTTGAGAAACGGTGCCGCCTCGACCCGCGCAGACGTGGGAGGTGTGTCCGTCAGCAAGCCACGCCCGACCGGCGAAAACGCGACCAAAGCGGTACCCAACTCGGCGCAGGCCTGCAACAAACCCAGCTCTGGCAGCCGCGTCTGCAACGAATATTCCGACTGCACGGCGGCCACCGGATGCACGGCAGCGGCCCGGCGCAGGCTGGTGGGCGCAATCTCGGAAAATCCGAATGCGCCGATCTTGCCCTTCTGAACCAGCCGCGCCAGCGTCTGCGTCACCTCTTCGATTTCCAACCGGGGATCGCGGCGATGGACATAGAACAGATCGACCCGCTCCAGCCCCAGCCGTTTCAGGCTGCGGTCCAGTTCCGACTCCAGATGGGCGGCAGAGTTGTCGAAACTGCGCGCCCCGGTGTCCGGGTCGCGGGTGATAGAGGCTTTGGTGGCGATGCGGAACGGGATCTTGCCCTTGTCCTGATAGCGCTTCAGGAACCGGCCTATGATCTCTTCGGACTTGCCCATGCCATAGACATTGGCGGTGTCGATGTGATCGACCCCCGCATCCAGCGCCGCGTCCAGAACCGCGTGGCTGCTTGCCTCACTGGCCGCACCGTAAAACCCGGCAAAGGACATCGCCCCAATGCCCAGCGCCGATACCTCTGGCCCGCCTTTTCCCAGCGCCCTGCGCAACATCGCCTGTCCCCCGTTTTTTTTGTGGCCGGCTGACAGTGGCGTCGGGGCGGCGGATTGGCAAGACCCCGCTGTCAGGCCGCCAACCACTTGGCATAGTCGCTGACCAACAGATGCAGCGGCGGCTCATCCTCTTCGATTTCGGAAAACCGGCCGATTGGCTCACGAAAGATATTGTCGGTCTCATCGTCGTTTACGGTGCTGACCTCTCCGATCAGCACATCGCCGCCCTCGCCCCAAAAGGCGTGCCAGTCGCCGGGGCGCAACGTCACGCTTTCCCCCGGTGCCAGTTGCAGCTTTTCGCCCGGAGCGTAGTCATGCACGATACCGTCACACATCACCTGCCCGCCACGATCCTCGGCAAAGCACCCTTGATCGTCCGATCCGTACAGTTCCACCACCAGAGTCGCCCCGCCCCGGTTGATGATATCCTCTGCCTTGATCACATGGGTGTGCATCGGTGACAGCTGATCCTGCCGGGAAATCAGCAGCTTTTCGGCGTAGCACATGCCGCGCCCGCCGGTCAGATCCGACAACAGCCCGTTGCGCAGGGTGAACAGAAACAGCCCCATCTCATCGAACCGCCCTTCGCCATAGTCGGTGATGTCCCAACCACAGCGCGAATCGATGACATGACGCGCCGCCCCGGCCTGTGCCACAAACGCCTCTGGCGACCACTGCGCAAAGGGCGGCAACGCAAAACCATGCCGTCGGATCAGGGCGTCCGCCTCTGTCATGATGGCATTGATGCGTGAGCGTTTCATGGCCTCTCCCCCGTCCAGAATGGCAGTCCTGTGTCCAGCTATCGACCGCATCCCGTCCCTCGTCAACCGGCGCGTCAACCGACCCGTCAACTGGCCGTCTCCATGCCGCACCCAAGCCCTGCCGTGTCGCTTTGTCCATTGCCCCGACGCAGACCATCTGTCAGACACGACCCCGTGACCGGTCCCGAAGACGCGTTCTTCGGGGGAAAGAGGGAATGCCGTGCCGCGCGCGTCTTGCGCGCCTAACCGGCAGCTGCCCCCGCAACTGTAAGCGGAGAGTCCGGGCCAAGACGCCACTGGAGAAATCCGGGAAGGCAGGCCCAGACACTGACCCGCCAGCCAGGAGACCTGCCGGACACCCGTCGCCCGCAAAAGGGCTGCGGTTTCCACCGGACGACGGGGTAAGCGTCTGGCCTTCGTCGCCCGGACTCCGTCCCGGTCCCGACATTGGCCGTCTCTTCCTGCCGTCCGTCACGCTCTGCGCCGGGGATGGCGCACAAGGACAAGGACGGCAATTGTGACTCTACTTCCCACTTTGAAACCCGCATTGGCATTGGCCTGTATGACGGTGCCAGCGGCGGCACCCGCGCATTTCCTGCTGGAATACACCGTCGACACGATGATCGAACGTCCCGGCGATGTGCCGGTGAAACTGGTGTTCTGGCATCCGTTCGAAAACGGTCATGTCATGGACCTTGCCCGCCCGCGCGAGTTTTTCATGCTTCACCGCGGGGAACGGACAGACCTGCTCGACACGCTGGAGCCCGTCACCTTTACCGGGCCAACCAACGGCGGTGCGGCCTACAAGGGCAGCGTGCCGGTCAAACGCGCCGGTGACTATGTGCTGGTGACAGTGCCAGAGCCGTATTTCGAGGAAACCGAAGATATCTACATCCAGCAGATCACCAAGTCGTTCCTCAATCGCGGGACGATGCCGACCGACTGGATGACTCCGGTGGGTCTGCCGGTCGAGATTGTGCCGCTGAACAAACCCTACAACATCCTCACCGGGTCGACCTTTACCGGGCAGGTTCTGGCCGATGGCAAACCCGTCGCCGGTGCCGAGATCGAGATCGAGTATATGGCCGCAGAGCCGGACATGGACAGCAGCAGCGCCTCGGCCCCCGTCACCACCCCGCCCCCCGGCGGCGCAGTTGTGGCGATCTCGGATTTGAACGGCTATTTCACCTTTGGCGTGCCGCGTGCCGGTTACTGGGGCTTTGCCGCCCTCGGGGCCGGGCCAGAGACCGAGCATGAGGGCAAAGAGCTGAGCCAGGACGCGGTGATCTGGATTCGCGCCTGGGATCTGGACTGAGCCATGCACATCGTTGACGGAGCCCTGTCCAACCCCGTCGCCATCGGCGGTGCCGTGGCCGCAGCGGGTGGTATCGCTCTTGGGCTGCGCAATCTGCCGCTGGAACGGATTCCGGCGGCGGGGGTGCTGTCGGCGGCGTTCTTTGTGGCCTCGCTGATCCATGTGCCCATTGGCCCGTCTTCGGTGCATCTTATCCTCAATGGTCTGGCCGGGTTGATCCTCGGCTGGGCCGCCTTTCCCACGCTCTTTGTCGGGCTGCTGCTTCAAGCGGTGTTCTTTGGCTTTGGCGGGGTGACGGTGCTGGGCATCAACACCGTGAACATCGCGCTGCCCGCCGTGCTGGTCGGTCTGGCCATCCGGCCGCTAATCCCGCGCAGCGGTCCGGTGATGGCTGCGCTGCTGGGTGGCTTTGCCGGCGCGCTGGCCATTGCGCTGACCACCTTGGGGGTGGCGTTGTCGCTGATGATGACGGGACAGGAATTCCTCGCCGCCGCCCACCTGATCTTTGTCGCGCATCTGCCCGTCATCGTGATCGAGGGGCTGCTGACCGGCTTTGCGGTGCTGCTGGCGCGCAAGGTCAAACCTGATCTGTTCACCGCACTCAAGGGGGCCGCGCCATGACACGCCTCATGCTGATCCTGACCCTCTGCGCCCTGCCGCTGCCCGCCTTGGCGCATAAGGTCATCGCCTCGGTCTTTCCCTCCGGCACCGCCATCGAGGGCGAGATCGGCTTTTCCAACGGGGCTATGGCCCCCAACCTGCCGGTGCAGATCTACGGCCCCGACGGCGCGCTGCTGGGCGAGACCGTCACCGACGCCGAAGGCTTCTTTCTCTACACCCCCACCACCGCCGTCACCCATACCTTCCGCGCCGACCTTGGCGCGGGCCATGTCGCCGACACCACCATGCCCGCCGATGAGGTCGCCGCGATCCTTGGCGTCCAACCCGTCGACACCCCGCCACCCGCGACACCGCAAACCGCCGCCCCCCTCGCGGGCCTCAGCGCCGCCGACCGGGCCGAAATCGCCCGCATCGTCCGCGATGAAATGCGCCCCCTGCGCCGCGAAATCGCCGCCTACCGTGAGAAAAACGACCTGCAAACCATCCTCGGCGGACTGGGCTATATCCTTGGCCTGTTCGGCCTTGCCTTCTACATCGCCGCCCGGCGCAAGCTGAACGGCTGAGGCGCATGGCACACGTCCTCTCAAACGGTGACAGCACCCTGACCGACACCGGGGCAGAGCGCAGCGCCAGCCGCCTCGGCGCGCTGGACCCGCGCGTGCGCATCGTGGCGGCGCTGGTCTTTGCCATCACCGTGGTGGCACTCGACACCCTGCCCGCCCTGACCGCCGCCCTCGCCACCGCCCTCACCCTGCTGGCCCTGTCGCGCCTGCCCGCCGGGCCCACGCTGAAACGGGTCGCCATGGTGGACGGCTTCATCCTGTTCATGCTGGCGCTCTTGCCCTTCACCGTGCCGGGCGACGTCATCTTTACCCTCTGGGGCTATCCCGCCACATGGCAGGGCGTCGCCCGCGCCATAGAGATCGGCCTGACCGCCAATGCCGTGGTTCTGGCGCTGATGACCCTTGTCGGCACGCTGGAACCGGTGACGCTGGGCCACGCCCTCTATCGCCTGAAAACCCCCGAAACCCTCGTTCACCTGCTGATGTTCACCATCCGCTATATCGAGGTGCTGCGCGCCGAATACCTGCGCCTGCGCGCCGCCATGAAGGTGCGCGGCTTTCGCCCCGGCACAAACTGGCACAGCTACCGCAGCTTTGGCTATCTCGTTGGCATGATGATGGTCCGCGCCATCGAACGGTCCGAGCGGGTGCTGGGCGCGATGAAATGTCGGGGCTTTTCCGGCCGCATCCGTCTGCTGCACGACTTTCGCACCACCCGCGCCGACGCGATATTCGCCGGTGCGCTCACTGTCCTATTGATTTCCCTCATCGCATTGGACCTCACATGGCGCTGATCCAGCTTGATGACATCCATTTTGCCTATCCCGGTCAGCCGCCTGTGCTGTCGGGGGCGTCCATGCAACTGGGCGCGGGCGAACGACTGTCGATCACCGGAGCCAATGGCGCGGGAAAATCCACGCTGCTGCGGATGATCCTTGGCCTGCAACGGCCCGACACGGGCACCGTCACCGTGTTTGACCACCCCCGCAGCCGCGAAAAAGAATTCCATGAGGTCCGCCGCCGCATCGGTCTGGTGTTCCAAGACCCCGACGACCAACTGTTCTGCCCCACCGTGGCCGAAGACGTGGCCTTTGGCCCCCTCAACCTTGGCAAAACACGCGCCGAGGCACTGGAAATCACCGACCGCCTGCTGGATGATCTGGACCTGCACCACCTGCGCGACCGCGTCACGCATAAACTGTCGGGGGGCGAAAAGCGCCTTGTGACCCTCGCCACGGTGCTGGCGATGAACCCCGAAGTGCTCCTGCTGGATGAACCCACCAACGCGCTCGACCCGAAAAACGCCGCCCGCCTGACAGAGATCCTGACGGCCCTGCCGCTGCCGATCCTGCTGGTGTCGCACGATCCCGCGTTTCGCAAGGCCATCGCCCCCTGCGCGCTGGAACTGGCAGAGGGCCAGCTGGTGCCGGTTTAGACACCTCTGGCGAGGCGCTAGTTCTTGCGCGCCGAGACGCTGCACCCATTCGAGACGCTCAGATTCAGCGACCGGCCATCCGCCGACAAGGTGCCGTTGGCAGAGTTTGTCACCCAACCAAATGTCTCCGTCCCCGAGAAATTGCGGCCGCTCAAAACGCCCCGCGTGGTGCCTGCGCCGGATGAGCCGCTGATCGTGCCGGTAAAGGAATTGCCGCCCGCCGACCGATAAACGGTGGTTCCGGTCGCCTGCCCCAACGGACAGGTTGCCGTCCAGCGCCATGATCCGGCCATGGAATAGGTCGGCGCGGCAGGCTTGGGCGCCGCGACCGGCTCCGCCGCGTCCCTAGATACCGGCTTGGGGGCCACCACGACCGGGGCGCAGACCGTCCCGGACCGCGCCCGGATCGCATCCAGCGCCTGCGCCGTCCCCAGATCGCTGACCTCCAGCGCCACATCGCTCTCCGCCAGAAAGCGGCGAAACGCCTCGCGCGTGCGCGGGCCCATGATCCCGTCCGGTGTGCCCGCGTCACAGCCCAGCGCGTTCAGTTGTGCTTGCGACTGACGCAGGATGTCACGGCGGCTCGCCTCGGTCTCAACTGGTTCCGCAGCCGGAACCGGAACAGCTTCCGCAACGGGTTCCGCTACCGGCTCTTCAGCAGGCGGGACAAGCACAGCAGCAGCCCGTTCAGACCGCAGCTTCTCCAACTCCGCCAGCGCCTCGGCCAGCGCCTTTTCCGCGTCCAGTTTGTCGGCATCCGGTGCCGCTGGCGGCTGCACTGCCGCCGTCAATACATTGGACTGCGCCAGAATCTCGGCCATCGGCACGGCGAAATTCACCTCACCCGCACGGCTGCCCGCATGGTGCAGCGCAATCACCTTTTGGCTGCCCGCGTCGATCACCGGAGAGCCGGAATTCCCCGGCAACGTATCGCAGGTATGCCGCAGCCGCTGTTTCGCCAAAGCCGGGCTGTCCGCCTGACATTTTTCGCGACTGATGCGCTGCGCCTCGCCCATCGGGTGACCGATCACCCAGAACGGATCGCGGTCCTGCGGCGCAGCCGCCGACAGTTCCAGCGCGCCGAACTCGGCATTGGCATCGCCCAGCACTTGCAGAACCGTGTAATCCAGCGCCTCGCTTGTCTCCAGCGGCACCGGGTTGACGTGGAATGTTTTTACCCCGTCGTCCAGCCCGTCGCGCAGAAACCCCGCATGGAATTGCACCGCCGCGATGCTGGTGGCCCCCTTTTCGATCATCTGGGGGTTTTTCAGGATGCCGGGCACGCAATGGTGGTTGGTGATCAGCTTGTTGCCCTCCACCAGAAACCCGGTGCAGGGCGCGTGGCCCACATTGGTCAGAATCTGCAACATCCCCACCGCGCGTCCCGTGCGCGCAAAGACCGAATTCGGCCCATAATTGGAAATGAACTCGTTGTTATAGGCCCCCACCTGCGCCTCTAGCTGCACATCGCCCAGCAGGGATTCCGTCTGCGGCGCGACGACCTGCCCGAACGTGGACGGCGGGAACAGCATCAGATCCTGCGCCGGGGCGGTATTGGCATAGGTAATCAACAAAGCGGCGGCGGCAAGGCGAACAATCGACATCTGAATAGCGGACTCCGGGCATAGGATTCGCACAGCAGTCTAACACCTCGACCTCTGGTGCCGAGTGCGGAATTCCCGCCGTCTCCGGCACGCGGCCTTTCCTAACGACTGGTAAAACCGTCTCTGTAAGCCATTGAAGACGCTACGTCACCTTTGCCGCCACATGTGGACAGGCTCAATCGCGCCGCATCAAATAGGTGTCCATGATCCAGCCATGTTTCGCCCTGGCCTCAGCCCGCGCGGCCACAATTTTCGGCCCAGCCTCCGCCAAAGGCCCCGCCTCCAGCACCTGCTCGGCCATGCCCAGAAAACCACCCCACCAGATCGAAATGCCGGTGGGATCAAGGCTCTGAAACGAACACTCTCCGTCCAGCATGACTACCACGGTCCCGGCCCCTTCAGGCCAGCCATGATCCCGCAGCCGCCGCCCCGTCGTGACCACCACGGCCCCATTCACCGTATTGAACGGCACCGCATGGGCCGAGGTCAGCGCCTGCAAGGCCGTCACCCCCGGCACCACCCTGACCCGTGGCGCAGGGTCCAATCGGGCGGCAATCCTCAGCGTGCTGTCATACAGCCCCGGATCGCCCCAGACCAACAGCGCCACCGGCCCCTCCGGCGCGCCCTCCAAGGCCGCCACCCAACGCGTTGCGATTGCGTCGTGCCACCGCTCCACCCGCTCGGCATAGGGCAGGCCTTCATCCCGGACCGGCATCTCAAACGGGATCACCCGCGCGTACGAGCCAGAGGCCCGCAAGATCCCCAGCCGCAACTCCGCCAGGTCCTCCTTGGCCGCGCCCTTGCGCGGGATCAGCACCACCGCCGCCTCGCGCAGCGCGCGCTGCCCCTCCAGCGTCACATGCTCAGGATTGCCCGTGCCGATGCCCACCAGCCAAAGCTCAGTCAAACCCCACCCCCAGCTCGGCCATCGGCCCATACAGGATCAGCGCCGGTTTGGTCCCGATCTCCCCCGCCAGCCGCGTCGACAGCCCCGCCACCGTGTCGCGATGCAGGCTTTGCTCCGCCGTGCCGACCGCCTCGGCCAGAATCGCGGGCGTCGTGTCTGGCAGGCCCTTTTCAAACAGCGCAGCGGCCAGTTTCGGAAACGTCCGCTTGCCCATGAACACCACGGTCATCGCGCTGGGATCGGCCAGCGCCTGCAAATCCAGATCCTCGGGCAACTCACCGGTGGCATCATGGCCGGTCACAAACTGCACCCGCCGCGCGGTCAGCCGCCGGGTCAGCGGGATGCCACAGGCCGCCGCCGCCGCCACGGCCGAGGGGATGCCGGGGATGATCTCATACTCGATGCCCGCGGCGCGCAGGGCGACCTGTTCTTCTTCCAGCCGCCCGAACAGCCCCGAGTCGCCCGATTTCAGCCGCACGATGCGCCCGCCTTCTTGGGCATACTCCACCAGCAACTGGCTGACATGATGCTGCTTCGGTGACAGCCGCCCGGCCCGTTTGCCGACGCCGATCAGGTCAGCGCCGGGGCGCACATGGCTGAGGATCGGGCCAGAGGACAGGTCATCGAACAGCACCGCATCGGCGCGTTTCAGACGGTCCACCGCCTTGAGCGTCAAAAGCTCGGGATCGCCCGGCCCGCTGCCGACGAAACTGACGAAACCGCTCATGATCCCTCCGCCGTGATGAGGTGAAAGAAGGTGCCTGACACATTGCCCCGGAGCGATCCGGTCTCTGGCACCGCGTTGCCATCCGCGTCGGCCACCGCGGCCAAGGGCGCGTCGGGCTGGTCGAGGATGGTGGAATAGTGGAACTCATGGCCGCGCAGGGCCGTGCCGGGGGCATAGTCGGACAGGCCCGCCTGCAAGACAGCGCGCCTGTAGCCAAGGTGGAACTTGCGCTTTTCATATGACGTCACCAGCCCCAAAAGGCCCGCCATCTGATGCGAAACGCCCTCTTTGTCGACCAATGCGGCACCAAGCGCCATATACCCCCCACATTCGCCATGCACGGGCTGCGTTTCCGCAAAGGCCCGCAAACCAGAGCGGAATGTCTCTGCCGCCGCCAATCGCCCGGCGTGCAGTTCCGGATAACCACCGGGCAACCAGACCAAATCGGCAGAGGCATCCGGTGCCTCATCCGCAAGGGGCGAGAACGGCAGGATCTCGGCCCCCGCCGCGCGCCAGCCCTCTAGCTGATGGGGATAGGTGAAGGAAAACGCCGCGTCGCGGGCCAGCGCGATGCGTTGCGCCGGAGGCCGGGGCAGCGCGCCGCCTGCCGTGCCGCCGCCCGAGGCCGCCGCACGGATGCGATCAAGGTCCACATTGGCGCGCAGGAAATCGGCATAGCCGCTGATAGCGGCCTCCAGATCGGGGTGTTCGACCGCTTGGATCAGGCCCAGATGACGCTCCGGCAGGGTCAGATCGCCGTTCCGGGGCAGCACGCCCAGCACCTCGATCCCCGCACGCTCCATCCCCAACCGGGTCAGGCGTTCGTGCCGGGGAGAGGCGCAGCGGTTCAGGATCACGCCCGCAAAGGGCAGGTCCGGCATGTATTCCCGGAACCCCAGCGCCGTGGCCGCCGCCGATTGCGCCTGCCCGCCCACATCGACGACCAGCACCACGGGCCAGCCCATGCGCAAAGCCGTCTCAGCCGACGACCCAAAACCAGACTGCCCGCGCGCCGCCACGCCGTCGTACAGCCCCATCGACCCTTCGCCGATGCAGATGTCGGCGCCTGCCGCCTGTCCGCTGATCGCGTCCAGCAGGCCACCGTCCATCGCCCAAGTATCAAGGTTGAAGGACGCCCGCCCGCTGGCGGCAAAGTGAAAGGCCGGGTCGATATAGTCCGGCCCAGATTTGAACGGCTGCACCACCTGCCCTGCATCACGCAACGCGCGCAGCAGGCCCAGCATGACCGTCGTTTTGCCCGTTCCCGAGGCCGGGGCCGAAATCATCAGGCCCGGAGGCATCTCAATCATCGCCATGTCGCCACTCCGCCCATGGGCTGTCGGCGCTTTGGGGCCGATAGCGTCTGTCATAATCCGCCGAATAAAGCTGACTTTCGGCCGTCAGCCCGGCACCCAGCGCCGGACCAACGAGGATCAGCGCGGTGCGCGAGATCGCCGCGTCCACGGCCTGCGTGAGGTCCCCAAGAGTGCAGCGGATCACCCGTTGATCCGGCCAACTTGCGCGGTAAACCAGCGCCACCGGGCAATCCGCACCATAGAACGGCACCAGTTCGGTTTGCGCCTTTTCCAATTGTCCCACCGACAGATGCAGCGCCAGAGTGGCCCCCGTGGCGGCGAAATTGGCAAGGCTTTCGCCCTTGGGCATCGGAGAGGCGCGCCCCTGCGTGCGGGTCAGCACCACCGATTGCGCAATCTCCGGCACCGTCAGTTCCACCGCCAGCGCCGCCGCCGCCGCTGCAAAGGACGGCACACCGGGCGTCACATCATAGGGAATGCCCATCGCGTCCAGCCTGCGCAGTTGTTCGCCCATCGCGGACCAGACCGACAAATCCCCGGAATGTAGCCGCGCCACGTCCTGCCCTGCCTCATGTGCCTTGGCAATTTCGGCGATGATGGCATCGAGATCCAATGGCGCGGTGTTCACAATCCGCGCGCCGTCGGGGCAATGCGCCAGCACCGCCTCGGGTACCAATGACCCGGCGTACAGGCAGACCGGACAGGCGGCGATCAGGTCGCGCCCGCGCAGGGTCAGCAGGTCCGCCGCCCCCGGTCCGGCCCCGATGAAATGCACTGTCATGTGTCGTCTCCCTTTGCGGTCTGTGCCAGCGCGCAGGTGGCCATTTTGTCGGCGGACACCACGCGCGGCGCGATCAGCCGTGCGCCCGGTCCTGCCGCCGCCAGCGCCGCCGCCTCGGCCACGCTGCCGGTGCCACGCGCGGCAAGGCTGTCCGGCGACTGCGTTTCCGTGTCCTGCGCCCGCAGCCTGTCGCCGTCAATCGCGAGGACAGGCAGGCCCGCCAGCGCGGCCATTGCGGCAAAAGCAGGTGTTTCGGCCTTGTCAGACGCCGTGGCGAGCGCATGAACCTCCAGCGCGTGCCCCGTTAGGTCCAGCGCGTCTTCAAGGCTGCTGACCGTCGCCGCCGCGCGAAACCCGAACCCCGCGACGATCACAGGACCACGCTCCATTGCACCACCGGATAGGCCGCCTTCCAACCGGTGCGCGGCCCTAAAGGCGCTGCCTCTGACAACTCGATCCGCAGCAGCGACCCGCCGCGCGTGCGATGCGCCGCGATCAACACTGCCTCGCTTTCCAGCGTCACGGCATTGGCGACCAGCCGTGTGCCCGCTGGCACATGCGCGTAAAGCCAGTCCAGCAGCGCGACGCTCAACCCACCCCCGATAAAGACCGCATCCGGTGTCGGCAGGTCCGCCAGCGCCTCGGGGGCCTTGCCCTCAACCACGCGCAGGCGATCCACGCCCAGTGCGGTGGCATTCGCCGTGATCAACCCGATCCGGTCGGCGCGCGGCTCTACTGTGATGGCCTCGGTCGAGGGATGGCTCAGCAGCCACTCGATCCCGACGCTGCCAGAGCCGCCGCCGATGTCCCAGAGCCTCTCAAACGGTTTCGGTGCCAGTGCCGACAGGGTCAGCGCCCGCACCGGGCGTTTGGTCATCACCCCGTCGCTGTCAAAGACCCCGTCGTCCAGCCCCGAGGCTTGCGGCAAGGCCTTGCCCTCACCCGCGACCTGCACGGCCACCGCAACCGGGTGGTCGAAGCCCTCCGACTCCGCGCCGGCCCGCACCTCTGTGACCCGTTCACGCGGCCCGCCCAACGCCTCCATCACCCAGAGCTGTGACGGGCCAAAGCCAAGATTGGTCAGGTAATCAGCAAGCTCTGTCACCGCCGCCCCGTCGCGCAGCGTCATGATCACCCGCACGCCGCGCGCCAGATGCGGTCGCAACCGCGTCAGCGGGGTCGCATGATGCCCAAGGCACAGCACCTTTTCCAACGGCCAGCCAAGGTGCGCCGCCGCCAGCGAAAAGACCGAAGGCCCCGGCATGGCGCGCCATTCCTCACGCGCAAACCGCCGTGCAATCACACTGCCCGCGCCAAACCAGAACGGATCGCCCGAGGCCAGCACAACAACCTGCCGCCCGGCAAATCCCGCCAGCAGGTCCAGCCCGTCGGCAAAAGGCACCGGCCAGTCCACCCGCTGCCCCGGCAGGTCAGGCAAAAGCGACAGGTGACGTGGCGGCCCCATGACGATTTCCGCTGCCTCAAGGGCGGCACGGCTTGCACCTGTCAGGCCGTCCGGTCCATCTTCGCCCAGACCGATGATCGTCAGCCACGGAGCGACCTCAGCCATGACACCCAACCTCTTGATCCTTGGCGGCACGACAGAGGCGACTGCGCTGGCCAACCTGATGGCGGAACGCGGCCTGCACGGCACGGTCAGCTTTGCCGGAAGGGTCGACCGCCCGCGCCGCCAGCCGCTGCCGCAACGCGTGGGCGGCTTTGGCGGGGTCGATGGGTTGACCCGCTACATCCGCGACCGCGGCATCACGCATCTGGTGGACGCCACCCATCCCTTTGCCGCACAAATGAGCCGCAACGCCGTGCATGCCGCCGCAGAGGCGGGCATCCCGATGCTGGCGCTCACCCGCCCCGCATGGCAGCCGCAACCCGGCGACAACTGGACCCATGTGCCGGACATTTCCGCTGCCGTGCGGGCGCTGGACGGTCCGGGGCGTCGCGTGATGCTGGCCGTGGGCCGGATGCATCTGGATGATTTTGCGCCCAACCCGCAGCACACCTACCTGTTGCGCCTTGTCGATCCGCCCAAGACCCTGCCGCCGTTCCCGCAATACAACGTCGTGGTGGACCGTGGGCCGTTCACTGTGGACGGCGACCGCGCGCTGATGGAACAGCACGGGATCGAGTTGATCGTATCCAAGAACGCGGGCGGCAGTGGTGCTTCGGCCAAGCTGGAGGCCGCGCGCGCGCTGAACCTGCCGGTCCTGATGATTGACCGCCCCGCCCTGCCCGACCGGCGCGAGGTGGCGACGCCGCAAGAGGTGCTGGACTGGGTCGCTCATGCCGGGACCGATCTGGGCGTATAAACCCACGGGTCCGCGCCCTCGCGTTCAATGATCCGAGTCAGGGATGAGCCGACCAGAACCACAGTCCGCATGTCCGCCATGTCCGGCGTGGCATCGCACAGATGGACCACCCGCAACGCCTCTTTGGGGGTGGATACGGCGCGGGCAAAGATGATCACACGCTCTGGCTCACACACCTCGCGCAGCACGTCCAGAGCGCGGCCAAACCCCTCGGGCCGAGACTTGGAGCGGGGGTTGTAGAACCCCATTGCGAAATCCGCCTCTGCCGCCAGCCGCAGGCGCTTTTCGATCAGCGACCAAGGTTTGAGATTATCGCTGAGGTTGATCGCGCAAAAGTCATGGCCCAGCGGAGCCCCCGCGCGCGCCGCCGCCGCCAGCATTGCGGTAATCCCCGGCAACACGCGGATCTCCAGCGCGCGCCACTCTGATGGCCCCGCCTCCACCGCCTCGAACACCGCCGAGGCCATGGCAAAGACACCCGGATCGCCGGAGGAGACCACAACCACACGTCGCCCCTCTGCCGCCATCTCCAGCGCATGACGGGAACGGTCCAGTTCGACCCGGTTGTCACTTTCGTGCAGACGCAGCCCTTCGCGGGGCGCGATCCGGCGGACGTAAGGAATGTAGCCGACGATGTCGGTCGCCTCACTCAGCGCCGCCGTCACCTCGGGCGTGACCAGCGCCTCATCCCCCGGCCCAAGGCCCGCGATCACGACCCAGCCACTCATGGTCGCCGCCCCTGACCGTGGACCATCACGATGGAGAAATAGGGCGAGACACGCTCATCCGCGTCGGTCAGTTTCATCACCGCCTGCCCATCCATGCTGGCGCATTCCACCAACCAAGCGCGGTCCAGTTTGCCCGCCTTTTCCAATGCGGCGCGCACGCGTGGCATATTCCGTCCGATCTTCATCACCACCAGCGCGTCGGCATCCGCCATACGCGCGGCCAGTTCGTCCTCTGGCAGGGTCGCCATCAGTACGCTCAGGACATCATCGCCCCATGTGATGGGCTCACCCGTCGCGGTCCAAGCCGCTGACATGCCGGTGATTGCAGGCACCACCTGCACCGGCACCTCGCCGCGCAGGCGGGTATAGAGATGCATGAAGGAGCCATAGAAAAACGGATCGCCCTCACAAAGCACCACCACGTCCTCCCCCGCAGCCACCAGCGCCTTGAGGTGCGCGACGCAGTCACCGTAGAAGGCCGACAGGATGTCATTGTAGCGCGGGTCGCTCAGCGGGATTTCGGTGGTGACCGGGTACTCCATGGCGAATTCCACCACGTCTTCACGCAGCATGCCGTTGACGATGCCACGCGCACGGCCCGCCCGCCCGGCCTTGCGGAAATAGGCGATGTGGCGTGTGCGGCGCACCAACCTGTCGGCGCGCACGCTCATCAGTTCGGGATCACCGGGGCCAAGGCCGGTTCCGTAGACCGTCCCGCCCCTCATTCTGCGCGGCTCGCGATGGCGTTGATGGCGGCGACGGTGATGGCACTGCCGCCCAACCGTCCCTCAACGATCAGCGACGGCACCGGCTGCGCCTCCCAAAGCGCATCCTTTGATTCCCGTGCGCCGACAAAGCCCACCGGGCAGCCAATGATGGCCGCAGGGCGCGGACAGTCGGGATCCTCTAACATTTCCAGCAAGTGAAACAGCGCGGTGGGCGCGTTGCCGATGGCCACCAGCGCGCCTTCCAGACGGGGCCGCCACAGTTCCAGCGCCGCGGCGGACCGGGTGGTGCCCATATCGGCGGCCAGATCTGGCACGGACGGGTCGCGCAGGGTGCAGATCACGTCATTGTCTGCCGGCAGACGTTTGCGGGTCACGCCCTCGGACACCATGTAGGCGTCACAAAAGATCGGCGCGCCTTTGTCCAGCGCCGCACGCGCGGCGGCCACCATACCGGGTGAGACCTTGACGTCCCGTTCCAGCCCGACAAGGCCAGCCGCATGGATCATCCGCACCACCACCTGTTCCTCTTCAGGGGCAAAGCGGTCCAGATCGGCCTCTGACCGGATGGTGGAAAAGCTTTCCTTGTAGATCGCCGCGCCGTCTTTTTCGTAACTATAGGGCATAGGGTCAGGGCCTGATTTCTGTATCGATTTCCGAAGGGCTGAGCCCGCGGCGGATGGGGTCATCCCACGGGGTCCCTTGCTTGACAAGGTCGAATGCGCCGTTGCGCCCGACCACGGTGAGGTCCGCGCCACGCGGATAGGCACAGCCCTTGGCACAGCCAGAGACGTGCCAGTGATGGCCTTCGGGGATACGGGGTGCAAGGCGGCGCGCGAGGTCGCGGGTTGTCACGGTGGCCTGCGGACAGCCGGGCATGCCGGTGCAGGCCTGTACCCGGCGCAGCGGGTCTTGCGGGTCAAGGATCAAATCGGGGTGGTCGGGTAAGATCCTGACCGTGGGCAGATAGAGCATCCGGTACGGCGTCACGCGGATCACATCGCCACAGACGGCCAAAGTGCGCAGGGCATCGGCAGTGAACTGGCCAAACCCGGCGGCGACACACACCCCGGTGCCTTGTGGGCCCGGCTGCGGCTCTGGCGCGACGGCAGTTGGTTTGACGTCTCCGGTCAGTGCATCGGGCAAGGCGTGTCCACTGTCCAAATGCCGCGCCATGCGCCCGCGTCCATCCACTCCCACGCCGCCACTGCTCAGGAACCAGCGTGCCAGATCCAGCGCCAGCGCAACGGCCTCTTCCGCGTCCGCCACCAAACGCCCGGAGGCACAGCCATCGGCGCGCAGGATCATGCCCTCTGCCGCCCCCTCGATCCGAATGTCGCCACTGATCCCGGCCAACCGCCGGGGCGTGCCGGGGTCGATTACAAAACCGAACTTGCCGGGCAACGCAGAAAACTCGTCGCTGGACAGCCCGCCCAGCAGACCGCGCGCAATCAACTGTGTTCCCGGCGCATGAAACGGGTCCAGCACCAGATTGCGCCGTGCCTCGCTATCCGCATCGCCCAACAGGGCCAACGCGCGCAGATCCCGCATCAACGCCGGATAGGCGGCCTCGGTCACACCGCGCAGTTGCAGGTTGGCCCGCGCCGTCGCCTCTATCACGCCGCTGCCGTGTCGTTCGGCCAGATCGGCCAGTCCTGTGGCCTGATCCGCGCTGACCTCTCCCAACGGCGGACGCACCCGCACCACCAGACCATCGCCAGACATCATTGGGCGGAAGGCGCCCGGGCACCAGCCCTTGACCTGCGGCGCGCTCACTGCGCTGCCTCCAATGCCGCAAGGATAGAGTTTCGTCGCGTTTGCCACAGACCCGCCTCGTGCAATGCGGCAAAGCGGGCGCGCATCGCGGCCAATGCCTCGGGGTTTGCATCGGCAAGGAAATCGCTCACCTCTGCATTCCCCACTGTCGCATCAAAATAGAGATCGAACAGATGCCCGGGCACCACATCGGCCAGTTGCGCAAAGGCGGCCATGTTCTCCAGAGTGGCAGCAATCTCTGCCGCGCCTCGAAAGCCGTGCCGCTGCATCCCGCCGATCCACGCAGGATTGGCAGCGCGCCCCTGCACGACGCGGGCGAGTTCCTCTGTCAAGCCGCGCGCGCGCGGCCTGTCCGGGTCGGTGATGTCAAGGTGATACAGCGCGGCGTGCCCGCCGGTCACGCCCTGCGCGGCGGCAAAACCCGCCTCATGGCTGGCGTAATCCTCAGCCAGCAGCAGATCGGATTCGGGCAAATCCTGAAGGTGGACAAAACTGTCGGCTTGCCGCACCCGGTCGCGCAGGCCGTCCTCATCGCGCTGCCCCGCGCCGTCATCATAGGCCCAGCTTGACGCCGACAGCCATGCCTCACCCGCCGCCTGCCGGGCCTCGTCGGAATAGTCGCCGATCTGCGCGCCAATCCCGACGCCGAAACTACCCGGAGCCGGGCCATAGACCCGTGCACCCGCCTTTCCGACAAAGGGGTTCCAGTCCGGTGCTTCATCGCGTTGCGCAAGCGCCTGAACGGCTTGCCCGAACAACACCGACAGCGTCGGGAATACGTCGCGGAACAGGCCGGACACCCGCAGGGTCACGTCAATCCGGGGACGATCCAGTTCCGCGATGGGCAGCACCTCTATCCCGTTGACCCGTTCGCTGCCCGCATCCCAGACCGGGCGCACGCCCAGCAGGTGCAAGGCCATGGCAAACTCCTCACCCGCCGTGCGCATGGTCGCCGATCCCCAAAGATCCACGATCAACCCGCGCGGCCAGTCGCCCTCATCCTGCAGGTGACGCCGCACCAGTTCCTCGGCCAACCGCACACCCTGCGCATGGGCGCTGCGCGTGGGCACAGACCGCGGATCGGTGGTATACAGGTTGCGCCCCGTTGGTAGAACATCGGTGCGGCCCCGGTACGGCGACCCCGACGGACCGGAGGCAATCCGCCGCCCGTCCAGTGCATCCAACAGAGCGCGCCGTTCTGCCAGAGCCGATGGCGCGACATCGAAGACGGGGCGATTTTCCGGCGAAACATCGGAACTCCGGCCCCAGACATGCAGGCCGTCGCCAAACTGGCTTTCCTTGACGTCGCAGACAAACCTGTCGATCCGGGTGATCGCCTCTGCTGGACAGGATGCCGTTTCAACCCCCAAATCATCTTCAACACCAACAGCTTGCGCTTCATCCCTGATGTCCTGCATCAACCGACCTCGCCGCCTTGGGTCCAACCCATCCGCGTTTGAGAATTCGTCCAGCAACGCCTCAAGCCGCAACAGGCGCTCTGGTACACCCGCCTCGCGCAGCGGCGGCGGCACATGGCCCAGCGTCATCGCCCCGATCCGCCGCTTGGCCTGCGCCGCCTCACCCGGGTCGTTGACGATGAACGGGTAGATAATCGGCATCTGCCCGCATAACGCCTCTGGCCAGCAAGCTTCTGACAAAGCGACAGATTTTCCCGGAAGCCACTCCAACGTCCCATGTGCGCCGACGTGGATCAACGCATCGGTCTCGCCGTGCAACCACAGGTAAAAAGCGACGTAGGCATGGCGCGGCACGCGCGCCAGATCGTGGTAATCGTCGTCGCGCTGTGCGAGCGACCCACGTTCAGGCTGCAACGCCACAACGGCAGAGCCCCGGCGGAGCGCCCGAAAGGAAAACGCCCCATCGACACAGTCCGGGTCCGTCTCCGCTGCCCCCCAAGCCGTCTCAAGATCATCCTGCAACCCTTTGGGAAGGCGTTGCAAAGCAGCCTTGTAGGCGGTCAAGGGCCATCTCAACCGCGCGGCACTCAGCGCCTCCGCAGATAGGTCAGGTTCGACCGCGTACCCCGCCTCTGACAGATCCTCGAGAATGGCCTTGGCCGATGCCAGCGCATCCAGACCCACCGCATGCGCCATGTTCCAGTCCCGCCCCGGATAGGTCGACAGCACCAACGCCAGACGGCGTTCCGAAGCAGGTGTGGCTGCCAGACGAACCCAACGCGCCACGCGCTCTGCCGCCGCCGCAATACGCTCCGCATCCGGCACATGGGCGACGCGGGCAAACTGCAGATCCGGATCCCGCTCCTGCGGTTCCTTGAAGGATGTCACCCCGGCAAACAACCGCCCGTCCACCTCTGGCAGCACAACATGCATCGCCAGATCGGCGGGCGACAAACCACGGTCAGCCTCGGCCCAAGCGGTCCGTGTCGAGGTGGCCAGCGCCACCTGAAAGACCGGCACACCGCCCGCGTCTAGTGGCGAGGTGCCCTGCGCGCCGCGCCCGGAAAAGGAGGTGGCGTTGACGATTGCCGCAGGGGCCAGATGCGCGATCTGACGCGCCACCCATGCCGCCGCCCCCGGCGCCTTCAGCGACGGGGCGAACAGGCCAAAAACGTCAAATCCCCGCGCACGCAACGCCGCGCACAAAGCCTCAACCGGGGCGAGGTCCGCCGCCACGAGGTAGGAGCGATAGAAAACAACCAGCACCAGTGGCTTTTTCTCAGGCGACACATGCGCCAGCACCGGACAGCAAACCCCGTGTTCTGGCAGCCACGCGCCAACCTCTGGCACATGTTTCGTACCGCGCACCGGCCCGGCATACAGCCCCGCCGCCAGCGCCATCTGTGCCAGCGCCGCCTGTGCTGCCACGGCACCGCCCGCGTCGCAAAGGTGCTGCAATCGCCGCAGTGTCGAAACTGGCAGGGTAGATACCTCATCCAGCCGCACATCGGCACGCCCATCGGCGGGCAGGACGGCAAGGGCAATCCCCCGCTCCTGCGCCAAAGCCGCGATCTGCTGGATGCCGTAGGGCCAATACGGCACGCCACCGATCAGCCGGATCAGGATGCCCTTGGTCCCCGCAAGCGTCTGCTCAATATAAGTATCCACAGACAGCGGGTGTTTCAGCGCCACAATATTGGCCAACCGCAGCGTCGGCATTCGCCCTTCGCGACCGCCGCCCCGCTCCCACCCGGCAGCGAAAGCGCCCAGATCGGAATCGGAAAGAGACAAGACCACCAGTTCCGCCGGGCTCTGGGCCAGGTCGGTTGGTGTCTCGGTCTCTTCCAGACCGTGGCTTTCGCGAAAGATGACGTGCATAGCGGATGCGGTGCTCGGTGGCCCGCCCCTTATTCTGCGGCCACCGGGGCCGCGCCGAGGATGGCGCGGATGGCGTCGGGTTTCACATCGTCATGTTCGGCAATGACCACCACGCGGGTGACCCGCGCCTCATCCGGCTTCCACGGGCGGTCGTACTGATGCCGCACCCGCGCGCCGACGGCCTGCACCAGCAGACGCATCGGCTTGCCCTTCACGGCAGCATAGCCTTTGACCCGCAGGATGTTCAGCTCTTTTGCCAGACGTTCGATTGCAGCGACCAACGTGGCGGGATCGTCAACCTCGGGCAGGTCCACCACGATGCTTTCGAAATCATCGTGTTCGTGATCGTCATGGGCGTCGTGATGTGAGGGCCGCGCATCCATGTCGTCCTCTGCCGCCGCCTCCAGACCCAGGATCACGCGCGGGTCGATCACCCCCTCGGCGACCTCGATCACCGGCAACGGGCGTGGTGCCTCGGCGGCGATGAGCGCCTTGGCCCGCGCCACGCCCTCAGGCCCTGCAAGATCGGGTTTGGTCAACAAAATGATGTCCGCGCAGGCGATTTGATCCTCAAATACTTCGGAAAGTGGGGTTTCGTGGTCGATGCTATCATCTGCCAACCGCTGCGCGTCGACCCGTGCCACGTCCGGCGCAAACCGACCAGAGGCCACTGCTTCGGCATCGGCAAGCGCGATCACCCCGTCGACGGTAATCTTGGACCGGATATCCGGCCAGTCGAACGCCTTGAGCAGCGGTTTCGGCAGCGCCAGCCCGGATGTTTCGATCAGGATGTGTTCCGGGCGCGGGTTCAGCGCCATCAGCGCCTCGATCGTCGGGATGAAATCATCCGCCACGGTGCAGCAAATGCACCCGTTGGCCAGTTCCATGATGTTCTCTGCCGGGCAGTCGGGAATGGCACAGCCTTTGAGGATCTCACCGTCCACGCCGACATCGCCGAACTCATTGACCACCACGGCCAACCGCTTGCCGCCAGGGTTCTGGATCAGGTGCGAAATCAGCGTGGTCTTGCCCGAACCGAGAAAGCCGGTGATCACTGTGACGGGAAGTTTGGCGAGATCGGTCATGTCTTGTCCTCTTCGGGCGTGTCGGTCTGCTCGGGCGGGATGCGCGCGATGCAATTGCGTTTGAAATGTTCGGGCCGCGCGCGCCACGGGATCACCCCGTCGCTGGCGGCATGATACAGCGTGACCCCCTCGACCAGCAGGTCCGGATGCGACGTTTCAAGCAGGTTTCCGTAGACATAGGTCCAGCGCGCCGGACCGCCGCGCATGGCGACAGAGCAACCTGAATCGCAGTTTTGCAGGCATTCGACCGGGGTCAGGGTCACGCCCTCGGGAAGATCGCGCGCGGCGATGGCGTCATGCAGGCGCTGGCCCGGCCGCACGCCCTCATCGGGGATTTCTTCACCGCGCCGACATTTCACGCAGACCAGCAGTTCCACCGGCGCGTTCATGGCGTGGCCTTTCGCGGCCCGCAGGATTTCAGGTTCGAATTCATCACGACCTCCTCCGGGGCACCCCGCCCGGTCCACAGTTTCACCTCTCCGATGGCAGGTCTCCTGGCTCGCGGGTCGATGCGCTCTCGCGCCTTCCCGGCCGATCCGGCCAGTGGCACATTGCAAGAACGCTCACCGCTTACAGTTGCGGGGGCAGCCACGGGTTTGAACCGCGTTCCCTGTTTTCCTCCCCGGGCGGGCCCGGGGAACCATCGTGGCAGGCGTGGTGCGCCCTTCTGATCCGCTTGTCAATCGCTCGCAGAGCTCGCGCCCACCGATCATAGCCGCATTGACGATGCCCACATGCAATGCCATGCCTGCCCAACCCCGAGCTTCCGGAGACGCAACATGGACGACACCACCGCCCGCCACACCGAAAAGATGCGCCGCATCAAGGCCGCCCGCGACGAGATGATGAAGACCAAGACCGAAGAAAAAGGTCTGATCATCGTCAACACCGGCAAGGGCAAGGGCAAATCCTCTGCCGGGTTCGGAATGATCATGCGGTGCATCGCGCACCAGATGCCCTGCGCCGTGGTGCAGTTCATCAAAGGGGCGCGCGCCACCGGCGAGGCCACGTTCCTGCGCGAGCGGTTTGTCGACGAATGTCGGCTGTTTGTCACGGGAGAGGGCTTTACCTGGGAAACGCAGGACCGCGACCGCGATATTGCTGCCGCGCAAAACGGATGGGAGATTGCCAAGGCTCAGATCCTTGACCCCGACATCCAGTTTGTCCTTCTGGATGAGATCAATATCGCCCTGCGCAATGACTACCTTGATATTGATGAGGTGGTGGATTTCCTGCTGACGCAGAAACCGCACATGACCCACGTCTGCCTGACGGGCCGCAACGCGAAGCCCGAATTGATCGAGGCCGCCGATCTGGTCACAGAGATGACCTTGCTGAAGCATCCGTTCCGTGACGGGGTGAAAGCGCAGAAAGGCGTGGAGTTCTAAGGCCATGAGCCGTATCGACCGCCTTCCGCCCGCCAGCCCCTGCATCGCGCGCTGCGTGATCGACGAGGCATCGCAACTGTGCACCGGCTGCGCCCGCAGTCTGGATGAGATCGCCGGTTGGGGCAGCGCGTCCGAGGGGTTTCGGTCGGCGGCCTGGGCAGATCTGCCCGCCCGCGCAGCAAGATTGGGGCTGAAGACCCGCCGTCTGTCATGGCAGGGCGATACCCTGCTGGCAGAAACTGCGCGCCGTCTCAGCGATGAGGGCGCACGCCTGATCGCGGGCGTCTGGGGCGCAAGCGGGGAGTTGGTCCGCCTGCCCGGTACGCCCTGCACGGTGCAGATCGGCGACGGCGCACTGAATTTGACGCTGCGCGACGCGGCACTGAGGCTGGAGGCCGCCCGCTACCTGACCGCGTTTGAGATTGACCGCCCAGATGCACCCACGCTGATCGCGCTGGCCGTCCCGGTGGGTCGCGCCATACGCGACGCGCCCGCCGCGCTGACCGCCCTTGGGCCGGATGATGCGGCCCTGCTGACACGCGATGCAGGTGGTCCGCGCTTTGACCTTGGCCTTGGACGGCGCGCGGCGCGATTTACAGTGCGGTGCAACGCGCCACTGGCCGCAACGCTGACCCGCGCCGCTGGCACAACGTGGCCCGATCACCTGTCGCGCACCGGCCTGCCACTGCGCGACGCCAGCCCGGTGCGGGTGATCGAAACGCCCTGCCTTCGAATAGAGATCGACGCCAAGATCCCGATGCCCGACGGCACATCCCCCGACGGGCCGCACACCCACCTGCTGCCCGATCACATCGCGCAGGGGCTGGACACACCGCCGACGGTGCCTATGCCTGCGGGCTATGTGGCAACGGCGCTGATCTTGCCAGCCAAATGAGTGCCGAACTGATCGTCTGGGATTTCGACGGCGTCCTGAACGCCGAACCCGAGGGCGCCCCCTTTGGATGGGTGTCCCGTCTGGACGCCGATCTGGGCCTGTCGCCGCGCGCCTTTCGCGCGTTTCTCAACCGGCCCGGGCAGGCAGCACAGGTGTTGCGTGGCGCGCTGTCCTTGCAGGATGAACTGACCCGTTGGCTTGCCACGCAGGACACCAACGTCACCTCCGATGCGCTATTGGCGCATTGGCTGCGGTCTGAGGATCGCCCGGACCCGCAGGTCATCGACTGGCTGGACCGCAGCCCACAGCGCGCGGTGATCGGCACCAACAACCCTGCCCCACGTTCGCAATATATCATGGAAAACATGGGCTTCTCCGCCAGAGTTGAGACGATTTTCGCCTCCGGTCCTATGGGTATGGCCAAGCCTGACGCAGGTTTTTACGGTGCGATTGAACGCTGGTCCGGCCTTGCGCCGAATGCCATCCTTTTGATTGACGACAACCGCGCCAATGTCGCAGCAGCGGCATCGCGTGGCTGGCAAGCCTTTCATTTTCACACCCACACCCGCGACGGATTGCCCGTAAAACTGGGGATCACATCATGAGCCGCGCCATCATGATCCAGGGCACCGGGTCCAACGTGGGCAAATCCATGCTGGTGGCAGGCCTGTGCCGCGCAGCACGGCGGCGGGGATTGTCCGTGGCCCCATTCAAGCCGCAAAACATGTCAAACAATGCCGCTGTGACCAGCGACGGCGGTGAGATTGGGCGCGCGCAGGCCTTGCAGGCATTGGCCTGCGGTTTGGCCCCGCATACAGATATGAACCCCGTGCTGCTCAAACCCGAAACGGATGTAGGCGCGCAGGTCGTCGTGCAGGGCAAGCGCCTGACCACCGCCAAAGCGAGTGACTACGCAAAGTTGAAACCGCAACTCCTTGGTTCTGTTCTGGAAAGCTTTGACCGGCTGAAGGCCAAGCATGACCTGATCATCGTCGAAGGCGCGGGTAGCCCGGCAGAGGTAAACCTGCGCAAAGGTGACATCGCCAACATGGGCTTTGCCGAGGCGGCGGCTGTGCCGGTGATCCTGACAGGGGACATCGACCGGGGCGGCGTCATCGCCCAAATTATCGGCACACAGGCGGTCATGGATCCGGCGGACGTCGAACGCGTTTGTGGATTTATCATCAACAAGTTCCGTGGCGACCCTCGTCTGTTCGATGACGGTTACGCGTTGATCGAGGAGCGCACTCGCTGGCGCGGGTTCGGCGTGGCCCCATGGTTCCCCGAGGCATGGAAACTGCCTGCCGAGGATGCGCTAGACGTGCGTGCGCCTGACCGGGCGGAGGGGCTGCACATTGTCTGTCTCTGCCTGTCGCGCATGGCGAACTTTGATGACCTCGACCCGTTGGCGCAGGAACCGGGCGTGCGGCTGACCATGCTACAGCGCGGCTTGCCGATCCCCGGTGACGCGGACCTTGTGATCATACCCGGCAGCAAATCCACACGCGGCGATCTGGCCTTTGTCCGCGAACAGGGCTGGGACATCGACCTGATGGCGCATCACCGGCGCGGTGGTCGCATTCTTGGCATTTGCGGCGGCTATCAGATGCTGGGCGACAGTGTAGATGACCCGCACGGGATTGAAGGACCGCCGGGTAAAGACCCCGGTCTAGGCCTGCTGCGCATCGACACCCTCATGACGGCGGACAAATCCCTGACAGAGGTACAGGCCACCCACGCCGCCAGCGGGACCGGATTCCACGGCTATGAAATCCACATCGGGCGCAGCGACGGCCTTGACCGCGCCCGCCCCTTTGCCATTGTCGAGGGCCAACCAGAAGGCGCGATCAGTGCCGATGGCCGCGTGATGGGCAGCTATTTGCACGGCATGTTTCGCGATGATGCGTTCCGCGCCGCGTGGCTGGCGGGCTTTGGTGTTGAGGCAACCCAAGCCTATGACGCAGGGGTCGAGGACGCGCTTGACGCGCTTGCTGACCACCTTGAGACGCATCTGGATGTGGCCAGCATTCTGGCCGCCTCGCGCTAAAATCGGCTGGGCGGCGGGGCCAGAGCCGCCTCCACCCGCGACCAATCCGCCTCTGGCCCCGGCAGACCCAGCCGCAGCCAACCGTCGGAGTAAGGAAACCGACGCGTCCAGATCCGGGCCTCTGCCAGTCGATCCTGCGCCGCTACCGCATCGCCGGTGTCATAGGTCCGAAACAGAACCGTTCCCCCCACCAACGACCACCCTGCCGCCTCTGCCAGCGCATCCATCCGCACCGCGTCGCGCGCCAATTGCCCGATCATTGCGCCTTGCCACGTCCGGTCGGCCAGAGCCTTGCACCCCGCCGCAATCGCCGGACCGCTGACCGCCCAAGGACCGGCCATCTGGCGCATCGGCGCGATCAACGCGGTTTCCCCCAAGGCAAAGCCCAGCCGCACCCCCGCCAACCCGTAGAATTTGCCAAAGGACCGCAACACCACGACCCGCACGCCCTCTGGCAGGCGGTCGAGATAGCGGACCATCGAATACTCCGGAACCGGGTCGGCAAAGCTCTCGTCCACCACCAGCAGGCCCACATGGCGAGCGAGTTCAATCAGCTCTTCGGGTGGCCAGAAGCGTCCGTCCGGGTTGTTCGGGTTTACGACCACAGCCAAAGGCGCGCCTTTCAGCCCAGCGATGTCCGCAACCTGCGTTACCCGCCAGCCCTGCGCCTCTAACGATCCAGCGTGTTCGTTGTAGGTTGGCCCAAGAACGCGCGCCTCATCCGGCTGCGCAAGGCGCGGCACCAATTGGATCGCCGCCTGTGCACCTGCAAGCGGCACGCAATCCACACCCTCACCCGCACCGTAATTTGCACACGCCGTAACCACCAAAGCGGAGATCTCTGCGCCCGTCGGCAGCGCCGTCCATGCGCGCGCAGGCAGGTCGGGAAACGGATAGGGCCGCGCATTGATGCCGGTCGACAGGTCCAGCCAATCGCCCCCTCCATACCGAGCCATCGCCCGGTCCAAATCACCGCCGTGATCGCGCATCATGCCCTCTTAAACTGCCGCAAGCCCCACAAGAACCGCGCCGCAGAGAAACATCGCCCGCAGATAAAGCGCAAGTCCCCGGCTGATGCTGTGCTTGTCTGGGTCAGGGGCCCGCGCGTTCACAAACGGCTCATCCGACACGCGATCGCCGTACACGCGCGGACCGGACAGGCGCACATCCAAACTACCCGCCAGCGCCGCCTCGGGCCAGCCCGCATTGGGCGAGCGGTGATGCCGCGCATCGCGGGCCACAACCCGCAGCGCCACACCCGTCCGGCCAGAAACCAGCGCAAAAAACAGGGCCGTCAGGCGCGCGGGGATCAGGTTCACCAGATCGTCGAGCCGGGCGGCGCATTTGCCGAAATGCTCATAGCGGTCATTGCGGTGACCGATCATGGAATCCATCGTGTTGATCGCCTTATAGGCCACGATCCCCGGCAAACCGCCGATCACGCCCCAAAACAGCGGCGCAACGATCCCATCGGACGTGTTCTCTGCCAGGCTCTCCAGAGCCGCCCGGCTGATCCCCGCATCGTCAAGGGGGCGGGTGTCGCGCCCCACGATCATCGACAACGCAGCGCGCGCGGCTGGCAGATCGCCTTTCAGCAACGGATCACGCACCGCGTTAACATGGTCATACATCGAACGTGACGCCACCAGCGGCCAAGCCATCAGGCCAAGGATCAGAGTCGCAAGCCAGCTGTCCCCCAACACAAGCGCCACCAGCAAAACAGGTAACGTGGCTGCGCAGATAACAATGACAACGGTCACGCCTCCAAGGAGCAGAAGGCCCGGCGCTCGACCACGGTTCAAACGCGCGTCCAGCCCCGAAATCAGCGCCCCGATCCAGACCACTGGATGTGAGATCCGACGGTACAGCGCGTCCGGCCAGCCGATCAGCGCATCCATAAGCAGGGCAACCAACATGATCAGGGCAAAACTCACGCGCCGCCCCCCGTCGCAAAGCGCAGCACATCGGACAATCCGGCCTCTGTCATCGCCCGCTCCGCACCCTCCGGCACCGTGCCGGGCGCAAAAATCAACGCTCGGGCTGGCCCGGTATGGGCGCGGGCGTGTCCCAGCGCGCCCAGCCGTTTACCCAACTCGGGCATCGGATCATCGACCGGCCCGCGCAAGGATGAGCACCGCTGCGCGGACTGACTTGCCAAGTCGGCCTTGGCAGCAAGATCCGCGCCCGGCCACGCCGCGACAAGATCCGCGATGTCCGGAAAATCGGAATCCTCGGGGTCCGTCCGCTGAGGAGGCCCCCAAAAACCACCAAGGATCTCACAGGCTGGAACCGGGTCCAGCCGCTGCAAGATCTCTGCGCGCCGCGAGGCCCATAGCAACCGATCAGGTGTGGACCACATCAACGGATCGCTTGCCCCCTCAACCGCCAAACAGGCGCGCGCCAGCGCCGCGCTGTCGTCACAGCCCGCCGCACGGGCCAACGCCACAAGCGCCGCAGTCGACATGCCTGCTCCGCCGCCGGGCAACAAGTCGGCCGAGATGACGTAGCGGCCCGCCACAGGCAGACCGACTTTGTCCAACATGTGCGCGGCCTGCGCCGAGGAGACAACCAGCGGATCGCCCTCCAGCGACAAGGGGCCATCGCCAGTTCGCTCGACGCTGACACCGTGGGCCGGGCACGCCAGCGTCACCAGCACCACCGGGCCACCAGGTTGCAGCCGTCCCTGCATCCATTCGCCAAAATGTCCCGCGACAAAGGCCATTCCGCTACAAAGGCCGCCAGTTTACAGCGACCACGGACAGGCCGCCCTCAAAAACCCGCAGCCGCGTCACCGACCATGGCGCCACCTCAAAGGCCAGCGCGACAGGCACCGAGCCCAGCGCCATCGCCAGCCCAACGCGCACTGTTCCCGCATGGGCCACCACCGCCACCGGACCAGCCTCGCGCGCCTGCGCGGCCAGTTCGCCTAGGGCGGGTGTGATCCGTGCCACCATATCGGCAAAACTCTCGCCGCCCGGGGGGCGATGGTCCGCCAGATCCTGTGCAGACAAGGGGCCAAGATCGGGGATGTCGGCAAACGGCATCCCCTCTTGCGTGCCAAAGTCCTGCTCCCACAGCCGGGCATCCTGCACGACCTCGGCCCCGGACCAAAGCGCCTCAGCCGTTTGACGGCACCGCACGGCGGGGCTGACCACGCGCCGCGACACCCCGGCCACTAGCGCCTGCAAAGGCTGCCAGATCGCCGGATCACCAAGGTCGGCCTCCACATCCGTGCACCCGCACAAACGCCCGCCATGTCGGGCGGGGGCATGGCGAATCAACAGCAGTTCAGAGGCATCAGGCGGCGTCATTTCGGGGCTTTTCAAGCAGATCGGAACATGCTTTGTCACGACCGCATGGGAAAGTCGATCCTCATCACCGGCGGCGCACGCTCGGGCAAAAGCACCCTGGCAGAGCGTATGGCGCTGGCGCTGGGGCGGCCCGCGATCTACATTGCCACCGCCCAAGCCCACGACACCGAAATGTCCGACCGCATCGCACTGCACCAATCCCGCCGCGACGCCGATTGGCGCACGGTCGAGGCACCGCGCGACCTGATCGGCGCGTTGCGTGAAACCGACGGCACCGAGCCTCGGCTGGTCGACTGCCTGACGCTGTGGCTCACCAACCTGATGCTGGCCGATGAGGACTGGCAGGCGGCGACACACGCGCTGGCGGCGGAACTGGCGCACCAGTCCGCGCCGGTCATCTTTGTTACCAATGAGGTTGGCGCCGGGATCGTCCCCGAAAACGCCCTTGCCCGCGCCTTTCGCGATGCGGCGGGGCTGGTCAATCAACGCATCGCCGACGCCTGTGATGAACTTTGGTTCTGCGTCGCTGGCCATCCACTGAAAGTCAAACCCGCATGACCCACCTTCCCCTGACGTCGCTGGACGGCGTGACCGCCCTTGACCTGCCCGCTTTTGACAGCGCCGCCGCCGAGGCCGCCACCGCGCGGCAGATGCAACTGACCAAGCCGCCGGGCTCGCTGGGCCGGCTAGAGGATCTCGCCGCGTTTATGGCGGGCTGGCGGGGCACTGACCGCCCGCGGATCGAGCGGGCACAGGCGCTGATATTTGCCGGCAACCACGGCGTCTGCGCGCAGGGCGTGAACCCCTTTCCGCAAGAGGTGACGGCGCAGATGGTGGCAAACTTTGCCGCCGGAGGCGCGGCGATCAACCAGTTGTGCAAGGCGGCTGGGGCCGATCTGAATGTCATTGCACTGGATCTTGACCGGCCCACCCGCGATTTTACCACCGCCCCGGCGATGGAGGAAGAGGACTGCCTCGACGCGCTGCAAAGGGGGGCGGCGGCGGTCGATACGGATGCCGACATCCTTCTGCTGGGGGAAATGGGCATCGGCAATTCCACCATTGCCGCCGCGCTCGCTTTTGCCAGTTTTGGCGGCACCGCGCAGGATTGGGTTGGTCCCGGCACCGGATCCGACGCGGACGGCATGACGCTCAAGGCCCGCGTGATCACGGCGGCGGTTGATAAACACGGGGCGTTGTCGCCCATGATGCGGCTTGCTGCCCTTGGTGGGCGCGAACAGGCCGCGCTGTGTGGCGCAGTGCTGGCGGCGCGGATGGCGCGCATTCCGGTGCTGCTGGACGGGTTCATCTGCACCGCCGCCGTCACGCCGCTGTTTGCCGCCGATCCTGACCTGCTGGCCCATTGCCTGATCGCTCACCAAAGTCGTGAACCGGGCCACCGGCGTCTGGCCGAAGCGATGGACAAGGCCCCATTGCTGGACATGGGCATGGCGCTTGGCGAGGGGTCCGGCGCGGCGCTGGCCTTGCCGATCCTCAAAGGTGCGTTGGCCTGCCACAACGGTATGGCCACCTTTGCCGAAGCAGGTATTTCGGGCGCATGACCCCGCGCCGCCCACTGGACGAACTGCGGCTGGCGATGATGATGCTGACGCGGCTGCCGATGGGGCGGCTGGCTGATCCGGCACCTACGCTGACGCAAGCAAGGTGGGCCTTTCCACTGGTGGGCCTACCACTGGGACTGGTGGCATGGGGGGTGTTTGCCGGGGCTTCGGCTCTGAACCTGCCGGGGCTAACCTGTGCCTTTGCCACGCTGGCCGCACTGGCCGCGCTGACCGGCGGGTTGCACCACGACGGTTTTGCCGATTTCGCTGACGGCGCGGGCGGGCGTGACCGGACCCAACGGCTAGAGATCATGCGCGACAGCCGGGTCGGCAGCTACGGAGTCATTGCCCTGATCTTTGCGGTGGGGCTGGCCGCATCGGCACTGAGCGCGCTGCCCGCCTCGGCCGGTGCCGGGTTTGTGTTGGTCAGCGTGGCCAGCCGTTTGGCCATGCTGATCCTGCTCGACACCCTGCCGCCCGCGCGGATGGACGGGCTGGGCCACATGGCGGCGCGCGCGCGCGGCCCCAATTCCCTGAGCGTCTGGGCGCCGGGTTTGATCGTGTCTTTGGCGGCGGCGCTGATACTTGGCCTTGCGGCACTTGCGGTGCTGACTGCCATGGCGTTGGCGACAGCATTGGTGGCGCGTCAGGCGCGGCGCAGCCTTGGCGGCCAGACCGGCGACGTGCTGGGCGCGGTACAACTGACCGCTGAGACCGCCGGGTGGGTAGTACTGGCCGCAACACTCTGACGGGACACCTCAACCTCATTGCACTTGCAATGAGATCATGGATACTCTGGCAGGATCGCCCCTTGATGGACTGCCCAAATGACCACCCGTTCCGACCCGCCACCGTTTGATCTTGCCAGCTTTACGCCCTATCGCCTTGCGGTCGCGGCGGAAAAGACATCTGAGGCACTTGCGCGGCAGTACCGTGAACGGTTTGGGATCTCGATCCCGGAGTGGCGGGTGCTGGTCCATTTGGCCCAACCGCTGGACGGCGCCGCCACGATCTCTGTCCGCGATATCGAGGAACGCGTTGCCATGGAGAAATCCAAGGTCAGCCGCGCCGCCTCGCGGCTTGAGGCGGCGGGCTATGTCGAAAAGACGGTGGATGCGGGCGACCGGCGGCTGGTGCGGCTGGCGCTGACCGACAAGGGCCGCCAGATAATGGCCGACCTGCTGCCGTTGGCGATGGCCTATCAGAAAAAGATCGAAGCGACGTTGGCAGAGAGTTTTGCCGGGCTGGAAGCCGGGCTGGATGCGATCCTCGACGCCGAATGAAGGGGGCTCAGTCCGCCCGCAGCCGCGACGCTCCCACGGCGCTGATCGCGACCATGACCGCCGCCGTCGCCAGACACAGCGGCAGCCCGCCGATCTGATAGCTGACGCCAGACAACAGCGTGCCCAGCAACCGGCCCGCCGCATTCGCCATGTAGTAAAACCCGACATCCATTGTCACCCGCTCGCCCTTTGAAAAGGCGAGGATGAGATAGCTGTGCAGGGAACTGTTGACCGCAAACAGCGCGCCAAACACCAGAAGTCCTGCAATGATGGTCAGGGTCAGCCAATCCGCCGGCGCCCCCGCCCACCACACCAACGCCGCCAGAACCGCAGGCACCACCGTCAGCGACAGCGCCCAGCCACGGGCCGCGCCGACGATTTCAGAGGCCGGGCGGGTTGCGGCGCGCAGCGCCTTGGGCGCATAGGCCTGTACCGCCCCGTAGAGGATCGTCCAGACCGCCATAAAGCTGCCGATGGTGAAGAACGCAAAGCGGTTGCCCGCCTCAGAGCCATCGGACAGTACCGCGTAGAAATAGACTGGGATGCCGACGACGAACCACACATCGCGTGCCCCGAACAGGAACACCCGTGCCGCTGACAGGCAGTTCACGTTGCGATCCTTGGAAAACACCTCTGTGAATTTCGCCCCTTTCTTGCCGGTCGGCAGGCCGGACGGCATCCGCAGGCTTACCGCCAGCAGGACCGCGCCCGGCACCGCCGCCATCCCCAGCACCGCCGGAACAAAGCCGAACATCGCCAGCATCGCTGCCCCCAGCAGGAACCCTAGCCCTTTGATCGCGTTCTTGGACCCGGTCAGCAGGGCCACCCATTTGAACAACCCGCCCTGCCCTGACGGCGCCAGCAGTTTGACCGCCGATTTGGCCGACATCTTGGACAGGTCCTTGGCCACGCCGGACAGGCCCTGCACCGCCATGACAAAGATGACAGAGGCAGTCAGGCTCCACGCCGGATCCAGTTGCGCCAGCGCCAGCAGCGCGCCGACCTGCAGCGCCAACCCGGCATACAGGGTCGATGTCAGGCCAAAGCGCGCGGCGATCCACCCCGCAGACAGGTTGGTCACAATGCCCGCGAATTCATAAAGCAGGAACAGGTAGGCCAGTTGGACGGGCGAAAAGCCCAACGTGTGAAAGTGCAGCAGCACAAGCATCCGCAGCGCGCCATCGGTGAGCATGAAGGCCCAATAGGCAGCGGTCACGGCCATATAGGCGGCCATTCCCTCGGGGCGTTGGGAAGCAGTGTCGGTCATGTCCGGACTCCGGTCGAGAGGATGGTATGGGCGGAGGGGCAACGCCCGCTCAGCCCAAGGAAGCCGCGGCTCAGAGGCGCTTGCCGACCATATGGGCCACATCCACCAGCCGGTGCGCATAGCCCCATTCATTGTCGTACCAGGCGTAGATCTTCACCTGCGTGCCGTTCACAACCATGGTCGACGGCGCGTCCACAATCGCAGAACGCGGATCGTTGGTGTAATCGGTCGAGACCAGCGGGCGTTCCTCATAGCCAAGGATGCCTTTCAGTTCGCCCCCTGCGGCCGCCTTGAAAAGTGCGTTGACCTCTTCGGCGGTGGTCTCCCGTTCCACCTCGAACACACAGTCGGTCAGCGAGGCGTTCAGCAGCGGCACCCGCACCGCATGGCCGTTCAAACGTCCCTTGAGCTCGGGATAAATAAGCGTGATGGCCGTGGCCGACCCGGTGGTTGTGGGGATCAGCGAATTCAGCGCGGACCGCGCGCGGCGCAGATCCTTGGCGGGCCGGTCCACGATGGTTTGGGTGTTGGTCACGTCATGGATCGTGGTGATCGACCCGTGTTTGATGCCCATCGCCTCGTGAATGACCTTGACCACCGGGGCCAAACAGTTGGTGGTGCAGGAGGCCGCCGTGACAATATCATGCGTGTCGGCATCATAGATACCGTCATTCACACCCATGACGATATTCGCCGCCCCTCCGTCCTTGACCGGGGCAGAGACAACCACCTTTTTCACGCCGCGCTCAAAATAGGGCGCGATACGCTCGGCCGTCTTGCAATAACCCGTGCAGTCCACCACCACGTCCACACCCTCTAGCGGCAGATCGTCTAGGTTGCGCGTCCCGAACACCGGAATGCGGGTGCCATTGACGCTCAGACTATCACTGTCGGCGCTGAACGTGGCATCCCAACGGCCATGGACCGTATCGAATTCAAGCAAATGCGCGTGCATCGCCGGATCGCCGACGGCATCGTTGAGAAAGGCGATGGTGTCGCCTGCCTCCAGCATCGGTCTCACGATCAGTTTGCCGATACGGCCCAGCCCATTGATGGCGTAAGTGGTCATACCGTATCTTTCGTTTTGGCGATGTCATCGATCCGGGCTTGCAGGCTTTCCCGGTCCAAGGTTCCAATCGGCAGCGCCGTGAACGACGCGATCCGGTTGCGCAGGGCACCATAGACGTCTTGGAACGCCAACAGCTTTTCCGCCTCGGTGCCGGTCGCCTTGACCGGATCGGGCTGGCCCCAATGCCCTGTCATTGGCTGACCCGGCCACGGCGGGCATTCCTCATTTGCGGCGCGGTCACAAACGGTAAAGACAAAGTCCAACTTGACCGCATCCTCTCCCTGAAACTCGGTCACGTTCTTGGACCGCAGACCAGAGATATCGTGCCCCTTGTCGGCCAGAACCTTCAGCGCAATCGGGTTCATGTCACTTTTGGGATTGGTGCCCGCCGAAAAGGCCTGAAACCGATCTCCGGCCAGTTCCCGCAACAGCGTTTCGGCAAAGATCGACCGGGCAGAGTTGCCGGTACAGATGAACAGGACGTTGTATTTGCGATCCGTCATGGGAGACTCCGTAAGGACGTGAGACAGGCAGATTTCTGGACGCCCCCGGCAGCAGTCCGCGCCGAGGTATGAGATCAGACGCCCCGCACCGCCAACATCAGCACAGTACAGCAGCGAGGTGCCGTTGCGGGTCTGCGTTACCAGCCCCGCATTGCGAAGATGTGACAATCCCGCTGACAGAGTGGATGGGGCCATGCTCAACACATCGGCGATCTCACCCGCCGGAACGGCATCGGGATAGCGCCGCATCAACAACCGAAACACGGCCAGACGGCCGGAGTGTGACAGGGCGGCAAGGGCAGTCAGCGATTCTTTTTCCATATTTCCGGAAATACGGAAATAATTCCAAACGCTCAATCCCTATTTCCAGAAATTCGGAAATACTGCGGCAAGACTGCGCCGAACCTGTTATCTGTTCTTGCCATCTGTTTACCGAAACATGTTAGGAGAGCCGCCAACTGGCCATGTAACGCATACCGGAGGAATCCCTTGTCCCGACGCGCCCCCTTTGCCCGCTGGCTGGATGACACCAACGACGTAACCCAGACCTTTTTGTCCGCTGGGCAAATTCCCGGTCTGGTGAACCTCGCTGGGGGCCTGCCGGACCCATCGACATGGCCCGCACCGGAGTTGGCGGATTTCGCAGGCCGCGCGGTCGCGGATCACACGCAGGACGCACTGGGATATTCCCCGATCGACGGACTGCCCGATCTGCGCGACCGCATTGCCGCCGATTATAGCCGGAGCGATCTGCGACTGACGCGGGACAACGTGCTGATCACCACCGGCGGGATGCAGGGGCTGGAGTTGCTGGGCAAGGTGCTGCTGAACAGCGGTGACACCATCGCGGCGCAATCACCGGCCTATCTGGGCGCTATCGACGCTTGGAAACCGCGCACCCCGCAGTACCGCGCCATGGTGCTGGAACAAAACGGATTTGATCCGCACGGCTCTATGACGGGCGCGCAATTCGCCTATACCGTGCCCAATTTCTCCAATCCCTCGGGGCGTCTGGTACCAGTGGATCAGCGCCGCGCGCTGGTTGCGGCGGCGCAGGCCACCGGTTGCTGGCTGGCGGAGGATGACCCCTACGGCCACCTGTATTATGACGCTGCCCCCCTGCCCCGGATGCTGGACCTCTCCGCCACCGGTGCGCCGGTCTACGACGGTCAGGTCATCTACCTTGGCACGTTTTCCAAGATGCTGGCACCGGGCCTGCGCGTCGGCTGGGTCATTGCCGCACCAGCGGTGATCACCGCCACGACCACCGCCAAACAGGGGTCGGACATGTTCACCAGCGGATTGTGCCAGCGGATTGCGCTGCAAGCGATGGAACAAGGCGTGCCGGACCGCATCCTGCCCGGCATCCTTGATCTGTACCGCGCGCGGCGCGATGCGCTGTGCGCCGCTATGGCGACGGACCTGTCCGACCTGTTCACATGGGAGGTGCCCACAGGCGGCATGTTCGTCTGGGCAGTCGCCCGCGATCCGTCACTGGACACCGACCGGCTGATGAAAACCGGCCTGGACCATGGCGTCTGCGTCTCTCCCTCCAGCGTGTTTGACCCTCTGGGGCGTGACCGTCGGGCGATCCGGGTGAACTTTACCCTCAATCCGCCAGAGGTGCTGGCCGAGGGCGTGCGCCGCCTTGCCGACGCAACCCGGATGGAACTGACCCGCGCCGCCTGAGGCCGAAGGCCGGTAAGGACAAGACCCCGCGCCGGAACGCAGGGTCTTGCCGGGCTATTCAGGCACGATCACATGGCCAGCGACGGCAGCCACAGGACGATGCTTGGAAACGCCACCAGCAGCGCGATGGTGATCCCGTCGGCGACAAAGAACGGCGTCACCCCCCGGAATACATCCTGCACCGACAGCTCTGGCCGCACTCCCGCCACGACAAAGCAGTTCAAGCCGATGGGCGGGGTGATCAGGCAGAACTCTGCCATCTTGACCACCAAAATACCGAACCACACCGCACACATCGGCCCTGACATGCCAAATGTCGCGTCTTCGGCACTGACGAACAAACCGCCGTTTAGCGCCATGACCGCCGGATAGACCACCGGCAGCGTCAGCAACAACATCCCGATGGCATCCATGAACATCCCCAGCACCGCATAGGCCAAGAGGATGCAGACAAGGATCAACATCGGCGAATAGGGCAGCCCGGTGATCCAGTCGGAAAACGCCGAGGGCAGATCTGCAAACCCCAGAAACCGCACATAGATCAGCACGCCCCAGATGATGGTAAAGATCATGACCGACAGTTTCGCCGTCTCGATCAGTGCGTCCTTCAGCTCTTTCAGGCGCATGCCCCGCCAAAGCGCCATCAGGAAAACGATGAAGGCCCCGATGGCCCCGCCCTCTGTCGGGGTGCCCCAACTGTCGCCGCCAAACGGGTTGTAGACAAAGAAGATGATGATCACGACCACCGCCACGATGGGCAGCGCGGGCGGCAAGCTTTCAAACCTTTGCCGCCATGTGAACCCGCCCACCGGCGGGCCGAACCCTTTGATCGTCAGCGCCAGCCCGATGATCAGGATCGCGTAGATCAGCGCCGAAAAGACGCCGGGAATGAACCCTGCCAGCAACAGCATGCCCACGTCTTGCTCGACGATGATCGCATAGATCACAAGTATCGCCGAAGGAGGGATCAGGGAGGCCAGCGTGCCGCCTGCCGCCACAACCCCTGCCGCGAACCGCTTGTCATAGCCGACCTTCAGCATCTCGGGGATGGCGATGCGGGCAAAGACCGCCGCCGTCGCCACCGATGCGCCGGACACGGCGGCAAAGCCTGCGGTGGCAAAGACCGTCGACACCGCCAGCCCGCCGGGCACCCATGCGATCCAGCGTTTCGCCGCCTCGAACAGCGCGCGGGTCAGCCCGGCGTAATAGGCCAGATAGCCAATCAGGATGAAGGTCGGGATCAGCGACAGCGCCTGCGACGATACCTTACCATGCGGCACCTGCCCCGCCGTCTTGACCGCCACCGTCAGCGCCCAGCCAAAATCGGCGGGGTCGTAGCCCTTTTTCGACCAGAAGATCCAGATCAGACCGACCAGACCGGAAAAGGCGGCGGCAAAGGCCACCCGCATCCCAAGGACGACCATGACCAACAGGCCGCCGGTCACCCAGAGACCAATTTCAATGGATGTCATGTGTCGTGCCCCTGTACCTGATCGGCCTCGGCCAGTGCCTGTTCCGCCGCCGACATGACCAGCGGCACCGCCACCGGTTCACTCAGGCCAAAGATGATGGCGCGGCCATAGCCCCACAGTTGCAGCACCAGCCGCAGGCAGATCACCGAAAACGCCACCGGCACCACCAGTTTCGCGGGCCAGATCGGCAAGCCGATGTCGATGGAACTGTCCCGGCTCCAGTTCGGCTTGGAAAAGTCAAAGCTGCGGTCGAAATGCGCCCATGTGCCCCAGACCAGCAGCACCATCAGCAGCAGGACAAGAAACGTCGTGATGAACTCTGCCGCCCACAGCGCGCGCCCCTTGAGCGCGCCCACGACAATGTCCATCCGGATGTGCCCGCCCGCGCGCTGGACATAGGAAATACCGAAAATGGCGATGAACGGCATCGCCGTCTCGATCCAGTCGACATAGCCGCGCAGCGGTTCGTTGAAAAGATTGCGCCCGGTGACGGACACCACTGCAAGGCACATCAGCGCAAAGGCCCCAAGGCCAGAGATGAGGGCCATGCCCCACTCTACCCGTGCCAGCACCCGGTCGAGCCTGGAAAGCAGGCTGCCATCCTCAAGGACGGAGGCATGTCCGGCCATCAGTTTTCTCCGGTCTTGTAAAAGGGAAAAGCCCGCCCCGGCCCTGCGCCGGGGCCTCTTGTCCTATTTGACACGAGGCCCCGGCACAAAAGGCCGGGGCGGGATCGCACGACCTCAGTTGGAGGCGCGCGCCTTTTCCAGTGTCGAGAAGACGAGGTCATAGAGTTCCTGCGCCGGCAGGCCCTGCGCATTCATGTCCGCAAGCCATGCGTCATGGATCGGTTTGCCCGCCACTTCGCGGAACTTGGCCAGTTCCTCATCCGACAGCATGACCTTGGTCACGCCTTTCTCTTCCAACACCTCATCCCAGCGCTTCAGCAACTCGCCGTAATTCTCAAGGTAATAGGCAATCGCCTCATCAACGGACTCGTCCAGAGCAGCGCGCTGATCGTCAGGCAGTGACTCGTAGGCGTCGATGTTGACCACAACCGGGCAGTTCACCGTGCCGGGGTTCAGGTTCGCGGTCCACCAGTCCGCCTGATTGATGGTGCCAAACGACAGGTGCGCGTGCTGGGCAAAGGCCACGGTGTCGACAACACCGGACTGCATCGCCTGATAGGCCTCGGATGAGGTCACGCTGGTCGGCACGCCGCCCACTGCGGTAAACGCCTTGCCCAGACCGCCCGTGGCCCGCACGCGCATCCCATCGAATTCGGCCAGTTCGTCACGCGGTTCGCCAGTGCCGACAATGTTGTATTGCGGCATGGGCGAGGTCATCAGCATCCGCGCGTTCCACTGCGCCATTTCCTCGGCCACCGCCGGGTGCGCATAGACCGCGTGGCTGACAGCCACCTCTTCTTCCAGCGTGGACACACCGATAAACGGCAGTTCCAGCACGGTGATCGCGCGGTTCTTGTCGGCGTGGTATCCGGCGCAGAACTGCGCCATCTCAAAGGCGCCGATGGAAATACCGTCAAGGTTCTCTGTGTTCTTGGACAGACCGCCGTAAGAGATGTTCATGGTGAACTCGCCGCCGGTCTTTTCCGACACAAGGTCAGCGATCTTGTGGATGTGCTCGGTAAAGGCGCGACGTGACCCCCAGACGGATACGTTCCATTCGGTAGCGGCGGCCTCGGTTACAAACGTCGCGGCCACGACGCTCAGCATCAATTTTGCAGTAGTGCTGGACATGTCGTCCTCCCCATTTTTCGACAGCGGTATGTTCCGCCTCGGGCGGGAGGTTAGCCGAATGAACCCATACCGCAAGGCTTTTGCCGCACCTTGGGGATTCGCAAGGGCGAGCGCTAACACTTCGCATACCATGGCATACCGCATCGTTTTGTCACACCCGAGACCCAGGCCACTCGCCCCCACCGGGTGCTAGCCAAGCCCTTTTCACCTGCCTGCGACGAGGTGTCATTGCACCGTTGTAAACAAAGGGTTTAGCGAGGGTTGGGCAAACTTGTTTACGATTTTCAAGCCTTCTGTGAAAATATTTTACACCTAAATCCTTCATTTCTAATAGTTTATTTCATTATTTTCCGATTTCGATATATTCCAACTTATACCCGATGACGCTACGGAATGGCGCGTCATCGGATCACTTCGGAGAGGGAGCTCCTGCCATGACCGACCAGACAAAACCTGTAACCGGCAATCCCGTTTACCCGCCATCGGCGGATCTGACGGCCAAGGCCCACGTCGACGCGGCGCGCTATGACGCGATGTATGCGGCCTCGATCAGCGACCCTGAGGGGTTCTGGGCCGAACAGGCGCAGCGGCTGGATTGGATGAAGGCCCCGACTGAGATCAAGAACGTCGACTTCACCCTTGGCCAGGTCGGGATTGAGTGGTTCCGCGATGGCACCCTGAACGTCGCCGCCAACTGCATCGACCGCCATCTGGAAACGCGCGGCAACCAGACCGCCATCATATTTGAGCCCGACGACCCCAACGAACAGGCCCAGTCGATCACCTACAACGATCTGCACCGCCGCGTCTGCCGCATGGCCAACGTGTTGGAAACGCTGGGCGTTCGCAAAGGCGACCGGGTCATCATCTATCTCCCGATGATCCCCGAGGCCGCCTATGCCATGCTCGCCTGCGCGCGCATCGGCGCGATCCACTCGATTGTTTTTGCCGGTTTCTCGCCTGACGCGCTCTCCGCCCGCATCAACGGCTGCGACGCCAAAGTTGTGATCACAGCGGATGAGGCCCCCCGCGGCGGCCGCAAGACGCCGCTGAAAACCAATGCCGACAAGGCGCTCTTGCACTGCAAGGACGACGTCAAATGCCTTGTGGTCAAGCGCACCGGCGGCCAGACCACATGGGTCGATGGCCGCGACTTTGACTATAACGAAATGGCGCTGGAGGCGTCAGATTACAGCCAACCCGCTGAAATCAATGCCGAAGATCCGCTGTTCATCCTCTACACATCCGGCTCGACCGGGCAGCCAAAGGGCGTCGTGCACTCCACCGGCGGCTATCTCCTGTATGCCGCGCTGACCCATGAGGTGGTGTTCGACGTGCATGACGGCGATGTCTACTGGTGCACCGCCGACGTCGGCTGGGTCACCGGGCACAGCTATATCGTCTACGGTCCGCTGGCCAATGGCGCCACCACCGTGATGTTCGAGGGCGTGCCGACCTACCCCGACGCCAGCCGCTTCTGGCAGGTTTGCGAAAAACATAAAGTGACGCAGTTCTACACCGCGCCGACCGCGATCCGCGCGTTGATGGGACAAGGCACGGAATTTGTTGAAAAATGTGACCTCAGTTCTTTGCGTATCCTTGGCACCGTCGGTGAGCCGATCAACCCAGAGGCGTGGAACTGGTACAACGACGTGGTCGGCGGCGGCCGCTGCCCGATCGTTGACACCTGGTGGCAGACCGAGACCGGCGGCCACCTGCTGACCCCCCTGCCGGGCGCCCATGCAACCAAACCGGGCGCCGCGATGAAGCCGTTCTTCGGCATCGAACCGGTGGTGCTGGACCCGCAATCGGGTGTGGAAATCGACGCCTCGCCGACCGAAGGCGTTCTGGCGATCAAGGCCAGCTGGCCCGGCCAGATGCGCACCGTCTGGGGCGATCACGCGCGGTTTGAGAAGACGTATTTCTCTGATTACAAAGGCTATTACTTCTCCGGTGACGGTTGCCGCCGCGATGCGGATGGCGATTACTGGATCACCGGCCGGGTGGACGACGTGATCAACGTGTCCGGCCACCGCATGGGCACGGCCGAGGTGGAATCGGCGCTGGTGGCACATGAAAAGGTCGCCGAGGCGGCGGTCGTGGGTTACCCGCACGAGATCAAGGGCCAGGGCATCTACTGCTACGTCACCCTGATGAACGGCGTCGAGCCGACGGATGATCTGCGCAAGGAGTTGCGCACCTGGGTCCGCACCGAAATCGGCCCCATCGCCAGCCCGGACCTGATCCAGTGGGCCCCCGGCCTGCCGAAAACCCGCTCCGGCAAGATCATGCGCCGCATCCTGCGCAAAATCGCCGAAAACGACTACGGCGCCCTCGGCGACACATCAACTCTCGCTGACCCAACCGTCGTAGATGACCTCATCGAAAACAGAATGAATAAGGCGTGAGGGACATGATGGACGGAACCAAAACAACCGCCGCCGCCCCCGTGCTGATCCTGCTTGGCCCCCCCGGGGCCGGCAAAGGAACCCAAGCACGGATGCTCGAAGAGACATTCGGGTTTGTGCAACTGTCGACCGGGGATCTGCTGCGCGCCGCTGTGGCCGCAGGCACCGACGCGGGCAAGCAGGCCAAGGCGGTGATGGAGGCGGGTGAGCTTGTCTCTGACGATATCGTCATTGCCACCCTGCGTGACCGTTTGGCCGAACCGGACTGCGCCAAGGGCGTCATCCTTGACGGGTTCCCGCGCACAACGGCCCAGGCCGAGGCGCTGGACGAACTGCTGGCCGCAAACGGCCAAAAGATCGACGCCGCCGTCAGCCTAGAGGTCGACGACGCCGCCATGGTAACGCGGATTTCCGGCCGTTACACCTGCGCCGAGTGCGGCGAAGGCTATCACGATAGCTTTAAGCAGCCAAAGGCCGCCGGCACCTGTGACAAGTGCGGTGGCACAGAGTTCAAGCGCCGCGCCGACGACAACGCCGAGACCGTGGCCTCGCGGCTGGAGGCCTATCACGCCCAGACCGCGCCGCTGATCGAACACTACGCCCGTCAGGGCGCGCTGATCGGCATCAATGCAATGGGCGACATCGACGATATCGCGGGCAAGCTGTCCGCGATCGTAAAGACCGCGACCGCCTGAGCGGCGCCAAACGAATTGCCCGCCGCGTTCGCCGCGCGGCGGGTTCCCTGGAGGAAAGAGGAGGAACCGCATCATGGCGGACCACACATCACAGGCCGAACAGGCAAAGTCCGATGCGGGCTACTGGAAGGCAAACGTACGCATCATCGTCATCAGTCTCATCATCTGGGCGCTGGTGTCTTTCGGCTTTGGCATCCTGCTGCGCCCGATGATCTCGGGCATTGCCGTTGGCGGCACCGATCTGGGCTTTTGGTTTGCCCAGCAAGGGTCGATCATCGTCTTCTTGGCGCTGATCTTCTTCTACGCGTGGCGGATGAACAAGCTCGACCGTGAATACGGCGTCGAGGAGGAGTAAGACGTTATGGATCAGTTTACCATCAACCTGCTGTTTGTCGGCGCGAGTTTCGCGCTCTACATCGGCATCGCGATCTGGGCCCGTGCGGGCTCCACTTCGGAATTCTATGCTGCGGGCCGCGGCGTTCACCCGGTTACCAACGGCATGGCCACGGCGGCGGACTGGATGTCGGCGGCCTCATTCATCGGTATGGCCGGTCTCATCGCCTTCACGGGCTATGATAACTCGACCTTCCTGATGGGTTGGACCGGCGGCTATGTGCTGCTGGCGCTACTGCTTGCGCCCTACCTGCGCAAGTTCGGCAAATACACCGTGTCGGAATTCATCGGCGACCGTTTCTATTCGCCGACTGCACGCGTCGTGGCCGTCATCGCGCTGCTGGTTGCCTCGCTCACCTATGTGATCGGGCAGATGACCGGCGTCGGCGTGGCCTTTGGCCGCTTCCTTGAGGTCTCCAACACAACCGGTCTTCTGATCGGGGCCTGCGTGGTGTTTGCCTACGCGGTGTTCGGCGGCATGAAGGGCGTGACCTATACGCAGGTCGCACAATACGTCGTGCTGATCATGGCCTACACCATTCCGGCCGTGTTCATCTCGCTGCAACTGACCGGCAACCCGATCCCGGCCTTGGGCCTGTTTGGCGATCACGTCGCAAGCGGTGAGCCGCTGCTGGCCAAGCTGGACTCCATCGTCGCCGAACTGGGCTTTAACGAGTACACGACCCACCATTCCGACACGCTCAACATGGTGCTGTTCACCCTGTCGCTGATGATCGGTACGGCGGGTCTGCCCCACGTCATCATGCGCTTTTTCACCGTGCCGCGCGTGGCCGATGCACGCTGGTCCGCGGGCTGGGCGCTTGTTTTCATCGCGTTGCTGTACCTGACCGCACCGGCTGTGGGTGCCATGGCACGCCTGAACATCACCGACCTGATGTGGCCCAATGGTGCTGCGGGAGAGCCTGTCTCTGTCGAAATGATCGAAGCCAATCCAGAATATGACTGGATGGCGACATGGCAGAAAACCGGCCTCCTGGGCTGGGAAGACAAGAATGGTGACGGCAAGATCGTCTACTTCAACGATGCCGATGCCGACACGGTTGCCAAGATGGAAGCCGCCGGTTGGGGTGACGCAAACGAACTGACCAAGTTCGACCGTGACATCCTTGTGCTGGCCAACCCCGAAATCGCCAACCTGCCCAGCTGGGTCATCGGTCTGGTCGCGGCTGGCGGTCTTGCCGCTGCCCTGTCAACCGCTGCGGGCCTGCTGCTGGCGATCTCCTCTGCCGTCTCCCACGACCTGATCAAGGGCTCTATCAACCCCGCGATCTCGGAAAAGGGTGAACTGCTGTCCGCACGGATCGCCATGGCGGTTGCCATCGCGGTGGCAACCTATCTGGGCCTCAACCCTCCGGGCTTTGCGGCGCAAACGGTGGCCTTGGCCTTTGGTCTTGCCGCTGCGTCGATCTTCCCGGCGCTGATGATGGGCATCTTTACCAAGGTGAACAACAAAGGCGCGGTTGCGGGCATGGTCACCGGCCTGCTGGTGACGCTGGTCTACATCTTCCTGCACAAGGGTTGGTTGTTCATCCCGGACACCAACAGCTTTACCGATGCGGACCCGCTACTGGGCACGATCCAGTCGACCTCCTTCGGGGCTGTCGGAGCCATGATCAACTTTGCGGTGGCCTTCATCGTGTCCAAGATGACCCAGCCGATCCCGCAAGAGATCGAAGAGCTGGTGGAATCGGTCCGCGTCCCGCGCGGTGCCGGTGCCGCAGCGGCCGACCACTAAAAACGCCCTGTCCCGGCCCCTGCGCCGGGACAGGGACCGCGGGGCAATCCCGCCCCCACTAAACACAGTCCCGTCCGGCCCCTGCCGGGCGGGACACCCCACTTCCTGCGCAAGGATGATCCATGCCCATCGACCGCGCCGACCTTCGCCGTTTTCTGTCCGCACTCCACCCCTATGACGCGCTTGATCCGCAAGTGCTGGAGGATCTGCTGCCCGCTTTCCAGCAGCAGACGATGGAGACCAATCAGGACATCTATACGCTGGGCCAACCGCTGGACGGGCTCTACCTGATCCACAAAGGCACCGTCGAAGTCCGCGACCAGAACGGCGCGCAGATTTCGCAACTTGGCCCCCGCAACAGCTTTGGCGAACGCGGCCTCATGCGCGACGGCTTGGCGGCAACCTCTGCCCGCACGCGCGAAGAAAGCCGCCTGCTGGTGCTGCCCCCCGCCGAATTCCGCCACTTGATCGAAACGCAGCCCGCTGCGAAAAAGTTCTTTGACCGCCAGCGCGCGCCCAAACCCAAACGCGCCGATCTGTCCACCAGCCGGGTCGAAACCCTGATGGCCCCCGCCCCGCTGACCTGCCCGCCGCACACGCCGGTGCGCGACGCGGCACAGCTCATGCATTCGCGCCACATCTCATCGGTCTGCATCACCGAGGGCAAGGTGCTGCGCGGCATCGCCACCATCCGCGACATCTCGGGCAAGGTGGTCGGTGGCGGCCTGCCCTATGACACGCCGCTGTCAGAGATCATGACCGCCGATCCGCTGACCTTGCCGCCCTCGGCCATCGGGTCGGATGTGCTGCACATGATGATGGAACGCCGCATCGGTCACGTCCCCGTCGTCGACGGCGGCAATCTGGTGGGGATGGTCACCCAGACCGATCTCACCCGCTTTCAGGCCATGACTTCGGCCGAACTGGTTTCCGAACTGGCCCATGCCCGCACGCCACAGGATATGGCCCGTGTCACCACCCGCATTCCGCAACTGCTGGTCCAACTAGTGGCAGGCGGCAACCGGCATGAGGTTGTGACCCGCCTGATCACCGACATCGCCGACACCGCCACCCGCCGCCTGCTGGCGCTGGCCGAGGCGGAACTGGGCGCGCCCCCGGTGCCTTACCTCTGGGCGGCCTGCGGCAGTCAGGGCCGGCAAGAGCAGACCGGCGTCTCGGATCAGGACAACGTGCTATTCCTCCACGACGATTTCACCGAGGACATGCGCCCCTACTTCGAAGGGCTGGCAAAAATCGTCACCGACGGGCTGAACACCTGCGGCTATGTATATTGCCCCGGCGATATGATGGCCTCGAACCCGCGCTGGTGCCAACCGCTGCGCGTCTGGCGCGGTTATTTCGACAGTTGGATCAACAAACCCGTCCCCGAGGCGCAGATGCTGGCCTCAGTCATGTTCGACCTGCGCCCCATTGGCGGCACGGCAACCCTGTTCGAAAACCTTCAGGAACAGACCTTGGCAAAGGCGGCCAAGAATTCGATCTTCGTGGCGCATATGATTTCGAACTCACTCAAACACACACCTCCGCTGGGCCTGCTGCGCGGCTTTGCCACGATCCGCTCGGGTGAGCACAAAAACCAGCTGGACCTGAAACACAACGGCGTCGTGCCGGTCGTCGATCTGGGCCGAGTCTATGCGCTGCAAGGATCGCTGGCACAGGTCAACACCCGCGCCCGGCTAGAGACCGCAATGGGGGCGAGTGTGCTCAGTCAATCCGGCGGGCAGGATCTGCTGGATGCCTATGATCTGATCGCCGAAACCCGGCTGGAACATCAGGCCCGCCAGATCAAGGCAGGCAATGCGCCGGACAACTATCTGGCCCCCGCCGATCTGTCGGATTTTGAGCGGAGCCATTTGCGAAACGCCTTTGTCGTGGTCAAGTCACTGCAATCGGCTGTAGGTCACGGCAAGGGGATGCTTGGCTAGGTCGGCAAGACGGACGGAAAGCGGGGCAAACGGGGCATAACCCGGCCCCGAGGAGGAGAAGAAAGATGTTTCTGGAACTGATCGCCGTCTTTGTGGCCGGGTTTGTCGGCGCGGGTCTGATGATGGCGCTGTCGGCACTGACCGGCCGTCGTCTGCCGCGCTGGATCGTGCCGGTTGGCGCGGGGGCCGCCATGCTGATCGCCGGGATCGCCACGGAATACAGCTGGTATGGCCGCACCGCACAAAGCGCCCGCGACAAGGGACTGAGCATTGCGCAAACGGTCGAAAACAGCGCCCTGTGGCGGCCTTGGACCTACATCTATCCGCTGACTGATCGCTTTGTCGCGGTCGACACCGCCAGCCCGCTCAAAAACACCGAGACAGAGGGGCTGTACCTGGTGAAGCTCTATTTCTACGGGCGCTGGCGGTCGAACCAGATCGTGCAGGTCATGGTGGATTGTGCGGGCTATCGCCGCGCCGACCCGGTGCTGGGCGATGGCTCGCCGCCGCTGTGGCGCGACGTCGGCCCCGACGATCCGGTCGTCAGGACCGTCTGCGCCGAGGTATGACCCCATGTCCAACCCCATGAGCAAGCTCAGCCTACGCCTGCGGATCTTTCTGTTTTTCTGCCTGATCGCGCTTGGTGGGACCGCCATCGTGCTGGGTGCGCTCTGGGTTGGACACGCGCGCGCGCTTGCCACCACCCCGGCCAACGGCTTTGTCTTTGCTGGCATCCTTGCCAGTTTCGGCTTTGTCGCGCTCACCACCGGCGTCTGGCTGCTGTTTGATGAAAACGTCGCCAAACCGATCGAGCGGCTGTCCGCCCGGTTGCGCACCCGAGCCCACGCCGGGACCGGCACAACCGTGGACAAGGACGCCGCCCGCTATCTGGGCGATCTCGCCCCCGCCGCCGATGCCATCACCGCTGCCCTGTCGGAAAACGCCGTCTCGACCGCCCAGCGGATTGCCAACGAAACCGCCCGCCTGACCGCCGAAAAGACGCAACTGACCGCCCTGCTGACGGAAATCCCGGTGGCCACGCTGCTGATCAACGCCGACGATCAGATCGTGCTGTATGACGGACAGGCGGCAGAGGTGCTGGCCCAACAGGCCGTCCCCCGCCTGAACGCGCCGCTGGCCGACTACTTCGACCCCGCCAGCATCAAGGCAGCGCGCACCGCCATGAACAAAGGCGGCAAAGAGATCAACCGCCCGCTAGAGGGGCTGGATGGCCAACAAAGCTATGATGCGCGGTTCAAGCCGATGCAGGGCGGCGGCTATATGATGATCATCGACGCCGCCCATATCGAAATCTCGCCAGAGGCCGCGCGCCCGCTGGTCTATGATTTCGACCTGATGCAGGGCCGCGGCACGGCCAAGCTGGATGAGACGCCGATTGGCAAACTCACCTTTACCGTCTTCGACACAGAGACCACCGGCCTCTTGCCGCACAAGGATGAGATCGTGCAGATCGGTGCCGTGCGGGTTGTGAATGGCCGCATCGTGCCGGGCGAGGTGATTGACCAACTGGTCGACCCGCGCCGCCCGATTCCCCCCGCCTCGACCAAGGTGCACAAGGTGACAGATGCGATGGTCGCCGGGCAGCCCGGCATCGCCCGCGCTGGACGCCAGTTCCACTGCTTTGCACGGGATTCCGTGATCGTCGCCCATAACGCGCCGTTCGACATGGCCTTTCTGCAACGTCACAAGGGCCGGATGGGGGTGGTCTGGGATCACCCGATCCTAGACACCGTCCTGCTGTCGGCAGTGCTGTTCGGGGCCTCCGAGACGCACACTCTGGACGCCCTGTGCGAACGGTTGGATGTCACAATCCCAGAGGCTTTGCGCCACACCGCGCTGGGGGACGCCCGCGCCACGGCCGAGGTGCTGGTCAGGATGCTGCCCATGCTAGAGGCGCGCGGCCTGACCACCTTTGGCGCGGTAATCGCAGAGACCCGCCGCCACGGACGGCTGCTAGAGGATTTGAACTAGGCCGCTGTCCAACCCCGGCCCCACCCCCGGCACAGGCCGCAACGGCACCTTGCCCTCGTCCTGAACCCGGCGCACCATCGCGCCCAACCGCGCCGCGCCGATCCCGCGCGCCCACACCAGCACACCGCCCAATCCTGCCGGAAAGCCCAGCCCAACGACAGAGGCGCGGTTGATCTCATCCTCCGCCACACCATCCTGCAATAGCTCCACCGCTACGACCACAAGCGCCACCAACAGCCGCTCTCGTATCTCGTCCGCAGAGAAATCCACCCGCACCATGCGGTGAAAATGCGCCTCTTCCAGCGCCAGATCCGCGACGATCGGATCGTCTACCTTGCCGCCCCCACCGGGATACCGATACCAGCCCGCGCCCGCCGTGCGCCCCAGCTTGCCCAGCTCCATCATCCGACGCAGGATCGGCGACGCCTCTGCCCCCTGCCGCGCCCACGCCAGATCCAGCCCGATCCGGTCCTCTGCCTCAAACGGCCCTTCGGTGAACCCAAACGCCTCCAGCGCCTCATCCACCTCCCAAGGGGTCGAGCCGTGCAGAAACACCGCCTCTGCGGCGTCCCGGAACGGACCGCGCAACCGCTCGACCAGTGTGTCAGCCAAGAAACTTTTCCCGCGCGATCAGCGCCAGCAACCGCTCCAACGTATCCGTCACAGAGGCACCAGAAGTGTTCAGTTGCGCATGCGCCCGTTCATACAGGGTCTCTCGCGCCTGAAGGATCGACTTCAACTGCCCCATCGCCTCTGGCTGGCCCGCCATGGGCCGCTCATCGCCCTGCGCACGAACGCGCGCCATGTGCTCCTCAGGCGCGGCCTTCAGCCAGATGGTGTGGAAATGCGACAGCAGCCGGTTGTAGGTGGCAGGCTCGGCCACAATGCCGCCCCCCACCGCAAGGATCACCTGCTCATGGGTCGCAATCACCTGCTCCAGCGCATCCGCCTCCAGCTTGCGAAAGCCCTCTTGCCCGTACAGCGCCATGATCTCGGCCACCGGCATCCCGCCGACCTCGGAAATCTCATTGTTGAGTTCGATAAACGGCACCTCCAAAGCAGTGCCCGCCATCCGCCCCAGCGTGGACTTGCCCGCGCCGCGCAGTCCGACAAGGCAGATGCGCTGCGCCCGCTGCCCACCCGGCGCACCGTCCAACAACAACGCCCTGACCTGCGCCTGCACCGCTGCCTCTGACTGGCGGTACAAATCCGCCATTTGCAGCGCCTCAGAGGTCCACGGATCGTCCTCACCCAACAGCCAGTCGATCCGGAAATCCAGTGCCTCGGCCACCCGGCACAACAGCCCGATCGAGATATTGCCCGCCCCGCTTTCCAGCTGTGCAAGGTAGCGCGGCGACACGCCAGAGGTCTCGGACAGCACGCGGCGTGAAATGCCGCGCTGTTCCCGAACCTGCCGGACTCGTTCTCCGACACGGGTCATCAACGCGGCAACCGCGTCTTCCGTTACCCTGTGTCCATCCAATTCCACCGCCACCGCGATCCCTTCCGCGCCCTGCCTGCTCCTGTGAACTATAGTGCATAGCGGAGTTGGACGGCGCTGAAAAGGAAGGATTTTTGCAAAGTGGACGCTACGTCATACGCATAATCCTGCGCTCTTGCGGTGTGGATCGCCTGGCCGCTCAGTCGCGACCCAGAATAACCTCTGGCACCATCACCACGTCGATCAGCGCCAGACACAGCCCGGAACAGTCTTTGCACCCGATACAGGTGCTTGGGTCAGCTTGGAGTTTTTCGCCAAAGGCGCGGCTGCGCGGGGCATAGCCAATCAGGCGGTCTGCTTGCATGGATGTCTTCCTGTTCGCAACAGAAGGGTCAGTCCCCAAGACTACCCTCCCCGCAACACCCGTCCTTGTTCCAGATCAAGACAGCACAGTTTGTCTCACCGAAAGACCGTCACAACCGCACAACTGCCGGGTCATCCTCGGCATACAGCCGCTCCAGTAAATCCGCGCGCCGCGCCAGCACCTTGCGGGTGTTCAGGTTGCCCTTGGCCGTGATCTCGCCGTCGCCCATGGACGGCGGCTCGGCCAGCACCATCACCCGCATGACCCGCGCGGCAGAGCCGTGATCCGCCCGCAAGGCCAGCTTGTCGGCAAGCGCGCTCCGCAAGGCTTCGCTCATCAGCGCGCCGTCGATTTCGGCCTCGCCCGCCAGCGCCAGTGCCTCGGTCGAGGGAAAGATCATCAAGCCGACCTCCGCCCGATCCGCGCCACAGATCACGATGTCCTGCACCAGCGGCGCATAGTCGATCAACAGTTCCAGCCGCAGGGTCGCCGCGCGCACCCATGTGCCCGTCAACAGCTTGAAGTCTTCAGAGATGCGCCCGTCAAACCGCATCCCCTTGGTCAGGTCGTCCTCATCGACAAATCGCACCGCATCCCCGGTACAAAAGAACCCCTCTTCGTCAAAGGCTTCGGCGGTTTTTTCCGGATCGTTCAGATAGCCGGGCATGATGTTCGGCCCGCGCACGCGGATCTCGCAGCGCATCTCAGAGTCGGGGATCAGCTTGACCTCGACCCCGGTCATCGGAACCCCGATGATGCCGGACATGGTGGTGGGCTCATGCTGGATCAGGCAGGCGGGCGCGGTTTCCGTCAGCCCCCAGGACGAATTCATCAAGGGCACCTCACCGCGCACCTCGCGCGCCATGTCCTCCAGATCCGCCCAGACGTCCTGCGGCAGCGACGCCCCGGCGTAAAACAGCATGTCGAGATCTTCGAAATACCGTTGCCGCAATCCGCGATCCGCCTTCATGGCGTTGCGCAACATGGCAAAGCCCACCGGCACGTTAAAGGCCATGGTGCCGTTCATCAGGCGGTTGTTTTCGATGGTCTCGGCGATCTTGGCCGGGATCGGCTTGCCGCCGTCGATATACAGCGCCCCGCCATTGGCCAGCATCATGTTCACATTGTGCGAGCCGCCAAAAACGTGGTTCCACGGCAGCCAGTCGACAATCCGCGGCGGGCGGTCGCGCAAAAAGGGCAGCGCATCGGCGATCTGCGCCTGATTTGCGCACATCATCCCCTGCGTCGTGATCACTGCCTTGGGGTGTGAGGTTGACCCGGACGTCATCAGATACTTGGCCACGGTCTGCGGCCCGACCTGCAAGGCTGCCGCCGCCACTGCCAACCCGTCGCCTGCGCGCAACATCGCTGTCAGGTCGGTCTGGCCCGCTTGCGGATTGCGGGCCACGACACGCTCCACGCCATCAAACAGCGCATGTCCCAGCACCGTCCCGTACCGCGCGCCATCATCGGCAAAGACCATCGCCGGGTTCACCAGTCGCGCACAATGCTCCAACTGCGGCCAAGCGCCGGGGATCAACGCGTATTGCTCTGCCAGAGGCACGGTGGGCACGCCGACATACTGCGCCGCCAGCGTCAGCAAGGCGTGATCCACCCCGTTGCCCGACAGGATCAGGATCGGCGTATCCGCCCCCATCCCCCGCTCCAGCAGGCTGGCCGCGATAAGGCGCACCGCCTCGCGCGCCTCGGCATAGGTGACCTCGCGCCAGCCTGCCCCAGAACGTTCCGCCAGAAACACCGCGTGCGGCGTCAGATCGGACCAATGGTCCAGCCAATCGCCGGTCCGGGTCGCGGGTCGAGACATTTTATGGCCGGAGCGCAGCAGGATGGTGCCATCGGCCCGGTCCTGACGTGTGACGGAATGGGCACGATAGGTGGTCATGGGGAGATCCTCAGCGTTGCGGCAACCGGACACCGGCATCCAGACGGATCGTGGTGCCGTTGAGGTAGGGGTTCGCGATGATCTGGCTGACCATCAAACCGTATTCCGCCGGATCACCCAAACGGTGCGGGAATGGCACGTTGGCGACGATCCCCGCCGTCGTCTCCTCTGGCAGGCCCTCCATCATCGGCGTGTTGAACAGCCCCGGCGCAATCGCCATCACGCGCACACCCTGCTTGGCCATCTCACGCGCGGCGGGCAGGCACATGGCCGCAATCGCCCCCTTGGAGGCCGCATAGGCCGATTGCCCGATCTGCCCATCCTGAAACGCGACAGAGGCGGTGTTGATCACCACTCCGCGCTCGCCCGTCTCCAGCGGGTCCAGCGCCATCATCTCCCGCGCCGCATGGGACATGACATAATAGGTGCCCATCAGGTTCACCCGGATGGTCTGTTCGAACAGGTCCGTCGACAGCTTGCCCTCACGCCCCACGATCCGCGCCGCCGGTCCGATGCCCGCACAACTGACCGCCACACGCGGCGCGCCCAGCTTGGCCACCACCTCGGCCATAGCCGCCCCAACCGACGCCTCGTCGCCCACATCCGTATGAACCGCATGACCGCCGATTTCCGCCGCCACCACAGCGGCCCTGTCCGCGTCGAAGTCCAGAATGCCGACCCGCGCGCCATCCGCCGCCAGACGCCGCGCCGTCGCCGCCCCCAGACCGCTTGCGCCACCTGTCACGACCGCGACCTGACCCTTGATGTCCATCGTATCCTCCTCCAGCACGGCGGGGCTTTTTCTTGGTCAAAAGTACTCTAGGGGGAGTCGCCAAAGGCGCCCCTCTACCCCGGTATCAGGAACAATGTGATCGACGGAAACGCCACAAGGATGACGACCCGGACAAGATCCGACGCCACATAATAGATCACCGCGCGATAGGTCTGAACCATCGGCGTGGCCGGGTCCATCGCGTTGATCACAAACAGGTTCATCCCCACCGGAGGCGTGATCAACCCGACCTCGACCACGATCAGAACAAGGATACCGAACCAGATCGCCACATGTTCCTGACTCATGCCGAAATCCAGCGCCGAGATCACCGGAAAGAAGATCGGGATCGTCAGCAGGATCATCGACAGGCTGTCCATAAAACAGCCCAGCAACAGGTAGATGACAAGGATCAGCGACAGCACCGCAATCGGCGACATGCCCAGCTCAACCACCCAGTTGGACAGCTCCTGCGGCACCCGCGTGCGGGCAAGAAACAGGTTATAAAAGGCCGCGCCGAAAACGATGAAAAAGATCATCGCGGACGACCGGGCCGTATCGGTGAAACTGTCCAACAGCGTGCGCCACGTCAGCCCGCCACTGGTCAGCGCGATGATGCCGGTGCCCAATGCGCCCACCGCTGCGCCCTCTGTCGGGGTAAAGAAACCGCCATAGATGCCGCCCACCACCGCGATAAACACCGTCAGCACCGGCCAAACGTCAAAGATGGCGCGGAACCTTTCGGCCATCGGCACCGGCTCTCGCACACCGGCAGCCTCTGGGTTGATGCGCACATAGATCGACACCGCGATCATATAGCCGATGGCGGCCAGAACGCCGGGAATGAAGGCAGCCAGAAACAGCTTGGCGATGTTCTGTTCGGTCAGAATGGCATAGATCACCAGCACCACAGAGGGCGGGATCAGAATGCCCAACGTGCCGCCAGCGGCCAGCGTCGCGGTGGAAAAGCCACCCTCATAGCCATAGCGTTTCAGTTCCGGCAGAGCCACGCGGCTCATGGTGGCGGCGGTGGCCAGCGACGACCCGCAGATCGCGCCAAAACCCGCGCAGGCCCCGATGGCGGCCATGGCGACACCGCCCTTGCGATGGCCCAGCCAGCTTTCGGCGGCCTTGAACAGCGCCTGTGACATGCCGCCCAGCGTGGCGAAATATCCCATCAGCAGGAACATCGGCACAATCGACAGCGAATAGCTGGAAAAGGTCGAATAGGTCAGGTCCTTGAGCTGCGCCAGCGGCAGCCGCGTGCTGCCCATGACAAAGTAGAACCCGGCAAACCCGGCAACAAACATTGCCAGACCAATCGGCACCCGCAGGAAGATCAACAACAATAGGGCCGGAAAGGAGTAGATGCCGATTTCGAGATTGCTCAATGATCCGCTCCCACGGCATTCGGCGCGATCATGCGCCCGGATAGAAGTTCATACAGCCGCATGAGGACGATATAGACGGATGTGACGGCGGCAAGGGCCGCCCCCACAAGGCTGGCCGCATAGGCCCACCAGACCGGAAATTCCAGCAACAGCGATGTCTGACCAGAGCTCAGCTTGCGCAGCATCCCGGCGTTCAACTGGATCGCGATGGTCACCAGCGCGACCGCAAACAGCACCGAAATCAGCAGCTCCAGCAGCCGGTTGGCCCGGGTTGGCAAAGCGTTGGTAAAGATATCGACAGAGGCGTGCCCCATGGTCACCTGACAAAACGGGATAAAGGCGAAAATACAGAACGCCATCCCGGCCTCGACCAATTCGTAAGAACCGCGAATGGCCCCCACGCCGGCATCAATCAGCCAGGTCGCCAGACCGGGGGCCACCGACATCATCAAAGCCGAATGCAAGGCGGTGTTCACGACGCGGCCCAGAATTGAAATGCAGGTGATCAGGACCAGCAAGATCAGCACGACCCCACCCATTAGCGCCATGATGCGCGCAAGTCCCAATACGATGCGGTGCAGACCGGTCATCGCAGATGCCCCCTCTTGTCTCGAAAGGGGCCGCGGACATCTGCCCGCGGCCCCAAGTGTTAATGTCTTACTTGGCCCAGGTGTCCATCTCAGAGGTGTACTCCGCCATCAGCGCACGGGCCTCGTCGATCAGCGCCTGACCGTCGATGTTCTTGCTCTTCATGTCCGCAACCCAGGTCTCGTAGATCGGGTTGACCAGAGCGTCCCATTCCTTGGCGTCGTCTTCGGACACGGTGACGATATTGTTGCCCAGATCGACGGCGATCTGACGGGCCGGACCATCCGCGTCGGCCTGCGTGCCGCCCGCAAAGATCGAGAACTCCAGACCAGAGTTGTCGTCGATGACCTGTTGCAGATCCTCAGGCAGGCTTTCGTACATGTCCTTGTTCATCGCCAAAACAAAGGTCAGGTTATACAGCGCCGGACCGTCGAATTCGGTGTGATTGCTCACCAGTTCCGGCACTTTCAGCGAGGCGGTCACTTCCCACGGGATGGTGGTGCCATCCAGAACGCCTTTGGACAGTGCTTCGGAAATGGCCGGAACCGGCATCCCGATCGGCTCTGCGCCGACGCGTGTCAGCAGGTCGTTCACCAGACGAGAGCCGCCACGGATCTTCATGCCTTCCAGATCGGACGGCACCACAACCGGCTTGTTGGTGTGGAACATGCCCGGTCCGTGAACCCATGTACCCAGGATCTTGAGATCGGCAAATTCGCCGTTCTCCATATGCTCTTCGAACATCTTCCAATAGGCGTAAGAGGCGGCGCGCGCGTCTTCGACCATGAACGGCAGTTCAAAGACCTCGGTGGTCGGATAGCGGCCCGGCGTATAGCCAACCACGGTCCAGACAATATCGGCGATGCCGTCTGCGGCCTGGTCCATCAGTTCCGGCGGGCTACCGCCCAGCTGCATCGACGGATAACGCTCGATCTCGATCCGCCCGTCCGACGCTTCCTCAACCCGGTCCGCCCAGACGTCCAGCACCAGTTTCGGCACGTTGGCCTGTGCCGGCAGGAATTGGTGCAGCGTCAGCGTGACCTCCTGCGCCATGGCCGGCGTGGTGGTCATCATCGCGGCCAGCGCGGCCCCGGCGAAACCCAGAACAGTTCTACGATTGGTCATGTCTTACCTCCCTGAATGACTCTAATTCTTGTGTCCCGAACGGCAGGACGAAGGGATCTCCCCAACCCCGACAGAAGTGATACATCGTTCCGTTGCATATGCAACGAAATATTGGAGACCGCCCACCCATCCTGACCTCCCCTTCAGAACGCCCCCCGGATGACCCGAGAGTATGCATCATTTTGCACAGGCTGCACTATATCGCAATGAATTTCCCGCCCGTGCGGTCGGTTTTACGACGTCCGACGAAAGCTGTCCACACACCCCTGCACCCTGCCCTCACAGGAGCAGGTCAGGCCTCGATTGTCCATATTAATCCACTAGGAAACAAATTTTGCACAGGGATTCCGCAAAATGCGACGCCGCCATTCGCCATAGGAACGTGGCCCGCCCCCAGCACACGCAGGTGTTGAGGCGCGCCCGAAATCCCCGGACGCGCCGACAGAATCAGCCCAGCGTCACGGCCTTGCCGGTCTGTGCCGATTCCAGCGACGCATCGGCCAGCTCCAGCGCCCGCAACCCGTCCTGCCCTGTGGTTGGCAACGCGCCGCCCGCCGTCACCGCCGCGACAAAGGCGGCGATCTCGTTGGCATAAGCCACCGCATAGCGATCCATGAAAAAGTTCAGCAGCGGCGGCCGGGTGAACCCCGCGCCCCCCGACACCTCAACCGTGCTTTCATGCCGGTTCGCGGCAGAGGCCATCCCCGCAGAGCCATGCACTTCGATCCGCTGGTCATAGCCATAGGTGGCCCGGCGAGAGTTGGTGATCACCGCCTGCTTGCCGCTCGCCGTCTTCAGGATCACGTTCACACTGTCGAAATCGCCCAGCGCGCCAATCTCGGGGTCGACCAGAACAGAGCCCTGCGCCATGACCGTCACCACCTCTTGACCCAACAGCCAGCGCGCCATGTCAAAGTCATGGATGGTCATGTCGCGGAAAATCCCGCCCGACACCTTGATATAGGCCGCAGGCGGCGGACCGGGATCGCGCGAGGTGATCACCACCATCTCCACATCACCAATCTGACCCGCGTCAATCGCCGCCTTCACCGACATGAAATCCGGGTCAAACCGGCGGTTGAACCCGACCATCAACTTGGCGCCGGTGTCCTCGACCGTGGCCAGCGCCTGCCGCACGCGTTCCGCCGACAGATCCACCGGCTTTTCGCAAAAGATCGCCTTGCCCGCCTTGGCGAACTGTTCGATCAGGTCGGCGTGGGTGTCGGTCGGCGTACAGATCGCCACCGCATCAATATCCTCGCTGGCGGCAATCTCTTCAATGCTGCGCAGGTCACAGCCATACCGCGCCTTCATGTCGTCGGCCGCCGTCTGCGTCGGCTCTGACAGCGCGACAAACCGCGCCCCCGCCGTGGCCGAAATCGCCCGCGCGTGCGCCTGACCAATCCGGCCCGCGCCCAGAATTGCAAATCCAAGTGTCATGTCTCTCTCCCGGTTTGGACCTAGTCGGCGACAAACCGCGCCGCAGGCATGTCCGGATATGCAGGGCCCAAGGGCGGTCCGGTCAAGCCACCCGGCGGCACAATGCGCGTTTTTCTATCATCTCTGCGAGGCGCGCGCGCAGAACCCCTCACACACCTGTCACAGCGTGAACAGCGCCGGTGAGATCACCTCTTGCGGGCCGGGGTCCAGCCGCGTCACATGCGCCGCCGGTCCTGCGGGAAACAGCCGCCGCACCAGCGGATCATGCCCCGGCACCACCAATTCGCGCGACGAGGCCAGCCGCTTCAGCGTCTCGAATCCGTCCAGCATGTTTTGCAAATCAACCACGATGGGAAAGGGTTTGTGCAGCCAGACGTTCTCATAGAAATGCGCCGCGTCCGAGGCCAGCACCATCCACCCCGCCTGCGTGCGCACCCGCACCGCCTGCAAGCCGCGGGAATGCCCGCCAATGCAATGCACCGTCACGCCCTCAGCCACCTGCGCCTCGCCGTCGTGAAAGATCACCTTGCCCGCGTACAGCCGCCGAACCGCCTCACAGACATGATCGGCGGTAAACGGCATCCGCAACACGTCGTGGCACATGCACGGCCCGGTGGCATAGGCCATCTCGGCGGCCTGCAAATGCAGGGTCGCATTGGGAAACAGATGCAACCCGCCCGCATGGTCATAATGCAGATGCGTCACGATCACCTGTGTCACATCCTCGGGCGTCACCCCCAACGGCGCCAGCGCCGCCCCCGGATCCAGCCGGATGGGCCGCCCCCGCGCCTGCGCCTCGGCATCGTCATAGCCGGTGTCGACAAGGATCACCTCCTCGCCGCGCCGCAGCAGCCAGACGAAATACTCCATCGGGTGCGGCGCATCGTGGTTGTCGTCAAAGATGAAACTGTCGGCACGCACGCGCGCGACGCGATCCGCATAGCAGACGGCATAAACCTCCCAATCGCTCATTGGTCCACCCGCGCAAAGCATTGCACCTGCTTGTCACTGACAAAGGGCGCGCTGGCCGCCTCAAAGCTGATGAAATGCGCGGTGGTCAAATGCGCCTCAAACGCGGCCCGGTCGTCATAGATCTCATACAGGAACACCTCGCCGGGGCGGTCGGCATCGGTGCAGACGTCAAACTGATGGCACCCCGGCTCATCGCGGACAGAGGCGCGGGCGTTCTGGCGCATCAGGTCCAGAAAGGCATCTGCCGTCTCCGGGTTGATCTCGAAACGGACGGTCACGGCATACATCGGCTTTCCTCCCCTTGCCTCGCGCGCACTGTAGGCAGGCCCGTGGCACAGGTCTATGCTGCACACAAAACCGGGAGGACACATGACATTCAACGACCGAGCGAACGACACCCGCCCTCTTCGGGTGGCTTGCCTTGGCGCGGGCTATTTCAGCCGCTTTCACTATGACGGATGGCGGCGCATTGCGGGCGTCGATCTGGTCGGGGCCTGTGACCACGACATCGCCAAGGCGCGCGACACCGGTGCGCCCGCCTTTGACGATCTGGCCAACATGCTGTCCGAGACAACGCCAGACCTGCTGGATGTGATCGTGCCGCCCCCGGCGCAGGCACAGGCCATCCGCACGGCACTGGCCGCAGGGGTTCGCGCGCTGATCTGTCAAAAGCCCTTTTGCACCTCCCCGGCAGAGGCGCTTGCCATCACCCAAGAGGCCGAAACCGCAGGCGCGCTGCTGGTCATCCACGAAAATTTCCGCTTTCAGCCGTGGTATCGCGTGATGAAAGCGCGCCTAGACGCGGGAGAGATCGGCACCGTCCAGCAGATCACCTTTCGCCTGCGCCCCGGCGACGGTCAGGGGCCGGATGCCTACCTTGACCGGCAACCCTATTTCCAACAGATGCCGCGCTTTCTGGTGCATGAAACCGCCGTTCACTGGATCGACACCTTCCGCTATCTGCTGGGCGCGCCCTCGGCGGTCTATGCCGACCTGCGGCAGGTCAATCCGGTGATCGCGGGTGAGGACGCGGGCTATATCCTGTTCGATCATCCGGGCGGCGCACGCGCCTTGTTCGATGGCAACCGCCTCTTGGATCACGCCGCCACCAACACCCGCTGCACCATGGGAGAGGCTTTGGCCGAAGGCACCACAGGCACGCTGACCCTGACCGGGGACGGCGCGCTGCACCTGCGCCGCTTTGGCGCGTTAGAGGCACAGACGATCCTGCCGCCCGACACCTCCGACACCTTCGGCGGCGACTGCGTATTTGCCCTGCAAAGCCATGTGGTGTCCTGCCTGCGCAACGGTGACATGCCCGAGAACACGGCCCGCGATTACTTGCCCGTCATCAGCATCGAAAACGCCGTCTACACCTCCGCCGCCGAGGGCCGAAAGCTAGAGCTAGACCCACGCGCGAGTCCTAACGAAGGGTAAATTCGCCTCTGCAAGCCATTGAAGACGCGACGTCACCTTGGCCGCCGCATGTGGACACTCACCCATACAGGCCCGCCACACGCCCCCTCAATTGCACCAGCGCCAGCACCGTATCAATGGTCGGCGTGGGCGTCGACGTGATCCGCCCCAGCTCCTGAACAGACCCCACCAGAGCATCGATCTCCATCGGCCTACCTGCGTCCAAATCCTGCAGCATAGAGGTCCGATGCGCCCCCACAGCCGCCCCGCCATCAATCCGCCGCTCCACATCGATGGGGAACTTCACGCCCAGCTTTTCAGCGATCTCCTGCGCCTCACCCATCATCCCCCGCGCCACTCCACGCGTGCCCGGATCAGTACACAAAACGTCCAAGGTCGCATGGGTCAGCGCCGAGATCGGATTGAACGACAGGTTCCCCCACAGTTTGACCCAGATCTCATCGCGCAAACGCGGCCGCACCGGCGCCTTCAACCCCGCGGCGCCCAAGACCTTGGACAAGGCCAGCGCCCGCTCTGACTTCTCCCCCGATGGCTCGCCCAGCGAAAAACGATTGCCCTCCACATGCCGGATCACACCCGGCCGGATCACCTCCGCCGCCGGATAGACAACACAGCCCAGCACCCGATCAGGTCCAAACCCGTCCCACTGCACGTCACCCGGATCAACAGAGGCCAGCCGCGTGCCCTCCAGTTCCCCGCCGACGCGATGGAAATACCACCACGGCACGCCGTTCACCCCGCTGACCACGGTCGTCTCCGGACCAATCAATGGCGCCATCTTCGCCACTACGCCCGGCACCGAATGCGCCTTCAAGGTCACAATCACATAGTCCTGCACGCCCAACGCCGCCGGATCCTCGGACGCCCGCACCGGCACGCAGGTCTCACCGCTCTCTTCAATCAACCGCAGCCCATCCGCCTGCATCGCCGCTAGATGCGGCCCGCGCGCCACAAGGCTCACATCCGCGCCCGCCTGCGCCAGCTTGACGCCCAGATACCCGCCGATCGCCCCGGCCCCGAAAATGCAGATCTTCATCCCGTCCCCTCGCACGCGCCCCGTGCTTCTTCTCTGTCAAAATACCCCCCGCCGGAGGCTCCGACACCGGCCACAGATACCGCCGCCAGAGCAATAGCTCAGGTGGTTGCAACAAGCCCCAGCTTTTCAGCCATGCCAATGCGTTGCATCTTGCCCGTCGCGCCCTTGGGGATCTCCTCCAAAATCACCACCAGGCGCGGCACCTTGAAATCGGCCATGCGGTCGGCGGCAAACCCACAGATCTCCTGCTCGGTCGCGACGCAGCCCTCTCGCAGCACAACCGCCGCCGCGACTTCCTCTCCCAGCTTGGGGTGCGGTAGGGCAAAGGCCACGCATTGCGCCACTGCGGGGTGATCCATCAGCACGCCGTCCACCTCCAACGGCGAAATCTTCTCGCCGCCCCGATTGATGATCTCTTTCAACCGCCCCGTCAGGCTAAGGAAGCCCTCCGCGTCCAAGGCCCCCTGATCGCCGGTTCGGAACCAGCGCGTGCCGCCTGCCTCGAAAAAGTTCTTGGCGTTGGCCTCGGGGTTCGCCTCGTAGCCCGGCGTCACATTGGGACCAGAGATCACAACCTCTCCGACACCGTCGATCAGGCTGTTTTCAACCTCATGGGCAATGGCCACCTCTGGCCCCGCCGCCACACCGACAGACCCCGGCTTTTGCCGGTCCAGAGGGTTGCAGCACATCTGATGCGCTGCCTCTGTCATGCCGTAGGCCTCGACCACCGGCGCGCAAAAGGTCTCGGCCAGCTGCGCCATGACCTGCGCGGGCAATGAGGCCGACGAAGACCGCAGGAACCGCAGCGGGACATCGCCGATCACCTCCGCATTGCGCGGCGCGCGTGACAGGATCGCCTGATGCATGGTCGGCACCGCCGTGTACCACGTCGGGCGCGCCTCGCGCATCTGCGCAAAGAAGGCCAAGGCGTTGAACCCCGGCGCGCAAAAGACCGATGCCCCCGCCGACAAAGAGGCACAGACCGCCGCCAGCAACCCGTGGATGTGAAACAGCGGCATCACGTTCAGGCAACGGTCCTGCGGCGTCAGCGCCAAAGACGTTGCGATATGCCGCGCTGACGCTGCGATGTTCGACTGCATCAACGGCACGATCTTAGGCCGCGACGTGGTGCCCGAGGTGTGCAGGATCAGCGCCACGTCCTCCGGCCCCGGTGTGCCGTCCCGCGCCGCCACGACCGCGCCGTCAGGTTCCAGCCGGAACAGACCGGCGGTCTGCGCGTCCTCATGCAACCAAAGGATTGTCAGGCCAAAGCGGCGCGCCGGGGCCAGTGCCGGACCGTCATAGCCCGCCTCAAGGATGATCGCCTTTGCTTTCAGATCCTCAAGGTAAAAGGCGTATTCCTCTTCGCGATAGGCCGGGTTCAGCGGGGCGGTTGTCGCCGACGCAGCGACAGTGACAAAGGCGGTGGCCATGGTGGCCCCGTTCGGCAACACAATCGCCACACGGTCCTGCGGCCCGATGCCCGCACTGCGCAGCCGGGCCCGCACATCCCCCGCAAGCGCGCGCAGCCCGCCAAAGCTGAGCCAGCCTTTTGACGGCGCGCCGATAGCCTGCGCCGCGTCCGGATGTGTCGCCATCAGGTCCGCAAATGTCCCCGTCATACGCCGTGTCCTCCCAGTCATGCGCCCCGCGCCAATCTCCCTCGGCGCGGTCCCCCTCGCGCCAGAGTGTTCACCAGGACCGGTGCGTTGAACAGGGGCGACTTCGCCCCTCTCCCCGTGCCCGGTCTGCGCATGTGCACCTGTGCGCGACGTCGCTGTGCCCCGACCCAAAGATTTCGCCTAAAAACCGTCGCGTTTTGCCTGTCCGTGTTGGGAAGATCCTGACCCCTCACAGGACACATTGTCCGGCAAGCGACAATCGAGTCGGAGGGTCGATGGAACGCAGTGGCATTTTTCCGGTCGACGGGGCGGTTCCGGTGGACGTCATGGACGAGACCGGGCTGCCCCCTGGTCGGGTGCGGACCTGTTCGCCTGAAATCGCGGGCGGTCTGCCGTGTTGCGCGCGGATCAAGACCCTTCAGGGTGAGCGGCGGGCCGGTGATCTGCGCCCCGGCGACCGCGTTCTGACGCGCGACAATGGCTATCAATCCCTGCGGTGGAGCGGGCGAACGCCCGACGGATCACCCGCCGTTGCCGCGATCCGCATTCGCAAGGGCGTTCTTGGACACGGCCTGCCGGAACGGGTCATGCTTGTCGCGCCGGAACAGCGTTTCGTGATCGGCGGGGCGCGCCTTCGCCACCTGCTTGGACTGGCCGAGGCCACAGTGACCGCCGCGCAACTGACCAGACTGAAGGGCGTGACGGCACTGCACCACAGCCCCGGCACCTACGTTCAGATACTGTTCGACCGGCATGAAGTTGTGATGGTCGAAGGAGTCTGGACCGACAGCCTGCGATTGACGTCCGCTGTACTGGCCCGCCTGCCGCGTGCCACGCAGGACGCGCTACTTGCCGCAGGCCCTGCCCTGACCAAAGACGGCTCTGCGCCCCCGGCCCGTCCGCCTGTCCCGTCCGATCTTGTCCAAACCCTGTTGCGAACCCGTGACAGGCCCGAACTGGCCCGATCCGGCCTGAGCCTTCAGGTCACGCGCGATCGGACCTGATATTTGGCCTCCCGCCAGATCTCATCGCGCAGAATCTCTTCCATCACGTCCACCGCCGCGATCACATCGGCCTCGTCAATGTAGAGCGGGGTAAAGCCAAAGCGCATGATATCGGGCGCGCGGAAATCGCCGATCACCCCCCGATCCGCCAGCGCCTGCACGGCGGCGTAGCCGTCCTTGAACGCAAACGATACCTGCGACCCGCGCTGCGTGCCGTCGCGCGGCGAGGCAAGCGTCAGCATCGGACAGCGCGCCTCGACCTCGGTGATGAACCGCTCACACAAGGCGACAGAGGCCGCGCGCAGGTCGGCCATGTCGACGCCCTCCCACACATCCAGCGCCGCGTCCAGCGCGGCCAGCTGCAGGATCGGCGGCGTGCCGACACGCATCCGTTCGGTCGACATGGCGGGGCGGTATCCCGGCTCCATCGCAAAGGGCGCGGCATGGCCCAGCCAGCCAGACAGCGCCGGTTCGATCGACTCAACAATGTCCGGACGCGCGTAAATAAAGGCCGGTGCCCCCGGCCCGCCGTTGAGGTATTTATAGCTGCAGCCCACGGCAAACTCTGTCCCGCTGGCCGTCACGTCCACCGGCACGGCCCCCGCGCTATGCGCCAGATCCCAGACCATGACAGCCCCCGCCGCATGGGCGCGCTCGGTGATCGCCTTCATGTCGTGCATCCGGCCAGAGCGGTAATCGACCTGCGTCAGCATCACCACGGCCACCTCATCGGTGATCGCCTCTGCCACGTCCTCGGGCGCGGGGGTGCGCAATTCGTACCCCTTGTCGATGGTGCCGATCAGCCCCTGCGCCATATACAAATCGCTGGGAAAGTTGCCTGCATCGGACAGGATCACACGCCGGTCGGGCCGCATCTTCAGCGCCGCCGCCAAAGCCTGATAGACCTTGATCGACAGCGTGTCGCCGGTGGCCACCGACCCGGCGGGCGCGCCAATCAGACGGCCGATGCGATCACCAACCTTGGCAGGCAGCGCCATCCAGTCGGCGGTGTTCCACGCCCGGATCAGCTCTTGCCCCCATTCCGCCGTCATGACCTGCTGCATCCGCTCTGTCGCGCCTTTGGGCAGCGGCCCCAGCGAATTGCCATCCAGATAGATCACGCCCTCGGGCAGGTGAAACAGCTCTTTGCGGGGCAAATTGGTCATAGCTCACCTCTCAGGTGCCAGAGTTCAGAGAAAAGTTCGACGCCCAACATGCGCCGCAGATAGGCCACGCCAGAGGTGCCGCCAGTGCCGCGTTTAAACCCGATCACCCGTTCCACGGTCGTCACATGGTTGAACCGCCAGCGGCGAAAGTAATCCTCAAGATCCATCAGCTTTTCGCCCAGTTCGTAAAGCGTCCAATAGGTCTCGATGTCCTCATAGACCACCTTCCACCGCGCCTGAATCTCTGGCACCGCCGTATGGGGGCTATCCAGTTGCGGCGCGGGCATGGCTGCGGTGTCGCCATCAACCGTGCGGAACAGCAGCGTCACAACCTCATCGTAGAAACTGGGCCGGGCCAGTTCCGCCTCCAACACGCCGCGCACCTCTGGCAGGTGGTCGTGCGGGTGCATCATGTGGGTGTTGCGGTTGCCAAGAATGTATTCGATCTGCCGGTACTGGTAGGACTGAAACCCCGACGACGGGCCCAACGCCTCGCGAAAGCGGGTGTAATCGGCGGGCGTCATCGTCCGCAGCACGTCCCACTGGTTGTTGAGTTGTTCAAGGATGCGGCTCACACGGGCCAACATCTTGAACATCTTGGCGGTATCGTCGGACAACAGCGCATCGCGCGCCGCGCCCAGTTCATGGATCGCCAGCTTCATCCACAGCTCAGAGGTCTGGTGCTGGATGATGAACAACAATTCATCATGCGCATCGCTGAGGCAATGTTGCTGCCCCAGTAACGTATCGATCCGCAGATAATCGCCATAGGACATGGCATCGGCAAAGCCCATCTTCGCCCCGTCATGGGCGGGATCAAAGGCGGCGGCGGGGCTGGTATCGTCGGGTGTCTGGGTCATATCGGCGGCACTCTTGGTCAGAATGCAGCGCCTTGGCAACCCGGTTAGAAGGCAGAACAGGGATTTCCGCGGCCATCGTGCGTGGCGATGGGGGAACCGACATGCGCAGCCCCGGCAAAAGTACCCGCTGCTCGCCTTTGAACCATTGCCGGGAATGCGTCTCGTCCATAGCCTGTCACTGTTCACCCCAATGGGACAATATTAAGAGTTTTCACATGAAAAATTTGTGCTTCGAACACCAGATTTCCGGCTCCAGACCCGGTGAAAAAGGCCCGGCACGATCATGACCTTTGCCATTTGCAAACGCTGCCTCATCAAATCCGGGGCATTCAGGCCGATCCTTGATGAGGGCAGAGACCACAACGCATTCCGCAATCGGTTCGCCGAACGACTGGTGGACGCGCGATGATTTTCACCCCGACACTGGAACGGCTCGCCTCTGTCGACGTGAGTGACCTCACCGAAATGCACAGGGTCAGGCAAACGTGGGCAGAGATTTGCGCCACGGACTTTGACCACTTTGACACGCTTTATGAGCTGATCATCGACGCAGGCGAAACGCTTTTGGGCGGGACGCACCGTCCCGACCCCGCCCATAAGTTCACTCCGAAAACCGCCACGGTTTTCCTGACGACTGTATCCGACCAACGTTACCTGACTGGGATCGGTTCACGACCTGCGATCCAGACACGCTTGGCACGGCATAACGAAAAAATCCTGTGGCTGATCCGCCAGATGACCGCAGCGGCAAAGCAGCAACCAGAGCTTGCCCAGCCGGTGGACGCGCTCATTTCGCTCTATTTTCATCATGCCTCGGCAACGGGTGACGGCATAAAGCTATACGCCGGGGTGGTGCGCGTCCTTCCCGATGTCTTGATGTCGTTTCCCGAACACGCATTCTCGTTCACCCTCTTTCTCCTTACACAGGGCTCCGATGCCGCCAAAGACATCGGGCGAATTGTAACCTTTCATGTGGTCCAGCGCGGGGACGTGATGCACACCTTCTGTCAGGAGGTTGCAAATGGCATCATGGGTCTGACCAGCGGCTCAATCAAAGCACGCTGGCAATTGGGGGCTGCAATTATGGGACCAGTTGCGCGTGCTGCGCGGGACCAGCGGCCCGACATCATCAACGATCTCGTGTCGGGGTTTGTCCTGACCCCGCTCAAATGCAACCCTAGCCACCGCGAGGCAGAAATCGCCCGCTTGGAAGCCGAACTTACGCAACTGCGCGGTCGGGTCAGGAGGTTAGAGGAACGGCTCAAATCCCCAACGCCCATCACGGTACAAGACACCCCGCTGCTCTACGACATTTCGCGCGTGCAAAAGGAACTGGACCAAATCAAGACCGATTTTGAGGATTGGAAGGGCGAACACCGGGATTTGGCAGTCCGCCATATCGCGTCCCAGCCAGACAAACGCGCCACGCTGGAGGCGATCCAGACCGGACTGTCCCCGCTTCGGAACGATACACTTGACCACCTCCTTTCTGACGCGGCGAATTTATCGTCAGCCTAAATCCGGCATGGGCCGCGTTCTGGTTCCAGCCGAACGCTCGATCCATGCTCAGGCGACCGGAGATAACCTTGGTGAGTAAAAATGAACGATGAAAAGCAAGGCGGCGCAGGCCCCGCCGCAGACGAAACCACGCAACACGCCATCGACCGGACCGTGATCGCCGATGTGCTCAACTGCTATGCGCATGGTGGCACGACAGAGCAGAGCGCCATCAGCGCCGGTGTGGATGTGGCCACCGCCCATAAAATAATTGCAGACGCCATCGCCGCGCAAAAAGGACCGGAGTGACCGACTCCCGTTGATTGACGGAAATCGGAACCCATCCATTTTGCTATGGGCCTTGATGCCCTCCCGCCGACGATCCCAAACTTGAACAGGTCGCGCCCGGCCAACTACACGTCCGTTTTCAAGGCCGGCAAAGCGCGCAAATGGTCGGTCAGGTTGGTTTTTCGGATCAGATCACACAACGAGGACACATTTGGGCAACCTACGCAGCGGCGCGCATGGCCCGCATCGACCGCTGGCCTAGGCCGATGCCGTCGGGCGGGATTCGTTGCCACTTGGCCTGCCCGCAGCCTGCACCAAAGGCGGGCCAGACGGTCCACCCCGCTGCCCCAAGTGTTACCGAAAGGTAAAACCGTCTCTGTAACCCATTGATTTATAGTGGGTGAAAGGCTGTCCACGCGTGGACAGCCCATCCTGCCTTAGCCAGCGCCTTGCGCCGCCAGCGCCGCCTCACGCATCTGGCTCAGGGTCCGGCGCGGGGTCAGCGCCTCTTCGGAAATCGCAAGGTCCAACACCGCCCCGGTGCCCGACGCGCGGGCCCGCTCAAACGCCGCCGCAAAATCCTCTGTCCGCTCGACCCGCTCGCCATGAAACCCATAGGACCGCGCCAGCATGGCAAAATCCGGGCTGACCATATCTGTCCCGGACACCCGCCCCGGATAGTGCCTCTCCTGATGGGCGCGGATCGTGCCGTAGATGCCATTGTTGAGGATCAGGACAATCGGCTGCGCCCCCGCCTGCGCCGCTGTCGCCAGCTCTTGCAGGTTCATCTGAAAGTCGCCGTCCCCGGCGAAACAGATCGCCATACGATCCGGAAAGGCCACCCGCGCCGCGATAGCAGCGGGCAGGCCGTACCCCATCGCGCCCGACTGCGGTGCCAGCAGGCGCGCCTTGGGGCCAAATTTGAAGAACTTGTTCGGCCAGACGGAAAAGTTGCCCGCGCCGTTCGTCAGGATCACATCGTCGGGCAGAACCTGCGTCAGGTGGCGCATGACCGTCCCCATATCCACCGGTGAAGGTTGCGCCGGTGCATCAAGGCTGGCCTCGAACTCTGCCCGCGCTTGCGCGCGCCAGTCAGCCCAGCCGCCTTTGACCGGGGTCAGTGCCTTGGCAAAGGCGTTCGGTCCCGCCTGTATGCCCAGCGCAGGAACATAAATCTTGCCGATTTCCGCGTCCGAGGCATGCACATGGATCAGCTTTTGCTGCGGTTCGGGCACCTTCAGCAGCGTATAGGCGTCGGTGGTCATCTCACCAAAGCGCACGTTGATGGCCAGAATGGTGTCGGCCTCTGTCAGCAGGCGACGCGCATGGGGCGGCATCCCTACCCCGGCCTCTCCGGCAAAGACCGGTGAGTGGTTGTCGAACTGGTCCTGATAGCGAAAGGCGGCAATGACCGGAATGTCAGAGGCTTCGGCAAAGGATTGCAGCGCTGTCGCGCCTTCTGCCGACCAGTTGGACCCACCCATCAGGATCAGCGGTCGGCTGGACCCGCTCAGCAGCCCCGCCACGTCCGCCACCGTCGCGCCATCCGTCGACGGCTCGCGCACGACAGAGGCACCCGCGAGCGGTGCCGCCTCTGTCATGTTGGTCAGCATGTCCTCTGGCAGAGCGATTACCACCGGACCGGGGCGGCCCGTGGTGGCGGTCTTCCACGCACGGGCAAGGATTTCCGGCACGCGGTCCACATCGTCGATTTCCACAGCCCATTTGGCCATGGAGCCAAAAACCGCCCGGTAGTCGATTTCCTGAAACGCCTCGCGTCCCTTCATGTCGGTGCCCACCTGTCCGACAAAAATCAACATCGGCGTGCTGTCCTGCATCGCAGTGTGAATCCCGATCGAGGCATTGGTGACACCCGGACCACGCGTCACAAAACAGATGCCGGGGCTATTCGTCAGCTTGCCCCATGCGGCGGACATGAAGGCCGCGCCGCCCTCATTCCGGCACAACACGAAGTCCAGCTTGCCGCCGGTGTCGTGCAGCGCATCCAGCACCGCCAGATAGCTTTCGCCCGGAACGCCGAAACCCTTTGTCGCACCCAGTGCGATCAAGCAATCGACCAAAAGTTGCCCGCCGTTGCGTATCATGTCGAATATCCCCGAAGATGGTGTGGCACCGGTACGACCCGGTGTCTTACCGTTTTTGTAGCGACAAGCGTCCGACGATGAAACCCAAAGCGCCAATTGCAGAGGGCGCCCATTGGAGAAACCCGAATGACTGGAACCCGACCGGGCGTCATCAAACGGCTGTGGCAGGACGCGCCCTGGCTAACTGGGGCATTTGTCCTGGCACTTGCCTGCACGCTGTTTTTTGCGGGCCGCTTTGTGGCCGGTGCGATTTACTGGGCCGACCCGGCGCACCGCGATGTACCGCCCGCCCCCTGGATGACACCGCGGTTTGTCGCGCATTCGTGGCGCCTACCGCCGGACATGGTGGCCGATACGCTGGCCCTTACGCACGATGGCACGGGCGGGCGGATCACGCTGGGGCAATTGGCGGCAGACCGCGGCGTGCCGGTCGAGGTGCTGATCGCCGAACTGGAGGCCGCTATTGCCCTCCACCGAGAGGTGCACCCGTGACTGAGACGCTGTTTGCTTTGGTGTCGACATATGGCCTGTGGGTTGTCGCCGGTTCGGCGTTTTTGTCCTGTCTCGCTATTCCGATTCCCACGGCCGTCATCATGCTGGCCGCAGGGGGATTTGCGGCGGCGGGGGATCTGGTGTTTTGGCAAGTGCTGGGCACCGCATGGCTGGCCGCGGTTCTGGGCGACCAGACCGGGTTTCACATCGGGCGCTGGGGCGGCCCGCCCCTGATCGACGCCATTGCACGGCGCACCGGCCGCCACAAACTGATCGGTCGGGCGCGCGATACGGTCCACCATTGGGGCGGGATTGGCGTGTTCCTGTCGACTTGGCTGTTTGCGCCTCTGGGGCCTTGGGTCAACCTGATCGCCGGGGCCGCGCGACTGGAACGCTGGCGATTCACGGTCTGGGACGTGGCCGGGGAAACGATCTGGGTCACGGCCTATGTGACACTGGGCTTTGCCTTTGGCAGTCGGCTGGAGGAATTGACGGACATCGTCACAGACTGGTCGGGCATGATTGTCTCTGCCGCCATGACCGTGACCCTCGCCACGCTTCTGGTCCTCAAGTTGCGCAAAACCCGCAAGATGCGGTGACATGGTCGCCCCTTGTGCACCGATATCCTGACAAACTATTGTAAAGGTTTAATTTAACTCGCCCAAAGCGACATGTTTTCGTCCAGTTTAGAACACCGCCCGGGCCGCATTTGCTGATGATTTGACGGTGTCCGCCGTGCAGCGCCCCCCGTTTGCCACAAAACGCGGGCTGCTCACGTTACTCAGGAGGACCCGGAATGACGCATCAGTCGAAGATCCAGGCACCTGCCGCCTCACAGCACGTTGGCGATGGGTTGCCCCCCGGCACCACCCTGTGCAACGGGCAATACACTGTCGACAAATACCTGAATGCTGGCGGGTTCGGGATCACATATCTGGCGCGTGACAGCCTAGGCCGCCGCGTTGTCATCAAAGAGTGTTTTCCCAACGCGATCTGCTGTCGCGCCGGTGAGGCCGTGCGCCTGCGGTCCCAGACCTTTGACGTGGATTTCAGCCGCGCGGTCGAATTGTTCCAGAAAGAGGCGCGCGCGCTGGCACATTTGCAGCATCCCAACATTGTGGGCGTCCACCAGATATTTGAGGCCAATGGCACGGCCTACATGGCGCTGGATTTCGTCGAGGGGACCGATCTGTTCGACATGATCGACTATAGCCCAAACGCGCTGACACCCGAGGCGACCCGCGAACTGGCGGTGATCCTGTTGCAGGCGCTCAGCTATGTGCATCGCAACGGCATCCTGCACCGCGACATCTCACCCGACAACATTCTGCTCGACACGATGGGTACGCCTGTCCTGATTGATTTCGGCGCGGCCCGGCAGGGTGCCAGTCAGGCAAGCCGCGTGTTGTCCCGCGTCCATACCGTCAAGGACGGGTATTCCCCGCAAGAGTTTTACATCGCGGGCAGCGCGCAATCGCGGTCCAGTGACCTCTACGCGCTGGCGGCCACCTTTGTGCACCTGATCGAGGGGCATCCGCCCCCCAATAGCAGTCTACGGCTGGCAGCCGTGGCGGAGCAAAAGCCAGACCCTTATCGCCCTCTGCTGGGGCGGTTCCCGGCGCAGGATCAGCGTCTGCTGGCGGCCATCGACCAATGCCTGAACCTGTTTGCCAAGGACCGTCTGCAAAGCGCCGACGCCTGGCTTGACGCGTTGTCGGGTCGCCAGAGCACTGCGGCTGTCGCGCCACCTGCAGCGGCCATCCCCCGGCCCCCTCAGGATGACCCAGAGATCGAGTCGAAAATCGCCGAACTCGTGGCCAGCAACCATCAGGCCATCGAGGCGGATTCGGCGCACCCCACAGCCCCCGCGGCCCAAACCCGAACACCGGACCCAGAGGCGGAAAAGCGCGCGGCAGAGCGCGCGTACTGGGCCATTCTGAACGAGGATCCCGCCGATTGGGCACCGCAAACGGCCCCCGACCCTATCCCGGCAAGCGCGCAGATCGAAACATCCGCTCCGCCGGCGCGACGCCAGCGCCGATTTTCGCTGAGCGCTCTGCTGCCCTGGCCCTCGCGCAGTGCGCGCGACGGCATCCAGACTAATGTTTGAGAAAAGGTGAATTGCAATGCAGGGCATCAGGAACCTGATAGCAAGACGGCGTCCCGCATCGGACCCTGCCTCCGGGACCGATCCCGAACCGCTGGTCGATCCATGGGAAGAGTTGCACGCCCGTGTGGGCACAAAGCCGGACCCTCGGACCTGTGACAAGGACAACGCCCGGGCTGCGCGCGATCACATTCCCAGGCCAGAGCGACCACAGCCCTCGCCCCGTCAGGAATGGGCGCCGTCCGCTTTGGACCCGGAAAGCGACCTCTCGCCAGAGCCGATTGTGGCACCACGGGCTGATCCCGGTATTGCCCCCCTAACCCGGACCAGCACCGGTAGTACGCCAAAGATCTGGGATCTGGACCCTTCGGCCGCAGCGGCCGCCCCCGCCCGGTCCGACGTATCGGACCAGCTGCACTCTGAACCTGCGGAAACGGTTTCGCCACTAGCGCGCAGCGCCGCTGGGTTGGTCGCGCCCGCCGATCCCCTACCGCGCCCGACCTCTGAACGGGTCAAGACACGGCTCCTGGGCTTTCACAGCGAGGCAGGCACTCCCGACCCCTTTGCCGCCCCCGCGGTCATCCCCACAGCCAGCGCGCCGCGCTTTCCTATCGGTTGGATCGTTGTCATCGAAGGCCCCGGTCGCGGGGCGTCCTTTGCCCTGACAGCGGGACTGTCGACCGTCGGACGTGACGCGGACCAGACCGTTACACTGGATTTTGGCGATACCAGCATCTCGCGTGAGCGGCATATCTCTATCGCCCATGACGACGAGGACGGTCGGACATACATCGGCCACGGCGGCAAAAGCAACATCGTGCGCCACAATGACAGGCCGCTTTTGACGACTGAGGAACTCAACGACGGCGACACGGTCCGGATTGGCAAGACGGTGCTGCGCTTTGTCGGGCTATGCGATGACGGGTTTTCCTGGGCCGACACGGATGCGTCGGGGATCGGCAATGACTGATCTGGTCGCAGAGGCCGCCAGCGGCCAGTACATCGGCGCGCGCAGCCGCCAAGAAGACGCGGTTATCGCGCAGTTCCCGCAGGGCGACATGCCGGGGGTTGCCGTCCTGTCGGACGGCATGGGCGGACATGACGACGGGGATCTGGCTGGTCGCATTCTCGCAAGCGAAATGTTCGGCGAGATGTATCTTGCAGCGGCTCGCCCAGACCGACGCAGCGAAACGCCGGAAGAGGTGTTTCACGCCGCGCTGGAACGGACAAACGCGCGCCTGAAACAACACATCGACGCCGGATACATCAGCGTCGACACCGGCGGCACGTTGGTATGCGTTACTGTCGAGGGGCGCGCACTGCGGTGGATGTCGGTTGGCGACAGTCCGCTCTACCTGTACCGCGACGGTCGGTTGCAGCAGTTGAACCAACTGCATTCCATGGCCATCCAACTGGATCTGATGGTGAAAACCGGCGCGATGGAGGCCAGCGCCGCCGCGCAACACCCGCATCGCCATTGCCTGACCTCAGCCGTAACCGGGGGCGAGATCCCGCACGTCGATTGCCCCGGCGAGGCCCTGACACTTGAACCCGGCGACAGCATCATTCTCGCCAGCGACGGGTTGAATGTCCTGTCAGAGGCAGAGATCGCGCAGATCCTCAAACGAAACGCCCACAAAGACAGTGTGGCGATGACCGGCGCGCTTTTGGACGCGGTACGCACACAAAAAGCCCCGCAACAGGACAACGTCACGCTGGTCGTAATCCGGTTGGCCCTTGTCGAGTCCTCGTCGTTGTCCGGCGCGCGGATCGCTTCCCAGTTGGCTGATTTGATCCGCCCCCTCTTTCCGATCCGCAGCCAAGCCCTGCGCGCCGTGGGCCGAAGGACGGGTCCGTGACAGATCAGGACATGCTCAGATCCGAGACGCTCAAAGGCCTGGCCACCTTGCAACAGCACGGCAAACTGGCCGCGCGGGCCGGGGCGACATGTGCCTCTCTACTAGAGAAACTGGACAGGCCGGTCCGAATTGGCCTGTTTGGCCTGCCCGGGGCCGGAAAACGCCGTGTGCTACACGCCCTGACCGGACTTACTGTAGCCGACCATCCGGGTTGGGCTCCGACCTTGGAAATCACCTATGGCCCGGTGCCTGCGACCACGGCCATGATGGTGGATGGCGGCAGGCTTGAGGCGTCCGGCCTGCCGGACCCGGCCCTGTTGGCACAGCAACCGGTCTTTTTGCAGGTGACATCCCCGGACAAGGCGCTGGTGGGGCGGTGTGTTCTGCTTGTCTCGACCGAAGCCAACGCCGAGGATCTGCAGGCCGCTCTGACATGGGCCGCGCCCCGTATCGACATCGCGCTATGGTGTACGGTGGATTGGTCAGAGGCAGAACGGCAGGTCTGGCATACCGCACCGGACAGTCTGCGCAATCACGCGATCCTGTTTGTCACCGGGAAGGGGCAGCGCCGAAGCGATCCGGCGGCAGATGGGTTTGAGACCCGGTTCAGCAGCGCTGGTCAGTCGGGTGCTGAGAGTTTTTCAGAACTGGCCACCTATCTGGACCGAACCATCAAAGACGCCTGCCTGCACGATATTCATGCCGCGCAAATGTTTCTGCAACGCAACGGTGCTCTATCCGCGCGGCCATCTTTGCCGGCGCCTCCATCACAAGCGGATGAAGTTACCCAAACCGCCACCATCCCCCGCCCCGCCTCACCCGCCGTGGCACCCCAAGTCCCACCCGAGGCCATTGCAGAGCTCGCACGACTGTTTCAGGCGGTCCGCACCTCTGCCCAGGACATGCTGCGCAGGCTTTACGATGGGACCGCAGGCAATACCGACACCCTACTGATGCAGTTCGAACAGATTTTCGAGGCGTTGGCCGATCGGGTCACCGGGGACGTCGCCCTGCAAGAGACGTGGCCCGATCTGGCCACCCAAGTGACGCAGGCCCACGACCTTGCCCTGCTGTTGCGGATCGAGGGCGGCGCAGAACAATTGGGCGACGCCGCGCATCTGCTGGTGCAGGTCCGCCACGACATTCAGGAACGGCTGGCCGCCTGAAAGCCCAACACATGGACAGTCCGCGCAACCACATGAGGCAACACAGATGACACCGCAGGCCCCCACAACGCCCAAAGACCGGCCCGCGTTAAGTGCGTTTTCCGGGCTGGGCGCATTGGCCACCCGTCTTGGCGCGCTGGACGAGGCCATGATCGAACTGGCCGGTTGCGGTGAGGAATCGATTGCCCATCAAGCACGCGAATTGCGCCGCCAGTTGCGCGGGTTTGAACCTTCTGTGACGCTGATCGGTCAGGTGAAGGCGGGCAAGACAACCCTTGTGAACGCGCTCACCGGCTGGCCCGATCTGCTGCCGGCCGACGTCAACCCGTGGACGTCTGTTGTCACCTCGCTGCACATGCAGCCGCAGATGCGCCGGCAGGACCGACGCTCTGCGTTTCGGTTCTTTACCAACGACGAATGGGACAACCTGATCCGTCAGGGGGGCCGCGTCGGAGAGATTGCCGCCCGCGCCGGGGCCGAGGATGAGCTTGAAAAGGTCCGCGCCCAACTGGACGAGATGCGCGAGAAATCAAAGGCACGGCTGGGGCGCAAGTTCCAGATGCTGCTGGGACAGACCCACAACTATGAGACGTTCGACAAGGAACTGATCCAGCGCTACGTCTGCCTTGGCGACGATTTCTGGGAGGAGGCAGACGGCAGCCCGGATCAGGGCCGTTTCGCCGACATCACCAAATCCGCAGACCTGTGGTTTGCCGGGCCTGACCTGCCCTTGCCCTTGTGCCTACGCGACACGCCGGGGGTGAACGACACCTTCATGATCCGCGAACAGATCACCATCAACGCACTGCGCGGCAGCCGTCTATGTGTGGTGGTCCTGTCGGCGCAACAGGCGCTGTCTTCGGTCGACCTTGGGCTGATCCGGCTGATTTCCAACGTCAAAGCGCGTGAGGTGATCATCTTTGTCAATCGTATCGATGAGTTGGCCGACCCGGTTCAGGCGGTTCCCCAGATCCGCGCCAGCATTGTCGAGACACTGCGCAAATTCGACGGCCCGCAAGAGGCCGAGATCCTGTTTGGCAGTGGTTTTTGGGCCCACCACGCGGTCGCGGACAGTTTTGCCGAACTAGGCGCGGACAGCGCGAAGGCGCTGGTGTCCTGGGCAGAGACACATGTGACCGGCGCACTGGCACAGTTATCCCCGCGTGAGATAATATGGCATCTGTCCGGGTTGCGGGCCCTTGGCGACGCAATATCAGATCGGATCGACAAGGGGCCCGGTGCTCGACTTGAGGAATCGCTGGGGGTTGCGCTGGGAAACCTGCGAACAGGATTGGCTGCGAGGACGCAACAGGACACCTCCGCCAATGCCGGGCCGCGTCACCTGCAAATCACGCCGCAGGATTTGGTCCAGCAGTTCGATCAGATCGAGGACCGCGCGCACGCCGCGCTGGAATCGGGGCTGGACAAGGTTCACCGCAGTTTTGCCGGGCGCACCGACAATGCCCGCCGCGCCTTTCTGGGACGGGCGACCGGGTCACTGATCAAGCACCTGGAACAGTTTGGTGAGGACGAGATCTGGACCTATGACCCCTCCGGCCTGCGGATGCTGCTGCGCAGCGCCTACAAGGTCTTTGCGCAGGGGGCGGGAAAGACCGGAGCCGCCGTTCTGACCAATGCCGCCAATGACATCAGCGCGCTGTATCATCATGCCTTTGGTCTGGCCTCTGACGGGCCGGCCATCGCCCCCCCGCCCCTGCCCGCCGTTCCCGCGCCAATCGGCCTTGGCCAGACCATCGCATTGGACCTGCGCGGCAGTTGGTGGGCACGATTCTGGCGGCGTCAGCGCGGGTATGAGGCGTTTTCAGAGGACTTTGCCCGGCTGATCCATGAAGAGACAAAGCCGGTCGTGGAGACGCTGCACCAGCAATGCGCCGCGCCCCATGCTCAGGCAATGCGCCAAACACTGAGCGATTTCATGCAGGGTCAACGCGATGTCCTTCTTGGCCTTGCGCAGCAAGCTGCCGCACCGCCTGCAATAGAATTGCCCCCCACCGCCCCTGTGAACCGCCTCAAGAGGTCAGCCAGATGACACCAGAGTCCCCAACCGCCCCCAAGCCCCGCAATCCGCGCGTCGCCCTGATGGGCGAATTTAGCGCCGGAAAAAGCACGCTGGCAAACCTGCTGCTTGGGCAGGACAGATCTCCGGTGCAGGTCACGGCGACGCAGCTGCCACCGGTCTGGTACAGGCAAGGCCCGCCAGAGGCGCAGCGCATCGACATTGACGGCCGGTCAGAGCCACTGCCGATTGACGACTGGTCGCAGGTCCGGCCCGATGACACGCGCATGATCTCTGTCGGACTGGGGGCGGACATTCTGCACGCCTGTGACCTGATCGACATGCCCGGAACGGCGGACCCCAACATGGCCCCGGATTTCTGGTCCCGCTTCCTGCCTGAGGTCGATCTTGCGATCTGGTGCACCCCTGCCAATCAGGCGTGGCGACAGTCAGAGGCGGCGCTGTGGGAACAGGTGCCGCCGCTGCTCTGGACCAAAAGCCTGCTGCTGGTCACCCGCATCGACCAAATGCAGACCGAACGGGACCGCGCCCGTGTCATGGCCCGCGTGCGAGCCGAGGCCGGTGCACTTTTTCGTGACGTGTTGCCGATCTCGCTGACCGGTGCGCTGGCGGGACGAGACGACGACGAGGTGTTGGGCGCGACAGGTGCTGCGGCGCTGGTAGAGTTCCTATGCCACGCTCTCGAAGGGCTGGATAGCCCGCGCACTGCGCCGCTTGCCACACCGCCGCGCCCGAAAGCGACGGCCGCCCCTGCGCCCGCCAATCCAGCCCGCCCCGGTCGGGTTGTGCCGCGTAGGATAATCCGCACAAAATCCGGCGACCATCGCGCGGCGTCGGAAAACAGGCCCGCCTAACCCGGTTGTCGATCCGTCGTCGAGCCATTCGTAAGGTGAAATTAACCCACGATGGGCCATGACTGGGGCGTGAAGGCGGCTCCATGACCCATGTCCTATGACCCATGACGATCTTTCCCGGTTTCGCGCCGGTATAGGCACCTGCGAACTCTTGACGCTCGTCGATCTGTCGACCGGCACAGTGTTGATGTCTGACAGCGATGTGCATTTCGGTCAGGAACGGCTGGATCACCTCTGTGATCTGGCACGGTCAGTGTTTACCGGTGATTTGGCGGCAACAGGAACCGCCATCCTGGCCGGCCCCACCGGCAGCCGGGTCTTTGTGCAATCGCCCGACGACGCGACAGAGGTGCTTTGCGGATTGTTCGGACCGGCGGCGGACCTTGGTGCCGCCTGCGCAGCCGGTGCCGCCCTGTTTCACCGGGACCGCGTGGCATGACCGGCAAGGAAGTGCCCGCCGATCTTGCGACCATCCTGTCCAGAGCAGCGGCACTAGGCACCGGTCCCCGTCGGATCGAGGTCGCCACATCAGAAGAGGCGCTCGGCTCTGTGCTGGACGCAATTGCATCCTGCATCCTGCCGCGCAGAATGACAGTCTCGGACGAGAGCGGATTGCTTCTTGGGATGGAGGTCGCTTCCGGAAACCTGATGCAACTGATCGACGCCTCCACCTCTCTGCGTGCAGGGTGTGCTGACCTGATAAGTCGTCCATTGCGACCCGCCGATCTGGGGCCGGTTGCCGCTCTCTTATCCAGGGCCTTTCCTGGTGAGCAGGTCATCACGTTTTCGACTTCGCCACATGGGGCCGCGTCCGATCCGACGCACGCGGGGCTGACCTGCCCGGCGATGCTGCACACATTGGGCCTGACCTCGTTTGACTTGGCCGTGCCCGACCGCCTTGCCTATCTGATTGAGGCCGCAGACGAGGTTCTGATCGCGATTTGCCGCCCGGGCCAGAAACCTCTTGTGACACAACCGGGGCAGCCCCTTCCCGACGATCTGTCCAATCTTGCAGGCAAGGCTTTTGACGACCAAAATAATCTGGGCAACATCCTGAAGGAAAATGAAATTCTACTCATGACTCGCCGGGTTGACGCGGATTTGGCACTCGGGCTAGTCCACACGGAAACCGGCCCTGTGGCCTTGATCTTCAAGGCAGACAGCCTGCCTGAGATCGCGGCCTACTGGGCCAACATGGCCAATACGCCCCTGATCTGCGACCCGGCCTGACAGGCAACGCCACCACGATCTGGCACAATCTGACACCGCAATTGCCCGCGCGTGTTCTGACGATTTGGGCCGATAGTCGGCGCTCATATTTACCCTCTACGGTTGACCCGACGGCGCGCGAGTGCCACTGGAGAAAAGCCTTTGCTTCGGCGTTCAACTGAGGCACGCTTTGCCAAAATCATCAAACCAAGGGGAGAACCATGAAAATTCGTTCCGCGATTATTCCGATGCTGTTGTCAACTACGCTGGTCACCGCAGCCTTTGCCGCCGATGTCCCCGATGGCACACAGCTTGCCGCCGAACAGGTCTTTACCTACCGGGTGCTGGACGAGTTTTCGTCGTTCGATCCGCAGGTGGTCGAGGATGTGAACGGCTCCGAGGTTGTGCGCGACCTGTTCGAAGGGCTCTACAACCAGAACGCCGACGGCGAGATCGTTCCCGGCGTCGCCCTTAGCCACACCGTCAGCGAAGACAACAAGACCTACACCTTTACCCTGCGCGATGATGCCAAGTGGTCTGACGGCACCCCCGTCACAGCCGGCGACTTTGTCTACGCATGGCAGCGCGCGGTCGAGCCTGAGCTGGCCTCTCCCTATGCGTGGTACATGGAACTGATGTCGATCGAGAACGGCGCGGCCATCATCGCGGGCGAAAAGCCGATCACCGATCTGGGCGTCTCGGCCCCTGACGATCACACACTGGTTGTGCAACTGTCGCAGCCGCTGCCCTATTTCGCCAAGATGGTTAGCCATGCAACCACTTTCCCCTCGCCCAAATGGGTGATCGACGAACACGGGTCCGAATGGACCCGCCCCGAGAACATCGTCAGCAACGGCGCTTATGTCCTGACCGAACACGTCCCCAAGGAACGCTCGGTCCGCGAGCGCAACGAGATGTACTGGGACAACGACAAGACCGTGCTCGACAAGGTCGTGACACTGGTCATCGGCGACGACGCACAGGGACTGACCCGCTGGCGCGCCGGTGAGGTCGACAAGACAGAGATCCCTTCGGGCCAATACCCGACCCTGAAAGAAGAGTTCCCGGATGAGGCTTATGCCCTTCCGCGCTTGTGCAACTACTACATGACCTTCAACGTCAAGAACGGCCCAGAGCCGTTTCAGGACGTGCGCGTACGTCAGGCGCTGTCCTATGCACTAGACCGCGACGTGATCGTTGACCGCGTGCTGCAAGGCGGCCAGTTTTCGGCCTATACCTTTACCCCCGGTGCCACAGACGGGTTTGAGGTTCCTGAGGTCGACTACGCCAACATGACTCAGGCAGAGCGTGACGCGAAGGCCAAGGAACTGCTGGCAGAGGCGGGATACGGTCCGGACGGTGAAAAACTGTCGTTCACCTATCTTTACAACACCTCCGAGAGCCACCAGCAGATCGCCATTGTGGCCAGCCAGATGTGGAAGCAGAAACTGGGTGTAGAGGTGACGCTGGAAAATCAGGAATGGAAGGTTTTCCTTGAAACCCGCGGCAACCAGAACTTTGAATTGGCGCGCGGTGCATGGTGCGGTGACTACAACGAAGCCTCGACCTTCCTCGATCTGCTGACCACGCAGTCGGGTTACAACGATGGCAAGTTCAGCAACGCCCGCGTGGATGAGTTGATGGCAGAGGCAAAATCCTCGCAGGACACTAATCCGCTGTATGCCGAGGTCGAAGCGATCCTTGCCGCCGAAATGCCGGTGATCCCAATCTACCACTACTCGACCAACATCATGTTGAGCGACTCAATCCAAGGCTGGCCGATCAACAACGTCGAACAGACGTGGTACGCAAAAGACCTCTACAAGGTCGCCGAATAGGCGCGACAACGCCAACTGGCGACCACCGCCCCGGACCTGATCCGGGGCCTCTGCCCTGTTGCCAATCCGGGGCCTTTTGCTGCTGGCAAAAGGTCCCGGGTCAGGCCCGGGACGGGGTTTCGCGCCCGACGCCCTTTGCACTGGACCCTTCATGTTCAACTATACCCTGCGCCGCATCCTGACGGTCGTTCCGACCTTGTTGGTGCTGATCATCTTTTCCTTTTACCTGATGCGACTGGCCCCCGGCGGTCCATTCACCTCTGAGAAGCCCCTGCCGCCCGCAGTGATGCAGAACGTGCTGGAACGCTACGGGATGGATCAGCCGCTGTATGTCCAGCTCTGGACCTACATAAAGAACATCGTCTTCCACTTCGATTTCGGCCCCAGCTTTGCCCAAAAGGACCGGACGGTGAACGACGTGATCGCCCAAGGGTTTCCGGTGACGCTCACCTATGGGTTCTGGTCGGCGGTCTTTGTGCTGGTGCTGGGCATCCCGCTGGGGATCGTCGCGGCGCTGCGGCACAACAGTTTCTGGGATTACACGATGACGGGCCTCGCCATCTTTTCCCAGATCTTTCCCAACTTCGTCCTCGCGCCGATCCTCGTTCTGCTGTTCACCCTGTCATGGGGATTACTGCCCGGCGGCGGGTGGAACGGCGGGCAATGGGAATACATCGTCATGCCCGCCATCGCGCTGGGGACATCCTACATGGCCGGCGTCGCGCGCCTGACGCGGGGGTCCTTGCTGGAGGTGTTAAACGCGCCCTTTATCCTGACTGCGCGGTCCAAGGGCCTGCCCGAACGTACCATTATCTGGCGACATGCGCTGAAACCGGCACTGCTGCCAACGCTGACCTACATGGGGCCGGTCTTTGTCTACATGATCACCGGATCGGTCTTTATCGACGTCTTCTTTTCGACCGGCGGGATCGGGCAGGACTTTATCGACGGGGCCTATAGCCGCGACTACGCGATGCTGCTGGGTCTTGCGGTGCTGTACAGCCTGCTGACCTTCACGCTGAACCTATTGCTAGACCTCATGTACGCCTGGATCGACCCCAAGGTGCGGAGCAACCTGTGACAGACGCCAAAAAACGCCTGAATTCCCAAGAGTTCGCTCAAACCGTCGCCGAAGAGATGATCGTTTCGCGGTCCTTCTGGGCCGACGCACGCCGCCGATTTTTCGGACACCGGTTGGCCGTGTTCTCAATCTTCATGTTGCTGGCACTGTTGCTGTTTGCCATCTTTGGCCATGCCTTTGCGCAGTGGAGCTATGAAGAAATCGACTGGAACCTGTTGGGCCTGATCAAGACAGAGGGCGGGCCGAACTGGGAAAACGGCCACTACTTTGGCGTCGATGAATTGGGCCGAGACCTGTTTGCCCGCGTCGTCCAAGGCTCACGCACATCGTTGATGGTGGGTTTCGTTGCCGGGCCGCTGGCGGTGTTGCTGGGGGCCACGTTGGGCGCGCTGGCGGGCTATTTCGGCGGGCGGCTGGACCAGATCATCGTCGGTTTCTACACGATCTGGATCTCCATCCCCTACATCATCTTCTTTGTCGTCTGGCAGGCGTTTTTTGGTCGCTCGCTGACGCAGATGATCATCGTGATCATCCTTGTGAACTGGACCGCCGGTCTGCTGATCGTGCGTGGTCAGGTCATGATGCTGAAGAACCGCGAATTCGTCGATGCCGCCCGGATGCTGGGGATGAGCGATTTTGCCATCATCTTCAAACACCTTGCCCCCAACATCCTCTGGGTGATCGTGATCTATACGTCGATCGTCATCCCAGAGGTCATCATGGCCGAAAGCCTTGTGTCCTTCCTTGGCGTAGGCATTCAGGAACCGAACACCAGCTGGGGTGCGCTGATTTCCGAGGGGGCCAAAACCATGACATTCGGCACGCTCTGGCAGTTGGGATATCCCGCCGCCTTCTTCGTGATCGCGCAGGTGTCTCTGTACTACATCGGCGACGGATTGCGCGACGCCCTCGACCCCAAGGATCGCCGATGACCCTGCTGTCCGTAAGAAACGTCAAGATCCGTTTCCGCTCCGGCGACGGAAAAATCCACGCGGTCAACGATGTCAGCTTTGACATGGCGCAGGGACAGAAACTGGCGCTGGTCGGCGAAAGCGGATCGGGCAAAAGCCAGATCGCAATGGCCATCATGGGCTTGCTGGCCCGCAACGCCGAGGTCGAGGGAGAAATCCTGTACAACGGGCGCAACCTGATCGGCCTGCCCACGGCAGAGCTGAACCGCCTGCGCGCCAAGGAAATCGCTCTGATCTTTCAGGATCCGATGAGTTCGCTCAACCCCTACATGACCATCGAACGCCAATTGGGCGAGGTCGTGGAACTGCATGAGGGGGCCAGCCGCAGCGACGCCCGCAAACGCGCGCTAGAGGTCATGGACGCAGTCAAAATCCCCGATGCCAAGAACCGGCTCAAGGCCTATCCGCATGAGTTTTCCGGCGGGATGCGGCAGCGGATCGTGATCGCCATGGCGCTGATCTGCAAACCGCGCCTGATCCTTGCGGATGAGCCGACTACTGCGCTGGACGTGACCGTTCAGGCGCAGATCATGGCGCTGCTGGACGACATCCAGCGCGACATGGGCACCGCCGTTCTGTTGATCACCCATGATCTGGGAGTGGTCGCCGGGTTCTGTGAGGACACGATGGTGCTATACGGTGGCCGCATGATGGAGGCTGCACCGACGCTGTCGATCTTTGACGCGCCCGGCCATCCCTATACCCGTGGTCTGCTGCGTGCTGTGCCCCGGATCACCGACGACGACGCCGAACTGTCGGCGATCCCCGGCAGCCCGCCGAACCAGACCGGCGCGCCCACCGCCTGCCCCTTTGCCCCGCGCTGCGTCGATGCGATCCCCGAATGCCACCGGACCTTGCCGACAATGCAGGACGGTCGCGCCTGTATCCGCCCGGTGGAGGAGTTGACATGACCACCCCGATCCTGTCCGTCCGCGATCTGCACGTCACTTTCCCACATCGTCAGGGGAAGCGGTTTCCGTGGTCGCCGCCCGGTCGCCTGCATGCGGTCAACGGCGTCAGCTTTGACCTGATGCCCGGCAAGGTGCTGGGCGTGGTCGGCGAATCCGGATGCGGCAAATCTACCCTGATCCGCGCAATTGCGGGGTTGGGGCCTCGCGACAGCGGCACCGTCACGCTGGAGGGCGAAGAGATCGACTATCGACGCCGCGCTGAGATGCAACGCCTGCGCCGTCGGATGCAGATGATCTTTCAGGACCCGATGGCCTCGCTCAACCCGCGCATGACCATCCGTGAGATCGTGGCCGAACCGCTGATCTACTTCTGCCCCGAGTTCTCGGCAAAGGAGCGGCGACAAAAAGTGGTCGAGATGCTGGACCGTGTCGGCATTCCGCAACGCAACATGAACCGGTTCCCGCACGAATTTTCCGGCGGTCAGTGCCAACGCATCGGCATCGCGCGGGCGCTGATTGCGCGTCCGCAGATCCTGCTGTGCGATGAACCGGTCTCGGCACTGGACGTGTCGATTCAGGCGCAGGTGATCAACCTGCTCAAGGAATTGCAGGGCGAGATGGGGCTGACGCTGATTTTTGTCGCCCATGATCTGGGCGTGGTGCGCCACATCTCGGACGACATTCTGGTCATGTACATGGGCGGGATGATGGAAATGGCCCCGGCGCGCGACCTCGTGCACGATCCGCGCCACCCCTACACGCAGGCATTGCTGTCAGCGGTGCCGGTGCCGGACCCGCGCGTCCGCACGCAGCCGCAGCTTTTGACCGGCGATCTGCCCAGCCCGATGAACCTGCCCCAAGGCTGCCTGTTTCAGTCCCGTTGCCCGAAACGCATTCCCGATTGCGCCAACATCCGCCCCCCCCTGTTGGCGCGCGACGGTCGCCAGGTGGCCTGCCTGTTGGAAACAGAGGCGCAGCACTCTGCCTGACAAGGACGCCACGCTGTCAGAAATCCTCAATTCGCGCTATACTGCGCGGGTTGAGGAGAGCGCGATGGCAGATCTGTATCTGAGCATTTCCACGCAACCTGATTCCGTCCTTGAGGCGATTGCCGCCTCTATGGACGATCGGGCAAATGACCCGGCAATGCAGGCGATCTGCGCCAGCTACATGGGGCGTCTCCCCAAACCGGGCGCAAAGGTGCTTGAGATCGGCTGTGGCAATGGTGCCAGCACAGCCCTCCTTCTGCGGGCAATCGACCCATCAGAAATGACCGGAATCGACCCAGCCGAGGGCCTACTGGATCGTGCACGCAAACGGTTCGCCGGGCGGACGGCTGTAAATTTTACAGTCGGGACTGCGGTCAAGACCGAGCAGCCAGATGCGGCCTATGACGTCGTCGTCGCCCATACTGTCTATTCCCACCTCCCCGATCCGCGCGCGGCCTTGGCAGAAGCATTTCGCGTCCTCAAACCCGGCGGAACGCTGGCGGTCTTTGATGGGGATTATGCCACCAACACCGTCGCCCTGTTTGATGGCGATCCTCTGCAGGCCGCCATGATTGCGACCCAGCGCAACTTGATACATGACGGCTATATCATGCGTCGGTTGCCACGCATGATGGAAGACGCTGGCTTTGAAAGGTCCCGGACGGAGGCACATGGCTTTGTCCAAACCCAAAACCCTGCGTATATGAAATCGCTGATGGCACGCGGCGTCGCGGCAGCGGCCAAAGCGGGCGACTGCGGGCTCGATCTGTCAGAGGCGTTCATCACCGAAGCGGCGCGGCGGGCCGAAAATGGCAGTTTCTACGGGGCGATCCTGTTCATCAGTGCGACAACCCAAAAGCCGGGCTAGAAGGACTGTTCACCTACCAAGAACATCAGGATCCGAAACAGAAAAAGGCCCGGCAACAGGCTGCCGAGCCCCTTTGTCTATAGTCATTCCCCCCGTCTCACCTGAGATCAACGGGGAGCAGGTCATCTGGGAAGTTTTGATAGCATACGGGTCTTAGGAACCTGCGGATGGCCATGGTTCCGACGGATGTTGCGCCGAAGTTGGTGGAGGCGGGGTAGGGTCCGCCGTGGACCATTGTGTCGCTGACCTCGACGCCGGTGGGAAAGCCGTTGACCAGCAGGCGGCCGGCCTTGCGTTCCAGCACCGGCATCAGGCGGCGGGCAAGGTCGGTGTCGCCGGTATCCATGTGCAGCGTGCAGGTCAGTTGCCCCTCAAAACCGCGGGCGAGGGTTTCCATCTCGTCGGCGCCAGAAACGCGCACCACCAGGCCGAGGGGGCCGAAGACCTCTTCGCCAAGGCTGTGATCCTGCAGGTACTGCGCGGCGTCGGTCTCATAGAGGTTGGGGGCGGCGTTGCGGCCCTCGCTGTCGGTGGTCAGCACCGGGCGCACCGGATTGCGGCTGTCAAAGCGCTGTTTACCGTTTCTATACGCCTCGGCGATACCGTCGGTGAGCATGCATTGGGTCTGAACGCCCTTCAACGCCTCGGCCGCGGCGGCGACCAGGGCGTCGCCCTGTGGGCCGGTTTCCACCACGGCGATGCCGGGGTTGGTGCAGAACTGTCCGGCCCCCATGGTCAGGGAGGCCGCCCAGTCCGTGCCGATCTGCGCCCCGCGCGCCGCTGTCGCCTGCGGCAGGATGAACATCGGGTTGACGCTGCCCAGCTCGCCGAAGAAGGGGATCGGTTCGGGGCGGCTGGCGCAAAGGTCGAACAACGCCCGCCCGCCGCCGAGGCTGCCGGTAAAGCCGACGGCGCGGATCAGCGGGTGCTGGACAAGGGCGGTGCCGACATCGCGTTTGCCGCCCTGGATCAGGCTGAAGGTGCCGGGATGGATGCCGCAGGTGGCGATGGCGGCGTGAATGGCCTCGGCGACGATCTCGCCGGTGCCGGGATGGGCGGAATGGCCCTTGACCACCACCGGGCATCCGGCGGCCAGCGCGCTGGCGGTGTCGCCGCCGGCGGTGGAAAAGGCGAGCGGAAAGTTCGACGCGCCAAAGACGGCGACCGGGCCGATCGGGCGCTGCACCATCTTGAGGTCGGGACGCGGCAGCGGGGCGCGGTCCGGCAGGGCCTTGTCGTGGCGGCGGTCCAGATAGTCGCCCTTGAGGATATGCTCGGCGAAGAGGCGTAGCTGGCCGGTGGTGCGGCCGCGTTCGCCGTTCAGACGGGCCTCTGGCAGGCCGGTTTCCTGGGTGCCGATCTGGGTGATCTGCGGGCCCCGGGCCTCGATCTCATCGGCGATGGCGTGCAGGAATGCGGCGCGGTCGGCGCGCGAGGTCTGGCCATAGCTCTCGAACGCCGCCTCTGCCGCGATGCAGGCGCGGTCGACCAGCTCGGGGGTGCCGATGGCATAGGCATGGGACGGGCCGTGCGCCGGGTCAGAGGCAAAGGTCGCCGCGCTGGCGACCCACTCGCCTGCGATCAGGTGCTTGCCGTGAGGGGTGTAGGTGTCGGGCATGGTCGATCCTTGTGTCGGCGGGCCGTTGTGGTCTGGCCCTTTGTCGTCTTGCCCGGTGTGGTCGGGCTGTTTGTGGTCTGGTCAGGTCTGACGTGATCCGGTCTGTCGTGATCCGGCGGGCGGCGGGCTGGGCGGCGGGCGCATTTGGGCGGTCGGAGACAAAACGCATCCGGCCTCCAAAACCGCATGACGCCAAAGAACGGCGCCAAAGATCCGCACCAGAGACCCGTGCCGCGCCGCGTGACGGGCCCCTGCGCAGCACTGGCGCGGGGCCGTCAGGGCATCAGCGGCCGTTTGTTTTGCGCCAGGCGGCGAACTTTTCCAGGTTCTCCTCCTGCGTGGCGGGATACAGCCCGATGATGGCCGCGCCGTTCTTGACCTGCTCCAGGGCAAAATCCTCATAGGCGGTCATCTCGATCGCCTCGTCGGCGATCTCTGCGGCCAGATGCGCGGGCAGGATGATGACGCTGTCGTCGTCGCCCACCACGATGTCACCCGGAAACACCGGCGCGTCGCCGCAACCGATGGGGACATTGATGTCGATGGCCTCGTTGGTGGTCAGATTGGTCGGGCTGGAGGGGCGGCTGTGATAGGCTGGCATCTCCAGTTCGCCGATGTTCATCGCGTCGCGAAAGCCGCCATCGGTGACCACACCAGCGCCGCCGCGCATCATCAGGCGGGTGATCAGGATGTCGCCGGCGCTGGCGGCGGTGGCCGATTTGCGGCTGTCCATGACCAGCACATGGCCCGGCGGGCAGGTCTCGATGGCGACGCGCTGGGGGTGTTCGGGGTTGCGGAACTCGACCAGTTGGTTGCGGTCCTCGCGGGCAGGCATGTAGCGCAGGGTAAAGGCGGGGCCGACCATGTTGCGGCCCTTGGCGGCCACCGGGCGCACGTCCTGGATCGCCTGATGGCGTAGCCCGCGCTTGTACAGCGCGGTGGCCAGCGTGGCGACAGAGACCTGTTCCAGCTTGGCCTTGGTGTCGGGGGTCAGGGGGTGATCGGTCATCTCTGGTTCCTTCGGGTGACATCTGCGTTCGACAGGCTTTGGCAAAAACTCTTCGAACGCGGTTCGAAACGCGGTTCAGACGGCTCGACCGCCGCCTGGTCCCGCCTGTGTCGCAGCGGGCGGCTCATGCCAGCAGTCCGTTGCCGGCCATGAAGCCGCGCAGGCGCATCATCTGGTCGTCGGTCAGCGGCCAGGCGGCGGGCGGGCGCGCCACGCCGCAGTCCTCGCCCATCAGCGCCAGCGCCGCCTTGACGCCGGGCACATTGGCCCCGCCCTGTTCCTCGGCGCGGATATCCTCAAACACCTGCATGTCGGCGATCAGCGCGCGGGCGCGGGCGTAGTCTCCCGCCTCCAGTGCGGTGTTGATCGCCACCGACCGTTCTGGCCAGACATTGATCAGCCCGCTGGTAAAGCCGCGCGCACCAACGGCGTAGAGCGTCGGCGCCCAGACCTCGGCCAGACCGCCGGTCCAGGTGATGTGATCGGGGGCGGCGGCCATGGCGGCCTTCAGCCGCATGGGGTTGGGCGTGGCCCATTTGACCCCCACCACGCCCTCGACGCGGCACAGCGCGGCGATGGCATCAGTCCCGATGGCATCGTTGCGCAGGTAGAGGATCAGCGGCAACCCCTGTCCGGCCTCGCGCACCGCCTGCACATAGGCGATGACGCCGCGCGGCGCGACAAAGGGGTCGGGCGGCTGGTGGATCATCAGCGCAGTTGCCCCCGCCGCGCGCGACGCCTCGGCCAGGGTCTGCGCGTCGCGCACCCCGCGTCCGACGCCCGCCACCAGCGGCACGCGGCCCGCGATATGCGTGCCGCTGGCCGCAACCATGGCGCAGGCCTCGTCCAGCGTCAGCCCGTAGAACTCGCCGGTGTTGCCATTGGCGGTCAGCACATGCACGCCTGCGGCAATGGCGCGGTCGACCAGTGGCTTTTGCAGGTCCGGCGCGATCTCGCCCGCCGTGTCAAACGGCGTGACAAGGATGCCGGACACGCCGGTCAGCGCCTTGGCGAGAGCGCTCATGTCAGAAGCCCCGCGTCCCGGGCCTGTCCCGGGACCTCCCGGCGGGAAAGGTGCAGGCCCCGGATCAGGTTCCGGATCAGGTCAGGGGCGGTGTTCGTCACAGCCATCAATTGATCTCCGGTTCCGGCACGGGGCCGCCAAAATCGCTGCGCAGAAAGTCAAAGTCGCAGCCCTTGTCCGCCTGTTCCACATGTTTGCTGAACATCTGGCCATAGCCGCGCTCAAACCGTGGGGCGGGCGCTGTCCAGGCGGCGCGGCGCGCCTCCAGTTCTGCGTCCGTCAGCACGACGTTGAGCGTCCGGTTGGGGATGTCCATCTCGATGATGTCGCCGGTCTGGATCAGCGCCAGTGGGCCGCCGATATAGGCCTCGGGGGCCACATGCAGGACGCAGGCACCGTAGGATGTGCCCGACATGCGCGCATCCGACAGCCGCACCATGTCGCGGTGGCCGTCCTTGAGCAGCGCCTTGGGCATCGGGATCATGCCCCATTCCGGCATCCCCGGCCCGCCCAGCGGCCCGGCATTGCGCAGCACCAGAACGTGGTCCGGTGTCATCGGATAATCTTCGTCGTTGATGATCGTCTTCAGCTCGGCATAGCTGTCGGCGACAATCGCCGGGCCTTTGTGGGTCTGGAACCTGGGGTCCATGGCGGCGGGTTTGATCACCGCGCCATCGGGGGCCAGATTGCCCTTGAGCACCGCCAGCGACCCCTGCTGGTACACCGGGTTGGACAGCGGCCGGATCACATCGTCGTTGTAGTTCACCGCCTCTGCGATGTTGTCGCCCATGGTCTGGCCGTTCACCGTCATCACCGACAGGTCCAGCTTGTCGCCCAGCTCTTTCATCAGTGCCGGCAGGCCGCCCGCGTAATAGAAATCCTCCATCAGGTAGTCCTTGCCCGAGGGTCGGATATTGGCCAGCACCGGCGTGGTGTGGCCGATCTCGTCGAGGTGATCCAGCGTCAGGTCGACGCCTGCGCGCCGCGCCATCGCGATCAGGTGGATGATCGCATTGGTCGAACAGCCCGTCGCCATGGCCACGGTGACCGCGTTGCGCGTGCTTTCCCAGGTCATGATCTTGTCCGGCGTCATGTCCTCCCAGACCATCTCGACCGCGCGCGCGCCACAGGCGGCAGCCATGCGTTTGTGCCCCGCATCCGGCGCCGGGATCGATGAGGCGCCGGGCAGCGTCAGCCCCCAGCCGTCGGCAATCGACATCAGCGTGCTGGCGGTGCCCATGGTCATGCAGGTGCCATAGCTGCGCGCGATGCCGCCCTGCACGCCGTCCCACTGGTCCTTGGTGATATTGCCCGCGCGGCGCTCATCCCAGTACTTCCAGACGTCGGTCCCCGAGCCCAGCTTTTCCCCCGCGTAATTGCCGCGCAGCATGGCCCCTGCCGGCATGAAGATGAACGGAAGGTTCATGCTGACCGCACCCATGACCAGCGCCGGAGTGGATTTGTCGCAGCCCCCCAGCAGCACCGCCCCGTCGATGGGATGGCTGCGCAGCGTCTCTTCGACCTCCAGCGCGCCCATGTTGCGATACAGCATCGAGGTCGGCTTCAGGAACTGTTCGGAAAACGAATGCACCGGCATCTCGACCGGCGTGCCCCCCGCCTTCAGGATGCCGCGCTTGACCCACTCGGCCCGGTCGCGCAGGTGATGGTGGCACGGCGACAGATCCGACCAGGTGTTGATCACCGCGACAACCGGCTTGCCCTCCCAGTCATCCGCAGACCACCCCATCTGCATCGCACGGCTCCGATGACCCATGCTGCGCAAATCATCCGGCGCAAACCAACGCGCGGAACGAAGATCTTCAGGTCTCTTAACACACATCTCAATCCCCTCAAGATATAGGCTGCGAAAACATGAACATCAGGCTAGGAGACTGTTCAAACACGGGTGGCTGCCCGGCGTGGTCGCGTGCCAACCGCCATTTGCCCATCGCCATGTGCAAAACTCCACCGCCTGCCTCCCCCTATACGCAGCCTGCCACAAGAGTCTGTCAGGACCGGAGTAGCAATCACCAAACTGGTATACTAGTCTAATTTGCAATGCAATCCTGTTTCCCAGACAAATCCGACAGGCAGACCGCCACATGCCAACGACGCCCATATGAAAAGACAGCGCATGTGAGGCAAACGTCGAATTTCTCCCAAGCCTGCCGGTTGCGTGGTTTGCGCCCCATTTCGAATGCGCCTACGCTTGGCAGGGTGACACATCATTGCCGGAGGCCGCCCGTGCCAAAGAGTTTTGCCAATCCGTTCCGGGGCACCGGCCTTCTTTCCGATTGGTCCCTGCCCAAGGATGACCCTACGCCTGTCGCGGCCTTGCTCTCTGGCTGTCCGAAACATGGCGTGACCCCGCTGCGCACCGCGCCGGATCTAGCGCAGGTCTGCGGTTTGGCTGATCTGCGCATAAAAGACGAAAGCGGGCGTATGGGGCTGGGCAGCTTCAAGGCGCTTGGTGCGGCCTATGTGATCGCGCGCGATGTTAGCAGGGTGGACCCGCCCTCGGCAAACGGGCGCACCTATGTCGCCGCCAGTGCAGGCAATCACGGGCTGTCCGTGGCCGCAGGGGCGGCGACCTTTGGCGCGCGGGCGGTGATCTATCTTGCTGACACAGTGCCAGAGGCCTTTGCCAATCGCCTGCGCTCCAAGGGGGCAGAAGTCGTGCGCGCAGGCGCCACCTATGAGGACAGCATGAAGGCCGCGCAAAGAGCCGCCGATAACAACGGCTGGACGCTGTTGTCGGACAGCTCATGGGAGGACTACACCGACGCCCCGCTGGCGGTGATGGAGGGATATTTGCAACTGGCGGCTGAGGCCGTCGAACAGATGCCCACCCCACCCACGCACATCCTGTTGCAGGCGGGCGTGGGCGGTATGGCCGCCGCATTGGCCGCGCATTTCCGCAAGGTCTGGGGCGACGATCCGCAGATCCTTGTCGTGGAACCTGATGCTGCCCCTGCCCTGATTGGCAGCATTCGTGCGGGCCGCCCCATCACCACGTCCGGCCCCATCTCTTGCATGGGCCGGTTGGACTGCAAGACGCCTTCGATGATCGCGCTGGCAGGTCTGTCGCGGGACGCCGATACCTTTGTGACAATCACAGAGGATGAGGCCCGCGACGGTGTCGCCCTGTTGGACCGATACGGGTTTGCCACCACGCCGTCCGGCGGTGCCGGTCTGGCCGCGTTGATCGCGGGATTGCCGGGGGTCGGCGCGGACGCGCGCGTCCTGGCCATCCTCAGCGAAGGCCCCGAAGATGGCTGACGCGCGCCCCGGTTTCGGCGCGGGCGAATACGCCCGCCGGTGGGAGGCGCTGCAGGCACGCATGGCAAACGCCGGGCAGGACGCGCTGTTGCTAACCTCTTCGGCAGATGTTTTCTACACCACGGGTTTTCTGACCCGGTTCTGGGAAAGCCCCGCGCGACCGTGGTTCGTGATCCTGCCGCAAACCGGCGCACCGGTGGCGGTGATCCCCGAAATCGGCGCGCATCTGATGGCAGCGTGCCACACCGGCGAAATCCGCACTTGGCCCGCCCCGGATCCACAGGACGACGGCGTCGGACTGTTGACTGACACGCTTGCGGAACTTGTCCCTGAACAAGGCCGTATCGGCATGCCGATGGGATTGGAAACCAGCTTGCGGATGCCGCTGGGTGACTATCTGCACCTGGCCACAGCCCTTGCCCCGCGCGCCTTTGTCGACGCCACCGACACGGTGCAGCGGGTGCGTGAGATTAAGTCTGAACAGGAAATCGCGGCGATCCGAACGATCTGTACCATCGCCGGGCGCGCCTTTGACGCCGTGCCGACCATCGTCGCCACCGACCGGCGACTGGACAGTGTGTTCCGGCACTTTCAGGCCGCCTTGCTAGAGGCGGGCGCGGATTGGGTCAGCTATACGGCGGGCGGCGCGGGTCCGGGCGGTTACGGCGATGTGATCTCTCCGGCGGCATCAGTCCCGCTGCAACGGGGCGATATTCTGATGTTGGACACCGGCGCGGTGAAGGCCGGGTATTTCTGCGACTTTGATCGCAATTTTGCCATCGGCCCGCCGCCTGACGCCGCCCGCCGCGCGCAAGACGCGCTATATGCGGCGACGGATCGGGCGCTGACAGATCTGCGCCCCGGCATGACCGCGCGTGATGCGCACCAGCTTTTGACGACAAGCCTGCGCGCGCAAGGGGCCACGCCCTGCAGCGGTCGGCTGGGGCATGGTCTGGGTGTGACGCTGACCGAATGGCCCTCTTTCACGGACCGAGACTCGACCGAACTGCGCGAAAACATGGTGCTGACACTGGAACCGGCGGTCGAAATCGGACCGGGCAAGATCATGGTGCATGAAGAAAACATTGTCCTGCGCGCCGACGGGCCAGAGCTGTTGTCCCCACGCGCACCCTGTGACCTGCCGGAGATCGAGATATGAGCAGCTTTCCCTATACGTTGTCAGACACCGGCGGTCCCGCATTGGGTCTGATCGTCCTGCAAACGGACGAAACGATTGAGGGCGATATCCTGCGACTTTTCCGGGGCACCCCAGTTCGGATCTACGTCAGCCGCGTGCGCGCCGGGGCTGCCGTCACGCCCGCGATGATCGCCCAAATGGCGCTGGACCTGCCAGAGGCCGCATCGATGTTGCCGCAGGCAACGCGCTATGGGGCGGTCGGCTATGGTTGCACATCCGGGACAACGCTGATCGGGGTCGACCGGGTGGCGGAACTGGTCCAATCGGGCTGCAAGACCGACGCCGTTTGCGATCCCCTTAGTGCGGCACGGGCAGTCTGTGCGCATCTTTGTATCCGCAGGCTGGGGCTGGTTTCGCCTTATCGCGCCGACGTGGCGCAGCCGGTCAGTGACGCCTTTGAAACAGACGGGCTGCACGTCACCCGCGCCGTCCATTTCGGCGAAGAGGTCGAGGCGAACGTGGCGCGCATCACCCCCGACAGCGTGATCGCCGCCGCGCGCGAGGTGGCCCGCCACGGCGACATTGACGGGATCTTTCTTTCCTGCACCAACCTCAGGACATTGGACGTGATCAGACCACTGGAACAGGAACTGAGGGTGCCGGTCTTTGGCAGCAACCTTGCGCTGGCATGGGCCATGGCACGCGCCGCAGGACTGCCAGACATCCCAATTGGCTCGCTTGGCCCAGTCGACTCTGCTGATAATCGATCTGCAGGGGCGGCGCTGCCTGCGGCGTGACCAACCCGCCCCCACTTCAAGGACCACCGACGTGACGACGACCAAACCAACGCTTGTGATCGGGGCCGGGGTGATCGGTGCGGCCATCGCGCTGGACTTGCAAAAACGCGGCCATGACGTGACGCTGATCGACCGTGACGCACCGGGATGCGGCGCGTCGTTCGGGAATATGGCGTCAATCGCGGTGACAGAATTCATGCCCGCCTCGCGCCCTTCGGTCTGGCGTCAGATGCCCGGTTGGCTGCTAGATCCCGAAGGGCCGATTGCGGTGCGCAAGAGTCACATGCCCCGGCTGGCACCATGGTTCTGGCGGTTCCTGATGGCATCACGCCCCGCAACCCTGCGGCGGCTGGAGGCGGCGGGTGCTGCGCTGTGTGAGCGCGCGCTTGGCGATACGCAGGCCTTGTTGCGCGAGTTGGGTTCCGAGGATGACCTTTCGGACACCGGATGCCTTGCGCTTTATCAGGATGACGCCGCGTTCCGCGCCGACGGCGATCATATCGAGATCCTTGAACGGTTCGGTTTTGCCCATGAGGTGATAGGACAAACCGCTCTGCGGGAGCTGGTGCCAGAGATCTCAGACGACATTCAACAGGCGGTGATCCTTCCCGACAACCGATCATTGAAAGACCCGCACCGCTATGTCACCCGGATCGTTACCCGGTTCGAGGCGCTTGGCGGAACGATCCTGCGGGCCGAAGTCGCGGGCTTTGACCGTGCCGACCGTATAACTGCTGTTCGGTTGGCGGATGGCCGCGCGCTGGAGGCCGGAACCGTCGTGCTGTGTGCAGGGGTTTTCACCGCCGGGTTGGCGCGCTGGCTTGGGGAACCGATCCCGCTGGAAACAGAGCGCGGCTATCACACCCAGATCATGGTCCCCGGATTGCATCTGGACCACGCGCTGATCTGGCCCGCCCGCGCCTTTATGGTGACACCCACCGCAGGCGGCATTCGTGTCGGCGGCACCGTGGAAATGGCTGGACTGAACACGCCGCCCGACTGGCGACGCGCAAGGATTACAGTGAAACATGCGCAAACCGCCCTGCCGAACCTGTGCGTGACGGAGGCCACGGAATGGATGGGCCATCGCCCTGCCCTGCCCGACACGGTACCGATCCTGTCAGCCTCATCCAAAACCCCGGGCGTGTTTTACGCCACGGGCCACGGACATCTGGGCTTGACGCTTGCGGCCACCACGGCAAAACTGATGGGACAGTTAATCGACAGTGAGCCCCCGGTGGTAGACCTGCACCCCTACCGCATCACCCGTTTCTAAGGTCAGCCGCACCGGCAAGCGGAGGCGTAGTCCGCACTCGCACCGCGGCGGGGCGGTTGGCGATCTGTCCCGCCAGAACCGACCCCAACACAATCACCGCACCCGCGATCTGCACCGGGGTCAACGCCTGTCCCAGCCAGAGCCAGCCCAGCAGAACCGCCGTCACCGGGCTCATCATGCCCAGCATCGACACGGCGCCCGGCTCTAGCCGCGCAATGCCACGGAACCACAGCCAATAGGTTGCTGCCGCGCCGATCAGGCCCAGCCACGCAAGCCCGGCAACGTTCAGCATACTCAGCGGCGGCAACGGGGGTTCCAGCAGCAGGGCCAGCGGCACAAGGATCAGTCCCCCGGCCGTCAACTGCCACGCGGTATAGCTGAGCGGGGGAACGGGCGGTTGCCATTTGCGGCTCAGTACTGTGCCCGCCGCCATCGACGCCGCACCGCCCAGCCCGGCGGCAACCCCCAGCGGGTCAAGGCTAGCCTCTGGCCCCAACAACAGCAGCGCCACACCTACGATGCCACAACCCGCCGCCGCAACCGCCCCTGCCCTGATCGGGGTGCCCAGCCAGCCGCGCGCCATGGCGATCACCATCATCGCCTGAAACGATCCCAGCGTCGCTGCCACACCCCCGGGCAGTCGGTAGGCCGCCACAAAGAGCAACACCCAGAACAGCCCGAAGTTCAACGTGCCCAGCACAAAGGTTCGGCCCAGCCATGCGCGCGGTGGTAATCGGCGGGTCAGGGCCAACAGCAACAGCCCCGCAGGCAAGGCGCGCAGCATGGCAAGGGTCACGGGATGATCGGGCGGCAATGCCTCTGTCGTGACCAGATAGGTGCTGCCCCAGATGGTCGGGGCAAGCGCCGTAACAAGGATATCGGTGGTACGGGTCATGTCAGTTCTCTTCTCTGGTCACCACAGGCGCGCATGCAGGATGCGCGGGGAAACCGCAACTGGGTCCAGCCCGATATCGCGTAACATGTGATCGGACATGCCGTGCAGGTGTCTGCGGGCGATCCGGGACGACGGCGGGCTGTCGCGACTGAACAAGGGCATCACGCCGCCTCCTCTACCGCGCCGGATGCCATGCGGGCTGCGATCCGCGCCACATGCGCCCCCTGAAAGCGCGCGCCGTCCAGATCCGTCGCGGTCGGCTGCAACGACCCGTCCGCCCCGGCGATGGTCCCCGCGCCATAGGGGGTGCCGCCATGAATGCCCTCGGCCGAGGTTTGTCCGGCGAAACTGTAGGGCAGACCGGCGATCAACATTCCGAAATGCATCAACGGGATATGCGCCGACAACAGAACCGCCTCATGCCCGCCGTGCTGTGACCCGGTCGAGGCAAAGACCCCCGCAACCTTGCCGACCAGCGAATTGCGCGCCCACAAGCCGCCTGCCTGATCAAGGAATTGCTTCATCTGTGCCGCCATCATGCCGAACCGGGTGGGCGTCCCAAAGAGAATGCCGTCATAGTTGGCCATGTCCGCCGGCGCGGCAACCGGCGTCATGTCCGGGACATAGCCGGCAGAGCGGCGCACCGCCCCGGGGACCGTCTCTGCCACGCGTCGAATGTCGACGGTGGTGCCGGGCACACTCAGCGCGCCTTCGGCCTCGGCGCGGGCAAGATCGCGGACGTGGCCGTAGCTGGAATAGTAGAGAATAAGAATGCGGGTCATGATGTTTCTCCTGCGTAGGATTGCGATGCGCAGAAGATCGGTCAGACGCGGGCCGGGAATAACCCGCCCGTTTGCAAGTCATTCTTTACGCAGATTGAAGAATGCGGGGCCACCACGGGATTCGGGCGTTGCCTAGCGCTTGATGCGCCAGACGAGTGCGGTTTCGTACCCGGCCGCCTCCAGCATCGCCTTCTTGGACCGCCAGGCCGCCGGGCACACCACAAGCGCAGCATCGTTCTGCCGTTGGGCCAGCGCCGCCTCTGCGGCCGCGAAAAGATCATGCGCGCCCTTGCCGGCCCCCTCGATGTGATCCGGATCTTGCAAATCCTCGTGGTGGAAATCGTCGATGAACCCGGTTGCGGCAATGTCATGGGCGGGCGGGAAATGCAGGGCGGTGGCGGGCTGTGAGATCACATATCCCTCAACCTCTCCCTCCGGGGCGGCCACAAACATGTCGCGATCTGGCAAGGTCAGGCTGCGGGCCATCCAACTGCCAAACCGGGCATCCGCATCGGGATGGGGTTTCCAGAAGACATTCAGATCCAACAGGATTTGCCGGTGTTCGGCGCTCAGCCCTACGATGGCGGGCACATCCGCCTCTGTGGCCTTGCGCACAGACGCCGCCGCTGCCTGCGTGCGCAGACCCGTACGCGCCAGATACAGTGTCAGGGGGGCATAGTTCCGATCCGTCTGAACCGACGCCCATGGCCCGTCGACGATGGACGAGGCCACGAGAACCTTGGCGCCCGCCTCTATCAAGTCGTCCTCTGCCGCCGCGAACAGGATTGCCCGCGTGTCATCCGGCGCGCTGTCGGACACAAAGCTGTCTTCCATGATCAATCCCGGCGCACCAAAGTCCCCTGCGTAGATCGGCGGCACCGGCAACAGGATGTTATGGATCACCCCGACCACCGCCCCACCTGCCTCAGCCAATAGCCATCGTTGCCGGAACGGCGGGTTTTCACTTTCCATCGCCTGCTCGATCGCAGCGGAGATTTGGGCGCGGGCATCCGCCTTGAGCGTCCACAAGTCGGGGTCCGTCATCTGCCTTTGCTCTGCATCACGCATCAGCAGATCAGTCAGAACGTCCAGATCGGCCATGGCGGCGGGGCGGACTGAGGGGGACATGGGCGCACTCCTTGGGTATACGTTTGGGTAGTCTTAGGCAAAGATCGCCCAACCCGCCAGTGCCGTCCCCTGATCTCTTGGAACGGCAAGGGCCGCGACGCGGATCAATCCAGCAGTTCACACGCGATGCGCCGTCTCAGCTGCCCAGCGCCTTTTGCAAATGCTCTAAAAAGGCATTTACCCGTGCGTCCATACCAAGGCGTGACGCGGTAACGGCAAAGATCTCTGGCCCCGGCAATTCATGGTCGGGCAGAACCCGCACCAGATCGCCGCGCCCTTCTGGCACGTCAGACACAAAATTCGGCAGTGTGCCAATCCCCTGTCCGGCAATCAGCAGATCGCGCAGCACAAGGCTGCTTCCGACGCGAACCGCAGGGTCAATGTCAACCGGCACCGTGCCGTCAGGACCGGTCACGGTCCAGCGGGTCAAATGGTCCGCCATCAGAAACCCCAGCACCCGGTGCCGGGTCAGATCCTGCGGCGCCTGCGGCGTCCCGGCCCGGTCGAGATAAGCAGGTGCGCCAAATATCCGCTGCCGGACGTGGCCGATGCGCCGCACGATCAGTGCCGAATCCGGCAGGGTCGGGCGAATGCGGATCGACAGATCAAACCCGCCCTCGACCATATCCACCACCCGGTCGTCCAGCGACATGGTGATCCGCAGATCCGGAAACCGGTCCAAGAACCCCGGCAGCATCGGCGCAATCACCATCTGTCCGAACGACGCCGGCACATTGATCCTGAGATGCCCCCGCACGCTGCCCGTGCCCGCGCGAATGCGATCCTCGACCTCATTCACGGCCTGCAAGAGCGCGCTTGCCTCTTCGTAATAGTGTCGACCCTGATCGGTCAGCGACATCGCCCGCGTAGTCCGTGTCAGCAGTAGGCAGCCAAGGCTTTCTTCCAGCAGTTTGAGTTCACGGCTCAGCAGGGCTGAGGACACGCCCAGATCCTCTGCCGCCCGGACAAGGCTGCCGCGTTCGACAATGCGGCAATAGGCATTCATGACCGACAGCTTGTCCATTCCGGCGCTCCGCTTGCGGGCCGTGGCCCCGCGTCGATGACAACGCCGTGCAGAATGCCATATCCCGTCAGGATGCCAAGGCCGCAAGAGACCAGCATGTCGCCGATTTCGGAGTCGACATCTGCCCCGTCTTGGCAGAGCTGCTGCGTCTCAGGATCGCCCGACCCGGACCACTACCGAGTGTCCCGGAGTGTCCTGACATCCGTCCTTCGGGCCCGCCTTCATATTCGTTGCTTGGCGGCCTCGGTCGTGGATGGTCAGTTCAAGTGGGGTGTCATTCCCATCGTACCCCCCAGAACGATACCGCGCCGCCCTGATTTGGTCTGCAATTCGACCAGTTGCGCCTCGCTGCGTGTGGTGCGTTGCGATTGTCGCCGGGTCCATGTGAAAAGCTTGTGATACTTGTCGGCGATGATCTCGGCGTGATCCGTCCGCGCCTCCAGATCGACCAGTTCCAACGGGCCGGTCTGCAAATCGTACAGCAGTGGGCGAAAGCCGCCCTCGAAATGGATCAGCTTCCGCTTTTTGTCGATCGCGCAGAGCATGACGGCATCGCGCACAGAGGCGTTCATCTGCGCTGCCACCGGCGAAGCGGAATTGTCGTATTCGCAAATCGCGGAGTCCCGGAGCGTTTCCGCCAGCCGGTCGATGTGGGGCGTGTGCAGGGCCTTGTGACCGTAGCAACTGAGGTAGTCCGAGCGCAGCTGGTCGAACGGATATTCTTGGCTTTGGCCATGGCGTCATGCGCGACCTGTGCTGCGGTGTTTTGCACCCATACGGGCAGTCGCATCCCCCCTGCCTTGGTTTTGACTAAGGTGTGTACGGAACAACGGCACGCGGGGAAAATGTTTTGCGATTGCCGCGACAGGTGTGCATCACCGGACCTCTCAGGTACACCGGGCATTGCGCAGTGAGCCAGACAAGGCGGATTGGATCAGTAATTCCACATGGTCCCGTCTTCCAGACGGACAATCGGGTGGCTGCCGGGCTGATATTCGTATCGCTCGACCTCTTTCTCATCGAAATCGACGCCCAGACCGGGCGCATCGCTGACATGGACCATGCCGTTTTCCATCCGGTGATCAGCCGGGAACAGCGCGTCGCATTCCGGCGTGCCCAGCACCAGATACTCCTGAATGCCAAAGTTCGGCGCCCAAGCGTTCAGATGCGCCTGCGCCGCCATGCACAGCGGCGAATGGCTGGGCGCGCCGTGGAACCCCGTGCGCACATGGTGCAGCCCGGCCGGATCGACGATGCGTTTCACCGGGGTGATGCCGCCCGCATAGGTGACGGCAACGCGGATGAAATCGATCAACTCATTCTCGATCAGCTTGTTGCAATCGTAGATCGAGTTGAACACCTCTCCGATGGCAATCGGCACAGTGGAATGTTGTCGCAACAGGCGCAGCGCATCCTGATCTTCGGCTAGTGTCGGATCCTCCAACCAGAACAGGCCCACGGGTTCGACCGCCTTGGCAAATTCGGCGGCTTCGCGTGGCGTCAAGCGGTGATGGACGTCGTGTAGGATCTTCAGATCCGGGCCGAAACGGGCGCGGATCTCGGCCAGCGCGCCCGGCATATATCGCATGTAGCGTCCGGTGTCCTAAATCTCGACCTTGGGACGAATGCCGCTGAAATCGCTGATGTAATGTTTGCTTTCGCCTTGGGTTTCCGGAACCGCGTAACTGGCGGTCGGCATGCCCGGAATGCCGCATTGCACCCGCACAGCCCTGTAGCCTTGTTCGACATAGTGGGCGATGCTGTCCATGAGGTCTTCTAGATTTGTTCCAGTGGCGTGACCGTAAACCAGCGCGCCCTCGCGGCTCTTACCTCCGAACAGCTGGTAAAGCGGCATGTTCGCCAGCTTGCCCTTGATGTCCCACAGCGCCATGTCGATGGCACCATATGCAGCCATCGCAATGGGGCCGCGCCGGAAATAGGCCCCGCGATAGAACATCTGCCAGATGTCCTCGCTGTTGCGCGGGTCCATCCCGATCAGGTTGGGAATAAGGTAATCCTGAAGATACTTGGCAGGCAGAGTTTCGCGATTGTTCAGCGTCGCGTCGCCCAGACCGTAAACGCCCTGATCGGTCATAATCTTCAGCGTCACATAGTTCTTGGCGGGGCCGCCGACAAAAACTTTGGCATCAATGATCTTCATGCGATGATCTCCAGAGGCAGGGCCGATCAGGCCAGGTGGGACACGTCGGACCAGGCGTCATTCTTGCGGATCAGGCCGATGATCTGCTGGTATTGGCAGCCTTCCCTGAAGGTCGGATAGGGCGCAACCGTGGCCCCTTGGATGTCGCGCACAAATTCCCGCGCCAGATAGTGCCAGCATTGTTCCGTCTCGCCTTTGACGTCCGGAACGGTCTTGGCAATCTCCGGCGGCACCGGCAAAGCGGTCCATGTCCTGTCCGCGCCGTACAGGTACAACTGGCCGCTGCCATAGTGGCCTTTGAGGTAGATCGCGCCCTTGGTGCCGTAAAACACAATGTGATCGTCGCTGAACCGCGGCACCAGAACGCCATGTTTGAACAGCACCGACACCGGGTTTTCCGCCAACGGGCTCTTGATCCGCGCCAGCACGGTATAGGACCATTCCACATCGCTTTGCCCCCATTTCAGCGCGGGGTCGTTCAGGTCTTTCGGAATGAAATCGCGCCGCGTGGCAAAGTTGTGCACTCCGTCAACAATGGGCGCGCGGCCAAGATCGTAGCGCACGTCGCCGCTGATCGACAGGATCTTGTCACCGACGACTGAGGCCACGATGGACAGTGTGTGGGTAAAGTTGTTGTTGAGCCGCCCACCGCCGTCCTTCTTGCGATGGGACCAGCCAAAGGGAATTTCACGTTCTAGATTAAAGTGTGAGATACATTCGATCTCGGTAGGTTCGCCAATGACGCCAGACGTCACCAGATGCCGCGCATGCAGGACGCTGGGCGTATAGCGAAAGCTGGCGGCATAGGCCGTCTTGACGCCCTTGTCCTGCGCCAGTTTGAACAGCTGGACCGCCGTATCGGCGTTATCGGTCATCGGCTTGTCGCAAAAGACGTGACAGCCGGCTTCGATGGCCTGTCGGATCGGATCGAAATGCGCCCCGCCCGGTGTGGCGATGGAAACGATGTCTGGTTTGCAGGTCTCCAGCGCCGCTGCCCAATCAGTGCCAAAATGGGCGATGGACATCTTTTCAGCCACGTCACGGGTGACTTGCTCTGTCCGGCCCACGATCCCGACCACCTCGGCCCCTGCCGCCCGAAACGCGTCTGCATGACCCTGTCCCGCGAAACCAGTGCCGGATATCAAGACTTTCAGTTTACGGTCCATGTGCCTCTCGCCGATGTGGATTACTAGTATCCCAATCTGGCATACTAGATTAGGCTTATCCCGTTGGCAACCAGAGCGCTGTGCCAAACGCGACATCAGCGCGGACGTGGCAAAGTCGGAGTTTTACCGAATCCAAAACATTTTCCACCAGACTAGGTGCCGATCCTGGAGTCTCGGCAATGCCATCAACCTACACCGCAAGCGACAATGAATTTGCCACGGCAAGCGGCGCAAATCTGAACTACAATTCAGATTGGAGCCGGTTTGACGGAGCGCCCAGCAATACATCGAACCTTACCATCACCTCTAACGAAGGTGATTTAGATCCTAACACCTTTGAAACCGGTGAGACCTATGATCTCAAATGGGAAGGCGATGGCGGCGGCGCCATCGAAGATGCGGTAGTCATCCGGTCTGACTACCTTGGTTCCGAACAGGGAATCATTGTGTTCGAAGGGACGAACAGCGCTACGGGCGCGATCGCTCACATTGTCTGGACACCGTCCGTCGATCTAGAGTCCTGGTACCACAGCAATGGCGGAGACACTTACAATCAACCCGGATTCTGGACCTCCAATCAGGACGGCGATGACTTTCAATTTGCCTGTTACGGCAAGGGAACAATGATCGAAACGCCCGATGGTCCGCGTTTGGTGGAAACCCTGCGCGCGGGCGATTTTGTGCTTACGCTGGACCACGGCCCGCAAGAAATTCTGTGGACGCACGTTGGCGATCAACCGCTTGGGGATGCCGACCTTCAGTCAAAGCCGGTACTGATTGGCGCCGGCGCATTGGGCAACAACCGCCCGACCCGGGATCTGATCGTCTCGCCGATGCACCGTATCCTTGTCGGCGGGCACGGTCAGGTCGAAACGGTTTTCGGGCGCGAATGCCTCGCCCCGGCCAAGGCACTGACGGGTTTACCAGGCATTCGTTTCATGAATGGAAAACGGGAAATCACATGGGTTCATTTCGCCTGCGCCCATCACGAGGTGGTTGTTGCGAACGGCTGCATCTCAGAGTCGCTGTTGCTAGGGCCGATGGCGCTGCAATCATTGACCCAAAACGAAAGGGCGCAAGTGATCCAGTTGTTCGGCAACATCCATCCCCAAAAGAAACCGTTAAATGGACATGCGGCCCGAAAATGTCTGGGTGTCGGTCCTGTCCGTCGGCGGATAGAGGCACAGCGCAACCGAAAGAAACTGCGCATGAAGCAGAAATCAAAGAGACGAGATGTCGTTCGTTCGGCGGATGGATATAGGGCTAAACTGGCCGGTCCCATGCCATCGAAACAACATAGACCCGATCTCCGGCTTTAGCCCCAAGCTACCCCGCAGATCAGCCTTTCACGTTGCTCATCGCTGGGCAGTGCAGGAAAGTAGCGCGACAAGTGCCGACCTGAGACGGTTCAATTCTTCAGCAATGACGCCCAACAGGTAAACCGCGCCTTGGCCGGGACCAAAGAATCATTGCCGGAACGGCCAATCGTCCCGCCCCCCCCTTTGCCTGTCAGACGTCAAGATCACTAAGGATTTGCGCGAACGAGGCGCCATGCATGTCTCGATCAAAGATGGTTCCCTGGATTTCGGGGCGCGGCAGGCTGAACTTGACGACATTCAGGTCTGGAATATCGAACCGTTTTATCACGCCCGGGTCGGTCTGGAATGCCTTGGCAACGCGTTCGGTGTCCAGCCCGCCAGATACGAGGGCAAAAACCTCTGGTGTGCCGCAAAACACATCGACCGTCAGCCAGAACGGGCCGGCATTCTTGGACCGCACCTTGGGGGCCAGATCGACAAGCCTGCTCATGCGCCCAACTCCTGCGTGGTCAAAGTGAAGGCCGCCATCGGATCATCCAAAACCAGCACATGGTTCAGACAAAATTCGTAGATCGCTCCGCGCGACATTTCAGCCGGCGAAAAGGGAAAGGCGAAAGTCGGCATTTCTTCCTGTTCGGTCAGCGGGTGGTGCAGCAGGTAGGGGTTCAGCATCTTGGCCACCTCGCGGCTTTGCGCCTCTGTGGGGGCGGTCACAATTCCCAGCACGCCAACCTCACTGCCGACCGCGGGTTCGCTGTCTAGCGGACCAAGGGTGGCATCCACACCGATCAGGCGCAGTTCCAATGTAAACTCTCCGCCGACACGCTCCTGGGCCTTGGCGCTGCATTTGGCGTGAATATCATCACACCATTCGCGGACATGGGCCACATAATGCGGATCACGCACCAGCGCGAGAGAGACGGTCTGGAACCCGGCAAGGCGCGCGCCTTCCAGTTTTACGGTGTAGGTGTCGGAGGGTACCCATTCACTGCCCTCGACCCGCACCCGCCTATCGTCCAGAGCCGTATAGGTGGCCCCGCGCACATCCAGATGCCCGCCGGGTTCATACAGAATATAGGGGTCTGAATTTTCGTACAGCATATGGGCAGACACAGTGTGGGGCGTGGCGCGCGCCTCTGCGCCCATTGGGGTCATGGTGAACCCGGTTTCGTCAAACTCGATCAGGATGGTGCCGGAATTGGGGCTGGTGGTGGCCAGTGCGCCGCATTCGCCGATCTTGGCACCGTGCCACGCGCCGCCCGCGTGACAGCCGCGCGCAAGCGGCAGGGCCGAGATGATCGCCGTATCTGTGGTGCGACCGGCAATGACGATATCCGCGCCCGTGTCCAGTGCCGCCTGAATCTGCTCCGCCCCGGCCAGTGCCACGATGTTTGTGCAGTCACGAAAGGTCTGCGCAGTGATCTCGGGGGCCGCAGCCAGAGGCGTGATGCGCCCCGCCTCAAACGCGTCTGACATAGCCTCGGGCGTCTGACCGCTTTTCAGCACCGCCAACTTCAGCGACGCACCAGTTTCGGCGGCGATCTCGCGGGTGATCTCGACCAGCCAGTCGACAGCATCATCCGCACCACAGGTGCCTGCCGTGCCAATAATCAGCGGCACGCCCGCCTCTGCCCGTGCGGCCATCAATTCGCGCCACTCGGCCTTGGTCGAACCGCGTGAATACTTGGAGGTGCCTGTTCCAAGGTAGTGCGGCCCGCTGTCAGTCGATCCGCCGTCAATGGCGATAATGTCGGGCTTGGCGGCAATACCACGGGCCAGCGCGGCACGGTCGTACCCCAACCCCAAAGCACCGGACGGGATGAGAACTTTGATCATCAATCTGTGATCCTTTGCGGTTTTTTCATCAGTCCCCGTAGGAACATCGGCGCGACGAACCCGGCCACGGCGACAACCCAGAGCGAAATGGCGATGCCTGAGCTGAACAGATAGGTCCAGTCACCATCCGACAACACCATTGCGCGGCGCAGGCTGTCCTCCATATGACCGCCCAGCAGGATGCCAAGGATGATCGGCACCGTGGGCACGTCCAGTTTGCGCAGCACCCAGCCCAGCGCGCCAAAGCCTACCATCAGCAGCAAGTCAAAGTACGACCCCGACAGCGAATAGATGCCCACGAAAGAAATCATCGTCACACCGGGCAGCAAAACCCAAGGCGGAACGCTAAGGATTTTTACGAAGATCTTGACCATCGGGACGTTCATCAGCAGCAGAACGAAGTTGGCGATCAGCAGAGAGGCGATCAGGCCCCAGACCACCTCGGGCCGTTCGGTGAACAACGTCGGGCCGGGGGTGATGTTCAACGTCATCAGCAGCGCCAGCAGAACGGCGGTGGTGCCCGATCCGGGCACGCCCAGCGTCAACATAGGCACCAACGCGCCGCCCGCGGCGGCGTTGTTACCCGCCTCGGGGGCGGCGACGCCCCGCGCGACGCCAGTGCCAAACTTGCCCTTTTCCCCAGCAATGGATTTTTCCGACATATAGGCCAGGAACGACCCCAGCGAAGCCCCTGCCCCCGGCAGCACCCCGGCGACAAACCCGATCAAGGAACTGCGCAGCTGCGTCCATTTGGTGTCCCAGATGTCGTGCCACGGCACGGTGACCTTGTCCAGCTTGACCCCGATCGAGGTGTTCTTGCCGTGGCTCTCGATGAAAAAGAACACCTCGGCGATGGCGAACAGGCCCACGATGGCGACAAGGAAATCGATCCCGTCAAACAGGTGCATGTTGCCAAAAGTCAGACGCGGCATGCCAGAGTTGTTGTCCACCCCGACCATCGCGATCCCCAGACCGATACACGACGCAATCGCCGCCTTGGCCTGATTGTTCGAGGCAATCCCGCCCAGCGTGGCAAAGGCCAGCAGGTAAAGTGCAAAGTATTCCGCCGGTCCAAACTGAAACGCGATCCGAGCCAACAGGGGAGCCAGCAACATCAGGCCGATGGTCGACAAAAATGCGCCCGTGAACGAGGCCACGCCAGAGATCACCAGCGCATCACCCGCCCGGCCTGCCTTGGCCATGGGATAGCCGTCCAGTGTGGTCATCAGCGCCGGTTCATCGCCCGGAATGTTCAGCAGGATGGAACTGATCCGCCCGCCATACATCGCGCCGTAGTAAACGGCCGTCATCAGCACCAGCGCGCTGGTCGCGTCCAGCCCCATCGAAAAGGTCAACGGTATCAGGATCGCCACGCCGTTTGACGGGCCAAGGCCCGGCAGCGCGCCGATGATCGTGCCGATGAAACAGCCAAAGACGGCCAGCATCAGGGTGAACGGGCTTAGCGCGATGCCAAAGCCGATCGCGAGGTTCGCAAACAGGTCCATGTCGAATTCCTCAGCCGTGCAGGACGGCCGGCAGCGCAACCAGGCCAAGACCCAGCGCGAATTTGAAAATGATGAACAACCCGACCGACAGGCCGACACCGGCCAGCGCTGCAGCGCGGGGGCGCGGGCTGATCTGATAGCTCAGGATCGCCGCCGTGATCGCGGTTGGCAGCAGAAAGCCCAGCGGTTTCAAGGCATAGGCGTAGCCCACCAGAACCACCACAGCGACAAGCAACGCGCCCATGGTCCGCAGGACAGGCCATGCAGGGTCTTCGTTCGGGCGCAGCACCACGATGATACCGCAGATAGCCGCCACGCCACCAACAATATAGGGGAACACGCGCGGGCCGACCGGATCGGCCAGAAAGCTGGTCTGAATCTGTGTGGCGCTGGCAATGTATGCCAACGCCAACAGGGTCACGACCGCTCCGAAGATGCGGTCTGAAACCATTACTGAATCACCCCGATCTCTTTCGACAGGGTGCGGATTTCAGCCACGACACCATCGACATAATTCTGGAAATCAGCACCAACCTTGGTGAACGGCGCAAGACCGTTGGCCGCCATAGCCTCTGCCCATTCATCGCTGTCAGCAACTTGCTGCAAACGATCGGCCCACTTGTTGAAGTCCTCGTCGCTGATGTCTTTGGGAACATAGAGCCCGCGCCAGTTCACAGCGACCACGTCGATGCCCTGCTCCTTGGCGGTCGGGATGTCCTCAAAGCCGGGAACCCGTTCTTCGGTCAGCACGGCAATGGCACGCACATCGCCCGACTTCAGAAAGCCGACGATTTCGGACATGTCGCCCGTCATCGCCTGAGTAAAGCCCCCCACGGTCTGGGTGATGGCATCCGCACCACCGTCGACACCGATATACTTGATCGCGCGCACGTCGGTCACACCGGCGCGTTGCAGGATCATCAGCGGCTTGAGATGGTCAAAGCCCCCAACGGCAGAGCCGCCCGCAAAGGCGATCTTGCCCGGCTCGGCCTTGATGGCATCGACCAGATCGGTCAGCGACTGATAGGGGCTGTCTTTGGCCACCACGATCACACCCGGATCGGCACCGATTGAGCCGACAAAGCGGACCTGGTCTGCGGTCATGCCGGCATAGGCGTTCTGCGCCAGCCGGGTCGACGTTGCCGACGAAGCCGCAATGATCAGGTCGGCATCATCGCCGCGCTCGCTGACCACATGGGTAAACGCAAGACCGCCACCGGCGCCAGCCATGTTGGTGACCTGAACGGGTTTGTCGACCGCGCCGATGTCATACATGATCTTACCGATTTGACGGCAAGTGAAATCCCAGCCGCCGCCGGGGTTTGCCGGGGCAATGCACTCTGCCGCATATGCGGCTGTCGCGCCAAAGCCAACTACGGCGCTGGTCACCAGCGCCTTGAGTATGTGATTATTCATATTTTCTCCTCCCGTTTGACACTTTGTGTCGTGTCCAACATGCTTAAAGAAAAACTTGAACCTGACAACAACCTGTCACGTTCATAAAAAGGTCACACATGCGGTTTCTGCTGATCGAAGACAGTCCCAAGCTGGCGCGCGCGGTGATGGAACGACTGCAACTGGATGGCCATGCCGTGGATCATGCCGAAACGCTGGACGCGGCCAGCGCCTGCATTGCCGTGGCGAAATATGATCTGATTTTGCTGGACATCATGTTGCCCGACGGCGATGGCCGGGACTTCTTGCAACAGCACCGAGAGGCGGCCAACAAAACGCCGGTCATTGTCATCACGGCCCGGTCTGCGGTGTCAGACAGAGTCGGCCTGCTGGACCTTGGCGCGGATGATTACATCACCAAACCGTTTGATTTCGCCGAACTCGAAGCCCGCTGTCGAGCCGTTGTGCGGCGTCATGGCGGCCCTGCGGACAACCGCAAGAGCTTTGCCGGCACGGTCCTTGATTCGAGCACCGCAGAGCTGCAATTTTCCGGTATCTCCATCCCCCTCCGCAACCGTGAACTACGACTGCTTGAGGTGTTCTTCAACGCTCCCGGTCAGGTGTTTTCCAAGGCCTATTTGCTGGACCGACTGTTCTCATTGACGGATGAGGCCAGCGAAAACGCGATAGAGGTGTACGTCGGCAGGCTGCGCAAGCGGCTGGAGGGGTCGGGTACGGTCATCGAAACCGTGCGCGGGTTGGGCTATCGCATGGTCGCGGCGTGACGGCACGCCGGTCGATCCGCCGTCGGTTGTTTTTCCAACTCGCGGGTGTGGCCGCGCTATTGTCGCTGGCCTTTTTTCTGGTGCTGCGCAGCGTGGCAGAGCGTGCCGCCGAAGGCACGCAGGACGGCATTCTGTCGGCCTCTGCCACCGCGATGGCGGACAGCCTGCGAAGCGTGGCCGACGGCGTCACGCTGGACCTGCCCTATTCGGCGTTGTCGATGCTTGGGTCTGTCGGACAGGACCGGGTGTTCTACCGCGTGGTCGTGGATGGCCAGACCCTGACCGGATACGATGATCTGCCGCTGCCGCCGGACATCCCCTCCAACGGGGAACCAAAGTTCGACACCTTGACCTTTCGCGGCGACACGGTGCGGGTGGCCGTTGTCAGCCGCACCATTGGCAGTCTGGGCAGCCTGATCCGGGCGGATGTGGCTGTCGCCCAGACCCGTGAAGCGCTGGCCGCAACGTCGCGCCGGATTACCGCGATTGCCACAGGGGTCGGCGCCGGGTTCTTTGTTCTGGCCACGCTGCTTAGCCTCTGGGCCGCACAATCCGCCCTGTCCCCCATCGACCGAATGACCGCCGCAGTCACCCGGCGCGGGCCAAAGGATCTGCGCCCGGTGACAACAGACACCCCCACGGAACTGGTGCCTTTGGTCGACGCGCTCAACAATTTCATGTCGCGGCTGCGCGCTTCGCTCTTGCGGACAGAGGATTTCATCGCCGAGGCTGCCCATCGCGTGCGCACGCCGTTGGCGACCGTCCGCACGCAGGCCGAGGTGACCCACCACAAACTGACCAAGCCCGAGCATAAGGCCGCCATCCGCGAGATGATCCGCGCCATCGACGAAAGCGCCCGTTCGGCGGGGCAGATGTTGGACCATGCAATGGTGACATTCCGCGCCGACAGTCTTGCCAGGGATGCGCTGGATCTGGTGCAATTGACCACGGAGGCCTGCAATCGCCTATCACCAACGGCAGAGTTGAAGGACACCACGATCCTGCGCAGCCTGCCCGGCCATCCCGTGACCTTTCATGGCGACGGCATCCTGCTTCAGGCCGCCTTGCTGAACATTCTGGACAACGCCATCAAGTACTCTCCCGCAGACAGTGATGTGCTTGTCAGTGTTACCGAGGGCGATGAGATTTGTCTGTCGATCACCGATGAAGGCCGCGGCTTTGGCGGTGTAGACATATCGCGCCTGACAGAACGCTATCAACGCGGGTCCAACGTGGGCGATATCGTCGGTTCCGGCCTTGGGCTGACCATCGCCGACGAGGTCGCGCTCGCCCATGGCGGCAGATTGTCAATCACCGAGAACCCGAAAGGACAAGGCGCATGCGTCTCGCTTTTCTTGCCGCGCTGATCTGGACGTGTCTGGTCGTGCCCGCGCGCGCGTTTGAGGTTGAGGACAGGGTTATCTACCCTGCCGACCCTGCAATCCGCCAGTTGCACATCCTTTCGACCACGGACCGCGCGGCGTTTGAACCGATCATTCTGGCGTTTCAGTCGGCCCATCCCGGCATAACGATTGACTATACCATCGCCAGCACCACCGAGCTGATGACCGCCCTGCAAGACGAAGGCGCGGTCTTTGATCTGGCAATATCCTCGGCGATGGATCTGCAAACCAAACTGGCCAATGACGGCTTTGCCCTGACCTACAGCGCCGCAAACCCCGGAGCGTTGCCGGACTGGGCCAACTGGCGGAAACAGGTTTTTGCCTTCACGCAGGAACCGGCCGTACTGGTCGTGTCTGACAGGTTTTTCGCGCCGGGCACAGCGCCGCGCACCCGCGATGACCTGATCGACCTGTTGCGCGCCGACCCCGACCGTTTTCAGGGGCGGGTCGGCACCTATGACATCCGCAATTCCGGCTTTGGCTATCTCATGGCGACGCAAGACAGCCGCAACAGTCAGGCATTTTGGCGCCTGATGGAGGTCATGGGCCGACTGGAGGCGAAACTGTACTGCTGTTCCGGCGACATGATCCGCGACGTTGCCAGTGGAGAGTTGGCGCTGGCCTACAATGTTCTGGGCACATATGCCGCCTCGCAGCAGGCCTTGGGCGTCGGCATCCAGATCGTCGTGCTGGAGGATTATGCCAATGTCATGATGCGCACTGCTCTGATCCCAGTGACGGCACGCAACGTGCCGGACGCGCAAAAGATGATCGATTTTCTCAACACCCTCGGGACGCGTCCCGATCTGGTTGCAGCCACAGGGCTTGCCGCCATCGACCAGACCGCATTGCGTGAAAACACCGCTCTGCGACCCATCCGTTTTGGTCCGGGTTTGCTGGTCTTTCTCGACCAGTTGCGGCGCAAGAACTTTTTGCGCAACTGGCAAAATTCGTTGTTTCAGGAATAGCGCGCGCGTCGCTCAGGCCGCGACGCCGGGGGTCAGCGCCAAAAGCGCACGGCTGTAGTCGGCCTGCGGCGCGGTGAAGAACCCCTCCGATCCGCCCGCCTCGATCACCTTGCCTGATTTCAGCACGGTGATGTCGTCGCTCATTTGCCGCACAACCGCCAAGTTGTGACTGATGAACAGGATGGTCAGGCCAAACTGGGATTGAAGGTCTTTCAACAGGTTCAGCACCTGCGCCTGAATGGAAACATCCAGCGCGCTGGTCGGCTCATCGCAGATCAGCACGCGCGGGCGTGCCAGCAGCGACCGCGCCACGGCAATGCGTTGGCGCTGGCCGCCGGAAAATTGGTGTGGATAACGGTCGATGGCATCCGCAGAAAGGCCGACCAGGTCCAGCATCGCGGCCGCGATGTCGCGGCGATTGCCCTTGTCCGGCTCCAATCCATACAGCCAAAGAGGTTCCGACAGGATGTCGCCAATCCGGTGGCGTGAATTCAGGCTGCTGAACGGGTCTTGGAACACCATCTGGATCAGGCGTCGCGACGGGTCCTTGCGCCCGCGCTGGCGCGCCAACGGCAAGGGCGTTTCGCCCAACGTCAAACGGCCCTCGCTCGGCTGCACAAGGCCCGTCAGGACCTTTGCCATAGTCGATTTGCCTGATCCGCTTTCGCCCACTAACCCCATGACCGAGCCGGGGCGCACCTGCATGGTCACGTCATCTAGTGCGACAAAGGCGTCTGGCTTGCGCAGCAGGCTTTCGCGCGGGCCGGTAAAGCGCACGGTGACCCCATGCATCCCCAGCCCCTCGCCCAGCGCCTGTTCACCGCCACGCAGCCAGCGTTCCGCATCTGCGGCGGATTTTCCGGCCGGCGCGGCCATCGCGGGCTTGTCGCTGTCGGGAACCAGAAAGCGGTCCAACTTGCGATCCAGCCGGGGAACAGCGGCCATCAACGATTGGGTGTAGGGGTGATCGGGCGCTTGCAGCACCTTTTCGGTTGGTCCCGTCTCCATCACCTTGCCCCCGCGCAGGACCGTGACGTTGTCGGTGATCTGGGCAATCACGCCGATGTCATGGGTGATCAGCAGAAAGCCGATGTCGCGGGTCAGCGCCAACCGCCGGATCAGGTCCAGCACCTGCGATTGCACCGCCACGTCCAGCGCGGTGGTGGGTTCGTCCGCGATGATCAGTTCCGGGTTGGTGCACAGCGCCAGCGCGATCACCACACGCTGCCGCATCCCGCCGGAAAACTGGTGCGGATAGGCCTTGATGCGCTTGGCGGCGCCCTCGATGCCGATCTCTTCCAGCAGATCGACCGCACGTTCGAGGGCCTTGGCCGAGGTGATGTCCTCATGCGCCTGAATCGTCTCGATCAGTTGGTCCTCGATGGTCATCAGCGGATTGAGGCTGGTTTGCGGATCCTGAAAGATCATCGAAATACGCGCCCCACGCATCGCGTGTGCCTGTGAAGGTGTCAGGCTGCGCAGGTCGGTGTCGCCCAGTTGCATCAAACCTCCAGCGACAAATCCCGGCGGTTGCAGCAGCCCGATGATTGCCGCGCCGATGGTGGATTTTCCCGCGCCGCTTTCGCCGACCAACCCGTGAATTTCGCCGGGGGCAATGGACAGCGACACATCTTCGACAGCTGTAAACGTGCCATGACGACCAGGGAACTGGACGGTGAGGTTTTCAACGGTCAGCATCAACGCAACCTCGGGTTAAAGACGTCGCGCAGGAAGTCACCCAGCACATTGATCGACACCACCAGCGCCACAAGGAACAGCGTAGGTACCCACAGGATCCACCATTCGCCCGACAGCAGGAATTGCATCCCGATACGGATCAACGTCCCCAAAGACGGACTGTCCGCAGGCAGACCGATACCCAGAAAGCTCAGCGTTGCCTCCAGCAGGATGGCAGAGGCTAGATCGACCGTCATGATCACCAGCAGCGGGCCTAAGATGTTGGGCAGGATATGGCGCAGCATCACGCGCAGCGGGTGCTGACCCATGATCATCGCAGCCTGCACATAGTCCTTGTTACGCTCGACAAAGACGCTGGCGCGGGCGGTGCGCGCAAAGTTCACCCATAGCGACAGCGCAATGGCTAGGGTCAGGACTGCAACGCGCAGGTCGTCCTGCATCGCGGCAGGCAGCAGCCCGCGAGAGATTCCGTCGATCAGCAGGGCCGTCAGGATGGCGGGCAGCGCCAGTTGGACATCGGCGATCCGCATGACGATGGCATCGAACCGCCCGCCGAAATACCCGGCGGCAAGGCCCAGGCCGACACCCAGCACTGTGGCGATGATCATGGCCATAATCGCAATCGTCAGCGACAGGCGCGCGCCGTACAGGATGGACGACACCATGTCGCGTCCCTGATCATCCGTCCCCAGCAGGAACCGCGGATCACCGCCCTGCCAGACCGGTGGCAACAGCCCGTCCATCAGCGAAAAGCTGGCAAGGTCATAGGGGTTCGACGTCGCAATCCACGGCGCGGCAAAGGCGCCACCGACGACGAGAACCGCGACAATGGCCGCCACGATGGCAGCGGGCGAGCGCAGGAACAGGTAGATCCCATCGGACCTTAGTAGGCGTGCCAGCATTAGGCGGCTTCCTTGACGCGCAGGCGCGGGTCGATGGCAAGATACAGCAAGTCCACTGCCATGTTCACCAGCACAAAGAAAAAGGCGATAACGACGAGGTAAACCCCCATGACCGGGATATCGACGAAACGGATCGATTCAAGGAACAAAAGGCCCATGCCCGGCCATTGAAAGACGCTTTCGGTGACGATGGAAAAGGCGATAACGCCGCCAAATTGCAGCCCGATGATGGTAATCACCGGCACCATCGTATTGGCCAGCGCATGGCGGTAGTGCAATGACCGATAGGGGATACCACGCGCCGTCGCAAAACGGATATAGTCAGAGCGCATGACCTCCATCATCTCGGCCCGGACAAGGCGCATGGTCAGGGTCAGCTGGTAGACGCCCAGCGTGATGGCCGGCAGGATCAGCGCGCGCCAGCCATCGACGGTCAGGAAACTGGTGGTCCAGCCGCCCAGATCGACTGTGCCGCCGCGCCCGAAGGTGGGCAGCCAGCCCAGTTGCACCCCAAAAAGAAAGATCAGCGCAATGCCGATGACAAAGGTCGGGATCGACACACCGACTAGCGTGGTCATCAGGATCGCCTGCGTGGCGATCCCCCTTGGCCGCAGCGCGGTATAGACCCCCGACGGGATGCCCACGATCAGAGAGATCAGCAGCGCCACAATCCCCAGTTCCAGCGTCGCGGGAATGCGGCTGGCGATCATGTCGCCCACAGGCTGCCGCGTGCGATAGGAATATCCGAAATCACCGCGCAGCATGTCGGTGGTGAACCGGTAGAACTGGACGACAAAGGGATCGTTCAGGCCCAATTCCTCGCGCAAGCGGTCCTGATCCTGAACCGAGGTTTCCACCCCGGTCATTTGGCTGATCGGGTCGCCCACAAAGCGGAACAGTGAAAAGGCCAGAAAGGCGACGGCGAGCATAACAAAAACCGACTGTATCAGCCGTTTCAGAATGAAATGCGCCATCGCCCGAAGTCCTGCCTATGTCCCGATCAGTTGACCGTGACCCAACGCAATAGGAAGAAGTTGTCGGCGCGTTGCGTCAGGTCCACCCCCTGCTTGGCCGCCCAGATCAACGGCTGGGTGTACAGCGGGATATAGGCGACCTCATCCTGGCTGATCTGAACGATCTCATCGACCATCGCCTGACGCTTTGCCGGGTCGATTTCCTGTTGGATCATCGGCAGCAGTTCATCAATGCGGGCGTTCGAATAGTTGCCAAAGTTCCACGAGCCAAGTTTTTTCTCATCATCTTGGCTGTGCAGCAGAAAGCGGACCGGGTGTTCCACGTCAAAGGTGCCTGGCGACCAGCCCAGCAGGAACATGTCGAAATCGTCCTCGCGCAGCTGCGGCCAGTAGTCCCGCACCGGTCCGGTGCTGAGTTGCGCATCCAGCCCCACCGCGGCAAACATCGACGCGGCGGCGCGGCACAGCGCCTCGTCGTTGATGTAGCGGTCATTGGTGCACTTCAGACCAAAGGAGAACCCGTCAGGATAGCCCGCCTCTGTCAGCAGTTCCTTGGCGCGTTCCGGGTTGTAGGGAATGCCATCGGCGTGAGCGTCCGAATAGCCAGAGATGCCTGCGGGCACCAACTGGCTTGCGGCTTCGATCTTACCCCGGAACAGCACACGGTCGATGGCGTCCATGTTGATCGCATGGGCGGCGGCCTGCCGGACACGCACGTCGCTGAACGGATTGGCATCGGTCACATCCGAGGAATACAGCAGCGTGTCATGTTCATGGCCAAAGCCGAACATAATCACGCGGGTTTCTTCACCCTCTAGCACCTTGTAGCCGTCGCGCTCTTCGACCTGAACGGCGTCCTGCAGCGGGATTGGCTGGATAAAGTCGATCTCCCCCGACAGCAACGCCGCAAGGCCGGTGGCCGGGTTGCCGATGGGGGTAAAGATGCCTTCGGTGACATTGTGTTCGACCTCACCCCACCAATTCGGGTTGGGCACCAGAACGGTCTGCACCCCCGGGTCACGCGACTGCACCATAAACGGGCCGGTGCCGTTCACGTTGATCGTGGCGAAATTCTCAGCGTCGCGGGCGGGCAGCGCGGCGTCATTCGCCTCGGCCCAGCCTTTGTCGAGGATCATAAAGTTGGCGATGCTGTCGGGGAAAAGCGGGTTCGGCGCGCTGGTGATGAAATCGACGGTGAAATCGTCAACTACGCGAACCTCTGTCACAGGCGCAAACCACGACCGGACATCTGACTCTTCACTGGAGGCGCGCTGATAGCTGAACAGCACGTCTTCGGCGGTAAACTCCGCCCCATCGGCAAAGGTTACGCCCTGACGCAGCTTGAAACGCCAGCCGTCCTCATCTGCCAGCGGTTCCCAGCTTTCGGCCAGTGAGCCCTCGATAGACATGTCGCGGTCCCTGCGCACCAGACCTTCGTAGACATTGTTCAGAAAGGACAGCACCGGGGCAGAACTGACCGCATGCGGGTCCATCGTTTGCGGATCGGTGGCCGAGGCCCAGCGAAAGGTTTCGGCTTGCGCGGCATGTGTACCCAGCAGCAGAGTGCCGACAAGGGCGCTGGTGCGCCAAAGAGAAAAGGGTGTCATGAGGGTGTCCCTGTTGTTTTTTGTCCGAGCGTTCTGAAACTCCTTCAGACCAGCCGTGCCGCTCAGGGTCAAGCACCGACCGGTCCGCGCTGACAGCAGCGTGATCAATCGCGTGGCGCAGATCCACACGCCAGACGGGTGGCCATGCGCGCTGTCGCCCGCAATTTATCCGCCGGGGTGCCCGACCGGGCGCTGATCGCAAGCCCGCGCACCGTGGCGGCCAGAACTCCGGCGCGCGCGCGAATATCCTCTTCCGGCAGGCCGCCACCCGAGGCCCGAAGGCAGTGCGCCAGCCACTGTTCCAATGTATGCGTTTTGCCCGCCAGCACCTCTTGGAACCGGTTATCGACAGTTGCGGCTTCGGACAGGACGCAGGCAATCAGACAACCCGGTGTTTCGGGATCCGAAGACACCAAGGTGATCGCGGCCTCGAAAAAACCGGTAATCTCGGCAAAGGCATTGCCCTGCCCGGTCAGGTGCGCCAACGCCTTGGAGCTTCGCGAGCGCGCATAGTGGTCAATTGCCAACAGAAACAGCCCGTTCTTATCGCCGAAATGGGCATAGAGGCTGGCGCGCGGCACGGACATTTCACGGCTGAGCACGCCCATGGTTGCGCGGGCATAGCCCCGCGACCAAAAGCACCGCATCGCGGCCTCCAATGCGGCGCCATTGTCAAAGCTGCGCGGACGTCCGGGACCGCGTTTTGTGTGGGCAAGCGTCATGTGCCTTTTGTAACTGCCCCTTCCGTTTGGCGCAAATTTGGAATGTGCGTGAGGTCAGCGCACCGTTGCCGGGCAACGCCCTGGCGGCATCACGTCTAGTCGGTGACTAACGGATGAAAGCAAGCCGCTTGCACAGCGCCCTGCCCTTCCAGCACCGGCACCTCTGATCGGCACCGGTCGCTGGCACGCGGGCAACGGGCCGCAAAGGCACAGCCCTTGGGCGGGTTCAACGGATCGGGCAGTTCGGTCTCACGCCCTTCGGGCGCCGTCAGAGGACGGCCAACCACCGGCGCACTGTCGGCCAGCAGTTTCGTATAAGGATGACGCGGCGCGCGAAAGATATCCTCTGCCGGGCCAAGTTCCACAACGGACCCAAAATACAGCACCGCGATCCGGTCGCTCACCGCCTCAACCACCGCAAGGTCATGGCTGATGAACAGATAGGTCAGGCCGAATTCGCGTTTCAGATCCGCCAGCAGGTTCAACACCTGTGCTTGCACCGATACATCCAGTGCCGAAACGGGTTCATCGAGGATCAAGATGTTGGCCTGCGCCGCCAGCGCGCGGGCAATGCCGATCCGCTGTGCCTGCCCGCCCGAAAACTCATGCGGATAGCGGTCAAGGAACTCTTCGCGCAGGTTCACGCTGGCGAAAATCTCGGCGATGCGCCGCGCCCGCTGCGCCTTGTCCATGCCATACAGATGGATCAGAGGCGCCTCGATGATCTGGCGGATGGTCTTGCGCGGGTTCAGCGATGAGATCGGGTCCTGAAACACATACTGAATGCGTTTTCCGAACAGCGCCGGATCGGCATTGTCCAGCGCCGCGCCGTCGATTTCGATCGTGCCAGTTGTCGGCTCCAGTAGCCCCACCAGCATCCGCGCCAGCGTGGACTTGCCACAGCCCGACTCTCCCACGATGCCCAGCGTCTCGCCCTGCGCTACGGTCAGCGTGATCGGGTGCACCGCCTTGACCGAGGCCTTGGGCGCACCGAAAAGCCCGCGCCCCACGGGGAAACTTTTGGACAGGTCGGTCAGTGTCAGCGCATCCGTCATTCGGCGGCCTCCGTCAGCGGGGTCACGGGATGCAGGCAGCGCACGGCACGCGTCCCTTGGCGTTCCAACACAATTTCGCCCGCGCGACAGTCGGCCTGCACCCGGTCACAGCGATCGGCAAAGGCACAGCCCTCGGGCAGTTTGTCGACCACCGGAGGCAAGCCCGGGATCGCCTCCAGCCGCCGCCTGCCGCCGCCCAGTTCCGGGACGCATGCCATGAGCCGCGTAGTATAGGGGTGGGTCGGGGTTTCCAGCACCGATTGCGTCGGCCCCTCTTCGACGATCCGCCCGGCATACATGACCGCGACTCGATCGCAAAGCTGCCCGACCACGCCAAAATCATGGGTGATAAAGATGATGGCCAGCCCGCGTGAGCGGCGCAGATCGTCCAGCAGCGACAGGATCTGCGCCTGAACGGTCACGTCCAACGCGGTCGTCGGCTCATCCGCAATGATGATGTCGGGATCATTGGCCAGTGCCATAGCGATGCCAACACGCTGCCGCATGCCGCCCGACATCTCATGCGGAAAATCGGTCAGCCGCTGTTCGGCATTCGGAATGCGCACCGCCTTAAGCAACTCGATTGCGCGCGCCTGCCCCTCGGACCGCCCGATGCCATGATGCGCCCGGATCGCCTCTATCAACTGGTCGCCGATACGGTAGAGCGGGTGCAGCGTGGCTTGCGGGTCCTGAAAGATGTAGGCGACGTTGCGCCCGCGCATATCGCGCAACTTGCGATAAGGCGCGCCAATCAGATCCTCACCGTCATAGCGCACCGACCCGCCGGTGATCACACCGGGGGGTGAGGCCACCAACCCCATGACAGACAGCGCGGTGACCGATTTCCCCGATCCACTTTCGCCAATGATGCCTAGGCACTCGCCCGGTTTGACATGCAGCGACACGCCGCCCACCGCGCGATAAATCCGGTCGCGAACATGGAACTGGGTCTGTAACGCCTGCACCTCCAGCAGGCCTTTACCCTCCGGTGCGGGCACAGGATCACGCCGCCTGACCATGGTCGAGGCCATGGGCCGAGACAGCGCGCCGCTTTTCAACCTTGGGTCCAGAGCATCCCGCACCCCGTCCCCCAACAAGTTGATCGCCATGACGATGATCAGGATCATCACCCCCGGCACCACGGATGTATGCGGGTTGGTGATCAGGGCAGAGCGCGCCTCTCCCAGCATCGACCCCAGATCCGCCTGCGGTGGCTGCGAACCAAGGCCCAGGAACGACAGCCCGGCGGTTTCAAGGATCATCCAGCCGATAGTGGTGGACATGGCAATCACGATCACCGGCACCACGTTGGGCAGGATTTCCGTCAGGATAATCTTGGTGTTCGACAGCCCCGCCAGACGCGCGGCGTCCACAAACTCCTTATGGGCGATGCCCACGGTAATGCCGCGAATGTTGCGGGCAAAGAACGGCACATTGACCGCCGCCACCGCAATCAGTGCATTGAACAGACCGGGGCCAAGAGCCGCCACAATCGCCAGCGCCAGCAGGATATAGGGGAAAGCCATCAGCATATCGACACCGCGCATGATCAGGTTGTCGGTCCGCCCGCCATAGTACCCCGCGATGATGCCGATAGCGGCCCCCAACGTAGCCGCGACGACAGCAGCGGCAAAACCCACCGCCAGAGACAGCCGCGTCCCCCACAACAGCCGCGAGAGCAGATCGCGGCCAAGGTGATCGGTGCCCAACAGTGCGCCATCGGAAAACGGCCGCTGAAACCGCGCCGAGGTATTGGTGACATTCGGCTCTGCCAGCGGCAACAGCGGTGTCACCAGCGCCAGCAGCACAACCAGTAACAGAACGATCCCACCCGCCAGCGCCAAGCGGTTGCGCGCCAACAGCTTGAGAAACCCGGTCATGTCTTGATCCTCGGGTCCAGCAGGCTTTGCGCCACGTCTACGAGAATGTTGAACATCACATAGCAGGCCGCAACAAAGACCACGCCGCCCTGCACCAACAGGATGTCCCGCTTGAGGATCGCATCGACCAGCATCCGCCCCACTCCGGGCCACTGAAAGACGATCTCGATGTAAACCGCCCCCGACAGAACAAAGCCCGCCTGAATGCCCAGAACCGGAATGATCGACACCATCGCCGCCCGCAAGGCATGCCGCCAGATCACCCCACGCTCATGCACGCCCTTGGCGCGCGCGGTGCGGATGAAATCCTGCCGCAACACCTCCAGCATGGCAGAGCGTGACAGGCGCGCAATCACACCGGTCGCCACCACCGCCAGCGCACTGGCCGGCAACACAAGGTGATCCAACAAGGCCCAGATGTCCCGCGTCCCATAAATCGGCCACATGCCCGACACCGGGAACAGCCGCAGGTTCACAGCAAAATAGAGGATCATCATCATGCCAAGGAAAAATGACGGGATCGAAATGCCCAGCAACACCACAAAGGTGATCGCCTTGTCACCCCAGCCATACTGGTTGGCCGCCGAGACCACGCCCGCCGCGATCCCCAGCACGGAACAAATCACAAAGGCGGTTCCAGCCAAAATCAGCGTCGCGTTGAACCGCTCTAGCACTTCGTCGATCACCGGACGGTTCAAAGAAAAACTGGTGCCGAAATCACCCTGCACCATATTGCCCAGCCAAATGAAATACTGCGCGACCAAAGGCTTGTCCAACCCCAGATCCCGGTTCAGCTTTTCGACATTCTCAGGCGTGGCGTAGCTGCCGAGGATCGCCGTTGCCGGATCACCCGGGATCAGCGCCATGATCGCAAAAACGATCACCGTGATGCCCAAAAGCACCGGCACTGCCGATATCAGTCGCCGCAGGATATAGCGCCCCATGCGCGCCCTCCACTTCGAAACCCACTGCCCCGGCCTTCTTCTGTCCAGAAATATCCCGGGGGTGCGCGCCCCAAGGCGCGCTTCGGGGGCAGAGCCCCCGCCGGTCCGGGCCGGGCTCGATGCCCGGCCCGGACCGCAATGCGATCAGTTTTTCACAACGTCATCCAGCAGCAAAAAGAACGACGGCTGCAAAGAGAACCCTTCGACCTTGTCACTGGTCACCGCGTTCTGTTTCCAGTTCGCGACAAAGACCCAAGGCGCATCTTCCTGCACAATCACCTGCATTTCCTTATAAAGACGCGCGCGTTCGTCCTGATCGGTGGCGACACGGGCAGCCTCCAGCAATTCGTCAACCTTCGGGTTGGAATAATAACCAGAGTTGAACCCGCCCTTGTCCGGCCACGCCTCGGTCCGCAGGGCGAGGAAAGGCAACGTATCGGGGTCATTGGTCATCCAGGCCATCTCGGCCATGTCTGCCTTGCCTTCCAGCCCCGGGTTCACGTTACCAAGGAAGGTGTTCCACTCGTAGGTCTCGATCTTGACGTCGAACCCCACGGCCTCAAGATCCGCCTGAATGGCCGTGCCCATCGCAATCGGGTCCAACATGCCCGATCCGCCTTCGGTCACATAGAACGTCAGTTCCGCGCCCTCGACACCGGCCTCAGCCAGCAGTTCCCTGGCCTTTTCCGGGTCGTAGGGATAGGGCTCCAGATCCTCGTTATAGGCCCAGGCAAAGGCCGGCGGCGTCGGCCCTGCGGCGACGGCGGCAGTACCTTCCAGCACCTCATCCACCAGCGCGGTCTTGTTGATCGCATAGTTTGCCGCCTGCCGAACCAGCTTGTCCGCAAAGGGGCCTTCTTTGGCGTTCAGGATCAGGAACCAGACGTGCGGCCCGGCCTGCTCATGCACGGTATAGGCGTCGCCCTGAAACTCCGACAGCGCTACGGGCGGCACTTCGACCATCAGGTCGATCCCACCGGCCAGCATCTCGGCGGTGCGGGTGTTGGCGTCGGTGATGGGGCGGAAGACAATCGCCTGCAATTCCGGCGCGCCGTCCCAGTAATCGGCGTTGGCCTCGACCACCACCGCCTCGTTCGAGCGCCATTCGGCAAATTTGAACGGGCCGGTGCCGGCGGGGTTGCGACCGAATTCCGCCCCGTGTTGTTTCACACCTTCCATCGACACGATCAGACCGGGCGAATAGGCGAGGTTGGACAGGAACGGCGCGTAGGGTTCGTTCAGAGTGAATTTCACCGTCAGATCATCCACCACGTCGACCGCGCTGATCGCGCCCATCATAAAGCTCAGCGGGAATGGCCCGGTGTCGTAATAGGGATGATCTTCCTTCAACATCCGGTCGAACGTGAATTTCACCGCCTCGGCAGTGAAGGGGCTGCCATCGTGAAAGCTGACGCCCTCGCGCAGGTTAAAAGTGTATTCGGTGCCGTCCTCGGAGATGGTCCAATCGGTCGCCAGCGCCGGTTCCACTTCCAGCGTGCCGTCCTTGTAGCGCACCAGACCGTCATAGACGTTGAAGGCGATCCGGAAATCATTGAGTGCGGTGATGGCCGATGGGTCAAGTGACTTGGGTTCGGCGATCTGGCCGACAATCAGAACCCCCGGCGGCGACTGCGCCAGTGCGCCCGACATCGCGCCGATGGAAAGCGCAAGCGCCGTCCCGGCGGCCAACACCCCGCGACGCGTAATTGAAATGAGCGACATTGCGTTACCTCCGCTGTTGTCTTTGATTTTTATTTTTCATGATAAATTGCATCAGGCCAAATTTTCATGATAAATTCAAGTCTCATGATCAGGAGGCCCGCACATGACGATTTCGATCATGGCCTACGATGAAAAATCAGGCCTTTACGGCGGTGCTGCCACAACCGGCAGTCTGTGCGTCGGGGGCTGGGTGCTGCACGGCGATGCCGAATCGGGGATGTCCGCCTCGCAAGGATCGCTGCCATCGACCATGTGGGGGACCGACACACTGGCGCTGATGAAGGCCGGAACCAGCGCGCAAGACGCTGCGGATCAGGTGACAAAGGTCGACAGCGGGCGCGGGCATCGCCAGTTGGCGACGCTGGACCCAAAGGGTGGTGTGGGTCATTTCACCGGCGCGGACAGCATCGCGACAGCGGGCGCACGTCAGGGCGACGGAGTGATCGTTACCGGCAACTTGCTGTCTTCTGAGGCGGTTCTGGATGCCGCCCTAGCGGGCTATCAGGACGCGCAGGGATCGTTGGACCTGCGCCTGATGGCGGCGCTGGACGCCGCATTTGCGGCGGGCGGCGACAGCCGGGGTCTACTGTCGGCGGCTTTATTGATCGTGGGCCGCGACATGGCTCCGTTGACGCTACGGATCGATTATTCACCAACCCCGCTGGATGATCTGCGCGCGCTACATGACCGCGCCACGACCGGCGACTATGCCGACTGGGCGGTTCTTGTCCCGACCCTGAACGAGCCAGAGCGCGCCGCGCCTTATGGGGCAAAAACCGACCAGCCTGTGTAATCTGCGATCCTTTCGGCCAGCCAGGTTCCAACCTTGGAATTGCCGTAGCCGTCCAACCCCGGCGACCATACCGCGATCGAGGCCCGCCCCGGCGCAACCAGCAGAATGCCGCCCCCTACCCCGCTTTTTCCCGGAAGACCGACGCGAAAAGCAAAGTTTCCCGATCCATCATACTGCCCGCAGGTCATCATCAGGGCATTGATACGCCGCGCCCTGTGTGACGAGATCATCGCCGGAGCCCCCGGTATCATAGCCAACATCCGACCCGACCGCGCCAACTGGTGGCAGGTCATCTCAATAGCGCATTGATGGGCGTAGGTGCCCAGAACCATCTCTGGCGGACATCTCAGATTGTCGTGAGATTTCAGGTAGTAGAGCAAGGACGTATTGCGGCTCGCCGTGGCCTTTTCTGACTCTGCCACCGCCTTGTCGATATGGATGTCGTCATCCTCTGCCGCCGCGCGCACCAGATACATGATCTCTGACAGCGCCTGACGCGGCTCACGTCCCCCCAGCAGCGCATCGGTCGTCACCAAGGCCCCCGCATTGATGAACGGATTACGCGGCCGCCCCTGTTCCTGCTCCAGCAGAAAGATGCTGTCAAAGGCGGTGCCCGACGGCTCGCGCCCGACCCGCCGCCAAAGGTCATCGCCCAGACGGCCCAGCACGGCAGCCAATGAGAACACCTTTGAGATACTCTGGATCGAAAAGGGCACGTCCGCGTCCCCTGCCCCGATCTCTTGCCCATCGGCCAGACAGACCGCAACACCCACCTGCTCTGGGTCCACCTTGGCCAGTTCCGGGATGTAGTCCGCAGGCGCACCCCAGTCCTGCGCTGTTCGCGCCTCGGCCACCAGACGCCGTAGTTCCTCTGCCAGCCCCTGCACCGCTATTCCGCCATGAAGCGTTTCATGACCACCGCCTCCTGATCTTCCATCAGGCGGCGGGCCATCTGCATGTGCTCGCGCATGATTGCGCGCGCGGCCTCGGCATCGCCGTCACGGAGCGCGGACACCAGCCCGGCCTGATGGTCACGTCCTTGCTTCCACAACTCATGGTTCGGTTTGGAATACAAGCGTTTGTAGACTGTCAAATCCGCAAGAATCTGCGCCATGAAACCGATGATGAACCCCAACAACGCATTGTCCGCAAACTCTGCCAACCGCGCATGAAATTTCAGTGAGGCAACATGCTGGGCGCGTTCTTCTTCGGCGTCAGCGGCGGGGGCAGCATAGGCGGTCATGATCTGGTCCAGTTCCGCCAGTTGGTCCACGCTCAGCCGCCCGGCCAATGATGCGGCGAGGTCGGGTTCCAACGCAATCCGCACCTGATAGATGTCATCAATGGAAATATTTCGGAAGTAGAAGTAGTTGCCCAGCAACGCATGGGCGCGGTCCTTGCCGACCTCACCGACAAAGCTGCCGCCGCCCGGCCCGGTCTTGGTCACTACCAACCCTTGCGCCTGCAACAGGCGCATCGCTTCGCGGATTGTCCCTTTGGACATGGCGAACCGGGCGATCAGATCGGCCTCACCGGGCAATCGGTCGCCCGGCTGTAACCCACGCTCCACCACCCAGTCCTTGATCGCGTCCGCCACCAGAACGGGGCGCGACCGGCGGGCACGGCCCTGTGTCAGGGGCCCCGGGCCCTTGAGATTCGTCATGAGAAACTGCGGTGTGTCGGCATCCCACCGATGCAACCAATTCATCATGATCAATTCAAGAGGCAATGCGCAGATCGGCACTGACCATGGGGGTTTTGGACACACAAACCGTTTCGAACCCACAAACTCAAGGCGAAGGACCACCTGCAAAGGCTCCACCTTTCTTCGCAAGGAAAGAACAGATTGGCAATAAAACGGCGGATTTTGACGTACGGCTATCATAGCCGCCGCCGCCCCAACGACATCCCGATCCGACAGGTAAGGCCTGTCCCGTCATGTAAAGCTGAGGCGTTTCACATCAAGAATGACCTGTCGAGACATTTGACCTGACGCCTACCGCTGGCATCTTGCCAGCAGCCCTTTGCAACAGAACACCCTGAGGACAAGAGTGAGGACCGCTGTGATCAAAACCCTCGACTGTGTGCATCACCCTTGGGATCGACCATGGTAAGCAGCGGAACCGACAATACTGCAATCGTCTGCGGACGACCGTCGACCCAACATGAGGACATGATGCTGACCGCGTGCAAATGGCTGAAAAAATCTGTCGCCTTGCCGCAACACGACTTGCCGGTCTCCCCGGCTGACTTGAAACCACAGGACAACTGAGATGAGCTTTCAACTTGCGGCATGCGCCGAAATGCTATGGCAGGACAAACCCATCGCCTGGCGCGCCGCGCGTCTGCACGAAATGGGCTTTGGCGTCGGCCTTTGGAACTGGCCTGAATGGGATCTGGACGCGCTGGCAAAGACCGGCGCGCATTTCACCATCATGAACGGATATCTGGAGGGGCGGTTGGCAGATGCCGAGGGCGCCGACCTGTTGCTGACATCCGCGCGTGAGACGGCGCAGGTGGGCAAACGGCTGGGCGTTGATCGGCTGAACCTGCACGGCACCGGGCTGGGCGACATGGGTCTTCCGGTTCAGCACAGGGACCACGTTGCGCCCGGCATGTGGCTGCGCGCGCGTGACACGCTGCACCGGATCTGCGACATGGCCGAGGAAGAGGGTGTCACGTTTACGCTGGAAAACCTCAACCTGAGGGAACACCCCGGCTGTCCGTTCAACACAACAGGTGACGTGTTATCGCTGGTCTCGACCGTCAACCGGCCGCAGCTGCGGATCAACCTTGATCTTTATCATACACAGATCGGCGAAGGCGACGTGATCCGCTGGGCCGAGGCCTGCCTGCCGTGGATCGGTGAGGTGCAGGTCGCCGATAACCCCGGCCGGTTCGAGCCGGGCACGGGAGAAATGAACTGGCCGGTTATTGCCCGTGCCCTGCACGATATGGGCTATGACGGACCGGTCGGTTTCGAAGGCTATGCCAAAGGCGATCCCGAAACGGCGCTGGAGGCGTTTCGCGTTGCCTTTGCGGTTTGACACATACAGAGACCGAGAAGCCTGAACGCCCCCGCTTGGCCCTTACAACCCATGCAACCCCTTGAGCGCCAGGTTGGTGACAAGCTGCGCGTAGTCTTCACGGGCCTCGCTGCCCGCGCCAGAATTCCACATGTAGTACCAGTTCAGCATCCCGAATACTGACATGGTAACAGAGCGCAGTTTGCGCGCATCACGGCCCAGATCGTCTGGCGACACCTCCGACAGAATGCCAGACAGGTGGGCCACCATGTCGCGCTGATAGGCGCGCAACACCTTTTGTTTGTCCTCCGGCAGCGCATCCAGCGCCGAGACCTGCACCTTATGATGGTCATCCGCCCCCTGATAGGCCCGCAACACGGCGCGCACGGTCTGCAACAGCCGGTCCTCTGGCGTGGTTCCCGCCTCTGGCGGGGCGCAGACCCGGTTGCGTAGCTCGGACAGGTAGTTGTCCAGCAGGTCAAAGAGCATCGCGTCCTTGCCGGCGTAATAGTGATAGATATTGGCCTTGGAGATGCCGCAGGCAGCGGCGATCTGGTTCATCGAGGCGCGGTCATAGCCTTCGACAGCAAAGACATGCGCCGCCGTGTTCAGGATCTGCGCGCGCTTTTCGTCGTGGTCCTTGGCGATGGGGCGTGCCACGGTGTCTCCTCGCTGCCTGCCCCGGCGCGATCCCGCGGCTTTGAGCACAAATTAACTGACCGATTGGTCAGTGACAACACGACAAGCCAATCCGCCTGACTTATGTGACCTGCGCCAATGTCTCGGGCGTGGGGCGGGCCAGGCGGCAAAGTAACCTGTTCATCCGCGCGCGGCAGTCCGGACCGGCCCAAGTGTCGGGCAAAACGAAATCCGGCAGGTCCGGTGCCTTCAGGACAATGCGGCGCCAACTGTGGACAATCAGCACCCGCAAGGCCGCTGTCTGCATCGGATCAAGAAAATCTGCACGGTTCAGCGCGTCTTCTAGCCGTCCCAGCCTCGCCGCCAAGTCTGCTGACAACGCCACCGTGGCCTCGTCACAGGTTTTCGCCCTTATCCAGCATGGCAACGGCTGTGAGGCGCTCAGAGGTGTGGCAAAGGTCTCAGCCCCTTGCGGCGGACGCGCCGTCAGCACCGCGTGGGGCGTGACCCAGACGTCCTTGTCCGACCAGACCAGAGGCGACAACGGATCAGTTAGCACGAGGAACGCCGTCTCGGATGGCGGGTCCACCGCGTAGATGCGGGGGCTGGCCGCCACCGTCTGCGCCCGCCCCTCCGCCGTCAGCCGGTACAGGCTGCTGCGGCCCTGTCGGGTGCTGTCGATCCAGCCGTCCTTGCGCAGCCGGTGCAGGGCAACGCGCATGGCCTCTGGCCGAATGCCGATGCGCGTGGTGATTTCCCCCAGAACCGCGGCTGGGATGGCCGCGCCGTCGCGGGCCAGATCGCCAAAGACAGTGACAAGCAGTGACCAGACGCGCGGGGACACATCCCCCCGCAAATCGGCCACCGCCGCCGCAAACGTCTCTACCTCCATCGTCCTCCGTCCGCGCTCAGGCGCTGTAGGCGTTCATGGTCAGCAGTTCGTATTCTGCCACCGCCTCGCCGGCCTGATTGGTCAGCGTCACATGCCAACGCACTTCGCCGTATTCATCTGTCCGACGAGTCTTTTGCTTGACGGACAATCGAACGTTCAGCGCGTCGCCCGCCACGACCGGTTTCATGAAACGTAGCCCGTCAAGGCCGGTATTGGCCAGCACGGGCCCTTCATTCGGCTCGACAAACATGCCCGCCGCAAAGCTGAGCAGCAGGTAACCATGCGCCACACGTCCGGGAAAAAACGGGTTCCGCGCGGCGGCCTCATCGTTCATGTGGGCGTAGAACGTGTCGCCGGTGAATTCGGCGAAGTGTTCGATGTCGTCCAGCGTGATGACGCGCGGACCGGCCTTCAGCGTCTCACCAATCTCGAGATCATCAAAGCCACGGGTGAAAGGATGCGCTTGCGCCGCAATCTCGGGCGCGCCGGGGATCCAGCGGCCACCGATGGCGGCCAGCATCTCGGGGCTCCCCTGAACAGAGGTTCGCTGCATGTAATGCATCACGCCGCGCACACCGCCCATTTCCTCGCCCCCGCCCGCACGACCGGGGCCGCCGTGGACCAGATGCGGCAGCGGCGATCCGTGGCCGGTACTTTCCTTCATGCTGGTGCGATCGTTGATGTAGATCCGACCGTGGAACGCGCCTGCGCCCAGCGCGACCTCACGCGCGACCGCTGGGTCATGGGTGATGACCGATGCCACCAGCGACCCGCCGCCGCGATTTGCCAGCTGCACGGCATGGTCGATGTCGCGATAGCCAAGGATAGTGGACACGGGGCCGAACGCCTCTGTGTCATGCACTCGTTGCGCACCATCCGGGTCGACACAGTGATACAACATCGGCGGCAGAAACGCGCCTTTGCCGCCGTCGGCCCCGACCACGTCAAAGCTGTCTGGATCGCCATAGACACGCTCTGCCTCTGCGCCGATCAGCGCGGCCTTGGCCAGCACGTCGCGTTTCTGGCTGTTCGACACCAGCGCCCCCATGCGAGTCGCCTCATTGCGCGGGTCGCCGATCAAGGTCTTTGACAAACGGTCTGACAATGCCTCGATCAACGCCGGGACTTGCGCGTCGGGCGCGATGATCCGCCGGATCGCGGTGCATTTCTGCCCCGCCTTGGCGGTCATCTCGCGGTGGACCTCTTTGACGAAGAGGTCGAACTCGGGCGTGCCGGGCGTCGCATCCGGCCCAAGGATCGAGGCGTTCAGGCTGTCCTGTTCGGCGACAAACCGGATCGAGTTGCGCAGAATATGTGGCGCAGAGCGCAGCTTGAACGCTGTATCGGCTGAGCCAGTAAAGCTGACAACATCCTGACAGGTCAGCCGGTCCAGCATGTCGCCCAATCCGCCCGAAACCAGTTGCAGTGCACCCGCAGGCAGGATGCCGCTGTCCAGCATCAGCCGCACCGCCAATTCGGTAACATAACAAGTTGCCGTTGCCGGTTTGACGATGGCCGGCACTCCGGCCAGGAGGGTCGGCGCCAGTTTCTCCAACATCCCCCAGACGGGAAAGTTGAAAGCGTTGATATGGACAGCAATCCCCTGCAACGGCGTGCAGATATGATGACCGACAAACTGTCCCGAACGGGACAATTGTTCGACCTCACCGTCCAGATAGACATGCCCGTCCGGCATTTCGCGCCGCCCCTTGGAGGCAAAGACAAACATCGTGCCGATGCCGCCGTCGATGTCGATCAGGTGGTCCTTGGCCGTGGCCCCGGTGTTGAACGACAGGTCATACAGCGCCTGTTTGTGCTGACCCAAATGCTGCGCCAACGCCTTGAGCATCTTGGCCCGCTCGTGAAACGTCATCGCCCGCAAAGCCGGTCCGCCGGTGGTCCGCGCGTAGTCCAGCATGGCGACCACGTCGAGCGCGTCATTGCCCGCTTGCGCCATCACCGCGCCTGTCACCGCATTTTCGATCTCACGCGCGCCGGAACCGGGCGCAACCCATTGGCCAGCCGCGAAACTATTGATCTGTAGAAGGCTCATCCTTCCCCCCTGTGCTGCCAGCCTTGGCCGGTCATTGTCTGCTGTGTGTGTTCAGGCGGCCTGTGTCAGGCCCAGCCGGTCCAATCCCGCGCCCAGCCGCGTTTCCCAAGCATCCCGCATCTCAGCGGCCGTGGCGTGCCGCAGCCCCCACGCCTGTAGCTGCGCCATGCGGTCGTCAGACGGATCGCCATAGATCGCTGCTACGCGCGGACGCCAATAGGCCAGACTGTCGGCAATCGCCGCGCTCTGCCCCTGCTCGGCCAATCGCGCCAGCCCCTCTTCGGCCAGCTCCGTGTGCCGCCGTTCTCGCGGGGCAACCTCACGGATCGCCTCGGCCAGCGGCTGGTACGAGGCGCGCATCATGTCGTCCAGTTGCACCGCCACCGCGTGGCCCATACACAGGTTCATCACCACCGCATCGGCCCAGCCCGCCAGCGGATAGTTGAAGACCGACAGCCGCATGTCATGGGCCGACCGTGCGCTGCCCGGCGCGGTGTCGCGCGGCAGGCGGTCCGTCCAGGGGTGGTGGCCGACATAGCGGTCGGTATTGGCCCCGAACTCGCCCATCAGGCGCAGCACCTTATCGGCGTGATCGGTCTTTTCCAGAACGATCCGCGCAGCGGCGATGCGTTCCTTGATTCCGGGACCGTCGTTGATCACATCGGCAAAGCCTGCCGCCCCCGCCAGTTCGCTGTCGACGAAGATGCTCATCAGCTTCATCAGTTCAGCTCGGTAGCGCGGCGGCACATTGGCAGGGTTGGTCAGCTTGCCGCCCTGAGACAGGTAGTCGGCAATGTTCATCTCGTCCGTCATGTCCCTCTCCCTTACTGGTCGTAATCGACGACCACACGGTCGGTCAGCGGGAAGGATTGGCAGGACAGAACATAGCCGCGTTCCACCTCGTAATCCTCCAGCGCGTGGTTGGCGACCATCTCGACCTCGCCTTCCAACACCTTGCATTTGCAAGTGGAGCAGACCCCGGCCTTGCAGGCATAGGGCGCGTCCATCGCGTTTTGCAGCGCCGCGTCGAGGATCGAGATGTCCTTGTCCATCTCAAAGCTGCGCGCGGTGCCGTCCAACGTCACGGTCGCCTGCGTCCGCGCCGCCTGAGTTCCGGCGTCGACGTCACGCGCCTTGCGTTCCAGCCGACCGGGCTGGGCGCTGGCGAACAGTTCAAACTTGATCTGCGCATCCGCCAGCCCGTGTTCCTTCAGCGCCTTGGCAATGCCCAGCATCATCGGTTCCGGCCCGCAGATAAACGCCGTGTCGACGTTTTGCACGTCGATCCAGTGTTCGAACAAAGCCGCGCATTTTTCCGCGTCCACCCGGCCCTGAAAAAGCTCGATGTCCTGTGCGTCGGATTCCAGTACATGGATCACGTTCAGCCGCCCCATGTAGAGGTTTTTCAGATCCTCCAATTCCTCGCGGAACATGATCGTGTTCACGCCCCGGTTGGCATAGACCAGCGTGAAATCCGACCGCGGTTCCGTGGCCAACACGGTCTTTAGGATCGACAGCACCGGGGTGATCCCCGACCCGCCGGCAAAACCCAAATAGCTGCGCCGTGCTGCGGCATCGAGGGGCGTGTGGAACGATCCCATCGGTTCCATCGCCTCGACCACCATGCCGGGTTGCAGCACATCGTTGGCCCATGTGGAAAAGGCGCCGCCCTCGACCTTTTTGATGCCGACTTGCAGCACCCCCTCACCACGCCCGGCGCAGATCGAATAGGAGCGGCGCAGTTCCACGCCCTCGATCTCCTGCCGAAAGGTCAGGTACTGGCCTTGGATAAAATCGAACGCCTCGCCGTTCTTCGGCTCCAGCGTCACCACAACAGCGTCGCGGATCGTCTTTTTGACGTCCCGCACGGTCAGCTCATGAAAGCGCGGCATCGGCCACCCTCCTCAGATGCATTTGAAATAATCGAAAGGCTCAAGGCAGTCGCTACACCGCCAATGCGCCTTGCAGGGGGTAGAGCCGAACTGGCTCACACGGGTGACATTCTTTGACCCGCAACGCGGGCAATGGTCCGGGCCACCCGCAGGCGACGGCGGCGCAATGCCATAATCCTCCAGCTTGGCGCGGCCCTTGTCGGACAGCCAGTCGGTGGTCCAGGGCGGCGCGATGCGCGTCTCGATCTGGATCTTGTCCAGCCCGTGATCGCGCAGCGCCGTCTCGATATCCATCGAGATCACGCGCGTCGCCGGACAGCCCGAATAGGTCGGCGTCACCGCCACCTTGACGGTATCGCCCTCCAGCGTGACCTCGCGCACGATGCCCAGATCGACGACCGAGATCACGGGGATCTCGGGGTCCGGCACCTCGTCCAGCCAGCCCCAGATCTGATCCACTGTCGCTGTCATGGCCGCCTACCAGGTCGCGCCGTGATAGGCCCGCTGCAACCACTGCATCTGCGTCAGCAGGTGGCCCAGATGTTCGGTGTGCCGGGTGCCGGTCTTGCCGCCGGCATGGGCAAAATCACTTTCAGGAATGACCAGCGTGGCCTCTGCCATCGTGTCCCGTACTGCCGCATCCCAATCGGCGCGCAATGTCGACGGTTGCGGCGCGATCCCGGCCTCTGCCATCTGGCCGCTGACCGCGTCATCGGTGAACATCTCACCGGCAAAGGGCCAGAGCAGGTCCAGCGCCGCCTGCATCCTGCGGTGGCTTTCCGAGGTGCCGTCGCCAAGCCCGATCACCGTGTCGCGCGAGCGTTCGACGTGATAGGCCACCTCCTTGACGGACTTCGCCGCGATCCCGGCCACCCGTTCGTCCGACGACTCTGCCAGCCGCTGCAACAACAGCACATGGAACTGGTCGAACAGGTACTGCCGCATCATGGTCTGGCCGAAATCCCCGTTCGGCTGTTCCGCCAGCAGCACGTTGCGGAAATCCCAGACGTCGCGCAGCATCGCCAGATCATCGGCAGAGCGCCCCGCCCCCTCGACCTCTCCGGCAAGGCCCAGCCACATCTGCGTCTGGCCGATCAGGTCCAGCGCGGTATTGGCCAGCGCAATGTCCTCTTCCAGAACAGGCGCCAGACCGCACCATTCGCTGACCCGGTGGCCAAGGATCAGGGGATTGTCCCCCATCCGGCAGAGGAATTCGAAAAACGCCTCTTCGCGGTTCATCACATGGCCCCCACTTCGTCGGGAATATCGAAAAAGGTCGGGTGACGATAGACCTTGCTTTCGGACGGCTCATAGAGCGGCCCCTTGTCCGAGGGCGACGAGGCCGCGATATGGCGCGCCTCGACCACCCAGATCGAAACCCCTTCGTTGCGGCGGGTATAGACGTCGCGCGCGTTCTTGACCGCCATCTCGGCGTCAGGCGCATGCAGGCTGCCAACGTGGCGATGGCTCATGCCGTGCTGACCGCGGATAAACACCTCCCACAGCGGCCATTCGTGGCACTTGGGTTTGGTGGCTTCGGGCGTGTCGGGATATGCGGAATTCGGAGAGCTCATTCTGCGGCCACCTTTCTTGCGGCTTTCTTCTCGGCGTGGGCCAGCAGCCCATCGCGCACCCATTTTCCATCGTCCCAGGCCTTGTTCCGCGCCGCCAGACGTTCGCGGTTGCACGGGCCGTTGCCCTTGAGCACGTCAAAGAATTCGGACCAGTCGGGCTGCGAAAACTCGTAATGCCCGGTGTCCTCGTTCCATTTCAGGTTTTCGTCCGGAACGGTCAGGTCAAGGTATTCCGCCTGCGGCACGGTCTGATCGACGAACTTCTGACGCAGCTCGTCATTGGTGTTCATCTTGATCTTCCACGCCATCGACTGTTCCGAATGCACGGATTCCTTGTCCGAGGGGCCGAACATCATCAGCGACGGATACCAAAAGCGGTTCAGCGCATCCTGTGCCATCTTCTTCTGCGCGGGCGTGCCGTTCGCCATCTTCATCATGATGTCGTAGCCCTGCCGCTGGTGGAACGACTCTTCCTTGCAGATGCGGATCATGGCGCGCGAATACGGGCCAAAGGACGTCCGCTGCAGCGGCACCTGGTTCATGATTGCCGCACCATCCACGAGCCAGCCAACCGCGCCCATGTCGGCCCATGTCAGCGTCGGATAGTTGAAGATGGACGAATATTTCATCCGCCCGTCCAACAGCATCTCTGTCAGCTCATCGCGGGTCACACCCAGCGTTTCGGCCGCGCAATAGAGGTACAGACCATGCCCCGCCTCATCCTGCACCTTGGCCAGCAGGATCGCCTTACGTTCCAGCGTCGGCGCACGGGTGATCCAGTTGCCTTCGGGCAGTTGGCCGACGATCTCGGAATGCGCGTGCTGGCCGATCTGCCGGATCAGCGTCTTGCGATAGCCCAGCGGCATCCAGTCCTTGGGCTCGATCTTGTCGCCCGCGTCGATGCGGGCCTGAAATTCGGCGAGCTTCTCCGGGTCTTCCCGAGACGCTTCCGACTTGATCATCTGTGCGTACATCTGAGCCTCCCTGCTCGTATCTTCATACCCGTTCGAGGACGATCGCCGCCCCCTGGCCGACGCCCACACACATGGTGCAGAGCGCATAACGCCCGCCGTTGCGCCGCAACTGGTGCGCTGCAGTCAGCACCAGACGCGCGCCGGACATGCCCAGCGGATGGCCTAGCGCAATCGCCCCACCCTGCGCGTTCACACGTGGATCATCGTCCGCCACGCCCAATTCACGCAACGTGGCCAGCCCCTGCGCCGCAAAGGCCTCATTCAATTCTATCACATCCATCTGGTCTATAGTGAGGTTCAATCGCTCCAGCACCTTGCGGCTGGCCGGCACCGGACCGATCCCCATGACACGCGGCGCCACTCCGGCAGAGGCCATGCCCAGAACCCGCGCCATCGGCGTCAGACCATTCGCACGGGCAGCAATTTCAGAGGCCAGCAACAAGGCCGCCGACCCGTCGTTCACGCCGCTGGCATTGCCCGCCGTCACGCTCAGATCCGGGCCGTTCACGCCCTTCAGCTTGGACAGCTTATCGGCCGTGGTGCCGGGGCGCGGATGTTCATCAGTGTCGACAACGACCGGATCGCCCTTGCGCTGCGGCACCTCGACCGGGACGATCTCATCCGCGAACAACCCCGCCTCTTGCGCCGCGGCCCACCGCGCCTGCGACCGCGCGGCAAAAGCGTCCTGATCGGCACGGCTGATGCCATAGTCAGATGCGACGTTGTCGGCGGTCTGCGGCATGGAATCCGTGCCGTACATCGCCTTCATCTTGGGGTTCACAAAACGCCAGCCAATGGTGGTGTCATAAACTTCATTAGCACGGGTAAAGGCGGCGGTGGCCTTGGGCATCACAAAGGGCGCGCGGCTCATACTCTCCACACCGCCCGCAATGCACAGCGTATAATCGCCCGACTTGATCCCGCGTGCCGCGAAACCCACCGCGTCCATGCCGCTGGCGCAAAGCCGGTTCACAGTGGTGCCCGGAACATCCTCTGGCAGCCCCGCCAACAGCCCCGCCATGCGGGCCACGTTGCGGTTGTCTTCACCAGCCTGATTGGCAGAGCCGTAGATGACTTCATCCACCGCGCTCCAGTTCACCGAAGGGTTGCGCGCCATCAGCGCCTTGATCGGCAGCGCCGCCAGATCGTCGGCCCGAACCGAAGACAATGCCCCGCCGTATCGCCCGATCGGCGTACGCACTCCGTCGCAGATGAACGCGTCCATGTCAGACGACCCTCCCATTAATCGACCACATGGTCGGATTAATCCAGCGCAGAGATTCGCGCAAGAAAAAGTTACAGAATATCCCCACGTCGAGAATCTCGTAACATATCCAGCAACGCGACCCGCGCCGTAAGGCCCGCAAGCCAAGGGTTGGTGGGTGGGCGATGGGCCCCTGTGGCCCGAGTCCCATCCCGCCTACCCGCCATCAAAAAAGGGCGCCCCGGTTTCCCGGAACGCCCCTTTTCAATACAATATTAACAGATCAGGCGTCGACGCGATCCGCGTTCATCACCTTGGTCCAGGTTGCCACAAAGTCCGCCACGAACTTTCCAGCGTTGTCGTCCTGGGCGTAGACCTCTGCGTAGGAACGCAAGATCGAGTTTGAGCCGAAAACCAGATCGACACGGGTTGCGGTCCAGCGAGGTGCGCCCGACGCGCGGTCCTGGATCGAATAGATGCCATCGTCGCCCAGAACCCACTTGAACCCCATATCCGTCAGGTTGACGAAAAAGTCGGTGGTCAATGCCCCGGAGCGGTCCGTGAACACGCCATGCGCCGTACCGCCGTAATTGGTGCCCATCGCGCGCATGCCGCCCAGCAGAACGGTCATTTCTGGTGCCGAAAGCCCCATCAGCTGGGCACGGTCCAGCATCAGTTCCTCTGGGCTGACCACATAGTCCTTCTTCAGCCAGTTGCGGAACCCGTCGGCGACCGGTTCCAGCACGTCAAAGCTATCGGCGTCAGTCATCTCTTGCGTCGCGTCGCCCCGACCCGGCGTAAAGGGCACCTTGACGTCAAAACCCGCCGCCTTGGCGGCCTTCTCGACACCGACATTGCCCGCCAGCACGATCACATCCGCAACCGACGCATCTGCCGCCGCTGCAATCGGCTCCAGCACCGACAGCACCTTGGCCAGACGCGCGGGCTCATTGCCCTCCCAGTCCTTTTGCGGGGCCAGACGAATGCGCGCGCCATTGGCACCACCGCGCAGGTCCGACTGGCGGAAGGTCCGCGCGCTGTCCCAGGCTGTCGACACCATCTCGGCCACGGACAAGCCGCTGTCCGCGATCTTGGCCTTGACCGCGTCCACATCATAGCCGGTCGATCCCGCCGGAATCGGATCCTGCCAGATCAGATCTTCGGAGGGTGCATCCGGACCGATGTAGCGGTCACGCGTTCCCATGTCGCGGTGGGTCAGCTTGAACCAGGCGCGGGCAAACGTGTCGTCGAAATAGGCCGGATCGGCCATGAACTTCTGACAGATCGCGTTATACGTCGGGTCCATCTTCATCGCCATGTCGGCGTCGGTCATCATCGGCATGACGCGCTTGGTCGCATCCGACGGATCGACCGGCATGTCTTCTTCCTTGATGTTGACGGGACGCCACTGGTTGGCCCCGGCGGGCGATTTTGTCAGTTCCCACTCATAGCCGAACAACAGCTTGAAATAGCCCATGTCCCATTTGGTCGGCTCTGTGGTCCAAGCCCCTTCGATACCAGACGTGACCGCATTGGCTGCTTTGCCGCCAAGGTTGGTGTTGATCCAACCAAAGCCCTGCGCCTCGACGTCCGCACCTTCGGGCTCCGCGCCCAGCGCACCCGCGTCACCGTTGCCGTGCGCCTTGCCGACAGTATGGCCACCACAGGTCAACGCTGCGGTTTCCTCATCATTCATCGCCATCCGGGCAAAGGTTTCACGCACCTGGGCCGCAGTCTTGAAAGGATCAGGCACGCCGTTCACGCCCTCGGGGTTTACATAGATCAGGCCCATCTGGACAGCGGCCAGCGGGTTGTCCATCGTGTCGGGCTTGCCCACGTCGGCATACCGCTCATCCGACGGCGCCAGCCACTCACGCTCTGCACCCCAGTAGACATCCTTTTCCGGCGCCCAGATGTCTTCGCGGCCAAAAGAGAACCCAAAGGTCTTCAGACCCATCGACTCATAGGCCATGGTGCCCGCCAGCAGGATCAGGTCGGCCCAGCTCACCTTGTTGCCGTACTTCTTCTTGACCGGCCACAGCAGGCGGCGCGCCTTGTCCAGGTTGCCGTTGTCCGGCCAGCTGTTGAGCGGCGCGAACCGGATGTTGCCAGCACCGCCGCCGCCACGACCATCGGCCAGACGGTACGACCCGGCAGAGTGCCACGCCAAACGGATCATGAGGCCGCCATAGTGGCCATAGTCCGCAGGCCACCAATCCTGGCTCTCGGTCATCAGCGCCTTGACGTCCGCCTTGATCGCGTCGAAGTCCAGCGATTTGACCTCGGTCCGGTAATCAAAATCCTGACCCAGCGGATTGGTCTTGGTGTCATGCTGATGCAAGATGTCCAGGTTCAGCGACTTTGGCCACCAATCTGTAACGGTTGTGCCCGTCTCCGTAATTGCGCCGTGCATGACTGGGCATTTGCCCGCTCCGATATCATTGCCGTCCATGATGGTCTCCCTTGGTCTAAAACCCCGGTGCAGGTCCATGCCAGCCCCGGTCTCTCGATCTTTGATAGAAGGGCCGACGGAATCCGGGCAGGACGCCCGGGTTTGGCGACTCGCCCCCTCTTACTCTAGAATGCTTCTAACAAGGCACAGCCATATCTTTAAGTTGTATTTTCTCATCACCTCTATAAGTTTTTCCTATGAAAAATCTGACCCTGCGCCAACTGAGATATTTTGAGGCTCTTTCCCGGCACGGCCATTTCGGACGCGCGGCGGCGGCCTGCTCTATTTCCCAACCCGCCCTGTCAGTACAGATCCGTGATCTTGAGACAGACCTTGGCGCGCCACTGTTCGAACGCGGCGCGCGGCAGGTGCGGCTGACGGCGCTCGGCGAGGCCTGTCTGGAGCGCGCCATTAAAATTCTGCGCGCGGTGGATGAACTAGAGGATCTTGCCCGCGCGGCTCAGGGCGATCTTGTCGGACGGCTGCGACTGGGCGTGATCCCAACAGTGGCGCCCTATCTGCTGCCCGCCCTTTTTGCGGAACTTGCGCAAAGCCATGCGGGGCTGGACCTGCATATCCGTGAAACCATGACCCCGCGCCTGTTAGGTGAACTGCACGAGGGCCGGATCGACTGCGCCATTCTCGCCCTACCGGTGGGAGAACCAGGGCTGGACGAGGTGGCGCTGTTTGATGAGGCATTCGTCTTTGTCCGCCCCGAGGCCGAGACGGATCACCCGGTTCCAGACGGCGAGGCGTTGCAAAAGATGCGCCTGTTGCTGCTGGAAGAGGGGCACTGCTTTCGCGATCAGGCGCTAAGTTTCTGCAAGTTGAACGCGACAACGCCGCGCGACGGGCTGGACGGCTCCTCCCTGACGACGCTCGTGCAGATGGTCGGCGCCGGGCTGGGGGTGACGCTGATCCCGGAAATGGCCGTACCGGTGGAAACACCTTCGGCGCGGGTGGCGGTTGCCCGGTTCGCCGCCCCCGAACCGGCCCGGACCATCGGCATGGTCTGGCGCAGGTCCAGCCCACTGTCAGACCAATTTCAGCGCCTCGCCGATACGGTACGCCGGGCCGCCGCCGCCCGCGCCTGACCGGACGCCCATTACTTTGCATCTTTTGGGCATGGCCCACTTAGGGAAATTCATGAGGCGAACTTATAAAGCCATGCGAGAATCTCCACACGGCTGCATCACCACCCCATCACCCATCACCCATCAGTTTGCCGACCACTCCCGACAACAGGTCCGCCACATCGGCCAGCCCCTCTTCAGTATGCTGCCTCAATCGCGGCGCAGGTCGCGGTGTGTCCGGGACAACCCCCTCGAACGAAAACGGTGTTCCCGGCGTCAGGTAACGGCCGATTTCCGGGTGATCGATCTCGGCAAAGATCGGGTTCGCGGTCGATAGATCCGGGCCTTCGTGCAATGCCTGAGCACAGCTGCGAAACACTGATCATTCGCGCCAGACAGCGCATGGCTCGCGTCCACCGCCTCCATCATTGCATAGGCGGAGAAGAGCGGCACAAAGAAAGCAGCGAGGCTTCAGCCCCGGGCGCCTCCACCGCCTCGCGCACGGTATTGAAAAACAGGTCGGTTCAGTACCGCGCTGCCGCCGTTTTCCGGGGTGACGCCCGCGACGACCCCGGCGCCGGATGCGATCATCTCTTGCGCATAGAACTGGTCAATGCGGCCCGAAAGCCCTTACACAACGACCTTGGAGTTTTCATCAATCAAAATGGCCATGTCGCATACTCTTCAGGCTGCCGCAGCTTCGCGCGGCGCTGGTGCACAGCCCCGATCTTGCCAACTAGTTCCTGAAACTGCACCGGGCTAATCTGTCCACCGATAACCAGTTGCGGAGCGCCGCCAGTACCGGAGACGACGGCAACCGGGTTTTTCCGATGATCTCCGATTCTGTGGTACACAAATTTTTCCGAAGCAATCGCAACCGCTTCGAGGCACTTCAAGAGGTGGTGGAAGGGTTCTCGGTTGTTGAAACCCTGGACCCGGACGATATCTACTCGGAGTTAGAACTGCGGCTGAAACACCGTCGGAACTTGCCGGTGCGAATTGCGCCCGTCGCCGACTTAGCGCAATCGCTGCCTGAATATGTTGAAGACCGCCATGTGGTGCAGTTGTCAGAGGCGCTGGACCAGCCCAACCGGGTGTATCAATTGGTGCATGTGGCCGGTCTGCAAGAACACTAAGACGGGCATGACAAGATCCTCGAACGCAGGGGGCTGACAGATGCCAATGGGCAGGCTCGCTACAACGCAGTGGCGCACAGGGTGAGCCGCTGTTTTTGCTGCGGATCGACAAGGTGGGCAACGCCCCAAAACGGTTCAACGCGGTTGCCTTGTTCGACCCGGCTGATGAAAACTGCCGCGGCGCGATCCGATATGCCCTATTGGCGCGACTTTTGTCGGGCTGGGCATCCGGCTTGGTTGCTTGACCCTCCAGCCGCAGAGCTATCTACCTATACTGATAGCCCGAACCGGGGTGACATGTTTTTGGACTCGGTTCAGGCCTGACAGACCGCCGTCCCCTGTTCGGTGCATCTTGCGCCGAAATCACGCCAAATACCGATTGGAGCCCTCATGGTTACTCCCTCTCTTCACCCTGCCGCGCAATCCCTTGCCATCGAACATCAACGGGGAGACGTGTCGCGACGTGAATTTCTGACGCGCGCCACATCTCTTGGTCTGACAACCGCTGCCGCCTACAGCCTGATCGGTGTTGCCATGCCGACCGAAGCCCACGCCCAGCCCGCACAGGGCGGCACATTGCGCATCCAGTCCGACGTACGCGCACTCAAGGACCCGCGCACCTACGACTGGCCGCAAATGTCCAATTTTTCTCGCGGCTGGTTGGAATACCTCGTCGAGTATCAGCGCGACGGCAGTTTCAAGCCAATGCTGTTGGAGAGCTGGGAGGTCAACGCGGATGCCACGCAATACACCCTGAATGTACGCCCCGGTGTCACCTGGAACGATGGCACGCCCTTTACCGCCGCCGACGTCGCCTTCAACATCACACGCTGGTGCGATCAGACGGTCGAAGGTAACTCGATGGCATCCCGCATGGCCACACTGGTCGACCCGGAAACCAAACTGGCTATTGAGGGCGCGATCGTCGCCACGGACGAATTGACCGTGACACTGAACCTGCCGACACCGGACATCACGTTGATTGCCGGGTTTTCGGACTATCCCGCCGCAATCGTACCGCAGGACTTCAGCGGCGACCCAATGGCCGACCGCAAGGGCACCGGCCCCTTTATCCCGGTGGAACTGGAGGTCGGGGTTAAGTCGGTCATGGTCCGCAATGAGGATCACACATGGTGGGGCGCTGACGTCTTCGGGGGCCTTATCTGGACCGGATTGAATACATCGACTTCGGCACCGATCAAGTGACGCATTTCTCCGCCGCCGAAGCGGACGAAGTGGACATGCTGTATGAGTCGCTGGGCGAATTTGTCGAACTGTTCGACACCATCGGTTGGGAGAAATCCGAAACCCTCACAGCCAACACGGTTGTGATCCGCAGCAATCAGAACGCGGTTATCGACGGCCAGACGCCTTATGCGGACGTTCGCGTGCGGCGTGCACTGGCGCTGGCAGTGTCGAACGCCGTCTGCCTTGAACTTGGCTATGCCGATCAGGGAGAGTTGGCGGAAAACCACCATGTCTGCCCGATCCACCCGGAATACGCTGAACTGCCCGCGCCAGAGCATGATCCGGCCAAGGCCGCAGAACTGATGGCCGAAGCTGGACTTGCGGATTTTGAGCATGAACTGATTTCGATTGACGATAACTGGAGGCGCGACACCTGTGATGCCGTTGCCGCGCAGTTGCGCGATGCGGGGATCAAGGTTCGGCGCACGATCATTCCCGGCAACACTTTCTGGAACGATTGGGCCGACTACCCGTTCTCGGCAACCGATTGGGCGCAACGCCCCCTTGGCGTGCAGGTTCTGGCGCTTGCCTATCGGTCAGGCGAGGCGTGGAACGAAACCGGCTTTGCCAATGCCGAATTCGATGAGACGCTGAAGCAGGCTATGGCCATCGCAGATGCCGACGTCCGGCGCGAGCAGTCAGCCAAGCTGCAAAAGATTATGCAGGACGAAGGGGTCGTCATCCAACCCTACTGGCGCGCGACCTACCGCCATGCCCGACCGGGCGTCATCGGCGCGGAACAGCATCCGACGTTTGAGATACATGTCTACAAACTGGGCCTCGAGGCCTGAACGACCACGCCCCAAGGTCATGGACTTTGGGGCGTGCGCCGCTATTTCAAGGCTGTCCGAGGGCGTCAAACCCAGTCCAGCACCACCTTGCCGGACTTTCCCGATTTCATCGCTGCAAAGCCTTCTTGAAAGCGGTCGACGGCAAAGCGGTGTGTGATCACCTTGGATACGTCCAACCCGTTTTCCAGCATGGCGATCATCTTGTACCAGGTTTCAAAGATCTCCCGGCCGTAGACACCCTTGATCGTGATCGCCTTGAACACGATCCGCGACCAGTCCACCGGCGATTTCCCCGGTGGAATGCCCAGAAGGGCAATCCGCCCGCCCATCACCAGCGTCTCGACCATCTGGTCCAGCGCGACTTGGTTGCCAGACATCTCCAGCCCTACATCGAATCCTTCGCGCATCTTGAGCCGCGCAGTCACGTCACGCAGATTCTCTGTCGCCACGTTGACGGGCACCACGTCAGTCACCTTTTCCGCCAGTGCCAGCCGGTCCGGGTTCACATCCGTGATCACCACATGCCGCGCGCCGACGTGTCGCGCGACCGCCGCCGCCATGATGCCGATAGGCCCCGCGCCAGTGATCAGCACGTCCTCTCCCACCAGATCAAAGCTGAGCGCCGTATGGACGGCATTTCCCAACGGATCAAGAATGGCCCCGATCTCGTCGGGGATCTCATCCGGCAAGGGCACCACGTTGAAGGCAGGCAGGCGCAGAAACTGGGCAAAGGCCCCCTGTTCATTCACGCCAATCCCCCGCGTTTGAGGATCGAGGTGGAACTTGCCCGCGCGGCTCTGGCGTGAATGTTTGCCGATCAGGTGGCCCTCACCGCTGCATCGTTGACCAATCTTGAGGTCGTCCACATTACGGCCAACTTCGACAATCTCACCGGCGAACTCATGGCCTGTGACCAGCGGCACCGGCACCGTCTTTTGCGCCCAATCATCCCAGTTCCAGATGTGGATATCCGTTCCGCAGATGCCGGTAGCTTTAATCTTGATCAGAACATCATCCGGGCCAATCTCTGGCACCGGAACGCGTTCCATCAATAAACCTTCCTCGGGCTTGGCCTTGACCAGTGCCTTCATCTGATTGCTCATGAGATCACCTTTAGTTCTCGGCCGACCTCGCTAAAGGCGGCCAGCGCGCGGTCCAACTGTTCGCGCGTCAGGGCCGCGCTCATCTGTGTGCGGATGCGGGCCTGTCCGCGCGGCACCACCGGAAAGAAAAAACCCGAAACATAGACACCCCTGTCGAACAGCCGCGCCGCCATGTCCTGCGCCAGTTGCGCCTCCCCCAACATGACCGGAATGATCGGGTGCTCCCCCGGCAACAGGTCAAAACCCAGATCGGTCAGCCCGGCGCGCCAATATGCGGCGTTCTCGAACAGCTTGGCGCGCAGGTCATCGCTTTCTTCGACCAACCGGATCGCCGCAATTCCCGCCGCGACAACAGCAGGCGGCAAAGCGTTGGAGAACAGATAGGGTCGCGCCCGCTGGCGCAGCAGGTCGATCACCGGCTGCGGCCCGGCAATATAGCCGCCAATGGCCCCGCCCAGAGCCTTTCCCAGCGTGCCAGTCAGGATGTCCACATCCACGCCGAAATGCGCTGGTGTCCCCTGCCCCTTTTGCCCCATAAAACCGGTCGCGTGACAATCGTCGACCATGACAAGCGCATCGTACTTCTCTGCCAGCGCAGTGATTTCAGGCAGCTTCGCCAGATACCCGTCCATCGAGAACACACCATCCGTGGCGATCATGATAAACCGTGCACCTTCTTCACGGGCTTTCCGAAGTTTCGCCTCCAGATCCGCCATGTCGGAATTGGCGTAACGATATCGCCGCGCCTTGCACAGGCGAATGCCGTCGATAATAGAGGCATGGTTCAACGCATCCGAAATGATGGCATCCTCTGGTCCCAGCAGTGGCTCAAAGAGCCCGCCATTGGCGTCGAAGCAAGCGGCAAACAAGATCGAGTCGTCCTTGCCCAGAAACCGCGCTAGCCGGGTTTCCAGTTCGCGGTGCAGATCTTGCGTCCCGCAAATGAACCGAACAGAGGCCATGCCGTATCCCTTTGGGTCCATTGCAGATTTCGCGGCAGAAATCAGATCCGGATGATTGGCAAGGCCCAGATAGTTGTTGGCGCACAGACAAATCTTACTCTGGCCATCCACCACGATCTCACCGCCCTGCGGTGAACTGATCAAGCGCTCGCGCTTCATCAGCCCCTCAGAATCGATCTGGGCTAGCGTGTCAGTCAAATGGGTCAGGAATCGTTTTGTCATGTCAGCCTCCGTTGTCGGAAACGCTAACATAACGGATTAAAATCCCAAATAGAGGATTTTCAGTATTACGGATTTTTTTCCGCCGTACCGGCAGAATCACGCATCTTGAACCACCAGAAATGCCCGTGCCGGCGCAACAGCAGCGATGCGATGTGCGACGTCGGCAGCGTAGCGTGCAGTATCACCGGGGCCGAGCCGTTCGGCCCCGCCCGCGCTGGTCACTTCGATCTCACCCTCGATCACGCTGAGGTGTTCGCGGGCGCCGCGGGTATGCGGCAGGCTATCGAGCATCCCGCCTGCCGAGAACCGCAACTCATACACCTCATGCCGCCCCGCCTCTTCGGGCGGAGACAGAATACGGATGGTACAGCCTGCACCGCGGTTCTCGATGGAGGGCACATCATCGGCGCGCAAAACTTCGATCTGTCGTGCAGGCGCCTCTTCCAGTAGCCCGGCAAAATCGACCTGCAGGGCGCGCGTCAGATTCCAAAGCGTCGCGATGGTGGGCGAGGATTCCCCCCGCTCTATCTGACTGACCATGCTACGGGACACGCCCGACAATTTGGCCACGGCATCCAGTGACAGCCCTTGCGCGCGGCGGGCATCTTTCAGTCTGGTCGGCAGTTTGGCCAAAATGGCATCTGGATCATCCGTCATACCGGATAAATAGCCTGACCATCTCAACCCGACAAGCCTGTTGGCCTTTTCACCACGCGTAGGCCATGCCACGGTTCGCACGATTTCAAACAGGACAGCCCCATGACCGACAGCCATGTTTCAACTCATGACGCCGCGCCCGATGCACGCAATGACGATATCCGAATTTACGTCAACGGGGAGATTGTGCACCGAGACGAGGCGCAGGTATCGGTGTACGACAGCGGCTTTCTTCTTGGGGATGGCATCTGGGAGGGGTTGCGCCTGTATGACGGCCATATCCCCTTTCTGGACGCGCATCTGGACCGCCTGTATGAGGCGGCGCTGTATCTGGATCTGGACATCGGCAAAACGCGAGCTGACCTGACACAAGCCATCTGGGATACGCTGGATGCCAACGGCATGACGACAGATGTGCATATCCGGCTAATGGTCACGCGCGGGCGCAAGAAGAAACCATTCCAACACCCACATCTGAGCATATACGGTCCCACCATTGTCATCATTGCCGAGCATTCGAAGCCCGATGATAGTGTTATTGAACGCGGCATTTCTCTGTTCACTGTACCCCATCATCGAGGATTGCCACTGACGCAGGATGCCAAGCTGAACTCACACTCCAAACTCAACTGCATCATTGCGCTGAACCATGCAGTCCGCGCAGGCGCGGATGAGGCGCTGATGTTGGACCCTTTCGGGTTTGTGAACACGACCAACGCCTGCAACTTCTTTATCGTTCGCGGCGGGGCCGTTTGGACATCAACCGGTGACTATTGCATGAACGGCATCACCCGCCAAAAAGTGATCGACCTGTGTATGACCTTGGACATCCCTGTGTTTGAGCGGAACTATTCACTGGTCGACACCTACGGTGCGGATGAGGCCTTTCTCACCGGCACCTTTGGAGCTCAGACCCCTGTTTTCATGATCGATGGACGCGTGATCGGCGGCGGGAAAGCCGGGCCGGTGTTTCACCGAATCCGGGCGGCCTACAAGAAATTGGTCGATGAGGAACGCAGCTGACCCGTGAAAAGCCAGAACGCGCCGCCGCGCGCCACCCCTGTGAGCTGAACCAGATTGTCTTGCTGCAATCACCGATAGGACATCGCCAAAAACAAATCAGCTTGGACAGTGAACTGAACGGCGGGTTCGAACTTCATAGACTAATTTTCTCGACGTTTTCGCCATGCTGGTCGAGATATGCGCAGAAGTTGGTGACGCGTGATCAGGCGGCGTTTTGAAGTTGGCGGACGCCGTCGCGGAACTCAACCCCGCTGATGACCTCCGGGAGGCGATTCCGCCCGTCGAGTTTTCGCCATTTCGTCTGAGCAGACATCATCAGCCGGAAAGCCATGGCGAGCCCAGTCTTGCGGCTGAGGCAGCCCTTGGTGCGTTTCGTCCTGTGTCTGACGGTGGCGAACGTGCTCTCGATCGGATTTGACGTCCGGATGTGTTTCCAGTGTTCGGCCGGGTAGTCGTAGAAGGTCAGTAGTGCATCCCGATCCTTGACCAACTTGGCGACTGCCTTGTCCCATTTCACGCCGTAGGCATCGACGAAGAAGTCGAAGGCGGCCGACGCCGCGGCTCGGGTTTCGGCCTGCCAGATGTCGTGCAGGTGCGCCTTGGCCTTGGCTTGCACCGATTTCGGCAGCGCGTTGAGCACGTTCATGGTTTTGTGGAGCCAGCACCGCTGCTCCTGTGTCGAGGGGAAGACCTCGCGCAGTGCCGCCCAGAACCCCAGGGCGCCGTCGCCTATGGCGAGCTTGGGATCCTGCTTCAGTCCGCGGCGTTTGAGATCGAGCAGAACCTCGCGCCAACTCTGAGTGCTTTCGCGGAAGCCGTCGGTCATGGCCAGCAGCTCCTTGCGGCCGTATTCATCCGCACCCACGATCACCAAAACGCATTGTTTTTCCTCGGCCCTTCGCGGCTTGAAATAGACGCCGTCGGCCCAGATGTAGAGAAACCGCCGGGTGCCGAGGTCACGCTTTTCCCAGGCCTCGTACTCGGACCACCAGTCCGCTTTCAGCCGCGTGATCGTAGTGGCCGAGAGGCCCTTGGCGTGTGGCCCCAGCAGGGCGGCAAGCGCCTCACTGAAATCGCCGGTGGACACGCCCTTCAGGTAAAGCCAGGGCAGCAGCTCTTCGACCGACTTTGCCTTGCGCAGATACCGCGGCAGGATGCTGGGCGTGAACGCGATCTTGTCCGTGCCCGGCTTGCGGTCCCGCACACGCGGCACCGTCACGGCAACAGGCCCGACACCGGTCAAAATCTCACGCTCGGGCAGGTGCCCATGACGAACCAGTCTTGCGCGACCATCCTCAAGCTTGTGATCGGCAAAGGCGCCAAGCAGCGTGGACAGTTCCGCCTCAATCGCCTGCTCGATCAGCTTGCGCGCGCCGTCCCGGATGAGGTCGGTCAGCGGGTCCGGCGAAATCCCGGATGGATCAGATAGCTGGGTGATGGTATTCTCTTGCATGTGGCATATCCCTTTCTCGGTTGAGAATTGACGGCGCTTCGACACCGCCATGATATGTCGCCCCTCAGGGCATCACCAACTTTCGCGCATATCTCATGCTGGTCCTGACCTTGGCTGTATTCGTTCCAGGTACCCTCGACACTTGGAAGAAGTTGAGGTTCCAAGAATCCCTCCGCTGCTTCTTGGCAATGTTGGCTAACTTGGCCATCTTGGTGGCATTTCCGCGGATTTCGTTGATCCTGCCGAAATCGATGAGCGTCGGAGCAGAGCAGGAATGCCAACCAAACAAGTCATCCCCAGAAATCTCCGGCACTTGCGCCTGCTTCCGGCGATTGCTGACACCCGCTCACTAACCGGAGCGGCGCAGTTCCACGGCCTGTCCCAAACCGCCGTGACTCATGCTCTTCACAAGCTGGAGGCCGCAGTGGGCAGCCCCTTGTTCGAGCGCAGCAGCACTGGTGCCTTTCCCACGGATCGCGGCGCGGTCTTATTGGCCCGGGTCCGCCGCGCACTGGATCGATTGGACCCGGCGCTAGAATCGATGGCTGCTGGCCTCTCGCGTGTGGTCACACAGTCCCAATTGATTGCGCTCATCGCGACGGCGGACAACGGCAATGTTACATTGGCAGCTCGACGACTTGGGTTGTCCCAGCCAACGGTTCAACGCGCAATCACCGATCTTGAACGGGCGGCCGCGCGACCACTTTTTGACCGCGCGGCGAGTGGGCTTGTCCCGCGTCGCGCATGTCTCACACTGTGCCGTGCCGCCCGGCTTGCCTTTGCCGAGTTGGATCAAGCCGAAGCAGATCTGGCCGAATTCGATGGTCGCATTGGGGGAAGAATTGTGGTCGGCGCATTGCCACTATGCCGCTCCAACCTGCTGCCGTCTGTTTTGGTAGCCTTTCAAAAGGAACGTCCAGGCATCCCTATTTCCGTATTGGACGGTCGCTACGATGATCTGCTGGCCGGGTTGGTTTCGGGCAAGATCGACATGATTTTGGGCGCTCTACGGGATCCGCCACCCATGGCGGAGGTAGAACAACGCCCGCTTTTCGAAGATCGTTTATGTTTCGTGGCGGGCCCAGATCATCCAATGACCCGAGGCCCTTCCCCCTCGATCGACGCACTGGCACAGAAGACTTGGATAGTTCCTCGACAGGAAGCGCCATCCCGGCACCAGTTTGAATCCTTCTTTCAGAATCGTGGAATGGCACCGCCCCGAAACGTTATCGAAAGCGGTTCGGTCCTCTTGATGCGAGAAACCCTGAGACAAAGCGATATGCTGGGGTGTGTATCAGGTGGCCAGGCCGCGGCGGAAATTCGTCAAGGATTGATGGTCAAACTTGTGGTTCAACCGGACGTACCGGCGCGGCCGATTGGTCTGACTTTTCGTTCCTGTTGGTTTCCGACAGCGATTCAGGGTCGTTTTCTGGACCTGGTTCACGACTGTTCTTCGAAGTTATAGGCACGTCATTTTTGATTTATGAGAAAAGCCCCGCAGGTTTTCACCTACGGGGCTTTTTGTATTGGTTGTCGTATAGAGTATCTGGTTTTTTCTAGGTTTGGCGGCGACCTACTCTCCCACGTCTTAAGACGCAGTACCATTGGCGCGACGGCACTTAACGGCCGGGTTCGGAATGGAGCCGGGTGTTTTGCTCGTGCTATGACCACCAAACCAAGGAAAAACCAGGACGATGCATTTGTGATGCATCGTCAATCAATCAACACCGTCGCTTTTGGGGCGAGGTCGTTGTCCAGGTCGAAGTTTACTGTGTTTACGGTGTAGTATGCTTATTTGTCCGTAGAGCTCGGTGATTAACCTTGCTGTTACTGGATCAAATCAAGCCTATCGGACCATTAGTACCAGTCAGCTGAACACATTGCTGTGCTTACACCTCTGGCCTATCGACGTGGTGGTCTTCCACGGTCCTCAGGGAGATCTTGTTTTGAAGGGGGCTTCCCGCTTAGATGCCTTCAGCGGTTATCCTTTCCGATCATAGCTACCCAGCACTGCTATTGGCATAACAACTGGTCCACCAGTGGATCGTTCACCCCGGTCCTCTCGTACTAGGGGCAACTCTTCTCAAATCTCCTACACCCACGGCAGATAGGGACCGAACTGTCTCACGACGTTCTAAACCCAGCTCACGTACCTCTTTAAATGGCGAACAGCCATACCCTTGGGACCTGCTCCAGCCCCAGGATGAGATGAGCCGACATCGAGGTGCCAAACACTGCCGTCGATATGGACTCTTGGGCAGTATCAGCCTGTTATCCCCGGCGTACCTTTTATCCGTTGAGCGATGGCCCTCCCACTTGGGACCACCGGATCACTATGGCCGTCTTTCGACTCTGCTCGACTTGTCAGTCTTGCAGTCAGGCTGGCTTCTGCCATTGCACTCAACGAGCGATTTCCGACCGCTCTGAGCCAACCTTCGCGCGCCTCCGTTACGCTTTAGGAGGCGACCGCCCCAGTCAAACTACCCACCACGCAGGGTCCCGGATCCGGATAACGGACCGCGGTTAGACATCAAACAAAACAAGGGTGGTATCTCAAGGGAGGCTCCACAGAGACTGGCGTCCCTGCTTCGAAGCCTACCACCTATCCTGCACATGTTGTGTCTGATGCCAGTGCGAAGCTGTAGTGAAGGTGCACGGGGTCTTTCCGTCTAACCGCGGGTAGCCTGCATCTTGACAGGCAATTCAATTTCGCTGAGTCGATGTTGGAGACAGCGGGGAAGTCGTTACGCCATTCGTGCAGGTCGGAACTTACCCGACAAGGAATTTCGCTACCTTAGGACCGTTATAGTTACGGCCGCCGTTTACCTGGGCTTCAATTCAGAGCTTGCACCCCTCCTTTTAACCTTCAGGCACCGGGCAGGCGTCAGACCCTATACGTCGTCTTGCGACTTCGCAGAGCCCTGTGTTTTTAATAAACAGTCGCCACCCCCTGGTTTGTGCCCCCGACGCTCTTACGCCGGGCCTCCTTCTCGCGAACTTACGGAGGTATTTTGCCGAGTTCCTTCAACATCGTTCTCTCAAGCGCCTTGGTATTCTCTACCAGTCCACCTGTGTCGGTTTAGGGTACGATCTAATGGAGGGCTATTTCCAGGGACTGTCTTGGATACGCGCCAATCCGATAAGGCACGCACGCCGCCACAATCCGTCACATCCTCCTGGCCCAGGAATATTAACCTGGTTCCCATCGACTACGCCTTTCGGCCTCGCCTTAGGGGTCGGCTTACCCTGCTCAGATTAGCTTTAAGCAGGAACCCTTGGACTTTCGGCGAGAGTGTCTCTCACACTCTTTGTCGCTACTCATGTCATCATTCTCACTAGTGATCTCTCCACCGGATCGCTCACGCGCCGGCTTCATCGAAAGCTTCGTGTCTCCGGTCTCCCCGAAGGGATAAAGAGACATGAAGCTATATCACACTACGCTCCGCTACCATGCTCACGCATCCTAAGCTTCGGCTCATGGCTTGAGCCCCGTTACATCTTCGCCGCAGGACAACTTATTTAGACCAGTGAGCTGTTACGCTATCTTTAAAGGATGGCTGCTTCTAAGCCAACCTCCTGGTTGTTTTGGTCGTCCCACCTGCTTTCCCACTTAGCCATGAATTGGGGGCCTTAGCTGTAGGTCAGGGTTGTTTCCCTCTCCACTACGGACGTTAGCATCCGCAGTGTGTCTGCCATCTAGTACTCCCCGGTATTCGGAGTTTGGTTAGGATCAGTAAGCCTGTGGGGCCCCATTACCCATCCAGTGCTCTACCCCCGGGGGTATTCGGATGACGCTCTACCTAAATAGATTTCGCGGAGAACCAGCTATCTCCGAGTTTGATTGGCCTTTCACCCCTAGGCACAACTCATCCCGACCTTTTTCAACAGGTGTGGGTTCGGACCTCCAGTAAGTGTTACCTTACCTTCATCCTGGTCATGCCTAGATCACTCGGTTTCGGGTCTGATCCATCTAACTCGACGCCCTATTAAGACTCGCTTTCGCTGCGCCTACACCTATCGGCTTAAGCTTGCTAGATAGACCAAGTCGATGACCCATTATACAAAAGGTACGCCGTCACAAGACTGGACACTAATGATAACCTTATCTGCTCGGGATGGAGACACGGTATTGCACCGTTTCGATACCGGGATTGGCCTCGTAGATCTCCGCGTTTGACCGATGGTCATAGCTCAGCGCAAAGCGCCAGCCGCGGGACGTTTCAAAGCCCAGCTCGATCCCTGACCGGAATGCAAGCATTCCACCTAGATCAAAGCCGCCGTTATCGAAGTACAGCCCCGGCATCGTGTGCAGTTCGACGTAGAAGCCGCTCTGCCACAGATCAATCCGGTAGGTCGCGCCGTAGCCGACCCAGGCCTCTCCCTTTTCGCCAACTGAAAGCCCGACCGCATGGCCGAAGGGACCGTTGCGGTGCCCCAGATCGTAGCGCATGTAGGTTTCAGCAGCAGGTTTGGCCCGCCGTTTCACCACTTCACCAGCCGAGACGGCCAGCCGTGGTGTGACATCCGACTGCCCGAGGCAGCCATCTGTCGTTCCGCAGTGATCCTGTGTCATGTCGGTCAGACCGAGCACGATCAGTAGCACTGCAAAGGTTCCATCCGCCATGTTTTTTGCCTTATCTTATCGGCGACTTGACGGCGATTGCCGCTCAATAACCGCTTTCGATAAAGCGCTGACATGGCTGAGATTGTCATTAGAGTCCAGTCAAGCTCCGACTGATTGTAGGCGTTCGGTTTCAGGAACTGTTTCACTCCCCTCGTCGGGGTGCTTTTCACCTTTCCCTCACGGTACTGGTTCACTATCGGTCAGCAAGGAGTACTTAGCCTTCGAAGGTGGTCCTCCGATCTTCAGACAGAATTTCACGTGTTCCGCCCTACTTAATACGTCCCATTGAGCTTCCTATACGGGGCTATCACCCGCTATGGCTGTGCTTCCCAGCACATTCTAGTCACTCTCAAGGCTCGGCTGATCCCCGTTCGCTCGCCGCTACTAGGGGAGTATCAATTGATTTCCTTTCCTCCGGGTACTTAGATGTTTCAGTTCCCCGGGTTTGCTCTTCA